>JAFWVX010000024.1 GCA_017523785.1 Lachnospiraceae bacterium
TCTTGTCAATTATGGCTTCGTGGTCATCACTTACATAGTATTGTGGTATCTCGCCTTTATTGTATTTTCTCTTTTTAGTTAAGAAATCAGCCGTGTATTGCTTTTGTAAAAGTGCATCACCCTTAAACTTCTCATTTGTTAATATCGATTTAATAGTGGTTACACTCCATTTTTTAGAACCACCAGGAGATGGTATGCCATTTCTTTCGAGTTCTTTTTTAATGTTATATATCGAGTTCCCTACAATAAACATCCTATAAATGAACTTTACAACTTCTGCTTGTTTCTTGTTAATTACAAGTTTACCATCAACCATATCGTATCCAAGGAAGTTCTTAGTTGCCATTTTAACTTTACCATCTGCAAACTGCTTACGAATGCCCCACGTAGTATTAAGTGATATGCTCCTTGATTCTTCTTGCGAAATTGATGACATTATGCTTAATAACAACTCACCCTTGCCATCAAGTGTTCCTATATTTTCTTTCTCAAAGAATACTTCTATGTTCTTCTCTTTTAGTTTTCTTATAGTCGTTAAACTATCAACAGTGTTTCTTGCAAATCTACTGATGGACTTTGTAATTATAAGGTCTATCTTACCAGCAAGTGCATCGTTTATCATTCGATTAAATCCATCTCTTTTCTTTATCGATGTGCCAGACAGTCCTTCATCTGCATAAATACCACAAAACTCCCACTCTTTATTCCGCTTTATATAATTTTCATAGTAGTCAACCTGTGCCTCATAAGATGTGGCTTGCTCTTCCATATCGGTTGAAACTCTCGCATATGCTGCCACCTTTTTCTTTACTAAAGACTTAATTGGCGTAAGTTTAAGGTTATCGACTGTCCTTGGAATTATAGTGACATTCTTTGCCGTAACCTTAGGTGCTATTAGTGCTTCCATATTATTTCAAAGTCCTCCTTCCTTATATTTCTATCAGGTTGTTCCCCTGGCTTTATTCCTTTTCTACTAAATCTATTTAATCTTATTTTTTTAAATATTATTTTCTCAATTTTTGATTTATCTAAACCTTTTAATACTTCTTCTAATTCACTTATTTTTAATGTTTGCTTGTTGTCACAATTTCGATATTTGCAGGCTCCTATGCATCTAAGAAAAATACTATTGTATACTATCATTGACCTTCCACAAACCGGACATTTAACAAGTCCTGTAAACCACTTACTTTGTTTATGGCACTCGACCTTGTGCTCAGCTATATATTTAATTCTTTCTTGTGCTTTTTCAAACTCTTCTTTACTTATTATTGCTGGATGAGTTCCATCAATTTTATATTTCGCAACTTCGCCTTTGTTTCTCTTTGCTTTATGAGTTAATGAGTCGCAAACATATCTTTTTAATGTAATCGTATAACCAGCATACTTCTCTTGCTTCAAAAAATCTCTAACTGTTAAATAATTAATATCTAAACCATTTCTTGTTTTAATTTCTCTTTCTTTTAATTTTTCTGCTATCTCTGTATAGGTTTCGCCATTATTAAACCTTTTAAATATCTCTTTTATTATCTTTCCTTCTTCTTTGTTAATACTATACTTCTTTGTCTTCTTGTCATAATCATATCCAAATAAATCTTTATGACTAATTATCCCTTGCTCCATTCTTTTTCTTATGCCCCACCTGCAATTGCTGCTTATGTTTTCCGATTCAGATTGAGCAAATGATGCCAAAATCGTAAGCATAAATTCACCATCGGATGTTAAAGTATTAATATTTTCTTTCTCAAA
>JAFWVX010000025.1 GCA_017523785.1 Lachnospiraceae bacterium
GAATTTACCCATATTGATAAGAGCAAGAACAATAACACCAAGTACTGCAGGGATAAATGCAAATACGAAATTGATGACTGCTGCTAATATAGAACCTTGAACGGCAGCTTTACCATCTCTTGCTGCATAGTATCTTGATACAGCCTCTTGTCCTACTGTAAATGTACCGATGTACATTATTGTTAGAGAAAGGATTGATTTCCAACCGTAGCCTTGACCTTGACCTACAATTTTGAGAGCTGATGGGTCAACATTTGCCTTAACTGCTTCCCAACCGCCTGCAAAACTGAGTGCAAATGGAATTGCAATGATCATACCAAATACGATTAAGAAAACTTGAACGAAGTCTGTGAGAGTAACACTCCAAAGACCACCCATAACTGCATAGATTGTTACAACGATACCAACTATGATAACTGCTGTGTGGTAAGAAATACCAAGCATAGTTGAAAGTATAACAGATGATGCGATGAATTGTCCTGCTGTAAGACCGATAAGAGGAACAAACATGATTATAGCTGTGATAGCACCAGCAGCTTTTCCATAACGACGACGAAAATACTCTGGAACAGTTTTAACCATAGAGTTTCTTATCTTTGGTGCGAGGAAAGTAAGAACTATGAATGCGAGACCCATTGCAATGATATACCATGTAGAGTTAAGTCCGAAACTTGGGTTCATACCTTTTTGAACAACACCGAGTGAAGAGCCTCCACCGATTTCTGTTGCTGCAAGAGTTCCTGCCATAAGAACTGGTCCAAGACGTCTTCCTGCAACCATGAAATCTTCATTGGAACTAACAGTTTTTGATGAATAGTAACCAATGAGGAGCATTACGATTAAGTACAAAATAACAATGCCGACAATTAAAAAATTTACTGACATAAAAGTCCCCCTCTTAAAAATTTTTATGATTATATTATAGCATAAAAATGCTAAGTGTAGAATAAAAAAGTGGAAATTAAAAGATTATTTTCCCATGCAAAATTTTGAGAAAATTTCGTTGACTAAATCGTCAGTAACTTCTATGCCAAGGACCTGAGAGAGATGTGTGTAGGAATCAGTTAAGTCAATTGTGAGTAAGTCTTCTGGCATATTGTTTTCTATAGAAGATAAAACATTTTGAAGAGAAGTTTTTGCATTTTTTATTGATTGAAGTTGTCTTTCGTTTGAAATAAATATTTCGTTATTGAAGTCGAGTTCTTTGTTGATGAACAATTTTTCTATGGTGGTGGTGAGTTCGCTTAGACCCTCTTTAGTTTTTGTTGAGAATGAGATAAGGGGATCGCAGAGTTCGCTCGGGCGGATGATATCCGCCCCTACGGTTTTGTTAATGTTGTCCTTTCCTGTGATGTCAGCTTTGTTTAGTAAGGTTATAGTACGCTTGTTTAGGGTTTTGCAGAGTGAAATAAGCTCTTCGTCATCTTTATCGAGAGGCTTAGATGAGTCAAGAACTAAAATAATTAAATCGGCTTTACCTGCTTCATTTTTTGCTCTATCAATTCCGATTTTTTCTACTGTGTCGATATTATTTTCATTTCTTATTCCGGCGGTGTCGATAATATTTAAAGTAATGCCATTTAAATTAATACTTTCCTTTATAGTGTCGCGAGTTGTGCCAGCGATGTCGGTTACGATTGCGCGGTCTTCGTTTAATAGAGTGTTTAGGAGACTTGATTTTCCGACATTTGGCTTACCAAGGATAACGGTGTTTACACCTTCTTTTATGAGTCTGCCGTTGTCATAATTTTTTATAATAGTTGTTAGTTCGTTAATAATATTTTCACATTGAGTTTTTAGTTTTGGTTTAAAACCTTCAACAGACATATGTTCTGGGTCATCAAGGCAGGCTTCTATAAATGCAGTTGACTCTAATAATTCTTTTCTAAAAGAATTTAATTTTTCGGAGAGATTTCCTTTTAATTGATTAAAACTTGCTTTTAAGGCATAATCATTTTTAGACATGATTATGTCTGAAACAGATTCAGCCTTAGACAAATCAATACGCCCATTTAAGAAAGCTCGCTTAGTGAACTCTCCTGGCTCTGCAATCCTTGCACCGTTTTCAACTAAGAGATTTAAAATATTTTTTAGAACGAGTAGACCGCCGTGACACTGTATTTCAACTACATCTTCAGCTGTATATGATTTTGGTTTAAGCATAGTTAAAATCAAAACTTCATCAATAAAATTATCATTTGCTCTATCAAAAATATAACCGTAATAAATTTTGTGTGTTTCTTTTATGTCAACTTTATGTCTATCTTTATTCACAAAAATAGATGAGACAATGTCTATTGCCTTATCACCAGAAACTCTTATGATGCCGATGCCAGCAGGACTAAGAGCTGTGGCAATTGCGCAAATTGTGTCGTCGTGATTAATCATAGTCAATATATTATCACAATATTGAAAATATTTCAAAAGGGCTCGCAGTGCTCGCCCCTACAATTAAGATGTACAAAAAAAGTAGGCACGAAGCCTACTTCTATTTTAAGACCTGACAATGAGTTATTAAACTGTTTGTGGTCCTGCAGCAAGTACCTCATTGTACTTGTCGATGATTGTCTTTTGAATCATTTCTCTAGTCTCTGAGTTAATTGGATGAGCAATATCTTTGAACTCACCATCTTTTCTCTTTACTGATGGCATTGCGATGAATAAACCATTGTCACCTTCGATAACTTTGATGTCGTGAACTACGAATACTCCATCGATAGTTATAGCTGCAATTGCTTTCATCTTGCCTTCTTTTTCCATTGTTCTGATTCTTACATCTGTGATATTCATTTGCCAAACGCCTCCTTAAAAATTACTTTATTATGATAGCACATTAGAAAAAAAAATCAAGAGTTTAGTATTAAGAAAAAATGAAGAAAGTAGGTTAAATGCGTCAAACTCGGGTTAATGGAAACTTTGACAAAACCTTTATAAATGTTAAAAACCTATTAAGAAATAACTATGTGGCAAGCTTTCATAACCTTTAATGCAGCGTCATGATTTTCGACACTTGTTCCAGCACACAATTCTTTTTCAACCACGAAATTCTTTTCAGGATAAAACGCTTTGATTAGCATAGCATTACTTACTACGCAGATGTCAGTGCAAAGACCTATGATAGTTATTTTATCGTAATCCGCAAGGTAGTTTGGGAAATCTTTATAGCCAAAAGTATTTTTGGTAAATATTCCTTTTGCATTTTTTTCAAAAGGCTTAAGCTCATCGCAAATGTCATGGCCAGAAGATCCTTCTATACAATGTTTTACAGGGAGGAATTCGCCTTCTTTGGTGTCCATATAGTTTTCGTAATGAGTGTCTTTTGTAAAATAAATGTCTTCGCCATCTTTTATAGCTTTTTCAATTCTTTCTTTTACACGTGGAACTATCGCCACGGCTTCTTTAGAGCCAAGAGAGCCTGTGATAAAATCATTTTGCATATCAATTACTATGAGACAGTTTTTCATATCGTTTCCCCTAAGTTTATTTATAATAAAGAATAATAACATATTTTCAATGTTTTTATCAATATGCTTGCCATTTTTTATTTACAAATAATTATAGTTATGATAAAATCATAAATGCGAGAAAGATATCAATTTTTTATTGCACTTTTTGTGCAAACTTTGTGTTACCTAACCGAGTATCACATTTGGTAAAATGTGAGCTTTATATTAACTCGGTTAGAGTATTGATATCTTGTCTCGCAGCAAGAGCTCACTTTTCGCTCGTGGGCTCTGCCTGCGAGTTTTTATTTGGGGCGAAAAAAGAGGAGGAAAATATGAAAAGAAAAATAATTTCCATAATATTTATTATATGTTTGCTTTTAACAGCTTGTGGTGCTAGTTTCGAACGAGCAAAAGAATTAGATGCAGTATTAATTAATTGTATACCTGAAAAATATAATTTTAAACTTAATTCAGCTGAAATGTATTATTTAAAAAGACCTAAAGAATATAGAGCAGATTTTTTTATTTCCGACACAGCATTTGCTGGTATTGCGAGTTGTTATGGAGCAGCAAGACAAACAATACTTAATTATAAAAAGACAGAATACTTTGAAAATACAACAGAATATAGATTTATGTTTATGGATTATCAAGGAAATAAGTATTATTATTTTGAGATTAAAGCAAGCGAAATGAATGAGGATATAACAAATTTGTTAAAAATAACAAAAGTTCGATAAATAACAGAATATAACTATAGCAAAAATGCTAGGTTTTCACCTAGCATTTTTATTTGTCGTCGTAGTGGCCTTTGCATTGAGCGATATAAATTTTTCCATCAATCATTTTATATACTAGTCTATCTTTTTCATTAATTTCTCTGCTATAGTATCCAGACCAATTACCTTTCAATGGTTCGGGACTTCCTATGCCTTTTGCTGCACCATTTCGTTCTATGTCTTTAAGTAAATCATTTATTTTTTTTAACATTCTTTTATTATCAGTTTGCCATTCTACATAACTATGCCAAGCATCATCTGACCATATTTTTTCTGCCATATTACACCTCTATAATGTCGTGGACATGACCCTTTCCCTCTTCTAGTTGTTTTATGGATTTTTCTAGCCACTTCATATTTGACTCGCTGTAAAATGGATCTTCGTTGTAAGTTAAATCAAAAGGTACCTTTTTCTCTTTTACTACTTTTTTTGCGAACACATTAAAGAGGCTTGACATGCTAAGCCCTATATTGTCGCAGAAATCTGCAAACTGCTCCTTTAAGTCGTTATCCATTCTTATATTTACATTTACCATAATGACCTCCAATAATATAAAATCATATTAATATTTATAGCGTTTTACACGCAATATTGTATATATTTTATATAATTATATCAAAATTATAGTATTTGTCAATACTTTTGCCATAAATTTGTTAACAAGGGCTCGCAGTGCTCGCCCCTACGGGAAGAGGGTTTACAATGCTCGCCATTATTGGAAGAGGGCTCGCAGTGCTCGCCCCTACGATAAAGGGATTGCATAGCTCGCCCCTACGGAATAGAACTTTTGTTCATAGAAAATTCAAGGTTTTTTCTCTGAAAATTAACAATAATTATTTATACTTTCTACATGAAACGAAAAGTTTCAAAAAGTTATCTTTAAGTATTTAAAAAAAACGATATTTAATAGATAAGTTATGGAAGGAGAAATAAATTATGAAAAAGAAAATTTTAGCATTAACTGTAGCTTCAATATTAGGAGTTAGCTCTATAGCATTTAATTCATTTGCAGAAGGAGTAAATAACCAAGTAGGTCAAGAAAGACAGATGGGCGAAAGACCTGAAAGACCAGAAAATGAGATATTTGGAAAAATTACTGCTATCTCTGAAAATTCAGTAACGATATCTCTTGCTGAAATGAAAAAACCAGAAGATAGACAAAATGGTTTTGGAAAAGGAAACGAACAAGGAATTAGAAATGGTCAAAATGGCCAAAGCGGAAATAGACCTGAAGAGAGAAAAGAATTGACTGAAGAGCAAAAAGCTGAGATGAAGAAAAAAATGGAAGAAATGTTTACTCTTACGGGCGAGACAAAAACTATTGATATTTCAAAAGCAGACTTTAATGCATTTGGTAGAGGTCCAAGAGATGGTAAAACAAAAGGTGCTGATGCAAATACAAATAACGACACAAACAGCAATCAAAAACCAGTGAAAACTTATAAAGATTATCAAGTAGGCGACTATATCTCTATAGAACTTGAAAGCAAAGATTCAAATACTGCAAAAACTGTAAAGGATGCTTTCATGATGAGAGGTGGTATGGGACCAAAAGATATGTCAAGTGCAAAATAGCCCCCCCAATAAAATAAATATAAATACTAAGGTTTAATCCTTAAAAAACTCTCTAAGAAATTAGGGGGTTTTTTGTTATTTGGTATTTTTTTAATGGAAAAATTGTGATATAATATAAAATTACATATTATTTATTATGGGTTATTATAGGGGGATAAAGTGAAATGGGTAATAAATTGTCAAACAATATAATAAAAACAAGGAAAAGTAAAAATGAGGTATTGGAAATAATAAGAGCAAAAACAGATAATAGAAAAATTGAAACTATGTTTAGTTTAGAAAGTGGACTAGAAAAACAAAGTACCGATAAGTATTTTTATGGAAAAGTTGAGGGCGATTCATTTGAATTATGTAGAATTATAAAATATCGAAACAGTTTTTGTCCTATCCTATTTGGAAAAGTTGAAGAAAATGGAAATGAAACCTCAATTAATATAAATACCAGACTTGATAAAAATGTAAAAATATTTGTCACAATATGGTTTGCTATAGTTGTGATTATGTGTATAGCATTTCCGTTTTTTAATTTTAAAGCATATAAGGATATCCCCTTTTTTGTAAATTATATTCCGTATTATATGCTTGTCTGTGGTGGAATCGCACTATCAATAATTTATAATATTGAAAAGAACATAGCAATAAAAATATTTAAAGAATTGTTGCAAAGTTAAATATATGACAAATGTAGTTGAAAATTACGATGCAGTTGTAGTTGGTGCAGGTCACGCAGGATGTGAGGCGGCACTCGCTCTTTCTCGTCTTGGATTTAAGACGATTGTGTTTACTGTGTCGGTTGACAGCATTGCGCTTATGCCTTGTAATCCAAATATCGGAGGAACAAGTAAAGGCCATATAGTTAGAGAGCTTGATGCACTTGGTGGCGAGATGGGTAAATGTATCGACAAGACATTTATTCAATCAAAGATGTTAAATTGTAGTAAAGGTCCAGCAGTTCATTCTCTCCGTGCTCAAGCTGACAAGCAGTGGTATACGAGGGAAATGAGAGGGACTCTTGAAAACCAGGAGAACTTAACTATAAGACAAGCTGAAGTAACAGAGCTTATAACCGAAGAAATTGGTCGTGCTCTTGAAACTAGCCCATACGATGATGTAGGGGCGAACGAAAACTCTGTAGGGGCGAAGCATTGCGAGCTCGATTCTGTAGGGGCGAAGTTTACGAGCCCTAAAAAAGTTGTTGGTGTGAAAACAGTTTCAGGTGCGATTTATTATGCGAAGACTGTAGTTCTTGCTACAGGTGTTTATTTAAATGCCCGTTGTCTCTACGGCGATGTCATAGAACACACAGGACCAAACGGACTTAAGGCTGCAAATCATCTTACTGAAAGTTTGTTAAAAGAAGGAATAACAATTAAAAGATTTAAGACAGGAACGCCTGCTCGTATAGATAAACGTTCGCTTGATTTTTCTAAGATGGAAGAACAAAAGGGAGATGTGCCAATTGTGCCATTTTCATTTTCAACTGATCCTGATAGCATTCAAAAAGAACAAGTAAGCTGTTGGCTCACATATACAAATGAGACAACTCACGATATCATAAGAAAAAATATTGACCGCTCTCCGCTTTTCTCTGGTGTGATTGAGGGAACAGGTCCAAGATATTGTCCTTCGATTGAAGATAAGGTGATGAAGTTTCCAGATAAGGATCGCCATCAGATTTTTGTAGAACCTGAAGGTCTTTATACAAATGAAATGTATTTATCTGGGATGAGCTCTTCTCTTCCTGAAGACGTGCAGCATCAAATGTATAAAACAATGCCGGGTTTTGAAAATGCGGTTATAGTTAGAAATGCCTATGCGATTGAATATGATTTGATAGATTCGACAGAGCTTAAGCCTTCGCTTGAGTTTAAAAATATTGCAGGGCTTTTTGGTGCGGGGCAAATTAATGGTTCTTCAGGTTATGAGGAGGCGGCTTGTCAAGGTTTTATGGCAGGTGTAAGTGCGGCAAGGCTTTTGCAAGGAAAAGAACCTATCATACTTAAGAGGTCAGATGGATATATCGGAGTTTTGATTGATGACCTTGTGACAAAGGATACTACTGAGCCATATCGTATGATGACAAGTCGTGCTGAATATCGGCTTCTTCTTCGTCAAGATAATGCGGATTTAAGACTTACTGAGATTGGTTATGAGATTGGACTCATTTCAAAAGAGCGACTTGATTATGTAAATAATAAAAAAGAATTGATAACTAAAGAAGTTGAGCGACTTAAAAACACTCATGTAGGTGCAAATGAAAAGATAAATAACTTTTTAAAAGCAAATGGCACTACGGAACTTTTGAGTGGTGTGACTTTGGCGGATCTTTGTAAACGACCAGAACTTTCTTATGAGAAAATTTTGGAAATAGATGAGGAGCGACCACATTTGCCAAAAGAAGTATCAGAGCAAGTTGGAATAGAGATAAAGTATGAAGGATACATTGCTCGTGAAATGCAGCAGGTTGAAAGTTTTAAAAAGATGGAAGGTAAAAAAATTCCTGCGGAATTAGATTATGATAAAGTAATAAACCTAAGAAAAGAGGCAAGACAAAAACTTAAAAAGTTTAAACCAGAAAACATTGGTATGGCATCAAGAATTTCAGGGGTGAGCCCGGCGGATATATCGGTGTTGTTGGTGTATCTGAAAAAATAATTTGATAAAAAGGTTCGTAACATAAATGCTCCAAAGATTAAAGTTTAGAAAAATAAAATATAATAAAACAAAATCTAGCATAACTATTGATATTTTAACTTTTGCTGGAGCTTTTGTATTAGCAATATTTCTTTTTGTAAATAATACATTCGCAAATGATTTAAGTTGGAAAAACGAATTAATTGAAAGTGTTAAGAATGCAAAAGTAGTAAGAGAATATAATGAGAATGAAAGTTTTGAAAGTTTTGATACAGTAAAATTTGGCAATTATAAAGGATACGGACCAACTGAGTGGGTTATATTAGAAAAAAGAGACAATAAAGCACTTTTACTTTCTAAATATATAATTAAATATTATCGTTATAGCGCAGATGGTTCCAAGTGCGATTACAATTCCTCTTCTATTTGTGATGTGGCAAATAGCCATTTTGTAAATGAGACATTCAAATATGATGAAAGGCAGATTATGGATAAAGTGGATGGGCATAAGATATTTTTATTAAATGAAGAACTTATATATAAACATTTTGGTGAGAAGGGAAAAATTGCAAACGGAAAACTTAGAACAAAATACTTTAATACAAAGTACTTAAATACGGAATATCATGGTTATAGTACAGATGAAATAATAAATGAATATTGGATAGATGAAACTGGAAATAATAACAACTTAAAAAAATATATAAACGCTGATGGTAATATAGAAGAATATGGAGACTTGCCAGATAGAATGCTTGGTTTTAGACCTCTTATATGGATTGACTTAGATAAAGAATGTAAAAGAGCGAGTATAGAGACACAAATAAAAAGCATTAAAAATTATTATGAATGTGGCACATATAATAAAAATTATAATTATCTTTTTTTTGACATTCATTCTTGCGATACAGTTTTATTTGGAAAATACGAACAAGATAATAATTTTGAAAATGGAAAAGAAGATATTGAATGGATAATAATAGATGTAAAAGACGGAAAAGTTAAATTACTTAGCAAATATATATTGGATAGAATAGCGTTTAAAACAAGCAAAAAAGATAAATTATACGAAGATAGTTATTTTAGATATTGGTTAAATAATATATTTTACAATATTGCGTTTGAAAAAGAAGAAAAGGAAAAAATATTGTACGAAAAATATGATGAAAGAAAAAATATTTATGATTATATTTTGCTATGTGGGGATACAAAAATAAGAGATGAAACATATTATACAAAATATGCCTATCAAAAAAACTTTAATCATTTTAAGGATCTTAATAAATCGGTAACTTATACAAAATCTGATTATTGGCGAAAAGGAATTGATGGAAGTAGTAATGGTGTTAGACCTGCAATATGGATAAAAGTTGATGATATAAAAGATATAAACATTGAAAAAATAATTGAAGACAAGAAAAGTACTATTCCAGATGAATATGAGGATATTATAGTTTATAATGCATCTGATAATTATGAAATACTAAATAGAAAAACAGAAAAGCAAAGGTATAATTTGTGCGAAATTAATAAAGCCAAACTTGTTAGTGAATATGATGAAAAATCAAATGTAGAGCAATATGATACGGTTGTGTTTGGAAGCTATGAGCAAGATAATAACATTGAAAATGGCAAAGAAGATATAGAGTGGTTAGTGCTTGATAGAAATGAAGATAGAGCACTTTTGATAAGTAAATATATACTTGATGATGCTATTTACAATATGAGTGAAAATAAGGTAGGCTATATGAGTGAAAAAATAGTAGGTTGGGATCAAGCTGCTGTTCGTTTTTGGTGTAACTCCTATTTTTTGGATGAAGCATTTGAAAATGACAAGGATATTATTTTAGAGACTTATATAAAAAATTTAACATATCCTATAAAGGAATATTTAGATGGCGGAATGGCAGAAGGTTTTGAATCTAAAAGACTTAAAGACACAAAAGACAAAGTATTTTTACTTGGTATAGACGAAGCAAGAAAATATTTTGATTATAACACAAATTATCATATTGAAAATGTAAAAATCGCAACTACAAAAACGGAATTTGCAAAAAGTAATAATAGCGATGGAGAAGTAAAGGCTGATATATGGAGCTATGGAAATTTTCCGTATATGTTAAGGACGGTGGGTTACTCGTGGGCCTGGGGTGGAAATGATAGAAATTGGGGAGCCGATATCTATTCTGTATATGGAAATGGATCGATAAATAGTATTGGATATTATGGAGCAGGTCAGTGGTGGGGAGATGGCGATGTGCCAAATCTTCCAAGACCTATAGATAGTGATTATTATAAAAGAGGTGTACGTCCGATGATATGGGTTGATTTGAAGAATGTTGAAAGATTAAAAAATGTGAAAACATCAAAACCTTATGTGAAAAAATATGAAAAGAACGAATCAAATCTTAAAAATTAGTGTATTAATGTTTTTAACAATATTTACTTGTTCCTGTAATGTAAGTATAGAAAATATAGAAGAAACAACGATAGATATTTCTTCTAAAGTTTACGATACAAAAAAAGAAGAAACATCAAAAATTAGTCCTCCTAACTACAGTGTAGACAATATATATAATGATTATTATGATGTATTTAAAAATGTAAAATCTATAAGTGAGTATGAACAAAGTGAGCTAAAAAATATCGATGAGATAGAAACCTTTACATTTGGTAAAGCTGGAGATAATAGTATTGAGTGGTTTATACTTGAAAAGCAAGTAGATAAAGTTTTACTTATTAGTAAATATATAGTTGATGTTGTGCCATTTAATAATAGGCTAGATATGAAATTGAGTTTAGAAGTTATAAAAGATGATGAAGATATTACATGGGATACATCATATATAAAGCATTATTTAGAGAAAGATTTTATAAATAAATTTTTTAATGAAAATGAAAAGAATGTGATTTGTAGAAACGAGTTAGGAGAATTTGTAACCTTATTAACAAATAGAGAGTATTTTAATTTTTTTGGCACAAATTTTGATTATTATAAAGCAAAAAATATTTATACAAACACCTACCAGCCTTACTGGCTTTATTATATATATCTTACAGAATATCCTGGTTATATAGATGAAAATGGAAGGATAAAAGAAGTTAATGATATTTCAGATACAATGGTAGAAAGAGGGATAAGACCAGTAATATATGTTGATTTAATAAATAGAAAAGAGATTCCAGCATATGAAGACGAACAATAGAGTGGTGACTCGGTGCTACTGGTATATCTTAAGAAGTAAAAAAATTATGAAGAGAAATGATTTAGATTCTATCGGCTACAAAGGCTATAGAAGTTGTGCCCGAAAGAAAAGGTATAAAACTGAAAAAGAAGTTATGGCGAAGGCAAAGGAATATAGAATGCAATATTATTTTTGTGACATTTGCAAAGGCTATCATTTGACAAGTCAGAATGTTAAAAAGTAGTAAAAGAGATTTCGATTTTAACAAAATGTTTTTATTGATTTTATTTTTCAAAGTGCTATAATTTATGAAGATATAAGTTTTTGGAGGCATATATGAAAAATATCAATTCTGTTAAAAATATTGCTATTTTGCTTGATTTTGCAGTATCTATTATTGCTTCAGCAATACAAAAAACAAATCCAAACCTCTCTGGAATGTTATTTGGATTATCTGCAGTAATTTTACTAGTTGCAGTTATCTGCGTAATAGTTGAATTAGTTAAAAAGAAAAAGTAAATACATCTGAGAACAAGGAGTAAGAAACATGAGTAAAAAAGTTGCTAAGAAAAAAACCACTACTAAGACTGTAAAGAAAAAAGCAGCAAAAACAGCTAAGGCTAAGAAAAAGGCAATAAAGGCTAATAAACCTGTTAAAAGAACAGAGAAAAAGGTTTCTAAAAAAGTAAAGGCAAACTCAAAGAAACCTTCTACAAAGCCTAAAAAGTCTGGTGCAAAAGAGAAAAAAGAGGTTCCAGCACCAAACCCATCAAAGTGGTTCTTTTTCTAAATATAAAAAAGCAAGGCGAAAACCTTGTTTTTTTATTTATAAAATATTTTATTTTTTTAATAAATGTGGTATATTATTAAGATATAGAATGTGAGGTTTTATGGAAAAAGTCATTTTGAAAATTTTTTTAGCATCAATTTGTGGCGGTGCTATTGGACTTGAAAGAGAAAGTAAAAATCGAAATGTCGGAATCAGAACTTATATGACAGTGTGTCTCAGCACGGCTGTAGTTATGATTATCGCAACGCAGTGTTATAACGATACTCATAGCGGCGACATTACCCGTATGGCTTCTGCGTCTTTGCAAGGCATAGGTTTTCTTGGTGCCGGGCTAATCATCCAAAAAGATGACAACCTTAAAGGCATAACTACTGCTGCCATCTTGTGGGGAACAGCAATTATTGGTCTTGCCATAGGATACGGTCTTTATTTTGTCGGAATCGCTTCTACTATTGCGATGATAGTTATTGGAAATATTTTAATCAAGCGTAAATATTTTGAGGGCAATAAAAATAATCCTAAACTTAAGAATGAAAACAGCAATAAAGATCAAGTAAAACAGAAAATACAGAAATAATTTTGAAACGCGTTTTTATAAACGCGTATTTTTATGGAACATAGCGAGTTTAAAAATTTAATTAGTGACAAGTTTAAATCTATTATTGGTTATGAACTTAATGATAGCCAGATAGAAATGTTTTTTGATTACATGAATTTATTAATCGAAAAAAATAAAGTTATGAACTTGACAGCAATCACAGAGCCAGAGGAAATAGTCATTAGACATTTTGTTGACTCTTCTATTTTGGTTAAGATTTATGGTAAAGACATTTTTGATGAAAAGAAGGTTGTGGATGTTGGAACAGGGGCAGGCTTTCCTGGACTTCCTTTGGCAATCATTTGTCCAAATGGAAGATTTGTTTTAACAGATACTTTAGGTAAAAGGATAAACTTCTTAAAAGAAGTTCTTGATGCAACAAAGCTATCCAATGTTGAGCTCATAAAAGCTAGGGCCGAGGATTTTGCCCATGATAAGATGTATAGAGAGAGTTTTGACTACTCTCTGTCAAGGGGAGTTGCAAAGATTTCGGTTTTATCCGAATACTCTCTCCCACTCTTAAAGGTTGGAGGAAAGATGTTGGCCTACAAGATGGATGACTGTGATTCGGAACTCAAAGAGGGAGAAAAAGCAATTGACATTCTCGGTGGAAAGTTTCACGTGAAACATTCATATGACTTAATTCCAGATGAGCCAAAAAGATGTATTTTGGAAATTGAAAAGGTTAAACACACTCCAAGCAAGTACCCAAGAAAAGCTGGAACACCATCTAAGGAACCATTGCAGTAAACCTAACAAACAAGCAACAAAATTATAACAAAATGTTAAAAGTAGCCCCAAAGGGGCTATTTTTATATACGCATATGCAAAAATCGGCAAAAACTATTGTTTCACGTGAAACATTTTGCTTGACAATCTCGCACTAAAGATATATAATCAACAAGACAAAAAATTAAAGAGGTATAACTATGTCAAAAGTAATTGCAATAACAAATCAAAAAGGTGGAGTTGGAAAGACAACCTCTGCCATAAATCTTTCTGCAGCACTTGCAGAAGCAAACCAAAAAATTTTGCTTGTGGACTTTGACCCACAGATAAATGCAACGGCTGGAGTTGGTGTTGAATTGGGTGATGACGATAAAACCATTTATGATGCCATCCATGATAAAACAAAAACCAAAGACATCATCATTAATGATGTAATTCAAAATATGGATTTGCTTCCGGGAGCAATCGAATTGTCAGGTCTCGAAACAGAATTGCTTAACAAACCAAACAGAGAATCTGAGCTTAAGAAAGTCATTGAGCAAGTTAAAGAGGACTATGATTATGTGATTATTGACTGCCCTCCCGCTGTTGGAATACTAACCGTAAACGCGTTAGTTGCTTCAGACGCGTGTATAATTCCTGTTCAATGTGAGTATTTTTCACTCGAAGGACTTAACCAAGTGTTAAATGCAATCGAACTTGTCAGAAGCAACATGAACCCAAGTTTAAAAATTGAAGGTCTTCTCTTCACTATGTATGATGCAAGAACAAGACTTGGTCAAGATGTTGTTTCAGTTGTAAAAAATAATATGAAGGTAAAAGTTTTTGAAACAATGATTCCAAGAAACATTCGTCTTGCAGAGGCACCAAGTAATGGCAAAAGCATTTTAGAATATGACAGCGCTTCTGTCGGTGCAGATAGATATAGAAAATTAGCAAGTGAAATTTTGAGAAATAGCGAGGTCTAGTATGGCAAATGTAAAAAGAGGTTTAGGAAAATCTTTTGGACAAATATTCGGCGAGGACAAAGTGCAAAATGAAAATGTTGCTGTCACAGAGCCAGAGGTTCAAGTTGTCGAAAAGGTTGTTGAAAAAATAGTTGAGGTTCCGGTTGAGAAAGTTGTTGAAAAAGTTGTAGAGGTTCCTGTAGAAAAAGTGGTGGAGAAAATCGTTGAAGTTCCATCTGGTAAAAACCAAACAGGAGAGCCACTTCAAGTCAACATCAACTTTGTGCAACCAAACCCAAATCAGCCAAGAAAGAATTTTGATGAGGAAAGGCTGAACGAACTTGCCGAGTCAATCAAAAATTATGGTGTGATAGAGCCAATTGTTGTAAGAAAAGTTGGACCTGTTCACTATGAAGTAATTGCCGGTGAAAGAAGACTTCGTGCATCAAAGATTGCGGGACTCTCTCAGGTTCCGGTAATCGTAAAAGAATACACAGATGATGAAAGAAAGGTAATAACCCTTCTTGAAAACGTTCAAAGAGAGGACTTAAATTCAGTAGAAAAAGCGCTCGGCTATAAGGCACTTATCGATGAGTTTAATTTGACTCAGGATGAGGTCGCTGAAAAGGTTGGAAAAAGCCGTTCAGCAATCACTAATACCTTAAGAATTTTATCTCTTGATGAGAAACTTCTTGAAATGATTAAGGAAGGGGTTTTGAGCGAAGGCCACGCAAGAGCCCTTCTTAGCATTGAAAATGAAGAAATCAGAGATAAGATTGTTAAAGAGGTAGTTGAAAAAAAGCTTAGTGTTAGAAAAATTGAGGATATGGTTCGCCTTGAGAAACTTGCTAGAGATAGGAAGGAAAAAGAGGAAGCCTTAAACACAGAGAGTTTCAAGCGCTTAAAAATTCAGTTAAAAGACATAGAAAAACAAATGAGAGCTAGGCTAAATGCAGCACTCAAAATTCTTCCAAAAAATGAAAGCGCTGGTACTATCGAAATCAAATATACTACTCAAGAAGAACTCGACAGAATTTATTTACTTATTAATTCTATAAGATAATAAAAGGGAGCGACAAATGATATTATTTGACAACCCAATATTATTTATAATAATTGTGATCCTTGTTGCTATGTCAGCTGCAGCAATTATATTTGCAATTATTGCATTTGGAAAATATAGTGAATTAAATAAAAGATATGAAATGTTCATGACTGGTAAAGATGCAGAAAGTCTTGAAGAGTATTTTCTTGACTTGCAACAGGACATAGACCATCTTATAGAAGATAACAACAAGAATAAAGACAGCATAAGAAAATTAAACCGTATTACAAAAAGAACCTTCCAAAAGGTTGGCTTCTATAAATATGATGCATTTGAAGAAAAAACTGGAAAGAGATCATTTGCTCTCGCGCTTCTTGATTTTACAAATACAGGATTTGTGGTAACCTGTCAATCTCATGGAGATGGAACAATTATATTTATTAAGGATGTAGAAGTTGGAACAACGAGCACTAAACTTGGACCTGAAGAGGAAAAAGCTCTCGAGATAGCTATGGGTCAAAGAGATAAGTATGAAGATTAGAAACATTTTACCAATAAATAGCAGAAAGAAAAAGCGGCCAATAAACCCAGTAATATTGGGCATTTTAGCGTTTTTAATTGCAGCAGTCGCTTTCAACATATATACATATAATAGACTTAGACCAAAAGAACTCTATTATATGGACACGCTCGATGCGACATTTCCGATAATCTACCAGGTGAGAAACAATAGAAAGATTAACGAGATGAGGGGCTTCGTGGACGAACGATATAATCTTGTATCAAATGATACGATAACGATGCTTGAGGCTGAGCGTAAACTTGAATTATTAATTAACAACAACCACAATATTATTAACTCACTCGAATACGAAGTTAGAGACAGGACAAGTAATAGTTTGCTAGAGAGAACTAAGATTGAAATTTCTGAAGAGAACCGTGATAAGGAAAATGACGAGACAAAGGTAGTGCTCAACATTCAAAACTTGATAAAGCAAAATACTTCTTACCTGCTCACGATCAAAATTAATATTAATAGAAGAAGTGCATACTACTTTACAAATATAATATATAGACCAAGAAACAAACTGGACGATGCAATAGCTCAGACCGAGTGGTTTACGGAGTTGACATTTGACCCAGTGACAGCCGGTGATTACGAAAAAGGTATCGTCAAATATCTCGAAACGAGTATCAACCGAGATATGAGGGAAATGCATACGATCACATTGCAGCAGAGT
The DNA here is from genome assembly GCA_017523785.1 of Lachnospiraceae bacterium. Classification (GTDB taxonomy): domain Bacteria; phylum Bacillota; class Clostridia; order Lachnospirales; family Lachnospiraceae; genus UBA3633. The sequence goes on from JAFWVX010000025.1 coordinate 16,971, forward strand.
TTTGAGCAGTTGACATTTGCAGACACAAAGATGAAAAGGGCGAGCGACTACTACTTTAGCATTTATCAGGCGCAGGAATACAGCTACACGATAGCGATAAACTACCTTACGAAAAGTGGAAAAGACTCTAAAAATGAGTATTTCATAAACCGTGATGAATATGTGCTAAGATGGGACGGAAAAAGATGGTATTTTATGAAGTTTACGAGGAGTACTGAAGAGCTTGTAAATCTTGAGGATAACCCGTTTAACGAGACAAATGACCGCTTTTATACTGGTGTCACAAATCCTAATAATATAGTAAAAATCGAGTCAGAGAATAAAAAGTTTTTCGCCTTCTGCAAAGAGCGAGAAATTTATAGATATGATGTCGATACAAAAACTATGACGAACATTTTCTCTTATCATATCCAGAGCAAAGAGACATTTGCAAATGTTGCGAAAGATTTCGCGATAAAACTTATGGATGTAAATGACAATGGCGATGTGACTTATATTGTTTACGGCTACAACATGACGGGTCTCAATGAAGGTAACATGGGTATCGGCGTTTTCACATATCACTCTGAGACAAACGAGTCGGAGGAAAACATTTTTATTCCGATTTACACTACTTACCAAAGTTTGAAATATGATATTGAGAGACTCTGTGTTTATAAAAACAATCGACTGATTTTTAAGAGTTACAACAAAGTTTATTCTATAGATATTAACACAGCAGAAATCTTGACACTCGCTGACGGATTTGAAGAGACAAAGTTTGCCGCAAGTTCAAATAGTAGATATTTCGCATTTAACAACGACAAGGAAGATGTTTCAAAACACATAAACATTTACAACATCGAAGACGGTAGGGTAATCACAATTGATGCAAATGAAGGCGAAAACATCGAGGTTGTGACATTTATGAATGATGACCTCTTCTACGGAGTCTTCAGTGACGAAAATGTCTGGCGAGAAATCAACAAGGTGATAGGACGTCCGAGCCACGAGATACGAGTTATAAATGCGGTGACTGGAAAAGAGGATTTATTTAAGGAGAAAGACCGCTATCTCTACAATTTCGTTAATCAGCAAAATGTCCTTCGATATAACAAATATAAAAGAGAGGGAACGCACTACACCTATCTTACAAATGACGTTATAGTTAATAACTACTCTGCGGAAAATACAAATGTTTTCAATTACCGAGAAGAACTGACGAAAGAAAAACTTAGGGTTGGATATTTTGAAATTCCGATGGAGAAAAACGATAAGCTTAGATATTCAAAGAGTGCGGGTGTTTCACGTAAGCAGGTTGAGGAGACCGCACTTGAATCTACCAATGAGCACGAGGAAACGCTCTACTATGTGTATGACAGCGGAAATTTAAAGGCGAAACTTAAGAACCTTTCAGATGGTATCAACGAAATCAGAGACAACTACGGTTACGTGAAACTTAATGATAGAATCACTTGCTACAACAGGGCGAACAAGGGAAATGTCTCGTACTTAAGACAGGCTGATAGCATACTTGAAAACCTTGAGGGTTTCGAGGAAAATGTCTATATAAAAAATAACGAAATACTTGTGATGAATGTTACAGGTGTTACTGAGAGAGATCTTGAATACTATATGAGCTTGAATGAGAAAATTGCGGTGTATAAACATGATACATTCCAGTTTTTTATAACGGGTTACGATAATAATAACTATGTGCTAGAGTACGCAAATAAGGAAAGAATTTTGACACCGAGGGATGAGGTGCATGAGGCGGTGGTATTTGGGGGGTATGTGCTATTTGCGCAGCTTGAGAGCCTTGAATAATAACAATATATTAAATAAATTAAAAATATGATAAACATAAAAATTAAAAATAGAATAATATTATTATTTATCACAGCTGTGCTTTTGTTTGCTTGCGATAGTAAGATTAAAAAGATTAACATTCACGGCACTTATAAAGGAACGGGAATGATGGGCTACGAGGCGGTTGTGGATGCGGGGACTATTACCATTTACTCTACAAGTTTTTTTGAGAAATCAGTTTACTGGTATGGGACTTGCAACTCTTATGAATTGGATTCAAATAATAAACTAATCTCTAAAAAACTTGATACTGGAAGAAGCAATAGTTGGTTCTCTTTTGATTTTGGAATGGATAGAAGCGGTGTGACTGAAAAAGAGATTTTATTTACTGACAACTCTTTGACCTTCATCTATGATATGAGTGGCATGGCGATAAGTCAGGTGACTTTATATAAAGAAGGTAGCGAAAAGAAGCATAACGAATATGATTCAAATGCCGAGAAGGCTGACCCAAATTATGTTGAGCCAAGTAAGCCACTACCTCATGAAATTCCAAGAGGTCAAGAGGCGCCAACGACTGAGGCACCTACCGAAAAGCCAACCGAGAACCCAAATGTCACAGTGCCGGAGGGGAATAACTACTCTTTATAGGTTTTTAAAGTACACTTTAAAAAAATGAAAATTTTTAAGTTTTTAAAGTTAACTTTAAAAACTTGAAAAAATAGGACTGACTAAATATCAAGGCCAGTCCTATTTTTATGGAAAAAGTGGTGAAAGCCACTTTTTTGTTGCGCAAAAATAGTTAATGTGGCATAATAGTAGTTGCGACATCAACTAAATATTATTATGGGGAAACTATGCCTAAATATAGTTTCTCTATCAACGAAATATCTCACAAGAACTCATTTTTATAATGGTAAAAATGTGAGTTCTTGAACTAAAATCTTGTGAGATAGTTTAGTTGGTGTCGCAACCTGAGAGCTCGCAATTTTCAGTCGTAGCTTTCGGGCTGCGGCTTTTTTAGTTTTAAAAAATATTAAGGAGGAGGAACTTCATGAGTAGGAGTTTATATAATTCACATGTAAGAAAAATAACAAAAATGAGTGACGGAACATATTTTTCACAAAGATATTCTGTTGGGTTTTATCTTTTTTTAGAATTATGCAAATTGTTTTTTAAATTATTATTCTTTTGGATTTATATTCCATACAAGCTTTTGTCTAAAAAATGATATATCTTATCTTATTTAAATATTAAGAAAATAATTAAATTAAGAAAATTATAGTCAACTATAATAATATGATATTTTGTTGGATGTGACAAATGAAAAAAATTAAAAAGACGATTATCGTTGCAAATGACTCAAGAAAATCTGGTGTATCCGTAGTAGGGAGAGCTGCAATTGGAGCAATAGTTTTAGGTCCAATAGGATTATTAGCAGGGGCGACAGGTAAAAACAAACAGACAACAACTTTTCAAATCATTTATGAAGATAGCACACAAGAGACAAAAGTTGTGAACAACAATTCTAAAGAATTTAAGGAGTATTGTAAATATTTATATGAATAAACAAAAAGTTATATTATTTATTACGTTAATTGCAATATTTATGAGCACTAAGTTATACGCTGGTAAGTGGGAACAAGATGAGTTTGGGTGGAAGTACCAAAATGATGATGGGACATACCAAAATGCGGGGTGGTTTAAAGATGAAGATAACAAGTTTTATTATTTTACTGCATTTGGATATGCAATGACAAACACAGTTACACCAGATGGTGCTTTAGTTGGTGCTGACGGAGCATGGATGTTCGATTATAACTTGGCAAGTTTATTGACCGAAACTGAGGACAAACCAAATTATAAAATTGTGGCAGAAGGTTTTAAAACATATTATGCAGGAACCGATTTTCCGGCAGGTGACTATATGTTGTTTGTACATCATGAAAACAATACACTTGGGACGGGGTATTATAATTTGGGCAACAAAAAACCAATACAAGACATTATTCCATTCGAGCATAGATTTACATATAACTCTATAGTAAGAATTTATGATTATGAGTTTATTAATCTTGTGAACTGTGAGATGATACCTATTTCGTTAGTGCAACGACTTAATTATAATAAAGCAAATATGTATTGGGGAGGTTATAATTTAGCACCCGGGCAATATATGGTTGAAACAATTGATAAATCAAAAAATGGAGCTATTACATATTTGTCAATACCAAGAGATAATGGCTATCATACAAAATCAGACACACCAGGATGGATAGAAGATGTAAAGTTTAGACAATATGGTATTTTGAATGTTCAAGCTGGCCAATATATTAAGTTATATAATTGTAGAATAGTAAAATAATTTTAATATTGGGAGAAATTGAATATGTTCAATAGAAAGGATTTAATTTATATATTATGCTACAGTATAATATTGTTATTTGGATGCAATAAACAAAAAGATGTGTTACATGAAAAAAGCGCGTTATTAGTCGAAAATAAAATGAAAGAAGTTGCACAAGAAGAAGAAAATTTGAAAGAGTATGCAACAGACAAAAAAGAAGTGTTAGAAAAAATAGGAATAGACTTAGAAAAATTATTGACTGAAGATATATTATTAAAATATGGTGAAATTGGTAAGTATGGAAAAGAAGAGATATATGATGGCGAAAAATATATAAGTTATTATATACCGGCAGGGGAGTATACTGTTACAAATATGTCATATAAGTTGTCTTGTGTTTTTATAGAATCAAATAGAATGTATAAAAATAATGACGGGTATTGGGATAATGATATTATTAAAAGTATTTGTTTAAAGAAAATGAATGAATAACAAATATTTGTCATAGGGGAGGATATGCATATTTCGTTGTCAATGAATTCACATGTAAAATTTTGTAATACTGGTAAGATAATAGAATAAATTGATGGAGGTCGGATTCTAGAGAAGAGACTCTAAAAGATGTTATAACCAAACTTTAACCATATTTATTTAAAAGAGTGACAGGGCTTTTGGTTAAAGATTTTGAACTTCTTGTATCACTCGGATTATTTAAAGAAGGCATAATGAATGAAGCAGTATATAAATTTAGAAGATATGAAGATTCAAGTCTGTCTATACTGGCATAGATAGACATATCAATGAAAAGGTTGGGCTATATTCTACAGTGCTTACTAGGAAAGAGTATGAGATGATAGTTAATCAAGACTAAAGTAAAAAACAAGTCGCCTTCGCAGGTGGCTTTTTATTGTAAAGACTCGACTTTATCTGTTCGATATACGAAATTGACAAATCCTATTAAATAGGATATAATATAATATATGTTTAGCGAGTTTGTACAAACAAAAATATTTACAAAAAAATGGGATACATTAGGTTACAATGATGATGATTTAAGACTCTTAGAAATTGATTTGTTAGAAAAAGGTGATAAGTATCCTGTTATCAAAGGAACTGGCGGATTAAGAAAATGTAGGTTGAAATTACAAAATAAAGGGAAAAGTGGTGGCAGCAGAGTTTTATTTGTGAATTTTGTTAAACTCGAAACTATATATTTGATAATGGTGTATAGTAAAAATGAGCAAGAAGATATTTCAGAAGAAGATAAAAAAGATTTTAAGAAGTTAATTATTGAATTAGAAGAAGAGGTAAAGAAAAAACATGAGTAAGATGGGTGAAGAAATAAAACAAGGGCTTAGAGAAGCAATTGAAGATGCAAAAAAGCATAACTTAAAAAGGAACTATATTTATATTGAGCCAGTAAAAAAATATACGCCTAAAGAAGTTAAACAAATTCGAAATAAAGTTGGATTAACACAAAAACTATTTGCGAGTTTCTTAGGGGTTTCTAATAAGACTATAGAGGCATGGGAAGAAGGTATAAATACACCATCTGGTGCTGCAAGTAGAATGCTAACTATAATTGAAAAAGATAAAAATGCACTAAAGAATTATCCATTTGTCGTAGCTTAAGTATAATATATAAATTAAGAAAAGTAATGAACAATAGAAAATAGGAAGAACAGAGTTTAGTTCTTCTTTTTTATTTATGACCTATATGATATAATGATAAAAAAAGTTTTGAGAAAGGAGAAAACAGTTAATATGATTTGCTTGACACCGTATAAAGAACTAAATAGTGGGGAAGAAAGTATTTTTGACCATGTTAAAGAAGGATACAAAGTTCCTGATAAAGTGATAGCATATCTAAGAACAAGAAAACCATTTATGATGAGTCCAGGTATTTACAATCATCCATTTAAAAAAGATAAAAGTATGACAGGACCATACTTATATACAGATGATATTTATTTCTGGGATAGAGATACTTGGAAATATGTAGTTAAATATGGATTAGAATTACCACAAGAATTTATTGACCATGTTATGTCAGAAGCAGGAACAGAATTTATAGATAAGCAAATTGAAGAGAATGAGTCGTGGTCAAAAGTTTTAGAAGAGTGGAAAGAGAATAGAAAGAATATTTTTGTATTGATGGATCCTAACGAAGATGATGATTCGATAGAAGATTTTTAAGTTTATTTCTGATTGAATCAAATACTTCTTCATGAGTGTATCTAGTAGGATTATTTTTAGCATCAAAATCAGCAGCATCAAGAGCATCCTCAATATCTGCAAATTTGTCCTTAAAGTCTAAAACAGGTTTTGTTCGAATCATAAACATTATTACCCTTATCATTATTTTATTATAATTATACCAAAAATATGGAAGCATACAAAATTTATATTGTATACTTCCGTAAAATTACTTGAAAAAACTGCACATTTACGCATAAAATTACTTGAAAAAACTGCACTTTTGACAAAATCCCCATAAATGGGGATTTTTGTTTAGGAAAAAGTACACAAAAAGTTCATAAATAATTAGCACTCAACACTTGACAGTGCTAACAATTTATGCTATAATGTCGTCAGAACAAAGGAAAAGAGAAGATGATCGAATCTAAACACTCCATTCTTTGCTCCAATATAAAGGAATAAGGAGGAAAAGATTATGTTATTACCTAGTATTTTTGGAGAAAACTTACTTGACGATTTTATGGACTTTGGAAAAATGAGAGATTTTGAGGACATTGACAGAAAGTTGTATGGAAAGAGAGCATCAAGGGTTATGAAAACGGATGTTCGCGAACACGAGGGAAGTTACGAACTAGCTGTTGACCTTCCTGGATTTAAGAAAGATGAGATTAATATCACATTAAATGATGGCTACATTACTATTGCAGCAGCAAAAGGACTTGATAAGGACGAGAAAGACCATAAGGGCAGGATTATTCGCCAGGAGAGATATGCAGGTTCTATGCAAAGAAGTTTCTTTGTAGGTGACAATCTCAAAGAAGAAGACATTAAAGCAAAATTTGAAAATGGACTTCTAAAACTCGACATACCAAAGGTTGATGCAAAGAAAATTCCAGAAAAGAAAACCATAATGATAGAAGGTTAATCCACTAAAAAAGACTCGGAGACAAACTCCGGGTCTTTTTAATTATTGAAAACTTGTAGAAAAAAAATCAATAAAATATGAAAAAGTTATATGATTATGAAAAAATTTATAAATTATGAAAAAATGTTAACAGACGTTTGTAATCATCAAGCGAAAGATTCTCCGCCCTTACATTTTCATCAAAGCCAAGTTCTAAAAGGGCATTAGATACAATATTTTTATCGTAACCAGCGTTGGTTAAAGAATTTAAAAGCTTTTTTCGCCTTTGAGCGAAAGAGGCTTTTATTAATTTGAAAAGTTGGTCGTAATCGGGCTCGTAAAACTCGCCCGTGCGAGGGCTCGCAGTGCTCGCCCCTACAGTTGTCGGGCTCGCAAACTTCGCCCCTACAGGTGCTGATCCCGCAGTGAGGTGCTTTTTGAAATGGACGACTGCAGAGTCGACCTTTGGTTTAGGGAAGAAGCAATCTTTTGAGACTACCATTATCATTTTTGTGTCGGCAAAATAATTGCAAGCAAGAGTCAATATGCCATAATCTCTACCGCCTGGAGTTGCTACAATTCTTTCTGCTACTTCTTTTTGGACCATTAGGGTCATTTCTGATACATATGGATTTTGTAGAAGAATGTTGATAATGGGAGAGGTTATATAGTAGGGAAGATTTGCTACAACTTTGATATGAAAACCGGACTCGCAGTGCTCGCCCCTACGGGTCTCATTGGGCTTGCAGTGCTCATCCATATAATTGGCATTTGCCCCTACTTGGGACGACAAAATGTCGTCCCCTACATTTGAAAATTCATCTAGTATGGTTTGGAAGTCGAGCTCCATGAAATTGGCATTTATGATAGTGACATTTTCATATTCTTTGAGATTACTTTTGAGAAGTGGAATTAAACTCTTGTCGATTTCTACAGCGACAACATGGCGAGCCCTATCGCATAGACATCTGGTGAGAGCACCATTTCCAGGACCAATCTCAAGAACGAAATCATCTTTAGTGATTTTACTTTCATCAGCGATATCCTCAAGCAAAAATTCATCTATGATAAAATTTTGACCGAGCGAATGTTTAAATTTAAAATTTTTATTATTTGTTTTCACGAACTATCTATTAAATATTTTTCCAGCCTCGTCAATTTTAGCAACAACAATTAAATCTTCATTATCTTTAAGCAAAAAGTTAGGACCAAGTATTATTTTGGTTTTACCATTTACTTTGACACCGACGATACTTACATTGTATTTCCTTCTCAAATCAAGCTCGACGAGAGTTTTTCCAACCCATTCTTTAGGAACATTTACTTCAAACACACCATAGCCATCATCTAAATCCATAAAGTCATAGATGGAATTAGTGCCGCATCTAAGAGCCGTCCATTTGCCCATCTGCTTTTCAGGATAGACAACAAAGTCAACGCCAAGCTTGAGTAAAACTTTTTCCTGCGACTCTTGAGCAGCTCTAGCAACTATTCTTTTTGCACCAAGCTCTTTCAGATTTAAAACAGTCTCTATAGAATCTTGGAAATTATTTCCAATAGCAACTATACACTCGTCAAAAGTGTTGACGCCGATTGTTTTCATAAAGTCAAGATTTTTACAATCACCGATAAATGTTTTTGTGACATAGTCGCTTATCATCTTAAGTGATTCCTCGCGCGTGTCGATTGCTAATATTTCGACATCTAAGGTGCTTAGTTCCTTTGCGATGTGATAACCGAAACGACCAATTCCTATTAATAAAATACTTTTCATAAGTCCTCCTTAACCTACCGCCACATTTTCACTTATGTAGCCAGGTTCGCTATTTAGCGATGGTATGATTGCATATATAAATGTTAATGCTCCAACTCTTCCAAGGAACATAAGTATTATGATAAATACCATTGAAAGAGAAGAGAGTTTTGTAGTAATACCTAAAGTTAGTCCAACAGTTCCAAGAGCAGATGCAGTTTCAAACAGCGTATCCATCAACTCAAAACCGCAGAGATTGCAAATCAAGAATGCAAAAATTAAAAACATATTCAGATACATCATAAAAATTGTCATCGCATTCTTAATAATTTGCATTCCAATTCTTCTGTTAAAAATATGTGGCTCGTTCTGCCTTTTAAATACAGAGATTGTTGAAATGATAAGTATTGCAATGGTTGTCGTTTTCATACCGCCTGCAGTAGAACCTGGCGAGCCACCTATAAGCATTAACATCATACTTATGGATTTTCCGACATCAGTCATATCATTAAAGTCTGCAGTGTTAAAGCCTGCCGTTCTTGTAGTCACTGATTGAAATAGTGAACTTAAAACTCTTGTCTTTGTTGGAAGAGTTTGGAATTCATAAAAATAAAAATAGATGGCAGGTAGCAAAATTAAGAAAAGAGTTGTAAAGAACACTATTTTACTTTGTAATTTATATTTTCTAAAATGGAATCTTCTAGTTATTATATCATCCCAAACTGAAAAACCGATACCGCCAAAAACTATGAGAAACATTACGACGACATTTACCAAAGTATTTGATTGATAAAATGTCAAAGATGAAAATGGCTCCCTTGCTCCCATCAAATCAAAGCCAGCATTACAAAAGGCTGAGATAGAATGAAAGAAAGAATACCAGATGGCAGTTGGCAGATCAAAGTCTTTAACGAATTGGAAAAACAATAGAAAAGCTCCAGACAATTCAAATATTATGACAAGTCTAATAACAAACATTACAAGTTTTATTATGCCGCCAACTTTTTGCACTGATAAGGCTTCTTGCAATGTTGTCCTTTGCCAAAATGAAATCTTTTGACCTAAGAAAATTGCTATGAGTGAAGTCACAACAATTACACCGAGACCGCCGACCTGTATTAAAATTAAAATTATTAACTGACCAAAAAAAGACCAGTGAGTAGCAGTGTCAACTACTACAAGACCAGTCACACAGAGTGATGAGGTTGCTGTAAAGAGGCAGCTTAAAAAATCAGTTGAATTACCATCTTTACTTGCGAAAGGTAGAGAAAGTAAAAGTGTACCGATAATAACCGCGATAAAAAAGCTACCAAGTATTATTTTTGTTGAATTAAGTTTTGCCATAAAGTTTTAAGTTTATACTATTAATAATTTTATCAAAAAAGATAAATTTTATCAAATCAATAAAAAAGAGTGGCAAAGGCCACTCTATGTAAAAATTATATTTTTAATTAACCGCTAAATCTTCGGTGGTTGCAATTTTACCAAACTCAAGAAGTTTTTTGGTATCACCGAATTGACTACCTTCTGCCTTTAAAACAACGGCGATTATATTATTGTTATAATAACTCATCATTGATGCGATACACCATTTTGAAGCATTTGTAAATGCGAGACGACTTGCAGCAACATCGGCGTTGTAAGTTGAATTATCTTTATTTAACTGAGTGTTCTTTGACCAGATGTGAAGTTTGTCTCTTCTTGTAGCTGCAGGAAGTTCATACTCGTGAAGAGATAAAAGTTTAACGAGCTCTGGATTTTCACAAACCTTAGCCATGATGATTGCCATATCAAGTGCAGTGCTTTCGTTTTTGCCAATTCCAGATGGGTCTACGAAATGAGTGTTTGTAAGACCAAGGCTTGTGGCAGTCACATTCATCAGATTAACGAATTCCCCTATACTATTTGAAACATTTTCGGCCACGACATTTGCAGAATCCACACAACCTTTTACAAACATAGATGCAAGGGCATCCTTAAGTGTGATAGTGTCACCGGCATCAAGAGCTGCTATAGATGCATCCTTTTCAATGCCTCTAACGGCTGATTTATTTACCTTAAGAAGTGAGTCCATCTTAAGATATTGGGTCGCAATATAGGCGGTCATCAAGTTTGTGAGACCTGATGGGTTATATTTTGTATTTTCGTTCTTTGCCGCATAAATGTGCCTTGTATTGGCATTTATGAGGGCAAATGTTGGTGCAGATGTGTCTTGAACCTTTGCAGTATTTATGGTTTTTGTGGTAAAATTAGAGAGGTTAATATTGTTCGCAATACTTACCCCAGCGCTATATGCAGCAGTTCCTGTAAGCGGTGCAGCAAGTTGTTGAGTAGCTTGTGCGACAGGACTTGCAACTGGTGTTGCGACATTTGGAACAGTTGTTGATGCTTTTGGTTCAGCAATGACAATTTGTTTTATAGCAGCAATGTCACCACTTGTTATTTGACCTGTTCCATTGATTTGATTAAAATCATAATCAGAAAGCACATTTGCATTAGCGTCAAATGTAACTTTGTTAGCAGCTTCTTCAAATGCAGCAGGACCATAGAGCTCGGTTGAACTAAGTGGCTCATCTGCAAAAGTGATTGATGAAAATGTTAAAACAACAGCTGCAACGACAATATTCAATTTTAATAAATTCATATTTTTCATAATAAAATAATTTTAATATAAAAACAAAAAAATGTAAAGTATATCATAAAAGTAAATGTAAAAAATGTAAGGGCTATAATAAAATGTAGGGGCAACAATAAAATGTAGGGGCGAGCACTACGAGCCCGAAAATAAATTAAAAGAGGTATGTTATGATTAAATTAAATTTTGAAAAAGCTGAGGAAGTAAAAAATCTAAGTAAGCATGTGGCTGCTGCTAAATCATATATTAGTGATTTGCTTGCGGGTAAAATTGATATGACTGGCTGGGTCAATCATCCAATAAAATATGACAAAGAAGAGTTTAGTCGTATCATTGAAGTAGCAAATGAAATAAAGAGCGAGGCAGAGGTTCTAGTATCAATTGGAATTGGCGGTTCATATCTTGGAGCAAAAGCAGCGATTGAGTATTTGTCAGACTACTATAGTAATAAAGGTGTAGAGGTAATCTTTGCTGGCAATGGTCTATCAGAAAAATATTTAAAAGAAACCCTTGACTATGTCGAAGACAAAAACTTCTATATAAATGTCATAAGTAAAAGTGGCGGAACACTTGAACCAGCCACTGCCTTTGATAAGTTCAAAGAACTCTGCGAAAAGAAATATGGAAAAGAAGGTGCAAAGAAAAGAATTATTGCAACCACTGACAAGGCGAAGGGGATTTTGAAAGAGGAAGCTGATAGAGAAGGTTATAGAACATTTGTAGTTCCTGATGATATCGGTGGAAGATATTCAGTGCTTTCTGCTGTTGGACTTTTGCCAATTGCAGCAGCTGGTTTTGACATAGAAAAACTAATGAAAGGTGCTGAGGCAGCAAGAAACATTTACACACTTGATGATGAAAATAAAAATGATGCGATGAAATATGCAATCGTTAGAAATTTATATTATGAAAATGGAAAAGACATAGAAGTATTTTCAACCTTAAGTCCAAACATGCAGTACTTTGCAGAGTGGCTCAAACAACTCTTTGGTGAGTCAGAGTGTAAAGGCAACAAAGGAATTTTTCCAGCATCACTTAGTATGACGGCCGACCTTCACTCTATGGGTCAACTTATGCAAGAAGGAAAGCGAAATATGTTTGAGACCTTTATCATGATTGAAAACGACTTTGACAAAGACAGAGTTAAGTATAACGACAAATTTTTTGTAAATGATTTAAATGACATCGCACTTCGTGCAACAGAAAAAGCTCACCACACTGGAAATGTTCCAGTCATTGAAGTAAAAGTCCCTGAGCAAAATGAAACCACACTCGGCGAACTTTTCTATTTCTTTGAGATGAGCTGCGCAATTTCTGCACTCATTCTTGGTGTAAACCCATTTAACCAGCCAGGGGTGGAGGAGTATAAGAAAAACATTAAAGAATTGCTTAAATAATTAAGAAATAAAAAACGCGCTGTAAGAAAGAATCTATAAGGAAGGATAATGATAAAAGAAGACAGCAAAATAGAATATGAAAAGTTTTTAGAGACTGATCTTGATAAATACATAAAAGAGTATCAAGAAATTAAAACCTTCAAATTAATTGTAAGTGAGCAGTTTAAAAACAAGATGTTCACCGAAAATGCTTTTGTAAAGCATGATTTGAAGGGGTTTGTTGTAGATGAGAATGGTTTTTTTGTTAAAGATGAAAATGCTTCTGCAGAAGTATTTTTAGTTGATGTAACATTTAAAGAGCTACTTAAATATCAAAGAGTTATAAATGTAGCAGCACTAAACGAAGAAGTTCTAAGCGATGAAGGCGTTGATAAAATACTATATTATAAAAATAGAAACACAAATGAACCTGATGTCAATTATGAAAATGATTGTTTAACAAAACTCCAAAATTTAAATGATGTTGAAATGGAAATTAGTTTTGACACATATGTTTTGATACCGCTTGAGAGAATTAAAAGTAAAGAATTTAAAGGTAGCGACGCAACAAGTAAAATAGAAACATTTAAATATAAATATTTATCAAGTTTGCTTGACGAGTATTACAAAAACACATTTGAAAGTAAAATTGATAGAATCAATCACAGTTTTGTAGGAAAAATTAATTTTAGGATTTCACATGATGGAGATTTTGCAGGGAAATATATAACAGCATCTGTTGTTCTTGGACAAGATTCTATAAGTAAATGCGGAGTTCTAATTCTCATAATGAATAACCCATATGTGCCAGCAAGTTACATTATAGAAAACATGCTTCAATGCAATATTGAAATATATGATGAAAATGACAAAGAATGGAAGAGTTTCAATAAGTTTATTGGGGAAAACTACGGTGTAGAAAAAAGAGGCATTCCAAATGTTTTACAACTGGTTTTTTCTGAAAAAGATGATATCCCTGAAGCAATATTAACAAGTTGGTTAATGGGAGAATCATATTTCAAAAAAGGACAAGGTCTTGGTGAAATTAAACTTGGCGAAAACAAAAGCACAAAAGATTACAAACTGGACATTCCAATGTATGAAAACGCCGTTGCAATATATGCATCACGAGATGTAGTTGTAGAATATAATAAAAGACAGAGAATGATTTTTGGCAGACTTGAAAATGTGGTTTCAACGCTTTCGGCAATCGAACTTATCTTATTTGAAGAGGCTGCTATAAGCACTTGTGAATATAAATACCAAAGTGTAATAGATAATAAAAAATTAGGAACTTTGTCGCTAGTCAGCCAAATGAAAAACATTCAAGAAGAGTTTATCCGCACAATAGATTTCTGGAATCCGAATATGAGATATATGGGAAGCGAACTTGTCGAAGAAGAACTTAGAAAGAAATTTGAGATTGACAAACATAAAAAGAAGTTAATTGAAAAACAAGAAAAGTTTAATACATATTTTATGCTTAGAAGAGATAAGAGAAACACAATGGAATCCATTTTCTTATCAATAGTTGGTTGTGTATTAACAGCAAGTTCTATTTACGATATAACATCAAATGGTTTTACATTGAAAACATTGGTTCTCTTAGTTGTCATTGTGCTATATATAATATATAGATTCATATTTACGAGGTTGGTATGATTAAGTATAGAAAAATGCGAATGGGTGATTACAAAGATATACTTGAGTTGTATAAAAGCAGTGAAAAAATTGTGTTGTATTCAACCGATGATAAAAAGGGCTATAAGTTATTTCTAACAAAGAATAAAGACATGTGTTTTGTTGCAACTGATGGTGACAAGATTATAGCAAGTATTCAGGGAGCGACGGATTATAAAAGGGGATACATACATCATCTTATAGTACACGAAGAATATAGAAAGAAAGGAATAGGAAAAAAATTAGTTTCACTTGTGATAGAAGCATTAAAAAAATTAAAACTTTCCGATGTTGTCATTTTAGTAAATAATAAAAACAAAAGTGTAAAGAGTTTTTACAAGAAAATAGGCTTTCAGTTTTTGACGGTTAATTTTGGCTATGTTGAGTGGTAGGAAAATTAAGGAGGTATAGAGAAAATGAAAACAAAAGAATTAATACTAGGGTTTGTAAAAAAGTATAAAATTGAGTCAGTTGCAGTTTTGATATTTTCAGTTTTGTCTGCTGTCGCATTTGACACATATGTGACGAAGCCAATGCCGCTATTTGAAGTGATAGCAGTTTTTGCATTTGTCGCAGCAGGAACCTTTCTTGTTGATAAGATTTTTATAGTATATGAGAATGAAATAAGGCAGAATGTTGGAAATAAAGAGACTAGTTTTAAGGTGGCAAGACAGATAGCATATTCGGTAGTATTGGTGCTTGAGTATTTGCTATGCATGTGGGCGGTTTATCTTATGAATCATGCACAAATATTAAGAGAGGCGACAGTATTTTCACCCTATGAACAAATACACGCTTTGATAGTTGCAGCAGCCATCGTTTTAGAAGTCGTGTTGCCAATTGTTATCTATCTAGTGATTAAAGAAAAAAGACTTTCGCTGAAAGAATATATGCTTAAATTATTTATGAATTCAATTTTTGTTTTCGTTATATGTTGTGTGGTGCTTGCAGGAATACTTGTACTTTATCTGATTTGCGAAGCTCTGCTTGGAACAATTCCGTATTATATAATTAGTAGAATAATTGTTTTCTTGCTTTCAATGATTTCTTTTATGGGACTTTTTGTTAGTATAGAAAATGTGGACGGAAGGCAAAGCCTATTTTCTAAAATACTTGTGAGATATATAATGCAGATAATGGTGTTTATCGGTTTTGTGATTTTCTATATTTATCTTGTTAAAATAATTGTAAAACTTGAATTGCCATCAAATCAGGTGTTTGTGGTGTGTACAACACTATTTTCGATAGGGCTTATGACTTCGCTTATGAGTCTCGGAGTTAATGAAGAATCAAAATACAATATTGCTACAAAGTTTTTGCCAGTAGCATTTATACCTGCACTTATTTTACAAATCATTTCACTCGGACTTAGAATAGGACAGCACGGATTAACACAAAATAGATATGTTGGAGTTATGATTATAATCTTTGAAATAGTTTATCTAGTATTTTATATTAGAAATGAGATATTGAATAAAGAAAGAGTAAAATTAGAGAAAGTTTTACTTGTAGCGAGCTTGCTAATTTTAATATCTTGCTTCGTGCCAAAGATAAATATGTATGAGTTGCCGGGGATATGTAATAAAGTTTTTAATGTTAAAAATATTGATGTTAACGAATAAAGATAAACTAAGAGAGTAGAGGAAAGTATGATTAGAAAAGCAACGGATAAAGATGTAGAAAAGATATTGCATTTCATCAAAGAACTTGCAAAATATGAAAAGATGGAAAATGATGTGGCTGCAACTTCAGAATTGATTAGAGAGTGGATATTTGAAAAGAAAAAGGCAAATGTCATCTTTGTAATGGATGGTGAAAAAGAAGTTGGGTATGCACTTTATTTTTATAATTACTCAACATTTACTGGAAAGGCAGGCATATATTTAGAGGATTTGTTCGTCTTGCCTGAATATCGTGGTAAAGGATATGGAAAAGAATTATTTAATGAATTAAAGAGGATTTGCAAGGATGAGAAACTTGGACGAATTGATTGGCAATGTCTCGACTGGAACGAGCCAAGTATAAAGTTTTATGATAGCCTCAGCGCTAAGAAGCATAGCCAGTGGTTGAATTATAGGTTGGAAGAAAAAGATTTTTAAAAGTAATTATATATAGTGGATTTGCTTTTAGCAGATGATGATACAAAAATGCAATGAGTAAGCGAGTTAAAAAAGGAATAGATGATTTAGAAACTTTGTATCCTGAACTAGCAAAAGAATGGCACCCAACACTTAATGGAACTTTACTCCCAAGTGATGTTTTGCCGGGTAGTAATAGGAAAGTTTACTGGAAATGTTTAAAGTGTAATTATGTTTGGAAAGCCGAAATTTGTAATAGGGCTAAACTAAAAAGAGGATGTCCGTGCTGTGCAAATAAAGTTACTGTAAAAGGAGTTAATGATTTAGCAACAACCCATCCAGAAATAGCAAAAGAGTGGTACCAGCCTTTAAATGGAGATATAACACCAAGCGATGTTACACATGGTTGTGGAAAGAAGTTTGGTTGGATATGCCCAAGAGGTCACATATATACAGCAACAGTATTACACAGGACAAATGGTGCGGGAACTAAATGTCCTATATGCAATTCTGGTAGACAAACATCTTTTGCGGAGCAAGCGTTATATTATTATATAAAGCAGATTTTTCCTGACGCAATAAATAGTTATAAAGATATTTTTGAAAATTCTATGGAATTAGATATTTACATTCCTTGCTTAAAAGTTGGAATCGAATATGATGGAGTATATTGGCATCACAAAAAAGAAGCAATATATGAAAGAGAAAAACGAAAATATGATGTTTGTAAAAACAACGGAATAAAACTAATTCGCGTAAGAGAAAAAAGAAAGTATGAAAATGAGAAGCCAGCAGCAGACTTGTGTTTTTATTTGCAAAATGACAAAAATGATGAAAAGGCACTAAACGGAATTATTAATATTGTGTTTAAAAACATTTTTTTTATAGCAAATGAAAATAAAGAAAATATTATTCCCAATATTGATATAACAAGAGATAAATTTGAAATATTATCATATTTAAAAGGTCCAGTGAAGAATTCTCTTCAAGAAGTTGCACCAGAACTTGTTAAAGAATGGGATTTTGAAAAAAATGGAAACTTAAAGCCAGATATGATAGCTAGTGGATCTTCACAATCAGTATATTGGGTTTGTCAAACATGCGGATATAGTTGGAAAGCAACTATTTATAATCGAGTAAAGATGCACAGGGGTTGTCCAAAGTGTGCAGGGTTTGTTTTTGAAAAGTGTGTAAATGATTTAAAAACTAAGAACCCAGAGTTACTTGTTGATTGGGATTATGAAGCAAATAATAAAAACAATATCTATCCAGATAAAATAATATTTAATAGTACTAAAAAAGTGAAATGGATATGTCACACTTGTGGACATAAATGGTCAACTCAATTAAACCTTAGAACAGTTCAAGGAAGAGGTTGTATAAATTGCGGATATAAAGTTGGAAAAAAAATAAAACAAAAAAGATTGCTTGAGCAACAAGGCTGTATAAGCGATAAATTATTATTGAAAGAATGGGATTATGACAAGAATAGTAAAATAGGTTTATTTACAAATGAGCTAACTGCAGGAAGCAATAAATCAGCATTTTGGATTTGTTCAAAATGTGGTTATAAATGGAAAGCACCTATAGCTCGCAGAAGTAAGGGGGCAGGATGTAGAAAGTGTGCGGATAAAGCAAACCCAGACTTAAAAAGAAAATTGCTTATAAAAAAAGGACATGTATTAAATGATAAATTATTACTAAAAGAGTGGGACTACGATAAGAATGTTAAGAAGCCACAAGAATATACTTTTGGAAGTGGGGAAAAGGTACATTGGATATGTTCTAAGTGTGGTTATAAATGGAGTGCAATAATTAGTTCACGACACAAAGGGGCAGGTTGTCCAGCTTGTGCTGGAAACATATTAATAAAAGGAAAGAATGATTTAGCGACGGTAAAACCTCAACTTGCAAAAGAGTGGGATTATCAAAAGAATAAAAAATTGAAACCTAATAAAGTAGCATACTCGTCTGCTAAAAAGTATTGGTGGATATGTCCAAAAGGACATGATAGTTATTTAGCTTCGCCATCACATAGAATAAATGGGACAGGGTGTCCTATATGTGGGAACATAAGAGCCGGAGAGAAAAATAGTAGAGCAGTTGATCAATTATCATTAGATGGAACTTATATTAAAACATTTAAAAGTCTTAGAGCAGCTTCAGATGCATGCAGTTTATCATATGGCGCTATATCTAATGCTATTAGAAACAATGCAACATCCGGTGGATATAGATGGCGACACCATGAAAGTAATTAATAATAATCTTATATTATAAATTTTGATTCTTTCGAGTCGCTTTTATTATTCTATTTATTTCTTTTAGTGACATTCCAGAGATATTGTTCTTTTTTGCTTCATTTCTTAAAGTATTAACAACGTCAATAAATTCATCGTTGAGAGATGAAAAACTTTTTGATGAAGTCTTATTTAAAGCATTATAGTTTTTAACATTCATAGTTTTTGTTGACATAAAAATCTTTATTGGCTGTTCAATATTGATGCAATATCCATTTTTGAGTAGAGAAATCTTACTATTACAATTTGTTTTGATTCTATTTGGAAAAACAAAATATAATTCTTTACTTTGACTCTTCTAACAGTTTCATCTTCGATACCATAATATCTACAATCTTTAGATATCATTGGGTCATCACATACTGCATCTAGTTTATCGTTAATAGCATTATATAATTTTGTTGCAGCCTGTGTGTTCTTTAAATTATTTGTAATATAATCTATTGTATTATCAATATCTATTTTTGCAGTGTCTGATATTGAGAGTTTATATTTAGAGTCCATACTTTTCTTTCAATTCCTTCATGAACTTTTTGCCGTCGCTAACCTTGCCGTTTTTAATATCATCTAAACCTTCCATGATTTGATGTTTTACTATCAGCTTTTCAAATACTTTGTTATAGTAGTCAACATTCATTACTACCATATTGCCATATCCATTTTTGGTTACATAAATTGGCTCGTTTGCATTTTCGCACATAGTCGAAAACTTATTAGTGTCTTTTAGTTCTTTAATTGGTACAATTATAGCCATAGTTTAATCCTCCTAATTGTGGTATAATTATACCATAATTATCTTTAATAATCAATCAATATCTTTTAAATGAAAGCCCCTTCTTTTAAAATTTTTATTGTACACCCTGCAGTGTTTTTATGTTCTTTGTTGTGTGTAGATAGGATTATGGTTTTGTTGTAGGTTGTTGTTAATTTTGTCAGTGTGGAAATCACCAATTCTTGATTATCACTATCAAGTGATGCAGTAGGCTCATCAAAAATAAGAATGGAAGAATTTTGTAAAAGAGATTGGCAAATTGCAACTAACTGTTTTTCGCCACCACTTAACTCAGAAAACTTTTTATCAAGAAATTTTGCGATGCTAAGTTCATTTGCAAATTTTTCTACATTTTTCATTTGCTCTTTTGTGGGTTTTTCGTAAAACTTTAATTCATTAACCATTCCAAGAATTAAATAGTCTCTAACCAATATGTTACTGATATTATAAAAATCTTGCCTCACATATGAAATGTATTTACTTCTATCTAACAAACTTAACTTGTTAATATCAACAAAGATATCTTTTTGCAATTTGTCTGAAAATTTAATTAAAACATTTCCAAATGTTGGTTTTAAAATACCTGCAATTAGTTTTAGGAGTGTAGTTTTGCCAGAGCCATTTGCACCATATAAAAGAATAAAGTCATTTTGTTTTATGCAAAGTGAAATGTTATTTAAAATATATTCACTCTGCTTATTATATTTATAATATAAATTACTTATGCAGAGTAAAGAAACAGCATCATTTTTAATAGAGACATTTTCAGAGTTTTCTGCAAATTTTATATTATCAATAACATTAATGTCGTTTTTTGTGATGCCTTTTTGATTGTATCTATTAAACAAAATAATAGTGAAAATTATTGAGCCTAAAACACCTGTTATTGCTGAGATTGGTATTTCGCTTTGAGCAAGAGATCTTGATAAGGCATCAGCGATAAGTGTAAAAGTAGCGCCAAACACTGTGCAGAAAGGTAGCGTTCTATTTACATTTCGCCCCAAAAGAACACGTACTATGTGTGGGGTTATTAGACCTACCCAACTGATAGTTCCGCAAATTGAGACAATAGTTGCAGTGAGCAATGTTGCAATTGCAACAATTAGATTTCTATATAAAATATAATTAACACCTTTTGTTTCGGTTTCCTCTTTGCCAAGTGCAACAAGATTGATGCGATGGCTTATAAAGAAAAGGATAGCAGATAGTATAAGAACTATAGGAAAAACGAATAGTATGTTTTGATATGTGACATTAGCAAAACTTCCCATTAGCCAATATACGATAGTTGCAAGTTGTGTTTCAGGATTTACAAGATATTTAATAGAGGTAAGAATGCTTGACATAAAACTGCCAACTATAATGCCGGACAAAATTAAAGTAATGTTATTTTTGTTTTTAAAAATGTTAGAAATTAAAACAGTGAGTAATACAGTTAAAATGCCAAACGAAAAAGACAAAGAGATAATAAAGAAATTTGACAATCCAAAAACAATCCCGATAGCTGCACCGATGCCTGCACCCTGCGACACACCAAGTAGATCTTGAGAAATTAAATCATTTTGGAATGTTTCTTGGTAAATGAGACCTGATAATGAAAGACTTATACCAGCAAGACTCGCAATAATTGCACGTGGCAATCGCAAATTAAAAATTATGTTTTTTCTAGTTGAAAGCTGTGAAAGTTTAAATTGAAAATATCATTAAGATTGATTTCATATCTACCTATAAAAAGAGATGAAATAAAAATTGTTATGTAGATTATTATTGAAAATGTTAAATATTTTTTATATCTACTGCTCATTACTAATACTTCTTCCATTAGGACCTTTTCCTTCAAGCATATAACCAATTTGTTTTTCTGTAAGATCTACATTAAAATATTCTTTAAATGTTGATTTTATCATATTTGAAACATTAAAATTTGTATTGTTAAGAATATTTGACATGTCGTAAAAGAAAATAGGAGTTGTGATAGAAAGTTGTTCAAAACTTGTCAAACCAAAAGGAATTTGGTAAATGTTGTTATTTTTGACTGCATCCAAATCTTTATAAATATCATCATTTTTTAATTTTTCTTTTAATATATTTTGAAAGATACCACCAATAACAAAGACATCGGGATTATATTTACAAATTTCTTCCTTTGAAGGTTTGGTTGTATTAAAAAATTTTCCAGCATAGTCAAAGCCCAATTTTCTAAAAGCAAACTCAGTGAAAGAGCCTTTGGTGTCAGTATATTCTATACCTTTGTTTTTATCGCCACGAACATAAAATAGTTTTTTATATTCTATTCTATTGTCATTTGAGTTGCTACATTTTTCTATAGCATCAATTACATCTTGCTTCCACGTTAAAACTTTTTTATGAACTTCTTTGTCATCCCATATGTTCATAATCATGTCTGCAAAAAAGAATAAATAGTCATCGTAAGTTGGATTACCATATAAAGATATGCAGAGAGAGTTTATTCCGTGTGCCTTTAGATTATCCGATATGTATTTTTCTGGTGCAAAAACCAAATCAATTTTTCTAGTTAAAAAAGTTTCATAGTTTTCTTCATATTCGTATCTATATTCATTTTTAGAATTTGGATAAACAGTTTCAAGCCAAGGATTGTCATAGATGTTTTTATATGCACCATCAATTTTATCTGATAATCCGAAAGCAACAAGTAAATCATAAGTGGTTCTTGAGACACAAGCAACCCTTTGAGGATTTTTAGGTATGGTAATAGTGTCACCAAGCATATCAGTTATTGTTACTAAATTATTATTTTGAACTTGATATTTGCAAGATGTGGAAATAATTATTATGATTAATGTTAATATAGAACATAGTTTTTTCATAACTCTAGAATTCCTATTTTATATCAATAATATCATTTGGCTTCATAATAAGTGTAGTTGGAGTTACAAATTTGTTAGCCCTTTCCTCGCTGAATAATTCTCCTGGAGCCATATGATATGGAATAGTGTGCTTAGCTTTTATTAGCTTCTCGCACTCTATCGCTTCGGCGATGTCCATATTATAAATGCCATCCATTGGTAAAAATGCATAGTCAATGTCGTATGAAGCAAGGTCTTTCATCTGATTAGTTGTAGAAGTGTCGCCAGCAACATATATCTTTTTGCCATTAGAAGTGATGACATAACCAACGCAATCTTTTGGACTGTGATTTTTGTTACTTGCTTCTACAGGTTCGATGTGCATACCCAATTCATCAAAAGTTTTGTATCCATTTTCATCAAAGCAATCTGCGCTTCTTATGATTTTTGCATTTTCATAATTTGGTATAAGTTCGACTTTCGTGTGGTCGTAATGTTCGTGAGTAATGAGAATTAAATCGCCACTTTCTTTATAATCATTTCCAGCAAATGGGTCAATGTAGCAAACTTTCCCATCTCTAAGTAGCAATTTCAAACTCCCGTGTCCTAAGTACTGAATTCTATCATATTCCATAATATCACCCTCCGTATTTTTATTTGCATTGCAAGAAAACAAAGATAAACTCATTAAAAGCAATGAGCCAATTAAAATAACATTAAGTTTTTTAGCAAGTTGTTTCATAGTATTATTATATCATTAAAAAATATTTACGCAATAACAATATGACGCAGTGGGAAATGATGTTGACTAATTAAGAATAGGTGTTATACTAATATATATTTGCGATTAGAGAAGGAGAAGAAAATGAAATTTGTTATTCAAAGAGTTATAAACTCATCAGTAAAAGTTGATAATGAAGTTGTTGGAGCAATTGGGAAGGGCTTTATGGTTTTGATTGGTGTGGCGGACGGCGACACTAAAGAGATTGCCGACAAAATGATTGATAAAATGATAAAACTTAGGATTTTTGAAGATAGTGAAGGAAAAACAAATTTGTCGCTTAATGATGTAGGAGGCGAGTTACTTCTCGTATCACAATTTACTTTATATGCTGACTGCAAAAAGGGCAACCGCCCAAGCTTTATTAAAGCCGGTAAACCAGATTTTGCAAATGAGATGTATGAGTACATTATAGATAAATGCAAAACTTATGAGGGTTTGAAAGTAGAGCGCGGTAAGTTTGGGGCAGATATGAAGGTCGAATTAATAAACGATGGACCATTTACTATCATTCTTGATAGCGACGAGCAGTAGAAGTTTTGTGATTTAAAATTTCATTTAGCAATTCTTCGTATGTCATTTCTGATGAGGCAACTTTCAAACCAATCTTAACTACTTCGTCATTTGTAAAAGTTGTCTTGATTCCACACAACTCTAAAAATGTTAGCATGACAAACATTCCAATTCTTTTATTTCCATCTACAAAGGCATGATTTGAAATTAAACTATATCCAAGGCGAGCAGCCTTTTCTTCTTTTGTCTTATATAATTCTTCGCCATCAAAAGTTTGATAAACTTGTTGAACACTGCTGTCGAGAAGTTTTATATCTCTAATATTTGGTTCGCCACCAGTTTCTTCAATCAAAATCTGATGAAGCAAAAGGACTTTGTCGTTATCAATCTTAATCATTTCGCTAACTCCTCAAAAGCTTTGTGATATTTTTTCAAAACTCTTTTACTCGCAATCTGAAACATCTCTTCATCGGTGAGTTCAAATTTTTCATTTTGCTCACTGTCAATGCATTCTAAACAAAATGCAATCTTGTTATTTTTTAAAATGTAAACCTTTCCAAGTTCTTTGCATTTCCTTGCAACCTCGGAAAAGTTCTGGTTTGCCTTAGTTATAGATATTAAGTTTTCGTTTAACTCTGCCATATGTCTCCTACAATATATCCTATAAATTAACCTATATTTTAACATTTAATTGCTTAAAAGTCAAAAGTTAGCAAAACTTGTAAATTCTGACTCAAAAAACCACCCAAAACTTGTAAAATTTGACCATAAAAACCCCTTAAAACTTGTAAATAAATGTGTTATAATACACTATCATGGGCAAAGTCTATTTTGCGTGCCCAGGTTTTTGAGTGGATTGATAAAAAGATATTAGAGGTGAAATGAAATGGTTGATGAAAAAGCATTAAACCCTGAGTTAGAGGAATTGAAAAAACAAATTAATGTTTTAAAGGGAAAGGTTACAACACTCGAATCAGAAAAAAAGAAAATAGAAAATGAAGCTGAAGAAATAATTGGCAAGGCCATATATGAAAAGAAAACTGGTCTTGAGAGGTCTTATGGTGAAGTTTTAAAAGAAGCTGAGCAGAGACTTAAGGCAAAAGAAAAAGAGAAGGCGGATGAGAGAAAGAAAAATTTAGATAGAGTTGTAAATGAAAACACAAAAGAGACAAAAGAAAATAATACTTATTTAAAAAATCACATTAAAAATATTTTAAAAGAAAATAAATTGCCAGCCTTTGTAAATAGTGATATATACATGGGCATATGGTACCCAGCAACAATAGCTGAAAAGGCAATAGGATTTTTTGCAGCAGTAGCAGTTTTAGCAATTCCAACCATAATTGCATTTGGTGTATCAAAAGAAAATTTGATTAAAGCATTTCCAATTGCAATTTTTAGATACATTATCATTGCACTAATTTATCTTGGCGTGATTTTTATAGCAGGACTCATATGGCTTGCAGTAGAAAAGCTCACAAAGAAAAATGTTTCTGCCTTGAATGACATAAAAGAATTAAGAAAAAATATTTCAGACAATGTGAAGAAGATAAAAAAGATTACAGAAGATACAAACAAAGAAATGACTGACGACAAATTTGATTACACAAAACTTGATAGAGAGATTGAGTCTTGCAAGTTGGAAGTAGAAAACTATAGAAAAAGAAAAGAGGATGCACTTAATCATTTTGAATCAGTGACAGTTGAAGAGATAAAAGAGAAAACTAAAAAAGAAATCGAAAAGAAAACTAAACCAATTGAAAATGAAATCGATACAGTAAAAAGTGAAATAGATCGCTTGCAAAAAGAGCACGACGAATTAAAACTCTCATTAGCTGAATAACGAATAATGGAAACCTTATATAGAAAATATAGACCCATTGATTTTGATACGGTTGTTGGGCAGGATGTCATAGTAAAAACCTTGAGAAATCAAATAGTTAAAGGAAGCACTGCCCATGCTTACTTATTTTCTGGTACGAGGGGAACTGGAAAAACCACAGTCGCTAAGATATTTGCAAGGGCGATAAATTGCCCAAATGAAATAAATGGCAACCCTTGTAATGAGTGTCCAACCTGCAAAGCGGCTCTTGATGGCACTAATTTAAACATAGTTGAACTTGATGCTGCATCAAATAATGGCGTTGATGATATAAGAAAAATTATAGAGCAACTTGAGTATCTACCACGAGATGGCGAAAAGAAAAAAGTATTTATCATAGATGAGGTGCATGCACTTTCGGGTTCTGCGGCTCAGGCATTTTTAAAATCATTAGAAGAGCCGCCAGAGCACGTAGTATTTATACTTGCAACTACTGATCCAAACAAACTTCCTGAGACAGTTTTATCAAGATGCCAAAAATATAATTTTAAAAGAATTAACATAGAGTCAATTGTTGCATACCTAAAAAGAATTAGTGAAGCAGAAAAAATTGACATAGATGAAGATGCTCTAGTTTTCATCGCAGAGAAAAGTGATGGAAGTATGAGAGAGAGTATAAGTAAACTCGATAGAGTTAGAGCATATGCAAGCAGTGACAAACTTACAAAAGAAAATGTGCTAGATATTTTAGGAATAGTTGATGACGACGATTTTAGCAAACTCACCAAAGCGATAAATGAATCAGATATTGAAACCGCAATTAGTGTTTTAAGTGACTGCCTTGAGAGAGGAAAAGATATAAGTCAATTTACAAATGATTTCATTTGGCATTTGAGAAATTTACTTATCGCGAAAGACATAAAAGAACCAATCGAGTCATTAAATATAACTAGATCTAATTTTGAAAAGTTAAAAAAAGAATCAGAACTAATTTCTAAAGATGTATTAATATATTTTATTGAAGAGTTGTCACGAACAATTAACCTGATGAAGTATGATGAGAATAGAAGAGTTATACTTGAGACAGCTTTCATAAGACTTGCTAGCCCTGAGACCAACTTTATGGAGACTGCAGTAATGGCAAGACTTGATAATATTGAGAAGGCCCAAAAAGAAGGGATGGTCTATAAGATTGTAGAAAGAGCCGAAAATGCCGAAAAACAGGGAGATTCAAAGCCTTCTAATTCTGAAGAAGAAAAGCTAGAAAACAAAATTAAAGAAATGAAACTCACGCCTGTCACCATGGAAGAAATTACGAAGGTGACAGAAAACTGGAAAACCATTGCAGCATCAACTAGTAAAATATTTAAAACTGTCATGATGGAGAGTAAACCTATACCTGGAAATGAAAAAGAGCCAGGTCTTATAGAAGTACAGGTTGATGAAAAGGGAACTAGTTTTTTAAGAAAGTTTGATGATTATAAAAGTTTAGAAGAGGCACTTGCTAAGAGTGCAGAAAAAATTATAAACAAAAAAATTATTTTCAAATTAGTTTTAGCTGATGACAAAAAATATGTTAAGAATGTAACATGGTCACTTGATGATGCGATAGAAAAGATTGATGCTGATGTTGGAGAAGAAGAATAGATGTTAAGTAGTTCTGAAAATATAGAAAAGTTAATATCTGAACTTGCAAACCTTCCCGGCGTTGGTAGAAAGTCTGCAGGTAGACTTGCATACCATATAGCAAATACTCCAAAAGAAAAAATTGATTCACTTATTAGTGCTATAAAAAATGTGAGTGAAAATATTAAAAGATGTAAAACTTGTTTCACTCTTTCTGACGGTGACATTTGCAATATCTGTGCAAATGAAAATAGAAATAAAAAACAGATAATGGTCGTAGAAAATGAGCGAGACCTTTTAGCATATGAAAATGTTGGAGAGTATAAGGGTGTGTATCACGTGCTTGGTGGAGCACTTTCGCCTCTTACTGGTATTGGACCAAATGAACTAAAGATAAAAGAACTTATGATGCGACTTAAAGATGATATAGAGGAAGTAATAATTGCTACTAATTCTTCAGTAGAAGGCGAGACAACTGCGACCTACTTAGCAAAATTAATTAAACCTTTAAATATAAAAGTTACAAGAATTGCATCAGGCGTGCCTGTGGGCGGAGACATTGAAAATATAGATGAAGTAACACTTCTTAGAGCGTTTAATGGGAGATTAACTCTATGATGGACCAAATAGAATTTGAAAACCTGATTGAAAAAATGAAGAGGCGAAAAGACGAGGGTGATATCAAGAGAGCGATGAAAGTTGCTGATAAAATCCCTTGGGATGAGGTTAAGGATGTAAATCTATTAATTTATGTTGCAAGTATTTATGAAGAGGGCGAAAATTATAGAGATGCAAAAATGATACTTGAATATGCATATGATATTGCACCAGTAAAAAACAGATTGTATTTTGCACTCAGCCTTGTTAATGCAAAATGCAAAGAGTTAAAAGATGCAATTAGTTATTTTATAGATTTTGATAAAAGTTTCCCTGAGGATAGCAGAAAAAAATTATTAGAATATTACATAATGAAGGCGAAGGGCGCAGGGACAGAGCAGTTAAAAAGAATTTTAACAGAGTATCTCGCAGAAGAAAAAGATGAAAAGATGTCATTTGAATTAGCGTTGCTAAGTGACAAACTTGAAGAAAGAGAAGAGGTGCTCGAAATTTGTAACTTCATAGTTAACTTCTATGGTGTAAAGAGAAATGGTTATGGAAAAAATGCCTTGCTTCTAAAAAAGAAATATGCAAAATTAACGAACGAGGAAGAAAAACTTTTAGTAGATGCAGAAATTGGATATGTGAGAAACGAAGATGCAGAGATAGAGTATAAGGAACCACCAAATTTTTATAATGATATCAAACTAGATGAAGAGAAGATAAACATCCCTGTTGAAAAAGTTGAGCGAATAAGTGGCGAAGAACCAAGTCATATAAAAGAATTATTGGAAAAGAATGAAGATGAGTTAAATGAAAATCAAGTTCCGCAGAGCATAAACATTTCATACACACCCGATGAGGAGAGTTATGCGGAAAAAGAAAAAAACAAAATGGCTTTTCTTAGTGAGGAACGAAACGACAAAGATAAATTAAAAAAGTTAATCAATGAATTGAAAGAGGAAGAGCGGTTAAACAATAGTGAGTTCAACAAGTTTAGACAAAAGAGTTTTGAAAAGCAAAGGAGATTTAAGAAAATGAAATTGAGTGAGACAAAACTTCATATGATTATCGAGGCACATTCAAAAGAAGAGGGAACCGATATTGCGAAAAAAGAACTGGAATACATTCACAACATCTTAGGTGAAAAAGCTGTTATCGCAAAAGCCTCTGCTTACAACATGAATGAGAAAGACTTTGCTTTTTATGAAGGGAAAATAAGCGGCAAAGATTTAATTATTGAAAATGCTGGGCAGTTGAAAAATGAGTTAATCGATGAGATTGAAGAATTCATCATAAATAAAAAAGGAAAAACTCTTTTTGCTTTGGTTGATGTTATAAATAACTTTGATAAACTTGCTACTGAGAGACCTTCTTTTGTGGGAAGATTTGATATCTACTCAGTGCTTTCAAGTAGACCTCAAGAAAGTTTAGATGTGACTAAAGAAGAGGTTGAAGAATTTAAGGCAACTCAGATGGGTGAAGTGGAAATGAATGAGGTAAAAGATAGAGTTGCTACACCAAAGAACCCACCTGAGAAGCAAATGAATCTGAAGAATGAAAGACCGGCGAGACATGAGAGAGGAAATGGATCAGATTTGTCTGTAGACGAGTTTGTAGAAGAGTGCAAAAAGTATGCAGCAGACATAGACTGTGTCATACCAAGCGAGGCAATTCCTGCACTCTATGAAAAGGCAGAAGAAATGCAAGAGAGCAAAATGCCTTTGAATAAAGAGAATGCCGAAGCTCTCATAGAAGAAGTTGCTGATAGAGCAGAGAAGCCAAAAATGTTTAAGAAGCCAAAATATGATAAAGAGGGTTGTTTAATTTTATCAGAGGAGCACTTTAATTTCTAATGCAAGAATTTATTTTAAAAAATTTAATAAGCATAATTTTTATCTTACTACTAATTTATGGTTTTATGAAAGGCTTTGCAGTAGGTTTCTTAAAAAAAGTTTTGTCGCTTGGAAGCATAATAGTTGCGATAATTGCAACAAGATTTTTCACACCAGTGCTAGCAAATTTTGTAAAAGATTTGACAAATATTGAATCAACACTCACGGCAATAATTTACGACTCTATTATAAAAAATAATTTTTATGATCAAATTAATATTCCTTGGGTAAGTGGTTCTATAGATACAGGAAATATACAGGAGTCAATTAGAAATGGATTATGCACAAACATTGCAAACGCAATAATTAATTTATTGTGTGGAATAGCTGTGTTCATAATCGTAATCATTTTAATAAAAATAATTTTAAAAGTTTTGGACATAGTAGATTTTATTCCTGTTGTTGGACAGTTAAATAAAATCTTAGGTGGTGTGTTTGGAATATTTGAAATAATTGTAGTTGTGTGCATTGTGTTTACAATTTTCAAAGCACTTGAAAACATTCCACAGATAAAAATTATCACAGACAATATAAAAGCATCACCAATAATTGGTGGTCTTTATAATAACAATTTTATATTTAACTTTTTTGCTAATTTATTTTCTGCATTTACTGCAGGTGGTAAGGCAGCTTAAAATATAATTATTTAGGAGGAATAAAAATGGGATTTTTAAATGACATGTTCGGTCATGGAACTGAAGAAAAAGTATCAGTCGTAGTAGATGAGACTGTTAAGAAGGGCAAAGCTATAGGAAAAAAAGTTGTTGCTAAGGGAAAAGTAGCAGCAAAAGCAGCTAAAGAGAAGGCAGAACTTGCTAAATATAAGATTCAAATAGAGAATCTTAAGCTCAAAGTTGGAAATGAAGTGGTAAAAGCAGGGCTTCCAATAGCTAAAAATGATGCTAAAATCAAGCCATTACTTGATAAAATCAAGGAATTAGAGAAAAAGTCAAAAGAAGTAGGCAAAAACAGCTCTAATAGCAAGGCAAAAAAATCAAGTAAAAAATAAAAAAAAATACTTGCAAAAAAAAGATATTTATAGTAAAATCAATAAGCCTATCTTTAGGTAGGCTTAAAATGGCCCGGTGGCTCAGATGGTTAGAGCGCTGCCCTGTCACGGCAGAGGTCAGGGGTTCGAGTCCCCTTCGGGTCGCAGTGGGCGGATAATATCCGCCCCTACAATTTTATGGATGGGTTCCCGAGTGGCCAAAGGGGGCAGACTGTAAATCTGTTAGCATCGCTTTCGGTGGTTCGAATCCACCCCCATCCAAGGTTTTTCGGGGTGTTAGCTCAGCTGGGAGAGCATCTGCCTTACAAGCAGGGGGTCATAGGTTCGAGCCCTATACGCCCCATTTTTCTAAAAAAACCCATATTATCGCGGGGTAGAGCAGCTTGGTAGCTCGTCGGGCTCATAACCCGGAGGTCATAGGTTCAAATCCTGTCCCCGCTACGCAAAAAGAAGGCAAAATAGCCTTCTTTTTTGTTATGTAATAATTTAAATATTAATAATACATAATATAAAAATATGAATAATAATAAAAATAATGTATACCACAATACAACATATAGTAGTTTTATGTCAAATAAAACACACCTTGTAGGGTTTTCTCATTAAAAGAAATTTAATAAAATCGCCAAAAAGTGGCAAAAAATCAATAAAATAAGTATTAAGATTTTATTAAGATTACTTAAGACTTATTGAGAAAATAAGGGCTTTTTAGTAAAATTATTATGCATAAGTTTAATAGGAGTGGAGGGCCTATTATATTATTTTAGTGTGCAATTTTATATTGCAGAGGAAAGAATATGAAAGAGCAATTTAAAAAACTCATATCTATTATTTTAATAGTCGCAATGACTATTACTAATAATGGTTTATTTGTTTTGGCTGACAGTGTTGATAATATTGTCGACCAGAGTTTGAGTACTGCTCAAGAAACTCCAAACTATTATTACTATGAGGAAACAACGACAGTTGAAGATTATCAAGCATACCTTGAGTCAGAAAATCCAGGTGTCTATGACGAAGAAGTAGAGACAAAGGACTATGCTGACAAAAGTGAAGAGGATGAGATTGAATCATCTGAGACTTTTGATGTGGAAGAAACCAGTAAAGAAGAATCAGATGAAGTAGAGGATACAAGTGAATCTACAGAGAACGAAGATGAGGAGGAAACAACTACTGTTCGTGAGGAAACAGAGAAAGAGACAGTAAATGAAAAAGGGGAAGCTGCAACAGAATCTAACGCTGAAGAAATAATAGAGCAAGATGAGGAAGAAGAGATTGCAACAAGTTCAGAAATAGAAACTGAAGAGGTGATAGAAGAGAATATAGCAACTGAGTCAGAAATTTTACCTGAAGAAGAAAACAATGTTGAAAACCTTGCGACAGAATCAGATATTAACAAAGTAGTTGCGACAGAGTCTGAGTTAGAAGAAAATATTTCTACAAATTCTGAAGCAATGATTGAAAAAGAAATTATCGTTGCTACAGTTTCAAAAATATCTTGGAAGGTTAAAAAAGTTTTGATTGCGACATTTGCATCGATAAATGTTAAAGCAAGCGAGACTGAGAAAGAAAGAGTGGCAAGACTTGCAACTTATGCAAATGTTATCATCGTAAATGATAAAGGTGATGAAAAGATATTTAAAGTAAATCTCAAGTGGAAATTATTTAAGAAATATGATGTAAACGCAAGATCAGATAAGCAAGAAGCTCCTATACCAAAAGAAGAGTGGAGAAAAACTCTTAAGGTAGATGAGTTCATAAAAGATCAAGAAGAAGTAGTGGTTTCAACTAGAAATATCGCATTAGTTGAAGAGAGAGTTAAAGAAGAAAATGCAAAATATGAAGATAAAGAATTCGTAGTTAAGTTCCAAAACGATAGTGAAACTCAAGAAACTACAGTAAACCCAGCTGTAGAAGAAAGCAATGAAAACCCTGCTGAAAATATAGAAACAATAGAAACTACAGTAGTTATTGATGAGACTGAAGGTGAGACTTATGAAGAAACTATTGAGACAATTATAGAGACAAGTATTGAAGAGACAAGTAATGAGATTATTGAAGAAGCAACTAAGGAAAATGAAATTGATGAACCTACTGTTGCTGGATTTAATAATTCTGAAGACATCGCAAGTAGCAGCGATGTAGAAGAAAGTAAAGAAGTAGAGACAGAAGAAACAGAAACTGAAGAAGTAGAAACAGTTGAGTCACAAGAAGAAAGTGAATCAGTAGATCAAAATGAAGAAGTAGAAATTCAAGAAGAACTTGCAACAGCATCTACATTAGTTGAAGAAGAAATCTCAAATGTTGATACTATGACAACAAATGGTGAAGAAATTTCTGATGAGACAATTGACTATTATGATTTACAAACAATTTATCTCTATAAAGTTGATGTACCTGCACTCGGTGATGAGATAATAGATATTATCAACAAAGAAAATTCTAATGTTGAAGAGAAAGATGAGACTGAAGAGTTGCTTGAAGAAAAACCAGAAGGAATAATCGGCGGACTCATGAAACTCTTTGGACTTGGTTCAACTGAAAGTAATGAACAAAATGATGTAGAAGAAACTAAGGAAGAAGAATTAGAAACATATTTAGAAAATGCAGAGGTTGATATCATTGATGAATCAAGGCTAGAGCCAATGGTTGCAGAGTTTGATGCACATCTTTTAGGAAGTGGTGCAACTCACGAGCAACATCAGATTTCAGTTTTTGTAAATGGCACAGTTCTGACACCAGACAATATTTTCAATTCTGTAATCGGTGGCGATGAATCAGATATGTTAGATTTATCTGAAAATAATAGAAGAATTAAAGCAACAGGGTCAAACATATTCATTGCGGGAACTTATTATTTGCCAAGCGATATAAAAATATCAAATCAGTGGATAGTTGAAAAAAATAATACTTTGACACTTTGCTTAAATGGGCATGATGTGAAATTTGCAACAGCTGGTTGTGTAAAAGGTGAAGGAAGAGTGGTTGTATGTAACTGTGGAGGAAGCGCAACTATTTCAACTGATGGACCTACATATAATTGGCATGACAAGTGGTATGCAAGTACATCTGAGACATATACTAAGTGGAATGAGCATTCGTTAATAGCAGGAGATGAAGTTGGAGTATATGCAAATGATAATAATATAACATTTTCAAATGTTGTAATTAAGAATCAGTATAACGGAAGAAAAGCCGCAGCACAGATGGAAAACACGGAAATAGATGAAGCAGAGTTATCAGGTGATGGTTCTATTCTTTGGGGTAAAAAAGAAATACAAGTTTATGGAGCAAAATTCGCAAATAATAGAGCAACTAGATCAAATGGTGTTGCTGTAAATGCACAACTTGGAAAGATGACTCTTGAAGACTGCTCGTTTGTTGATAATAGAAATTTAACAAATAGAGGTGGAGCAGTAGCATTTAACCCTAAAGCAACTATTATAAATAATTGTGTGTTTAAAGATAATATTTCATTTACTAATGGTGGGGCACTTTTTGGCAGGTCATATACAAATTCTGTTGAAAGTGTTGAAATTGGAACAAAGATTTCAAAGAGTACATTTGAAAATAATGTAGCACTGATAGATGGCGGAGCTATATTTATGGACTATCTTTGCGAAAAAGGAGTGACAATAGAGGGAACGGAAGCAGATAAGGTAGTATTTAAAAATAATTATGCCGGTGCATCAGGTGGTGCAATATCAGTTAGACATATGAGATCGGTAGATGGACAAGAAGAAAATGCATACTCATATGAAGATCCTACAAGTAGGGGAAGGCTTTTAAATATTAATTATGCAGTATTTGAAGGAAATGAAGCAAAGGCACTAATTATAAATAAAAATACAGGAGCCATATCAGAAAATCCCCTTTCTTTAAAGGAAAATTTTGGTGGTGCAATAAATTTAAATTCTCAGACGATAGTATATAGAACATTCCCTACAGACAGTCCAGTAAAAGAAGTAAATATTAAAAATAGCTCGTTTAAGAATAATATAGCTAAAGGATTTAAACTTGATATTAAATCAAAAGATATAACAGGAAACTTTACAGGTGAGACATTAGCGACATACTATGCAGGAAATGCAGGTGGTGCAATTTATGCAAACAAGTTAAATAAGATAAACATAGAAGATTCAGAATTTACAGATAATAAATCTATGACAGGAGCAAACCTTTGTATAAAAGAAGCTTCGGTAAGTTTTATTGGTGGAAAATTATTAAATGGTAAAGCATATAATAATAGTTATAGTGCATCAGAGTTTTATAAGAGAGTAGTATCACCTGGCGGTGGTGCAGCATATCTTATGAACGATGCCCATCTTTCTATATCAAAAGAAACTAAGATAGAAACAAATGAAAATGCATTTTATCTTGATGGAGGCTCTATTGATTTAGGGGCTGGAACTGTAACAGGAAATACAGGAGAATACTTAATCGGATATGCAAACTATAAGTCAAACAGAATATTGTTTAGTGGTGTAGATATTAAAGATCATACATTTAATGAGATGAGAAAGGACTATACTTCTACAAGATCTGACGCTGCAACAGGTAAGAGAAATTTTAAAGATGGATATTATCAGACATCTTATATTTCATTTAAAGGAACAAACCTCATAACAAATAATAAAAGAAACTTCTACACAAAAACTGGAACAACATACACAAGTAAGAATGAAGAAGCAAATATTGTTATGACAGCATCTGATTCTAATTTACAAATGGATTTGAGCAAATATTTATTTGATGTTCCATTCACAGACCAAGATGTAAGTCAGGGAATTGGACTTTATTATGACTTTGACCCTGACCCAAATAAAGATCAGATTACCGCATATGATAGATGGACTTATGAAAATGTAAAAGTTATAGACGAGGGTGGTCTTTGGACAAACTACTTTGAGATAGATAACTCAAGTAAAGGTGAGTGGGCAGAAAACTGGAAGTTTTATATAGAAAAGAATGAGATAAGAATGAGTCCGCACATTGTGCAGGTTAAGTTTGACTCCTATATAGAAAATGTTCCAAGAATAAAACCACAGTTCTACAATTTTAGAAAAGGTGGTGGAACGACATTAAAAATTGCAACCCCAACAGAGATTGTAAGAAGAGACATTCATACACCAGGAAAGACTTTGCTGGGATTCCTTGGAGTAGACAAATCAAAAGATGTCGAAAATACAAAATATGATATATGGGATTTTGATAAATGTGAAATTGATCCATCAAGAACTGATGGTGATGTAATAGAGATAATCTTAGTATATACAGATGATACAATAAAAATAAAACCATGTGGATGTGAAAATGGTAAAGCTTGTGCTCATGAAGGAGTGAGCATTAATCACTCTGATAGAGGAATTGGAACAAGTGAAGAAGAAAATAGATATTTAAATTACATTGAAGTAGCAACATACCCTCAACTTGCTTATAAATATAAGGGGAGAAAGACTCAGTATGTATTGAGTAAAGACCTTAGACTTACTGGAAATCAAGCAAAAGATTATATTGATGGTGGTATGGTTCTTAACCTAAATGGAAAAACTCTTACATATGATACAAGAGAGAGTAACGATTCACACATCTTAGATACTACAGGAACAGATGTTATGCATACTGCAAATGACTCAAAGATTATGATCTGTGGTATAGCAACACCAGGAGCAGTAGAAAGAGGTAAGATAGTAGCTAATGGAACACATAAAGGAGCATTTATATATAGCAATACTGATGTATATCTAAGCTACCTTGACATTATGAATGTATCAGCGGTGGATGGTTCTGATAAAGCATTTATACAAAGCGCAGATACAAATATCAATACTTATGTGAATACAAAAGAAGTAACATTTACTAACATAAATTTAAAATCAGATTTAATTAATGCCGGTTCAAGAGTTGTGTTATCAGACACAAAGATTTCAAATGCTGAATTAGATGGTAGTGTTGTAAAACTTCGTGCTGAAGCAAACAAGGAAACCGCTTTTGAATTATTAAACACAGATATTACAGGACTTACCAAAGCAAATGCACTTCTTGGTTCGGATTTAACTAGTCCAACAGGAACAAAAGTTAGAATATCTACATCAAATATTACTAACAGTGTATTTGAAACTCAGTTAATTAAATTGGATGATTCTTCAACAGGTGCTAACTCTGAATTAAAACTTCAAGGCGAAGTAAAGATAAATGGAAACAAATTAAATTCTGGTTCAGTATTTATTTCAAATGCAGCAACAAATGGAAGCGACGTATTTGGTGTAAGCGTAGATGACAGAATTGAAATTAACAACAACACTCTTCCACATAGCGATGGAGTAACACTTCTTACACTTTACCAGAAGTCAGTTACATTTAAGGGTGATGTATCACTCACTGGAAATAAGACTGTTGCAAGTGGTAGAGCAACAGAAAAAGTTAGTGCTGTTAAAGCAGGAAATAATACAAGTGTGTTACTTGATGAAGTTGCTATTAGAGTAACTGATAACTTAACAAAGTATGAGTGGTATGCTGAAAATACAGACGGAACCACACAGACATTTGAGAAAGCAATATTTACTCAGGTTGCTGGAACAAAACTTAAGGCTTCAGATTCTATAATAAAGATTAGACTTGCTGTAAGTGACGAGGATGAGTCACAAAAGATTTATGAAAATTGGTCAGCAAATAATATTATAGGAGAAAAGGAAGCAGAGGCTACATTCTTAAGAGATGATTCTTATTCTGAAGATGAAGTTGAAGATATCTACAAGAAAGGAAAAGATGAAGAAACTTCTGATATCTATATGGGATCAACTTATGTTGCAGTTAGATATAGACTATATAATTATAAGGCAAATGTAGATGAGAGGCTAGATGAATCAGCAGGTTATACACAAGCAGCAATACAAAGAGTAGAACCTGATGTATATACTTTACTTGATACACCACAATATAAGTTTGATTTTTCAAGAACTTCAGTTATGTGGGAAGCATTTGCATACAGAAAATCTGATGGAACTTATGATTATTCTGATGAAAGATTATACCCAGAGAAGACAACACATATAGGAATTAGATCAACAAAGAGTGTATTGGTATCAGGATATATTTATAACTATAACAATAAGCGACATGTGCATGAAGGAAATATAGAGTTATGGACTGAGGCAAGAAATGAAGGACATTTACAAGCAACTAACTCATTTGTCTTCTTGCATAATGACTTAGAAATTACTAGACCACTTAAGTATAAACCAGAGAAGACTTACCACCTATGTTTAAATGGACATAAACTCATAGTTAATAATAGTATAGAATGGTTTAAGTCAAGCACTTGTAAATTGATAATTTGTGATTGCCAGAAGACAGGAAGCATTGTCCAAAATAGTGGCGAAATTGCAAGTAAGTTTATAAATATAAGTGGTGGAGAAATTGATATTAGCGATATCACATTTGGACCATTTAAGAATGTAAATAATACAGAGTTTGTAAATGTAGCAGAGACTGTTAAAGTAAACATTGATAATGTAGTGGTAAAAGAAATCAATATGGATAACTTTGTAAAGACTGATAATGCATTTATAAATATTAAGACAAATAATTTAGCAAGTATAAGTAATGTGACATTTAGATCAAATAAGATGTTATCTAATGATAAAACCAATGCAATATTCACAGTAGATAACAAGAGCGGTGGAAGCATTAACATTGATGGTATAAGTTTAGAGAGTAATGAAGTAAACGCTGACACATCTAAAAATATAAATGGATCAGGATATGTAGTTAAAGTTAATGGATATGATAGAGTTACACTCAACTCGCCAACATTAAAATCCAATAAGGTTGTTTTAGGTGCCCCTATACAGATAAACGGTAATAGTTCAGCAACATCATACAATAAAATTCTTACCATGACGAATGTTACATTTGAAGAAAACCAAAAGAATTTTGTAAATAGTATGAAACTTGAAGACCAAGCAAAAGATGGAATATCTGCTAACTATGCAAGTATTAATTTCAATAACATAATCATAAATGGCGGATCTTTTAAAGGAAATAGATTCAATTCAAATGCAGCAACTTTAGCAGGCGACGATGGTGCAGTAATTGATTTAACAAACTATGATGCAAATCTTACAGTTAAAGATGTAATGTTTGATGGAACTGGAACAACTGCAAATGATAATGTATTTGGTATGTTGATTCTTGATAAAGGCGATGACTTGTTTGAGAATGTAACAATTACAAATTACAATATGGGATCAACTGCTTATATGCTTCTTGCAAAAGGAACTTCAAATAGTCCTGCTGGAACATATGTGGGTAGAACAACATTTAGAGGAACAACAAAGTTTACAAACAACAAAGCTAAATCAATGGTCAGAGTTGAGAATGAAAGAAACGATGTCAACAATGATTATGAAGGATTATTGTTGATTGATGGAACAACATTTACTAACAATACCGCAAATAATCCAAAAGTAACTGGTCTTAGCGGATTGATAGAAATTGACTCAAATACTATAGTAGTAGCAAGTGGAGCTAATATAGCTAAGACAACAGGAATTGCAGTCTATATCGCTACAAGTGAGTTTAGAATGTTTAACTCAGAGATTAGTGGCGGATTAGGAAACGATGCGGCTGTATATGTAAAAGATGCTGGAAGACTTGTCCTTGGTGATAAAGTTATAGTAAAAGATAATAAGATAAATATTTATCTTGACGGCGATGGCAGCATCAATGCTCAAATAAAAGCAATGGATGGACATCCAATATCAGCAACATCAGAAATTTATATTACGGTTCCAGACATAGAATATAATTTCTTTAATCAATGGGGAAATAATTATATAAAGAATTATAATTATCATCAAGGCAACACATATGCATATTTACCAAATGATTTATTTAAACTTGATGCTGCAATAGCAAGCAACAGAAAGATATATATTAAAGGTGATATTGCTTCAGGAAACCAAGAGTTGTGGGTATCATCTAACCAAGCAACATATGAATATGCAACACTTATATTCTTTGATAAAGATATAAAAGGACCTAAAGAGATAGCAAGACAGTATATAAAGATTGGACAAAAGACAAAACTTGATAGAGTGCAAGTTGATTATATCTCAACATTAAGTCAAGTGTGGATGACAGAAGCAAATGGTGATAAACCAGAAGAACAAACTATGTGGAGACTTTACAGCAATGGACAATATCACGACTTTGAAGTAGTTAATTATGAAGCAGGAAAAACATATTATGCATATTTAACAAAGAAACATGTTCATAAGATTTGTGGACCTGATTCACTTGTGCCTTGTGGTCCAAATCACGCAGATGGAATAGCTCACACAGTCGACTATGAGTTCTTACAAGTAGGAACTAATGATAATATAATAATTGAAGCTTCAAGAAGTAACTATATAGGACTTTCAAATAATTTGACTATTAATCAAGCAGCACTTAACTCGTTAAGTAATAGAGAAATAGTATTCTGTATAAATGGATATACTTTGACATTTGAAAAAGATGCAATGCTTAATACAAGTCACAGTTTTGCACTTATTAACTGTGAAAGCACAGGTGTTGTAACAGTCAATGAAAATGAAAAAACAACCAACTCACTTATTAGTGCAAGTGGGGCGGGAAATACATTTAGTTTATATAATATTAATTTCCATAATTTTGAGACAGAAGCATCTGTAATAAAAGTTCAAAATGTAAAAACAGTAAGTGAGAATGTAAAGTTTACAGAGATTGAATCAACAGCACCTAATGGAATATATGATATACAAAGTGGAACTGTCTATGTTGAGAACTTAGCATTTACCGACAACATAGCATCTGGCTCTTCTCTTCTAGATTTGAGATTTGGAAGCTTTACAGCTGGAAAGATTGGAAATATAAATATTAACAATAACACTTATACCAACAAACTTTTATCACTTAGTGGCACAGGAAATATGGATTCAATCGTAGTTAACAACAATACTATGATAGAAGGTGGAGGAGCAGATTCTTATGGTGCAATCTATGTTGCAAATGGTGCCAATATAACATATGCACATGATGCAGTTATATCAGCAAATGATTCATCCATAAATGAAGAGTCAAAAGGAGGAGCACTTACAGTATACGGAAGACTTAACTTTAATGGTAAGATGACTCTTGAAGATAATAAGGCAGGTCTTGGAGGTGCAATCTATGTAGATAGCACAGGTTCGCTCCATGTGACAGGTGAAGCATACTTTAGAGAAAATGAAGCAAAGGTGGGAGCAGCAATTTATGCTAAGAACTGGTCAAATATAAATTTCTCAAGTGTAACATATGATGGAAATCGAGCAAAGACTCATGGTGTAGTTGCATTTGGAGGAAATTATAATAGAGGAATAGCAACATTTAAGAATCATACAAGAAGTTCAAGAGATCTAATTTATAATATTAATGACAACGGCACTGATAGCTTTACGATAGATAAAGAAACATTGTTCGTTGATAATACTCTTGCAGATAGCATTATATACTTAAGAAATGTATCAAGTGCAAATGTTGAAATTTCATATTTAAGCACTGGTAATTCTGTAAAGAGTTTTGTGGAGATTGCAACAAGTTCAATCACTATAGATAATTCAGTTATTACTGAAAACACTTTCAACGATTCGGCATTTATATTTAATAATCCAATTACTGCAAGAGTTGCAAGTATATCTGTATATGAAAACAAGATTACAAATGCAGTATTAAGTGTTAGCGGAGGAGCTGTAGAGATAGGCAATAGAATGACGTTTAGAGACAATGTCCCAAGACTAGGAAAGACAAAAGAATTGTATGTAAGCGGAAAAGGTGGATACTTTAAAGCAACTGAAAAGATAACTATGGGTAAGAAGTATTTGTTCTCTGCTTACACAAATGGAATAAAGGTATTTGAGAAGTGGAATGCAACTTATATTGATAATTATGATAATCCTCAAAGCAAAGAACCAGGACGTTATATGGTTACACCTGAAAACTCAGATACAATCAAACTTTCAGATGATGACAAGGAAAGAGGATTAGGATTTTATAAAGTAGGAAGCACCGATAATCAAGATATATACATTGGTAAAGAAGGAATTGACTTTATACAACTTAGATTTATTGGCCCAGAAAAAGATAATGCAGTGTTTGCTTCGCAAAATCTTGAGAAGGGAAAAGAGACTAAACTTGATAAGGTTGATACTTTAGAATGTGATTTAGCAAAACAAAAATGGGTAGCGACAATGAGTGATGGAACAGCTAAGACATTGATATTTACTTCAACTCAAACTGCTTCATCATCAGATACAATCAATATACTTTATACAAGACCTCACTTACATAAGATTTGTGGAATAACAAGAAATGAAACTTGCAACCATACAAATGGAGCAAGTCATACTGAAATAGAATATCAAATAGTGGCTAATGCAGCAGAGTTTGCAAGCACTACAAATCAATATGTATATATTAAAGATAATATAACAGTT
The DNA here is from genome assembly GCA_017523785.1 of Lachnospiraceae bacterium. GTDB lineage: Bacteria > Bacillota > Clostridia > Lachnospirales > Lachnospiraceae > UBA3633. The sequence continues at coordinate 59,369 of JAFWVX010000025.1, forward strand.
GATTCTACAATTAACCTTGCAAGTGGAATAATAGGCATTTGTTTAAATGGGTATACATTAAAGATAACAGGAGGAGCAAACTCATTATTCAATACAAATAATGAGCTTAGTATTTGTAATTGTAAGCCAAAAGGCGGTATCACAACAGGTGATGAAGTTCAGGAAGCTGCAATTATTAACTACACAGGAACAAGTTTAGCAGTTTATAATGTTGACTTCTTCGGAATTAATACAAATAAGTCAGTAATTAAACTACCAAATACAGGAACAACAACTCTATACACTGAGAACTTAAGATTTAGAAACAATAAAGATTTAGGTTATGACACAGTAATAGATAGTGTTGGAAATAATACAATTTACATTAATGATGTGACATTTGCAGATAATAAAAATGAAAGCGACAACAATATGCTTGATATAGATAGCGGATATATTGTAAGCACATTGTCATTTATCAATAATGATACACACTCAAGATTAATGTGGTTCTGCAATAGTAATCTCGTGAATATAAAGTCATTAATTGTAAAGAACAATAAAATAACTGACGATAGTATGCTTGCATATGTTGATAGTGGTGCAAAGGTAAATGTTGCTAACGATGTGCTATTTGAAAACAACATAGTTGATGGAGAAGCACTCCTTGCAATGGATACAAGAATAGAGTTTGCAGTGCTTGGCACAATGTCGTTTATCAACAATGTAGCAAAGAAGCACGCTGCTATGGAAATTGAAGATAACACAACTATCTCAGCAAGAAACATGTTATTTGACGGAAATAAGAATTTAGAAGCAAATAATGCAATTGTTGAATGGTCAGAATCAACACTTAGACTTGATAATGTCGTATTTAAGAATCATACAAATGCAAGTGACATACTTCTTGGAAATGTAGATAATAATGGAACTAGTAAGATTTATTTGTCGAGTCCATCATTTATAAACAACAAGGGAATTGCAATAAAACTTGACGGTATAGAAGATGGTTATATAACTGGAATAAAACTTACTAAAGATTTAAATAATAACTTCACTAATGTATTAAATATTAGAAACAGCTCAGTTTCAATTACTGATTTTGTAGTAAAAGATAATAATTTAGTAAATAGTGCAGTAGCGGTTAGCGAATCAGATAAAGTAGAACTTAAAGACATAGAGATTAACAACAACTCTATAACAACTAGTGGAGCATCAGCACTATCATTAAATGGTAATGGAAGTATCCTTAAAGTAAAAGGCTTAATAAGTGTTGACGGCAATACTAGCGACATTTCATTAAGTGATAATTCATACCTAAAAGCAAGCGGAATGGTAAGCGGAAAGTCTAAGATGAGTTTTGCTATAAATGGAACAACACAAAAAGTGTTTGAAGGTTGGGATAAGAATCATATAGAGACTTTTGGAATGACTGCTTCTAAGTCAACTCCAAAGAGATATACATATACACCAGAGAATTCAGGCTTATTTGCAGCTAAGTCACCAAGTGGATATGCAATTTATAAAGGTGGAACAGGTGATAATTTAAGCATATATGCAGGAAATAGAGATTCATATAGTGTCCTTTCATTTATCTATGTGGATGAGGATTATGTAGAGTCAACTCTTGAGACACAGAATGTCATAAAGGGAGCAACAGCAATTGATACTCTTCTTGATGTAGTAGATACTTTTGAATATGAGTTAGAGCATCAAACTTGGTATGCTCCAAATCCATCAACAGGTGCACATGATGTAAAATGGGAGTTTAAGAATGATGTAATTTCAAATATCAATAACGATGCACAAATTAAATATGTGAGAAAACATATTCATAGAGTATGTGGAACTAAATACGAAGATACTTGTGACCACAAAGAGACAAATGTTAGACATGCAAATACAGTTATCTATGTAGATGCTACAAGTTCAAATCCAACATATTGGCCACGTAGTGCAGAGTATATAAATCTTTTAAATGATATAGAGTTTAATAATAGACTCGATTTAGAGAATCTTAAAGGTATATGTTTGAACGGACATAAGCTCATTGTTGGAAATATGCATAACAACTTTATGTCAATTAGCTCTGAACTAAATATCTGTGACTGCAAACATAAAAAGACTACAAACGGAGCTATAACGATAAAGAACGGAGTGACATTACAAGATAGTTTAATCTATGTTGGGTCAGGCGGAACATTCAATGCATACAATATCAACTTTGAAAATATAACTTTGAAAGATTATGTTGACTTTACTACTACATATACATTTGCAATAGAGAATTCAAATAATGGTACAGTATATCTTGAAAGACCAGTATTTAGAGGACCAACTGAAGCTGGTGAAAATGGACTATTAAAGAATAGAGGTGGTGCAAGTCAGTTTAAAGTTATTGAGGCATTGATTACAGATGTTACTCTTAACAGCCCATCACCATTACTTACACTTACAGGTAGCTTTAATATATCGACTATATCAGTAATTAAGAATTATGGTTATACTGTTCCACTTATAAAAGTGACAGATGATGTTTCAGTAGGAAGCTTTGTGCTATCAAATAACTCAGGCTCAACTGGTCAAGGTCTTATATCTGTAGATGAAGGTGTAACATTAACACTTACTAATAATAATACATTTGAAGGAAATGAGTCACAAGGTGGAGGAGTTATAAAGGTTGCTGGAACTCTTGTAGCTGAAAAAGATTTGATATTTAAAGACAATGTGACAGTAAAAGGAAGCGGAAATGGTGGAGCTCTTTATGTCAATGCAACTGGTAAAGTAATAACAAAAGGAAAGACTAAATTTATAGGCAATGAGGCAATGCATGGTTCTGCAATTTATGCTGAGAATATAACTGAAGAAGCACTTAAAAATTTGAATGAACCTTATTTTGAAGCAAACACAGCAATAACAAGTGGTGTTGTATATTGGTCAGGAGAACTTAGACTTTCTACTCCAACGATAGTTAAACATGAACCATATAATAAGACAACTCTTAAAGGTGTAAGAAGTGGTATATTCATAAATGAAAAATCTGGAGATAAGTTAATACTTGAAAATCCAGTGTTTGCAGACAACAATATAGTAGGAAATGATGATAGTGCATCAGCAATAAAACTACATGGTGTTGTTGATGGAAGTAGAGTTGTAGGCTTTGATGAAAAATCTAAGAATAACTCTATGAATGACTTTATCTTCTTAGAAGATAGTGATATGGAGATCAGTGGTGAAATCAACAGGACATCATTAAATAATAATTTTAAAGAGACTGTAATTAGCATTAAGAATGCTGGAAAAGTAATGCTTAAAGATTTGTCTATTGAAGAGCAGACAGTAGGAAATGCAGCTCTTTACATATCAGGTGCACCGGTATCTATAGATGGCAAGATAAGAGTTACTTCTAATAGTACTGCAGAACGTATAGATGCTAAGAATATTTACTTAACTGATGAGTTAGCATATTTTATAGCATCAGGAAAAGAAGGTGCTGTATCTTACATTGATGAATCGTCAATTATGGACATTTCAACTTCTGGACAAAAAGAGGCAAAGGTGTTTGAAGGATGGAATGAGTATAATTTTGAGCATTATGACAAACCATATGTTGATAGCAGCACGAATAAATATATGTATACTCCAGAGAACTCAGGTATATTCGCAGTGGGCAACGACTTAGAGGAAAAAGGATATGAGTTCTTTAAGAAAGGTTATGCTGGAGATGGTGATGGAAATGGAGACATTTATCTTGGCACAGATGAAAAATTTGTAAAACTTAAATACTATAATGATGTAGAAGAAGTTGAAGACTATGAAGAGAAAGATGGCGACAAGGAATATTATGGCAATCAGAACATAGCAAAAGATATTCCAACAAAACTTGATAAGGTAGATTCTCAAGAGTATGAGATCGAGAAGCAAGAGTGGTATGTAGGATATCAAAGTAAGGATACTTATGACCACCTTGAGAAGTTCAACCCAGCTAATCCTCAACCAACGATTGCAGGAGTAAATGGTGTTGTAGAAGAGTTTTCAACAAACCAAGAGATTAAATATCATCAGTTCCATATTCATAAAATATGTGGATTAAAATTAAGTGAAGAATGTGAACATGAAGGACATGCGGACCATGTTGGAACAGTAGAGTTTAATGATGTAAATACTATAGCTGAACTTGAGGCAGCAACTGGATATGCAGTGCTAGTAAAAGACTTAGATATTGCAAATATGCAAAGAGCACTAAGATTAAATCCTGGTCTCACAGGCATTTGTCTAAATGGCCATACAATAATGGGTGATGGTAGATATGGATTAATGAATATAGACCATGCATTCACGATTTGTGATTGTAAGTTAGAAAAAGGAACAGGAGCAATTACATCTGATGAATCATTTACTCAAGCATTTGATGTAATCAACATTAACACAAGTGCAGAAGTAGGTATCTATAGAGTAAGAATAAAAGATATAGCATTTGCAGCAGGTTATGCAGTAAATGTAGAACAAGGAAATGTATATATCGGATCATTAATCATAAGCGAATGCACAAGAGTAGGTTCAAATGGTGTTATAAGAGCAAATGCTAATGTAGTTATTGACCACTTGTCGTTTGAATCTAATAAGATTTCGGTTGCAAATCCTATGCTAAGAATTAATGACAAGATGAACATCAAGAATCTGAATATTAGTGAAAACGAGGTAGAGGACTCTATAGTAATAGTTGATTCAAATACATCTTTAGGTAACCTCATAGCTAATAGCAATAAGAGCACTGGACGAGGTGTGATAAATATAAACTCTGGTAAAACTTTGACTGTCGATTATCAAGAGTATAGTGATAACGAAGCAAGACTAGGTGGAGCTTTATATGTCTCTGGAACATATATAAATAGAGATAAGGGATTATCTTGGAACAATAACATTGCAACAGAAAAAGGCGGAGCTATCTATATTGCTGAAGGCGGAAAGATTAACTTATCACAAGAGAATTCATTTATTACAAATCAAGCAGCAGAAGGTGCCGCAATATATGCTGAGAAATTAAGTAGCACAGACTTAGGAATACCTAAAGCAGAGTTTATTGATAATAAAGCAACAAGTGGTGGCGTAGTATCATTTGGTGGAGAACTTGAAATTTCGGATGTTAAGTTCACTGACACTAATCAGAGTACTGCCTTTATAGATAATATTAATAAAAACACAACTATAGATAAGGCAATTATATCATCTGTATCATTTGTGAGAAATGCAACTGGCGGAAAAGGTATAACTCTTACAAATGTTAGAAATGGATCAAAGGTAGAAAATATTACTGGAAATGATAACACACTTGATACTTTAATAGAATTCAATAATGTGACAAGTGGCAACAGAGTTTATGTAACCAACGTAACAGGAGTTTCTTCTAATACGTTTGGTGGTGCTGCTATATCATTTAATAATGTTGCTGATGCAGTATTAAACAATGTAACGCTAAGTGGAAATACATCTAATGGATTTGGTGCAATGCTTATATATGGCAGCAACACAAAAGTTTACTCAGTAGGAGAATTGAGGCTTATAAATAATACAAATACTGGAGCATATGGTGCAGCCATAACAATTCTTGATAAAGCTAATCTTGAAGAGGACGGCGGATTAATAGTGACAGGAAATAGATCTAACCAAGGCGGAGCAATCTATCTTGATGGAACTATGGGAGTTGAGTCACAAGGTTCAAAACCACTCAAGGTATCAGTAAACTATATTAATTCAACTAACGATACAAAGAACATATATGTAGCTAATGTAAACTCTTATGTATATGCAACTGGAAGATTGAGCGATGATACACAACTTGGATTTACTGCTGGCGATGTAAATGTTACTGCATTTAAATATTGGAATAGTAGTTATATAAGTAAGATTGGAAGCACTGATAAATTCACTTATACTCCTGAAAATTGTGGAATGTTCTTAGTCGATACACTGTCAGCTAATGCAAAACAAGAATTATATAAGAGCGGAACTGGAAATGACATAGTAGTGAAACTTGGAGTAAACTTTACAAAACTTCGTTTCGTATCTGCAGATAAGAAGACAGAGTATCTAACTCAAAATATTGAAAGAGGTGTAAATACAAAACTTGATAAAGTGCTAGTAGAGACTGTAACAGAGAAGTGGATAGCACCAAATAAACAATCAGCATCAGATTATAAGTGGCAGTTTAATAGATCAGATATCGTTGCTAACTATAGTTCTGAAGAAGAATATATATATAAACTATTCACATATTCAATAGTATATACAGGCGGGTCAAAAGGTGGCTCAAGAACTTATAACAACATAGAATATGGAGAAGCAGTATATGCAATAGAGAATCCTTTTGGCGGTGATGGATTTAAGTCTTGGAAACTTAGAAATGTTATATCGGGATTACCAAGAGAATATGCAGTTGGTGATTTGATTAAAAATGTCTGCCAAAATGACGGAGGTATTGCATACTTTGATGCAAGATGGAGCGGGGAAGTATGGGTTAAGATAGATCCAAATGCAGAGAGATACGGATTACAAATAGAATATAATGCAATATATGATTTTTATGGCAATGCAAATTCAGGAATAAGACTTTCTGCAACATACCCTTATTCGTTAGGTGGCTCATATAATACATATAGCTACAATACAAAGCCAGATGGAAGTGGAACAAGCTATGCAGTAGGAACAACAGCATCATTTAATGATGATGTAGTGCTCTATGTAATCTGGGGAAGAGGAAGCAGTCCACATAGTGGTGGAGGCGGAACTAGCGGTGGTGGTGGCACTGGAGGCGGCGGAGGCGGCCGTGGAGGTGCTAGAATTAGTGGTGGCACAATTAGACCAGAGGACTTATTAACTGGACCTGGAGTAGAAATGGCTGTAGAACCACTACCTGTAAATGTTGGAGTATTCACAGTTGACGAATATGGAAATATAAGAGACAAGGATCAAAATATAGTTGGTAATATTTACATAGGTGACAGAGTAAATGCCGATGGAAGTTTTACAGCCGTTAATGGCATAACGGTTTATCCTAACGGAGTTATAGTAGACATGTTTGGAAATATTTATAACACAGATGGAACTATAATCACAGCTACAGGAAACAAATATTTCGTAAACGGTGATGTGATGGATCCAACTGGAGCTATCTATCATCCAGATGGATCAATAACTCTTCCTAATGGTGTTGTGAAAGATGCAGATGGCATAATTCATTATCCAGATGGATCAATAATGTTACCAGATGGAACAACATATTTGGTTGATGGAACGACAATATCTCCAGGAGGAATACAAGTAAATCAATTGGGAGAAATTATTCCTTCTGAAAGTGATGGAAATCAAGATACACCTGGTGCTTGGAACTATGACCCTGCAACTAATAATTGGAAGTTTGAATTAATTAATGCAGATGGAAGTAGGATAACATATAAAGATCAATGGATTAGAACTAAGAATGCCCAAGGCGAATCTACTTGGTACACAGTTGATAGAGAAGGTAATATGATTACTGGATGGTTAAAGAGTGAGGGAGAATATTACTACATGTCAACTAACCCTAACTCAAGAGGTGAGATTGTCAAAGGAACTGTAACTATAGATGGAAAGAGTTATACATTTGATGCAGACACAGGTGCTCTTAAGTCAGGGGATGTTCCAACTAAGAACCTAAGTGTATTGGGTGCAGTAAATCATGTATCGGGAGTAGATGGAACTTGGAAGAAGTACGACACTGGTGAGACTTACTTCGTATCATTCTTCGAGATGCCAGACGGAAGTATCTTAGAGGTTCCACCATCAAGCTGGTATATGTTAGACGGAAAATATTATTTCTTTGACGAATACGGCATACCTAAGACAGGACTTGTAGTATTTGATGAAAAATATTATTACTTCAACACTGACGGCACTATGCTTGAAGGAGGAGAGGTCTTGATTGATGGCATAACTTATGTATTTGACAAAGCGACTGGTGCATGTAGGACAATGAGGCTTAACTAACATTAATATATAGATTATATGTTAACGAATGCAGGCGAAGCTCTTCGCTTCGCTTGTAGGGTTGCCATATAATTGGCAAAAAAATTTAATAAAGGCAAGAATTAGAGAGGGAATTCTTCAGGGGAAAAATTATGAAGAAGCAATTTAATTTTAAGAGAGTAATTGCAATCACACTAGTGGTGGCAAATGTTTTTGCATCCACAGGATTTTCTGTGCTTGCAAACAGTGTAGCAAATATCGTATATGATAGTGCTATGAATGAAAAGGAGCTAAAGAACTACTATTATCTTTATCAGGAGGAGAAGTATCGCTATGAAGAACAGACACGATACTACGCGGAATATAACGCAGAAGATAATATTAGCGATGAGCTGAAGGAAAAGGTCAAGAACAGGCTTGATGAAGCTCTAGAGCAAGAAGGGGAAGTTGAAGAAACTACCTCTATTAATGATGCAACCCTTGAAGAAAAAAATGATGAAGAAACAAACGATGAAAATTCCCTTGAAGATAATGATAATATAGAAGAGAAAGAAGACGAAGAAGAACCAGAGGATGATAAGACTGAGACTAGTGAAGAAGTTGTAGGAGAAAACTCTGAAGAAGAAAGCACTACAAGTGCTGAAGAGACAAGCATTGATGAGACTAAAGAAGAGTCTGAAGAGGAAAGCACTACAAGCACTCAAGAGACTAGTGAAGAAGAGACTACAGAAGAAGTAAAAGAAGAGAGCACTACAGCGACAGAAGAGTCAAGCGAAACAACAGTAGAGACAACCACAATAAGTGTTGAAACTAGCACAATTAGCGAGACAGACATAGTTGAAGAAGAAAAAGTTGCAAGTGAGAGTGAAGTAGTTGTTGAAGAAGAAAAGGTTGCAACAGATTCAGAAGTTGAGCATGTTGAAGTAGCTACAGAGAGTGAAGTTGAAAATATTGCAACTGATAGTGAGGCTGAAGTAGCGACTGATAGTGAAGTAGAAAAGGCAACAAGCAGTGAGTTAGAAGAATTGGTAGCAACAAAGTCAATAGTTGTTATTGCGACGGTTCCAGTTGTTAAATGGGAAATTGCAAAAATTTATTTGACTACTTATTCAGAGATTGATTTAGCAAAAGAAGAAGGAAAAGACTCTGATGATTATATCAAGAATAAACTTGCTAAGGCTGCTAAAGTTTTAGTTAAGAATAATCTTGGAGAGAGCAAGTTATTAACTATAAGAATTAAGTGGAAATTACAAAAGAAGATAGTTATAGCAACTCGTGCAGAAGCGAGAACTATGCCATTCAAAAAGTCTAAGTGGAAAAAAGATTTTGGAGTAGGAAAAGTTAATGCAACTACTGAGATAGTAAAAGCAACAAGCGATAAGATAACAGTGGTTGATAATTTGAAGGAAGAATTGCAGGCAGCACATGGTGATGAAGCCCTAGTTATAATAAAAGTCACAACTGCAAGTATTTTGAATGACAATTTCAAAGTAAAAACCAGTGTAGTAGAGTTAGATGAAAATAAAGTTGAAGAGATTAAGACTCAAGATGAAACCGAAGCAAAGGTAGAGGCTGAAGAGACTAAAGAGACAGCAACTGAAACAGATACAGTAGCTGAAATAGAGATAGTAGAGCCAACAGTAGCAGGTTTCGCTAATTCAGATGTAGCAACAGATTCAGATGCAGAACCTGAGTCAGTTGAAGATACTATAGAAGAGAGTAGCGATGTAGCAGATGTAGACGACAATGCAGAGACTGAAGACAACGCAGAGAATGAAGAATATGCCGAGACAAACGAGAATGTTGAGTTAGATGACAATGCAGATACTGTTGTATTAGATGAAGCAACAGCAAGTGAGGCAGATAGTATAGCTACTGTTTCAGATGCAGAAAACATCGATGATTCATCTCTTTATAAGGATGCTGCAGCTGGAACTACTGGAACAGATGAAGAAGGTATAAAATTAGATGGAAACTATGATTTATCAGAAATGAGTGTATACACGCCAGATATGGAAGATCTTGTAAATCAAGTATTAAATAAATTAAACGGAACAGATACTGAAGAAGTAATTGAAGAAGAGATAATAGATGATGAAATAAATGATGATGAGGATGGAGGAGTTTTGCAATCTATTACTAATTTCTTTGGAAATTTATTCTCAAACGATTCTGACGAAGAGTTAGAAGAAAGTGAGGAGACAGAGGAGACTGCGACAGAAAACAATGAAGAAGAAGACATAGTTTTAGAAGAATTAAAAGAGATTAACTTATCAAAACTTGACAATGCAAAACTTGATTTGAAGGGTGCTGCAAATGAAGTTGAGTTGGGAGAACTTCCTTTGCCAGAAGTTGAGATAAATAAATTTGACTTGTTTGGTTCTGGCTATAATGAAGGACATGGTTCACCAACTTCAACAAATCGACACCCTATATGTGGACTTGAAGAATCTACTGATGGTTCAACATGTACAGGTCACACAATTGATGGAACAACATTTTATCATGATAAATTATCAGGAACAAATACATCTTATAGAGGAATAGAAGTTAGACTTCCTGATTTGGCTAAAAAAGATGCTTCAACTGTCAGTGTAACAACTGATATGGCGGTAGTAATTTTTAAAGATGCAGGAAAAGATAATTATACATTAAATAGCAGTATAAAAGTAGAAGATGGTGTAAACTTCTACATATGTACAAATGGAGTAGACATAGTATTTGCATCTTACAGTAGAATCTATGGTAATGGCAACATTTACCTTTGTAACTGCATGGAAGATGATGCATCTGTTTCAAATAGAAATGTTTCTCACATAACAACAGAAAATGATTTCACAGTTTATGATAGATATGGACAGAAGTGGCCAGCAACAATGTCAAGACCAAACGAGCAAAGAGAAGACCCTTTATTCTCGGGCCAAAGTGTCTACATCTACGGAACAGATACTGCAAATAGATGTAATATAATGTTTGAAAATATAAAGATAAGAGGTAACTTTAGAAACACAATTGCACTTGAACAGATGGAAGATCCAACAATAGTTAAGAACTGGTCTCCTTATCATGGATATGGTTCATTGGTAGATGCAACAACTGATTTGCATGTGTTTAATATAAAGTTTAACAATATAAAAGCAACAAGGTCAAATGGAATACTAAATGGTGGAACGGGAACCAATTATGTGTCCAAAGTAGATTTTGAAGATATATTTGTATCAGAAAATGGTGGAGCAATTTGCATAGGAAATGAGTCTGCGGTGACAACTACAGCGATTAAGATTTTAGATACGAATTTTGAAAACTGCACAGCTGATCAAAATGGTGGAGCAATCTATTTGCAAAATGTAAATGCACCTGCGGAAGATAAACCATTTAAGATTAGAAACTGTAACTTTAATAATAACACCGCACTTATTGGTGGTGCGATTTATTTAAACGGAGTTGGCTTATTAAAGATTTCTAATTCGACATTTATTGGAAATGAATCATATAATAGTGGTGGTGCAATTGCAGTTCATGGAAACGAAAAACTCGCATCAAAAATTTATGTTGTAAAAGAGAAAGAATCTGATAGAAATACTGTATTTGAAGACAACGAAACAGTATATAATGGAGGAGCTGTATCACTAAACGACTCTTATTACGACAATGAAACAAGAGGCAATAAAGGATTAAAGCAAGGAAATAGTATAGAGTTTAATCTTGGTAATGTTGAATTTACAAGGAATATAGCTAATGGTGTTGTAAGTAATTATGGCGGAAAGAATTATAGATATAATTCATTTGGTGGAGCGATATATTCAAAGGGAGCAAGTAAAATATATGCTGGTATTGGACCTGATTTAAATGTTAGTAAAAATGCAAAAGTTAACTTCATAAACAATGAAGCATCAAATGGTGGAGCAGTATTTACTTCAAGCTACAATATATTTGATTTGAGCCTTAGTAAGACAGAGATTTATCCAAATGCTTATGAAAATACATTTAGTCTTTACTATGGTGAGATGAGAGGAAATGGTTCAGCCAACAAATCAAGTTCAGACCCAGATGCTTGGAAGTATGTAAGCTGGGGTGGCGGAGCAATTTATGCATCAGGTAAGTCGGTTATAAATATTGAAAAGGGATATGAGCTTTCAAATAACGACGATGCAGTTTATGCTTGTGATGCAAAAATTAATATTGCAGGAACCATAACACAAAATACTGGAAGATATGTTCTTGCTTATGCAAATGATAAATCAAATGAAATTAAGTTTAAAGATGGTGCGAATATAAAACTTAATTTCACACCAAATGCATCATATGATAGTGACTATGTAGAATATTATGATGACCCAGCAACAAAAGAAAAAGAACCAAGTGTTCAACCTCATGACGAAGTTTATATGTGTGATGGACCAACATTCAATGCCCTTATGACCAATAAAGGGATAACTGGTGTTAAGAATGCTGCGGTTAAGAAGGTTGCATGGACTAATACATTACCAACAACACAAGTAATTGGTTATGAGTTAAATCCTTATCTTACATCAACAACAACTACAAAGCAAAATGATAAATATGGCATTGCAACAATTTCAGATATTATAAGTTTTGATGATAGAGCTGTCCTTGCTTGGGTGGATTCGGATAAGACATTAAATTTATATTCAAAATACAAAGTAAATGTAGCCGACGGAAATCTTCAAGATATGTTTTACGGCTTTACTAGTCTTGAGTCAATAGATTTTGGAAACTTCTCAAGTTCAGCATACAACTGGGACAATTTATACGGTATGTTTAGGGGATGTACGAAGCTTAAGAGTGTAGATTTATCTAATATAGAGTGGAGAGAGCGTCCAACTAAAATAAGAAGTATGTTTGATAGCTGTGAAGCTCTTACAAGTGTAAACTTATCAAGCATGATAACAAAGCACGAAAAGAATGGTAAAGTATATTATACAACAAGCTTGGAAAGAATGTTCTATTCATGTAAATCACTTACTGATCTTGATTTGAGTAATTTTGATACAACTGGTGTGACTGATATGTCACATACATTTGCATATACACCAGCACTTAAGAAATTAAATATATCAACCTGGGATACAAGTAACTGTCAATATATGGATGGATTCTTATTAGGCTCAGGACTAGAGAATGTTGATTTATCACACTTTGATGTATCAACAGTATCAAATATGCAAAGTATGTTTGCACAGTCAAAACTAAAAGTCATTGACTTATCAAACTGGAATATGAGAAGTGTGAAAGGCAGAACTAGTATAAATATGACAAGTATGTTTAATGGCTGTACTGAATTAAAAACTATATATGTAACACCTGACTTTAAGTGTGATTTTAATAGTGCAACAGTATTTACTAATTCAACAAAGATAGTTGGAGGTAATGGAACAACTTACAATTCAAGTAATGTGACAGGACAGTATCTTGCAGCATATGAAAAGGGAGCTACAGGTGTAGGTTATGCTACAAAAGTTGGTGAAGCATTAAGAAAACCACTTCCTGTTAAAGCTGCAGAAGTAAAAGAAATTAAATTCAATGAAGAAAATAGAAATTATTATAACTGGGATTTTGTAAATAATAGATATAAATCAACTAAGTTAATATTTGACAGCAGTAATGTCAACATAACACAAAACTATGATTCGTCGACAGCTGATAAGTCAAAAGAGAGAAACATAAAACTGGATACTAAAAATATGGAAATAGAGTTTGGTGATATTGATAAAGTTGCAACTACAAGTATAGGAATATTTGTAGATGAACCTGAGACTGCAATAATTGAAGACCTTACTCAATATAATTTTAGATACTCATTAAATGATAGATTTAAGGCAGATGCAAATGGAGATGGTGATGAATTTGACGGATATCAATTCTATAGAAAAGGTGATATGTATGTCCTTGGAAGAGAATGGGTAGAAGTAGAGTTTGATGTATCTGCAAATGGATCTTCATTTAAACCTAAGAGCCAATATATATATGATAAAGCATCAAGAGCAGAGATTTCTGCACCAGAAGGTATTATTGACAATATGTATGATACTGAGGATTTAACTTGCCTTGGATTTATTGGAAAAGATGCTACAGAACAGATTGAGTATGTCTATAACACATCAACATATAGACAAGATGAGGGTGCATATGTTAATGGCTATAGATTACTAAATGCATATAACTATGATACATTTAGAATAAATGCAAATGAAGCCGTGAATAGAAAGATTGTATTTAAGAGCGTATATGGATACAAGAGTTCTGCTTCAGAACCTTATAAATATAGAACTTGTGGAACTCCAGTGACTGAAAATTGTAAGCATGAAGGAATGATTGGAAACCACGCAGCTATAACAAGTGTTGATGAAGATTATTTACCAACTCTTGTAGTGAGCGTTGATTCCTTTGAGAAGCTTTTGACAGTTTTACCATTAAAGAGCAGCGAACTTAATGTAATTGATGAGTCAGAAATGTCAGGATATTGCTATCCAAGATTCTGGCTTGAAAATGACATTACTATACCAAAAGGCTTTGGTGGAATCTTCTCTGAAGGTATGACCATATTCTTAAATGGACACACTATCAATTATGAAGAAGATGAAGTTGCAATATTTGATATGACAAATAGCAGGAAGAGAGAAACTAGAGTTGGAAAGAGATTCTATTCTCTATTTGAAAATATGTCAGTCAATTCAGATATAGTAAAAGAGGAAAAGACAAATTATACATATACTCGTCTTCAAACAGGAACAGACTTTAATAAAAACATCAAATATATAATAAGTGGTGACGATGTTACATCTTATAACTTTAATGATGTTTACATAAAGAGAATCCTTTGGACTGACGAAAAACCACAAAATTATATAAATGGTGTAGGTGTAAGAAGTGCTTATGATGTGTCAGATGAGGGTGAGGGTAGAAGATACACAGACTTCTCAAATGTTCCAGACACTGCAATATTGGCATTTAGTCCATCATCTAACTCTGATGAAATATATCTTTGGACAAAAGCAGATAAGGTATATTGGCCTTATGATACTGCAGCATATATGTTCTATAATTTTGGAGAATTGGAGTATATAGATTTTAGAAAGATGACAAAGACTCCAGGTGTAACAAGTATGAGATATATGTTCAACAATTGCAGTAAATTAAAGAGTTTAGACTTAACAAACTTAGACACTTCAATAATTACAAATATTCAGCAGGCGTTCTATGGATGTGCAGAACTTGAGAGAATATATATTGATGGTGACTTAATCAATGCAACAACAGATACAAATGCATTTACAGGATGTGTTAAACTACAAGGCGGACAAGGAACAAAATTTAGTGCAGCAGATGTAGGAAGAATTTATGCAAAAGTAGATAAGACAAACATAACTGAAGGAAAAGAATACGTTGAGTATGGAAATGAAAGAAAAGGATATTTAACAAATAAAAATACTTTAATTGGTCATAGATATATAAACATAATAGGTGCAAACTCATCTACTACTGAGAGAGGTGTTATAAAGCAGATAAATGCTACAGCAAAACCTGGTGTAGTTGATGTAAATGGACTTAATGCATTTTATATTAAGAATGTCAACTTTGAAGGCTTTGGCGGATCAGGGGTTGACCAAGCAGTATTATTTAATGATACAAGCGAGAACCAAAATATAAGTGAAAATAATTTATATATTGAGAGTGTGAAGCTTGAAGATGGTTTTGTATCTAACAATGATGTATTTAATGTAAAAAGTTTCTTTGTAAATGACTTAGAAATGTCAAATATAAAACTTTTTGATGAAACAGCCTCTACATATAAGAGTATATTTAACACAAAAGAATCTCAAGAGCCTATAAACTTTATGAGTAATGTTAAATTAAATTATACAGACAATAGCACAACAAGCATTAAATCATTTGTAGAGACAAACTATACTGCAGGGCCTTTAGTAAGAAGATTTATAATGAAAAATACCAATATCACTAATGTAAATAGTGATGATGCATTGATGGCCCTTGATAAATTTAACTATAAAACACATGATTTAATTGGAAAAGGAAAACATATATTCTTTGATGGCAATAACAAGATAACAAATAATATTACCAACAATTCATATGAGCTCATAAGAACAGTAGCAGGAGTTACATTGCTTGATGAGAATGGAAAACTTGAAGTAAAACAAAATACAGTGAAGATTAACGGTGGAACAGAGCACTATGCTATTTTGTCTATGAGGGCAGAAACAACTATAGCAGGTATGCTTGAAGTTACAGATAACCAATTTGACGTGATCGCAGTACCAGCGACATTTAGCTCAGCAGTTTACTATAACACAAGAGCAGAAAGAGTGATGTTTAAGAATGGTGGGCTTAAAGTAAAGGATAATACCATTAACAATGCAAATGTTAGAAATAGACAATTTAATATAGTATATGATTACTCAAAGAATGATGCAGGTGTAGAGATTGACGATGATTCGCACTTTGAGGCTTGTGAAGGAAGAGCAATATTCCTAACAGAGGGTGGATATAAGTTCAAAGCTTCAGAATCAGAGGTATATATTTATACACAAGATTTGTCAAATGAATTCTATGAACTTTGTATTATGGCAACTTGGTCAAAGATTACAGTAGAACACTTTAATGAATCAGCATCAGGACAAATAATTAATACATTCTATAAGGATCCAGACCATGAAAATGACAAAGAAGAAGTTGCATTTAGAGAGATATACAAGAAACAACAAGGACTTATAGAGAAAGTAATGTTTGGTTCTAATTTCATAGAGATAGCAGCAATTCTCTTAGAGAGATTACCTGGTGAAGCAGAAGAAACAAGATACAATACAAGAATAGCAACTGTATCATATCAGATGCTTGCCGAAGATGTATATACTCAAATAGAAAAACCGCTTAATATAGGCACATATAAATGGAATGACGGAACAGAGTTCCATAAAGATTTAAGTGATGGTGTATTCTGGTCAGGCCCAAATAGAAATTACCAAGTAGCGGGCACTGATGGATACGGAAATTATGAAGTATATGATGATAATTTCACAAATGCTATTGCAACTATACACTATACAACAGGCGACAGCAATTTCTATACGAGAACTTTTGGCAAGAGAAAACTAGAGAGAAGAGGTATATATATTTATGGATTTGAGACTGAGATACATTATCATGCAGCTGGACTTGAACCAGGACAAACCGATACAAAAGAGTATTGGCTTGAAGCAAGAAATGAGTCGCATTTCAATATAAATACAGCAAATATTTATTTAAAGAAAGATTTAACAATAACTAAAAAAATAATATATGAGTTAGAAGGTGAATATTCAATCTGCTTAAATGGTCACAAATTGATATTTAGTGATGTTGCGGACTGGGTTGAATTTGATTCTACAAAAGCAAAACTTAATATAACCAACTGTAAAGATGACCATACAAGAAATGGTGGTTACATCACAGTAACAGACGGAGTGACAATCAATAATAATGTTATAAATGCAGATGCACATTCGGGAAAAATACAAATTTCAAATGTAAGTTTCTTTGATATCACAGCAGCTAAGGCATTTATTAATATCAACACATTTGGAGCCGAGAATAAATTTAAATCAGAAAATGTATTAATTGAAGATGTAAAGATTAACAATAATGACAATGTTGGATTTATCAACTTTGAGCAAAACATAATTGATACATTTGCAAATATGACTGATGGAGAAAAGTTCAATCAAGTGCTGAGGACACTTGCAGCAAAAGATGGATCGATTAAATTAGAAGATACAACTGTACATGGCAACCTCAATATAGCAAAGATTAGATGGAGTAAGATGCCACCAACTAGTGGCACGGTTTATGATGTGTCAGAAACAGCTGCAGGAGCACTAGTTACCGATTTAACCAATATTACAGATGATCAGATACTTATGTGGTGGGACGAAGGTTATTCTACTATCCACTTATATACAAATTCAGCATTTGTAAAGCTCAATGTCTCATCAAATAAAATGTTTGCTAACCTTCTTGCACTTGAATTTGTAGATATGTCAAGATTTGACACAAGCAATGTGAGCACATTTGAGCAAATGTTTGCAAATTGTATTAGTTTAGATTCAATTGATTTATCAAGATTTAATACTACAAATGCTATAAACTTAAATGGAATGTTTATGAATTGTAGAAATATTAAAGACTTATATTTGTTAGGCTTTGATACCTCAAATGTAACAACAATGCAAAGTATGTTTGAAGGTTGTTCAGAATTAACAAGTATAGATTTATCAACATTCGAAGTTGGAAATACAACAAACCTAAGTAGAATGTTTGTAGGATCAGGAAAATTGACTTCAATATTTGTTAGTGATAAGTGGTCATATGTAGATGACACAACACTATTATTTGAGGGATGTAGGAGACTTACAGGTGGAAATAATCATAAGCTTTATGACCATGAGTCAGAGGCAAACTTTAACGAGATGCTTACAAGAAAATATGCAAGAATAGATGGATCAAGTCTTGGTTGGTTTACAAAGACAACATTGGATGACTCAGAACCAAGAACATTCTACTTTGATAGAGATAGTAAATACAGTTTATATAATGATGTAGTAGAAGTGCAAGGTCTTATCGCTAAAAATAATATTGCACAAAATAAAGCAAATCTATTAAGTTTCCACGATGTGAAATTACCTTATATCATCGATGGAACATTTGATGGCAACAATAATATGATTTATGTTGACAATGCAACACTTTCATTTGTAAGAACTTATATCACTCGTTCAAAAGGTGCTTACTATTATGAATTTGCAGATGACTCTAAGAGCTCGATAAGATTTGTGGATTCAATTATTAAAGATAATGCTTTGACAGAAAACTATACTTATGCAGACAAGTTATATCCACTTGATATAGTACTTGGTGGAGTTGTTGAATATAAGGATAATACAAGAAATGGTGCTTCAGAAAACTTATTAGTTATTAAGGATAAGATAAGAGTAACCGCAGGTGTTGATGGTGAATTATTATCTAAGAACTCAAATGTGTGGATCACAACTCCTGAAACAGAGACAGAAGTATTCTATGGATGGGATGATAAACATGTAGAATATGTTAACAAGGGAACAGAGTTCGATAAGATTTTCCATTTTGATTTTGAGGATAGAGCAGAAGTTGCTGTAGCAGCATTACCAGCTGCAGGAAATCCAACAGTGCTATATAACTTGACAAATGATATCTTAGGTGTTGGAACAGTTAATTATTATCAATATAATACTGCTATAAGATCAGCAGGTGGATATTCATACAGTGATGACTCAGTTACTTATTATGATACTGAGTCTCATTCAGTAACTGAAACTTGGGGAAGATTTAGAGCACACTTTATGGATTTAGTAAGAGATAATATCTTCTTAGAGACAGACACAGTTACTAATCAGTTGGTATATCTCAACAATAAAGGTTCTTATGAAGTATGGTTTACAGGAGCAAGCAATAAGCCTGCAGAATCAGCATTCTATAGTAAGGGTTACTATATCTATGAAACAAGTGGTTATAAAGCTGTAGGTGGTAAAGAGAGATTCTATCGTGAAAATGAAAAGTGGTATGTTGGTTACGATTACACAAACGTATCATACTTTATTGACCCAGATGTAGTCAAATACCAAGGTAAGACAGTTCAAATAGATGATGCATATATCAAGAGAACAAGTGAAGGAACTCTTGTTGATGTACCATATTCACTTGCTACAATTGGTGAATTTGATAATGATATGTCATATCTAGGATTCTTAGGTAGAGATATAAGCGTGACAGATAAGACTACATTTATATCTAACTGGGACTTTGAAAAAGACAAGGTTAAAGGAATTAAATATGCAAACTTTAGCGGTTGCTTTATTGACCCAATGCAAAATAGTAACTTTGATAGAGTTCTATATTCAGTATTTACTGATGATAAAGTAAAAGTTGAAGGAAGAGGTAAAGCTTCAAGAGAAGTAATTTCTAAGAAGACTAGTGTGGTTGAAAAGATATTAAATCTTGAGAATGAAAAAGTTAAAGTAGCAACAAAGGCAGTTACATCAGGTGTATATGAATATGTAGACCATGATGGTATAGTAGCAAGAGACAATTATGTATATGTTGCTACAATACCACAACTCTATTACAGATATAAGAATGCTAGTGGAAGCTTAGTAGAGTATTACAATACTCAATATATATTAGGAAAAGATATAACAATTACTGAGACTGAACATGATATAGATGTCATGGGAAAACTTTATGGACAAAGACTCATATACATGAATGGATATGATATCTATGTAAACGATGAAACCCACAACTTATTTGATATAAGAAATGTGGATGTAATTCACCCAGTATATAAAGAAAATGCAATTAGCATAATTGGATCAGGTGATTCTGAAATTATTTATGCTTCGCTTTCTAATGCAACTGAATTTATTGGATATGATAACGAAAACAATGTAGTTGAAAAGGTTTTATTGAGTGATGTAACATTTAAAGGTGGTAAACATATAAGTGAATTGATAAAGACTACCACTAAATTACATTTGAGAAATGCTACAGTATCTAATTTGACATATACTGCAGGAAAAATGTTTAATGTCCCAGCAACAGGTGAAATATTTATAGAGGGATTAGATATAATTAACAATAAGTTAACAGGTTCAAGTCTATTGACAGTTGGTAATGGTGCAAACTTTACTATAGCAACTGGCAGCCATATGGCTTTAGAGAATAACACTGTGGATATGAACTTACTTGAATTTAACGGAAGTAGAGAATTTGAATTTGCTGGTGATTTATATGTAAGAAATAATACATATACAGGAACAACAAAGAGAACTATTGCTAATATGAATGGTAGAGCAGTATTTGTACTAGGAAATATTGAGTTAATAGTTAATAACAACAAGCATATAAGTAATGAAAACCTAAACCCTTATGGATTCTATTATAATAATGTTTATACATCAGCATTATTTAAACAAAAAGATGGAACTAAATTCAAGGCTTCTGACTCTGTGGTTGGAATCTACTATGAAGAGAATAACAGACTTGTATATAGCGGATGGAATAAAGAAAATATTGAAGGATTTGGAAATGGCTATGTAAGTGCAAATAAGACATTCTATGCAGAACCAGCTCTTGGTCAAAATGTCCATGTTTATAAGACAGGAACAGTTTCTGACTGTGATATCTACATAGGCGACAATTCTGTAGCAGTAGAGTATGTATATCTTGGAGAAGATGGTGATATAATTCTTGCTACTCAATATGTTGCTAAAAATGTTAAGACAACTGTTGAAAGAATTGTTAATCCATCAACTAAGTCTACTGTATGGTATGGACCTTCTCTTGATGACGATAAGGCACTTACTTACTATGGAGAGGATTTAAGTGATATAGCAGTTATAATCACATCAATTAATCCAGCAAGAATTTTTGGGGAAGAGCTAGTTATCCACTCACACGAAAAAGCAAAAGATTATGATAACACTATAGCAACTTATAGCAATGCAAGAAATGCTGCAATGATTTCTAAGGGCTATAGAGAATTATACTTAAGAAGAGATTTACATATAACTGAAGATATAGTAAGAGCATGGTCTGATTATGAAGAAATCGATCTCTGCTTAAACGGAAACAAGCTTATAGTCGACAAGGGCGTAAGCTTCCTTGACATGTCAAATAACATAAAGGTTGTAATCACTGACTGTAAGGGAACAGGACACTTTGAGTTAGATGGTGCACTAGATGCTGGCGACAAAAATCCTATAAATGTAGAGAACTCAACACTCGTTCTTAACCACATTTTCTTTAATGACATAAATAGAACATTGGTAGAAGGAAAGAATAACTCAAACATTATAATTAACTATTCAACAATAAGTAATGTTAAAGCATCTACTTCAATTATAAATATTAATGGTGCAAATACAAAGCTTAATATTTATGATACAGTTATTGCTACAAACTACAACTTAACTCCAATAATAAAACTTACAGATGTTGACAGAGCGACATTTAGCAACTTAGAAGTATTCAACAACCAAGCTAAGTCATCAGCACTTGTAAAAGTTGAGAAAGTAAATAGTTTGTTAGTTGACGGCGGTGAGTATTATGACAATACAAGTGTAAATAGCAACAGTGTATATGCAAACGAAGGAGTAATACTAAATATTGACAATGTAAATGCAAATGTCACTGTGACAAATAACGCAAAGATTTATAGAAATAAATCAGCATATGGAGAAGCTGGTGCTATCTATGTAAATGCAGGAAAATTGAAAGTAGAAAATGCTGTATTTGATGAGAACATAGCAAACAAAGGTGCAAGCATATACGGAAAAGAAGATAGTATTTTAGATGTAAAACTTGCAACATTTAGTTACAGCAAGGCAGAAGATTATGAAGGTGCTGCAATTTACTCATCAGGAAAACTTACACTTGATAAAGTAGTATTTGAAAAGTTCAACAAGAAAGGAAGCATAGTTCACGTAACAAATACTGCTTCAGAATTTAAGATTGATGATGTGACATTTACAAGAAATAACCACGAGGCGGCTACTGGTATACACAATGAAGCAAATATAGCTGTAAGTTTAAGCACAGTTTCATTTATAAATAACGATAAGATGGGACTAGCTATTAATTTATTAAATGCTGATACATCAAAGACCACAATTGACAATTTGGTATTAGATAATAACACATTTAATGATGATGCTATCAATGTTCAAAATTATAAAGAGTTAGAGCTTAATACTTTGACATTTACAAATAATAAGATATTAAATGGTTCTGGTATTAAATTAGCGACTGATTCTAAACTTACTATGATAGGAACTGCATCAATGATTTCAAACGAATCTATGACAGGTCTTATCTATGTAAGTAAGAATGCAGAGTTTATAACGAAGAAGACATTTATTGCAGAAAAGAACATAAAGCATGTGACAAATCCAAATTCTAATTATGCAGGAACTATAATGACTATAGTTGATGAGTTATCAACTGTTACATTTACAGGAAAGACTTCTATAACTAACAATGGAAACAATATCTATGGAACAGTTTATGTGGGTAAAGGTAAATTATTTGTTGGTGATACAATTAACATAGATGAAAATAATTATAATAGCTCACAAGGATATAACTTAGTATTCTCAAGAGCAACAAAGTCATATATGATGAAAGGTATGGCAGACCACAAACTTGCAAGCGGTTCTGTGATAAGTATTTCAGCACTTACTAACGAAGCAAAAGTTTTTGAATATTGGAACGATACATATATTGATAAATTTAATACAAAACCTCAGTATGTTACTCAAGAGATATTTAGATCAGATAAGCCATACAATGGAGGACTTAAGAGTGCAGCAGTTTATAAGTATGGCACATATGAAGATGTAGAGCTTAGATGGGGATATGATTACTCAACAGTAATATTTAAGAAAGATGCTACTGAATATGTAATTGCAACTCAATACGTAGCTAATAGAGTGATTACATTTGTAGATAGAGTAGTATTGCCAGAAGACCAAGTAAAGATAGAGACTCAGGTTTGGGCAGCACCAGATATCAATAACGAGAATGTAGAAACAGAATGGTATTGGGGAAAAGATGATACAAGAAGATACAATGTCCGAATTACAAAAAATGCAATAGTATATCTAGCAAGTCATAAGCATAAACTCTGTGGGACACTTGCAAGTGAAAGCTGTGCTCACTATGATAAGGCATCTCACTCAGTTGTGAACTTCGCACTTATAACAGCAGAAGATGACATTTCAAGAAATCTAAACCAAAAGAGATGGGCACTCTTAAATGATATTACAATCACAAGAAATTATAACTTGCTTGACGATTCTGCAATCTGTCTTAACGGACATAATCTCTATATAGATGAGGGTGTAGATTTTGCAGTTGCAGGAAATAGAACTCTCACAATTTGCGATTGTAAGGTAGGACATGCTCAAGGCGCTGTGTCAGAATCTCGACCAATGGTAGCAGGAGCAGCTACAGATTTATTTAGAGTAACTCAAGGTCAACTTAATATATATAATGTTCGTTTCGCTACTATAAGTTTCTTAAGCACTTCAAATATAGAAACAATAATCCACTTAGGTGCAAACGGAAAGATGTATGCAGAGAATGTAACATTCGAAAATGTGACATTTGACAACAATATGTCAGAGAACCCACTCATTAGACCAGTTAATAACAGAGTTAAGGCAACAGTTTCACAAATTACTATAAAGAATTCTAAGATAAGAAATGTAGATAGTGGAATACTGAATCTTGCAGTGGGTTATGCAATTAAGTATGCAACAATTTCATTAATCAATAATACAACTGACAAGTCAGTTCTCAAGTTTAGTGGAACAGGAAACGCTGGTATAGATGTACTCGGCATAGTAGCAAAAGGAAATACTATCAACACTAGCGGAACTGAGATTGGCGGTATAGTTTATGTCGACAATGTAGAAGTAAGAGCAGAGAACGGATATGAACTTGCAGAGAATAAAGGAAATTACTCAGCAGTTTATATTACTGGTGCAAACGGAAAATTTGTAACTAATGGCTCTGTAAAAGCATATGACAACGAGGGTAAGAAAGGTTCTGTATACTATGTAAAAGATAACAGCTTCACATTGCCAAAGAATGCAGACATAAGAGGCAATAAGGCAGAAAAAGGTGCAGCAATCTACCTTGATAATTCAACTCTCCTTGTACCAAACGAATCAACTAAGTCAGTTATCGAAGAGAACTATGCAGATGCTGGTACAGTTGTATATGCATATGATTCTAATATAGATGTAGAAAATCTTTGGACTATAAAGAATAACGATGGTAACGAAGGTTCTGCTATCTATATCGAAAACGACAATAAGGACTATGGCATTTCAAATATCATCTTTGATAACAACAAGGGAAATGAAGTAGTTCATATTGAGAGTGGAGAAAATATAGAACTTGATAAATTAGTATTTACAAACAATAAATCAACTAATAGTGTGCTCTACATAGAGATGACTGATGATACAAAGATTAAGGATGTAGAGTTTAAAGATAATACTTCAGATAAGAATTTATTAGATACATATAATTCATCAATCAAAGTAGATAAATTATTATTTGATAATAACAAAGTAAATAATGCATTAATTAATCTCGAGGCATCAACAATTAGTAATGATGGAAAGACAGAGTTCTCAGCTAACGAGATAAATGTTGCAGCAGTTACTATGGAAGGAACTGCAAGAAGTGCATTCATGGCTTCAGGCTCAGTCCTCTATCACGATAACAAGGGCTCATTCTTAAAACAAGATGCAGATAATGAGACAAGATTTGCAGGACTCGTGGAGATAAAAGATAATGATAACTTAAGCAATGCAGTTATCGATGTAAGTGCTGGTAAGATTTATCTTGGCGGAAAAGTAACTATTAAGAACAATAAGAACACTAGTGGCGATGACTATAATTTATATGTTCACGGCACAGGCAATGCTGTAGGTAATGCAGGCTCTAAACTTGCAACAGATTCTTCTATCTATATAAGAGTAGAAAATAATAACGATACAGTATTCAAACATTGGAGCGATGCTTATATAGCAAGCTTTGCAGAGGTAGTTTCACCAACAGTAATGTTTGGACCAAGTGATATATTCCATGTGGACAACACAATGGATAGCTTAGGTTATAAACTTTATAAGTCAGGTGCTTATCCAGAGACAGAACTTAAAGTTGGTAATGACTTCGCTGTAATCACATTTAGAGAAGAGAAGACAGCAGCTGTAGTTCTTGCAACTCAATATGTGGCTAAGAACCTTGAGACTTATGTTGACAAGGTAATACTCCACGATAGAGATATAGTTAACCAAGAGTGGATTGCTCCATCAAATGACGATGAAGATGAGACAGTTTCTTGGGTGCTTTACGAAGAGAAATACAATGTAAAAGTTTCTAAAGATACAGTTGTCTACTTAAATAACCATAAACACACAATCTGTGGAAACGACGTAGCTGATACTACAGCACACCATAATGGTGAGAAACATACTGACATAGTAAACTATGTAGTAGTAAAAGATGAAGAGGGACTTCTTAAGAACTTAGCAACTGGCAAGTATAAATATTTCGCACTTGCTACAAATGTCGAGATCACTAAGACACTTGACCTCGCATCAGGCTCATCACTCTGCTTAAATGGATATACATTGAGTGTGAAGAAGGGAGTAAGCTTATTCAACATTGCAAACTCTGAGCGAATCACTATCACTGATTGTTCAATCAATAGTGAGATTGGAAATATTGCAAGAGCTGAAGACGGTGTAGACGAGTCTCAGATGACTCAACACATTTTAGAAGTTACAAACGGAACATTAGACATTTACAATATAAACATAGACGGAATGAAGGTTTCAAATGACACAGCACTTGATAAGCAGACATTATTACATGTAACTGGTAAGGGTCATGTAAATATTGAAAATGTGGTATTTAAAAACAATGAAGTTAAGGATATCGCATCATTAATCGGTGTATATGGCAAAGAGGCTAAGTTAAGTCTTGCAAGTGTAAGTATGACAGATAACAAGATTCAAGGCTCAAGTTCAGCTCTTATGACAGTATATACTGAATCAAGTGATGGATTAGAACTTGTAAATACAACTATTAAGCAAAATACAGCAGATAATCAGATTATCAATGTAGTAGGAAATAACACTAAGATAGTTACTGACAATGTTGAAGTGACAGAAAATAACTCTATAGGTATTATGAGACTTATAGCATTTGAAGGCTCTCGTATCTTTGATGATGGATTAGATATTCACGACAACAACATTAGAGGTATCCTCTATGCTACTGATTCAAATACTTATGCAATACTTGCAAGCTACAGTGTAACAGGACTTAAAGAGACATTGCTCTATGTTGGTGAGAATGGTCAAGCAACTATTAAGGGTAACACTAATATTAATGGCAACAACATCGATGGCAACAAGCCAGTAATCTATGTTGAGAAGAATGCTACACTTTACTTAAGCGACAAGTTCAACATTGATAATAACAATACTTCAAATGCAAGTCCAAAGAATGTATATGTTGCTGATGGCGGTATCATCAGTTCAAGATTCTGGAATAAAGAAAATGCAATCGCTTCAGGTTCAATAGTTCGAATTTCTGTAGAGAATGCAGAGCAAGAAGTATTTAAGTATTGGAATAAGAACTATATAGAGGAATTTGATAATTTTGAAGCACATGAAGTTTACTTGCACGATGAAATATTTAAACTTGACAGTGAAGAGTTAAATGCAGGATATGCAGTTTATAAGAAAGGAACAGGCAGCGAGGTAACACTTAATGTTGGTTCTGACTTTGCAACACTTGTATTTAGAACTGGAAAAGAAGTTAAAGACATCATAGCGACTCAATACGTAGCAAAGAATACATTAACTTATGTAGATAAGATAATGTTAAAAGGAATTAAAGATAATGACCAATTATGGGGCGGACCAGACAATGACGACAACACAAAGAACACCAATTGGCAGATGTCAAAGGGAACTTATAATGTTCTTGCTACACTCGATACAAGAGATGTATTCTTACTAACTCACATGCATAAAACTTGTGGACTTTCATCATCTACTCCTTGTGAGCACTTTGATGGAGCAAATCATAGTAAAGTTACATTCTCATATGTGGCAGACCAAGATGAGCTTATGAAGTATATTGAAGACCAACAAGGAAAGCCTATATATGTAGCACTCTATCAAGATTTGATATTAGATAGACAGATTGCTAATCTCGCATCTGGAAGCACAATATGCTTAAATGGACACAATCTTATCATTAAGAAAGGTAAGAATGTATTCATGTTGGCTCAAAACAATACTATAAACTTCTGTGATTGTGGAAATGAAGTAGCATTAGAAAATCCAGAAAAGGGATATATAACAGAGAGTACAGATTCAAGCGAAATGAGTAGTAACTTTATAGTTTCAAATGGAACTGTAAACTTCTACGGAATAAAGATAGGAACTATTTCAAATACAAGAGATGATTACTCAACATTTATGACAGTTAGACAAACTGGTAAGGTTAATTTCATTGAGTCAAGATTTGCTAACTTTAACTATGACCACACTGAGGTATCTATGTTTAACTTACCAAGAAACGGATCTTATAACTTAAAATTTGTAGATACTGTATTTGAAGATAACATAGTTGTAGCAGACGAAAATAATGATTCAGAAGTTAACTCATTGTTACCATTTGGTGCTTATAGCAACCTTGAATTTGAAAATGTCTTATTTAGAAATAACAAAGTGACATATGCAGTGGTAAATGTAAAAGACACTGGGGTATTGACACTTTCTACAATGAGTTTCATAGATAATACTATAACTGGAAATGTAGGTGCTGCACTTGCACTTGATGGTGAAGCAAAGAATACCGGTCGCATCTATTTTGAAGGTAACAAAGGAAATAATGGCTCGGCTCTTGTAATTAATAAGGACTTAGATGTAAATGCAGATATCATAGCTACAGGAAATGAGGCAACAGTAGGTGGAGTTATCTATCTAAATGCAGACCTTAAAGGAAAAGATAAAGTAACAATTACGAATAACAAAGGTGTAAATGGTGGTGCTATCTATGTAGGCGAAAAAGGAACTATGACTAGTGATGGCTTAGTTCAAATTATAGATAATAAGGCATCAGGTCTTGGTGGAGCTATCTATATAACTGAAAATGCAGAGTTTAAACTTGCTAAGAATATTGAGATAAGAAATAACGAAGCAACTGATAACTCATCATATGGTGGTGCAATTTATGCAGACAAGAACTCAAAACTTTACTTATCAGACAGAGCAACAATCTCAGAAAATAAATCTTATAATGCAGGTGCTATAATGTTAAATGGTGCTACACTCGTAGTTCCAAGAGATGCAAAGAGATATAGCATAGTAAACAATAAAGTAAATGCAAATGGAAATGCTAATACTCTCTATATGTTAGATGCAAAACTTGAAGTAGAAGAGACATTTAATGTATTAGGAGACAATACAACAGAAAATAACTCTTCAATAATTTATATTGAAAATACTGCAGGCAAGGAGACTGTGATTTCATCAGTTTCATTTGCAGACTTAAAGGCAGTTAATAAACTTGTATCTGCAGTATCTGATAGAGTTGCATTTGAAAATGTTAAGATTACAAATATCACAGTTAACACTGCGGCAGCAAGTGGCTTAGTTGATGTGAAGGGAAGAGAAGGAAGCAGAGGTAAATTCTATTTTAAAGACATTGACATAGAAGAAAATAAAGTAACTTCTGGTCAAGGTGTAATCACTGTAGATAGAGGAGAGGCTTACTTTGGAAATAAGGTTGTTATAAAGAATAACAAGGGATTAAGTGATGGAACAGATCAAAACTTAGTTGCTAATAACAACACTATCTTCTACGGCGATAACAATGCACCATTAGAGTCAGATTCAGAAATTTATGTAGGTGCAACTGCAAACGAAAACACATTCTTTAGATATTGGAATGAGTTTAATATAGCAAGCTTCAATGACATTAATTCTTATAGAGCAGCATACTTACCAGAAGAGATATTTAGAATAGATAATGCTGCAGCAGACGAGACAGTTAAGATTTATAAGAAGGGAACATATAGCAATGTAGAGTTAAAACTCGGTAAGAATTACAGCACAATCTTCTTTAAGAAGAAGAGAAATGACAAAGCAGTAGTTGCAACTCAATATGTTGCTAAGAATATTGAAACTCATGTGGATGACGTGGTACTTGATGATGTGCCAGAGATTATCCAACTTTGGGTTGCTCCAACAATTGCAGATGAAGATGTGACTGAGTCTTGGAAGTTTGATGGAACAAGACATTCTGTAAAGATAACAAGTGACAAGTTAATCTACTTGATTGACCATATGCACACTGCTTGTGGTCATACAGCTACTGATTCAGAGGCTCACCTTGATGGCACAAAGCACAACAATGTAGTAATGTTCGTAAATGCATCAAGTGAAGATGACTTCAATAGATCAAACGGCAAATACTTCTCACTTGCAAACGATATGGTTATCACAAAGCCAATAGACTTAGATTCAGGATCTATTATCTGCTTAAATGGATATAGATTGCAAGTTGATAAGAGACTTGAGTTTTTAACACTTAATAGCGGTTATGAATTCACATTCACAGACTGTGTAGGAACTGGAACTATCACTCACTCAAGCGGTGATGCAGCAAGAGTCGATAAGTCAATGATAAATGTCCAGGGCGGAAATCTCTACTTATACAATGTTAACTTCTCAGATATGACATTTGATGACACATTTGATTACAGCATAGTTAAAGCAAGTGGAAATAGCAAATTATATCTTGAAAATGTAAAAGTACATGACAATACAAATAATTCTTATAACAGTATGTTCAATATGACAGATGTTGATACAAAACTCTATGTGGCAAGTGTAAGTTTTGTAAATAATATAGCTGGTGGAGAATTGGCCGCATTTGCAAATGTTGTCTATGGCAATAACAATGTGGTGATTTCATCAATCTCTGTAATCGACAACAAGACTAACGATGCAGATACTGGTCATTCATTATTTGCTATAAGCGGTAAAGGTAATATTAAGACTTCATTTAATGAGATAAAAGGCAACACGGCATTCTCTTTAGTAGATATAGTAAATGGATTTGAAGGAACTATTGAAGATACATTTAACATAAAGAACAATAGATTTAGTCAGTTAGTATATGTAAGTGGAGATAGAAATCAGATTAAGATAGCAACATTTACTAACTTAACTATATCAAATAAGGATTCAAGATTATTCAGTATTAATAGAAATGCAGGACTTGCTCTTCTTGGAAATACTAATATCACAAAGAACAATATAAATGTTGCTACAAGTGCAATAACAGTAAGTGGAAGAATGATTATTGGTGGACATATAAGTATCTACGATAATCATGGTGGATTAGATGGTAGCGGTTCTGTAAGACTAAATGGAAGCCACGAAAATGCTCGTATAATACTTGCAAATGGCTATACTATAGCTTCAGGTTCTAAGATAAGTATAAGCAATAGAAATTCTGGTGATGTCAGAATGTATGACTTCTGGGATAAAGAACATGTTGATACATTTGATAACCACGATAACAATAGAGTAGTTTACTTACCTGATGAGATATTTGTACTTGACAAAGAAACATATGGCGAAGGACAGAGAATTTATAAATCAGGAAAATATGGAAACACTTCTCTCTATGTAGGATATGACTATGCAGCACTTCTCTATAAGAGAGAGACTAATCCAGATTTAGTAATAGCAACTCAATACGTTGCTAAGAATGTTGAAACTTATATGGATAGAGTAATAATTGATGGTGCTAAACTTTCTGATCAATTATGGCTTGTTCCAACTGTAGAAAATGAAGACGAGAGTGCAGTTCTTGTATACTATGAAGCATCTCGTAGTAGTATTAAAGTTGCTAAGAAAGATGTTTACGACATAATGCTCCTTTCACACTTACATACAATTTGTGGAAATAGATTTGCAGATACAAATGCTCACTATGATGGAAGTATGCACACTTATGTAGAGAACTTCATACAGGTTAAGAATGAAAATGAAATCATAAAGAATTCTAATCTTGGTTATAAGTATTTCGCACTTGCTACTAGTGTAGAGATTACAAAGACTCTAAACTTAAAAGATGGTTCAGCTATCTGCTTAAACGGCAACGAGTTGAGAGTACAAAGAGGTGCAAAGGCAATCCTAATCAATAATGGTGAGAACATCACTATATCTGATTGCAAGGTTAATACAAGAGATGGAAAACTTACAACAGGTAGTGAGAGAGCAGCAGGCTATTCAAGCGAGGATAAGGCTATAGAGGTTGCTAATGGAACATTAAATCTCTATAACTTAAGAATTGCTGATGTAGATTACTTGAATACTACTAAGAAGCAAGACTTTATAAATGCTCATGATGACGGCATAGTAAATATTGAAAATGTAGTAATTAAGAACAACAAGACTGACGAAAAGAAACTCATCGCAGCAAATACTGCTAAAGAGATGAGAATTGCTACAGTGAGTGTAATCAACAATACTGCAAGCAAGGCTCCATTTATAGGGCTTGAGGGAAGAGGAATCATCATTTCTACTATGTCTGTAATTGGAAATACAATGAGTGATAACAGCGCTTCAGTTAATGCATTTGTTGAGTTTAAAGATGCAGATGTAAAAGTTGAGGATAGCTTAGTTGTAAATGACAATAAGTCTGACAATGCAACAATTATTAAACTTAATAATTCTACTCTCGTTATTGATAAGTATGAGGCAGTTGGCAATGAGGCTAAATTTGGTGCAGGTTTATATGTAGAATCTAATAGTAAGTTTAATGTTATAGATAAGGCTACATTTAAAGAGAATAAGGCAGAACTTGGTGCAGCAGTTCTTCTCAAGAGAGCAAACTTCACTATTTCTTCAAGAAGCGAATTCACAAAGAACATAGCTGAGGCTGGTGCTGCAATAGTTGCTATCGATGAGTCTAAACTTATCGTTGATGGCGAAGTTGTATTAGAAGAGAATAAGAGTGAAATTATTAAGAATAATTATGCAACAGTTTCTTCTATAGTAGCCGCTATTAATTCTGTAGTAGAAGTTAAGAAGAATTCTAGACTCGTATTTAAGAACAATGAGTCAGTTGATGCTATATTTGTAGGCGCAGCTAGAACTAGCGATGATAATGACCTCTTTGTTGGCGATATGACATTTGTTGACAATAAGGCAGAGAACATTATCAACACATATGGCTCAGGTGTAAACAATACTGACTTTGATAGATTGGTATTTAAGAACAACGAGGCAAGAAATGCATTCATAAGAATGTATGCCTTAAATGATGTAAAAGTCGGTAAGAACTTAGTATTTGAAGGATCTAACAAGTCAGATAAGTCAATCTTCTACTTAAATACTCCTTATGTAGATATTGATGAATTATCAATTAGTAATGTGGAAGTCGGAAAGGCAGCATTTGACATAGACCCAGTAGATGCATATAAAGCAAATGTTAAATTAAATATCGCTTCAATCTCTTATACAAATAATAAAGGCTCATTCTTATACTTAAATAATGAAACTGCAATTGCAAATATTGAAGACTATGCAAATATAAGAAACAATGAAGTTGATAGCTTAGGAGTTATCCAAGTCGAAAAAGGAAATGTGTCAGCAAATAATAAAGTAGTAGTAAAGGGCAACAAGGATGCTTCTGGCGATGATAAGAACGTAGTTGTTAAGAAGAATGCATATATAGAAATTGGAAGACTTGATACAATTTCATCTGATTCTGAAATTTACTTTAGCGACATAAACGAAGACTCAGAGATAGTAAGATACTGGAATGAAGATAGAGTAGAGGCATTTGATGACTTTAGTAATGGTAGAGCAGCATACTTGCCACATGAAATCTTCAAAGTAGATAATAAATCTTATAACGACGGATATAGAGTTTATAAGAAGGGAACTTATAGTGATGTCAGTGTAATGCTTGGTAAAGACTATGAAGAATTGATATTCACAAGTGATAAAGAGCATACAAATGTTATCACTACTCAATATGTAGCAAAGAATGTAGAGACTTATGTAGATACTGTAAAGATAAACGGCATAGATCTTGCAGATGCACTTTGGGTAGGTCCAGCAGTTTATGACGAGACTAAGGAAGCAGACTGGACATTTATGAATAGTGCAAGATACAGTGTAAAGATTAATGAGACTAGATATGCAACACTCGTATCACATACTCATAAGATTTGTGGATTACGTGCTACAGAGTCATGCACTCATAAGGACGGCGAAGTTCATAATGTTGTGACATTTAAGTATGTATCAACACTTGATGAATTGATTGCCGAACTTAATAGTACAAAACCAGCTTATGTGGCTCTTAGAAATGATTTAGTAGTTTATGACGACATAAAGACACCTATTACAAATGTTGCATCAGGTTCAACTATCTGTCTTGACGGACATAACTTGATATTTGAACACGGCAACACAGGATTTAGACTTATTAAAGAAGGAGTTCTCAACTTCTGTGACTGTGGTGGCGCAGTGAGAACTGGTGTAGCTAAGAGAGGTTACATAACTGAAGTAAATAACAACCGCAGCTTAAATGAATCTGCTATCAACATCCAAAGAGATGGAACAATCAATTTCTACAATGTAAATATCGCAACATTTAGCTTTGTAAATGATGACTACGGTATGAGCATCGTAAGTGTAGGAAGAGATGGAAAAGCAGGCTTCTATGATGTAAATATTCAAGGAATAGATATCAACAATGTAAATGTGAACTTATTCACAAATGCATCATTAAACGGCGAATTGTTATTTGACAATGTGACATTTAAGAATAACAGAGTGACTGAGGCAAATAGCTTATTGTCACTTGCTAATAGACCATCTACGCATGATTTAGGAATAGACTTCGGTGAAATTAGATTTATAAATAACAATGGTGGAAGACTTGTAACAGTTGAAGACAATACTCTTGCTAAACTTGATAAGGTAACATTTAAAGATAATGATGTATCAAGAGTAATTTCATTAAATGTAAGAGCAAAAGCAGAACTTGGTGAGTTAGTAGTTGAAGACAACAAAGCTACTAAGTTAGTTGAAGTCGGTATTGAGTCAGAGATTAACTTCACTAAGGAAGCAAGTATCAAAGCAAATACAGTTACTGAAAATGTATTAGCACTTGATAAGGATTCAAAAGTAGATGCAGTAGCAACTCTAAGCATCGTAGCTAACAAAGGTGCTAATAAGGGAACTATATTTGTAAATAACACAGTTCTTAAGTTAAATGATAAATTCATAATTAAGGATAACTCTTCATATAGAGGCGGAGCTATCTACTTACAAGACGCTACTCTTGAAGGCGATATAGACAAGCCATATGTACTTGGTGGTAACTATGTAGTAGATCAAGACGCAACTAACATTGGAAAAGGAACTGAAATCGCAGTTACATCAGTTGATAATGTTGAGCCTATAATTAGAAATATCGTAATTAGTGGCGACAAGGTAGATGCAAGAGGTAGAAAGGCAGCCCTCATCTATGCTGATGTAGATACTATGTTAGAGAATGTCAAGATTTATGGAAATGACACTGAAGAGGCTGTTATAGAGGCTAAGGGTGAGACAGATTCTATTGTAATCACACTCAACGATGTCCTCATTGAAAAGAACGGCGTATCTGCTGATGGTGCTATTAAACTTGACAATGCAGAATTAGAAATCGGTGGAGACATCATCATAAGAAAGAATGTTGCAACTATCAGCAATGTAGTTCGCGACGCTAACTTAATACTTGATAGCAACAAGTTAGTCGGCGATGCGCTTAACAAGATTTCATCTCGTTCAGAGATTTATGTAGATGTTAAGAATGCAGAAGATACCATCTTCAAATATTGGAATGATTTGATGATAGAAGGATTTAACAGTGTGACAGATGATAGAGCAATGTATGGACCAAATGAGATATTCAGAATTGACAATGAGAATACATTAAATGCTAACAAGAAGATTTACAAATCTGGAGAGTATGGAGATGTATTATTGAAACTTGGTGAAAACTATGCAACTCTCAGATTTAAGGAGAAGAAGACGAGCACTGTAGTTCTTGCAACTCAATATGTAGCTAAGAATGAAGCAACTTATGTAGATTATGTAAAACTTAGCGATAGAACTATGGATAAGCAAATTTGGATAGCACCATCACTTGAAAATGAGAAGATAACTACTACTTGGGAGATGGATAAGGCTAGATATTCAGTTAAACTTTCAGAAGATGCCTTAGCACTTCTTGAAGTTCATACACATACAATTTGTGGAAAGACAGCTACAGATTCTGTAGCTCACCTTGATGGACATAAGCATACAGAACTTATATCATTTGCAGATGTATCAAGTCTTGATGATATATTAACAAATACAGTTAACAAGTATTTTGTGCTCAATAATGATATAGTAGTTGATAGACCTCTTGATTCACTTGCATCTGGTTCTGTAATCTGTTTGAATGGACATAATTTAAAACTTGCAAAAGGACTTACAGCTCTTACTCTTGCTGAAGGTAGAGAATTGTCATTTACAAACTGCGAAAATAGTGCTGCTATAGTAAGTAACACTACATCAGTTTCAAAGACAAAAGACCAAGTATTTGACATAAGTGGAAATCTCAACATCTATAACATCGCTATAAAAGATATGGCATTTACAAGTGCACTTGGACAGACAGTATTAAAAGCAAATGATACTGCAAGAGTTTATCTTGAGAATGTGTCAATTAATAACATTACTAATGAATCAGCACTTCCATTAGTTGATATTAATAATGCAAAAGTATATGTTGCATCAGTAAGTCTTGCAAATAATAACAATAATAAAGAATTAATTAAGATTACTGCTAAGCCAGAAATAGAAATATCTAAGATTTCTATTAATGAAAACACTGCAAGTGCTATAGTAAATCTTGATAATGCTGATGTAGAGTTCAAGACTAGTCCTGAGATGAAGAATAATACAGTATCAAGTATTATTTATACAAATACAAAATCAACTGTAAGTAACTTAAAAGTAACAGGAAGAGTAGATAGAATTATGGATGTTGATACTAATGCAGAATTATCACTTATAGGAAAGACCAACATCTCTAATAACAACTCTGGCGGAATTAGTGCAATTATACTTAAGGGTCAATTAAAACTTTCTGATGAAGTAATAATAACAAACAATAGTACTAATCCAAATGTTTCAGATGTTCATATTGTTGATAATGGATTTATGACTTCAGCAAATGGAAAGATAGCTACAAGTTCTAGGATAAATGTAGCAGCAACAACTGTTGGAGCGACTATATTTAAGTATTGGAATAGCGATAGCTTTGACAAGTTTGATGACCCAAGTGTATTAATGAATAACCCAGAGAATATATTTGAAGTAACAAATGCTAATAAGGCACTTGGCTACAAAGTATATAAGAGAGGAGAATATAAGAATGTTGAGTTAGCATTTGGACTTGACTATGTTCCACTCGCATTCAGAGTTGGAAATACAATAATTGCAACTCAGTATGTCGCAAATAACATCCTCACATATGTAGACCCAGTAAGAATTAAGGGTAGAGAATTAGACAAACAAGTATGGCTTGCTCCTTCATCAACTGATGAGACTAAGCAAGTGGAGTGGACATTTGCCGATGGTAATTATAGTGTAAAACTTACAAGAGCAAATGAATTTGTATATAAAGTTCATAAGCATAGAATTTGTGGTCTTCCATCTACTGCATCTTGTGCACACTTTGATAATGTAACTCATGCAGATGTAGAGTGGACAGAAGTCAGCAGCATGCAAGACTTTATAGATAATGCAGCATTACCTGCTGATTTAAGACAACACTACTTCGTTCTTGCTACAAACTGTGAGATTACAGATGATCTTGATAAGTACTTGATGACAAATGATGCAATCTGCTTAAATGGATACAACTTGATGTTCGACAAGGGATTTGGGGTATCACTTTCTGCTGGAAAACTTGAAAACTTGACTATATCAGATTGTGGTGGTGTAAATAAAGTTTATGGCAGCATCTTATCAATAAATGGCGAAGATGAAGGAAGTTTGACTTATCACTTTGTTGTTAAGAATGGCGAACTTAGAATTTACAATGCAAACATAGAAGGATTTACAGTTGACCAAGCAGATGATAGAACGAAGATAATTGATGCAAAGAAAGATACTAAGGTAGTATTTGATAATGTGACATTTAAAAATAATACTTATGATAATGCAGAAAATACAACAGCACTAATGAAGTTTAATTCTCAGGCTGATGTTACATTCTATGATGTGACATTTAAAGATAATAAGGTTATAAATTCAGGCGAAGAAGACTTTATAAGCTCATTACTTTCTATCAATGGTTCAGCAAATACTAAACTTGAAAATGTGACATTTATAGGTAATGAAGTTCCACTTTCAGTATTGAAGGTTGAGAAGAATGCAACAAATATAGGAACTATAAGCTTTATAGGTAATAAGGCTACCGGAATGCTCGGAAAGACTGGTTCTATACTTACTATAGATAATACACAACTTTCATTAAAGGGTGAGTCCGTATTTGAGAATAATAACGGATCAGCAGTTGCATTGACAGGTAGAAATGCAAGATTAGAAACTGCTAAAGATATGCAAATTAAAGACAATAAGGCGGAAAAAGGTGTAGCATTCAAAGTAGAAAATAATGCAATACTCTCATTATCTAATAAGATGCACATAGTAAACAACATCGCAACAAGCGGTGTGGTATATGCTAAGGGAGCAAGTATCGTAGCAGGACCTACAGTTAATAACATTGATATGAGAAATAATAAAGGTAAGGCTGGAGCAGGTCTTTACTTAGACAATGCAAAACTTGAAATCACAGACAGTCTAACTATAAATGGAAATGATGGTCCTTCACTTGTTATAGATGATGAAGATAATACTAATAGCAATGTGACAATCACTAAACTTACTATTGATGGAGCTTATGGAGATAGTGATGGTGCTGCTATAAAGATTCTTGCAAATAATGTTACTCTTGATGATGTGAAAGTTAAGAATGCAAATGCTAAAGGAAGTCTTGTGGCAATTTATGGTGCTAACACAGCAATTAACAAGTCTGATATAGTAGATAATAGATCAACTAACTCTACTATAATTATTGACAATGCAAATGCAACTCTCAACATCTACGGAGATACAAATATCACAAATAACACTAACGGTTCAACTGGAGCATTATACATTAAGAAGGGAACTGTTTCTGTAGGCGATAGAATTAAGATTAATGACAACAAGGCATTTACAGGAAATGCTAGAAACGTATTCGTGACAGCAGGTGGAAGCCTATTTGCAGATACAGCTCATAAGATTTCTTCTATGTCAGACATCTCTGTATCAGTAGAGAACAAAGAAACTGAAGTATTTAGATATTGGAATGAGGATAGAATTACGGGATTTGACTCAGCACCAGTATTTGTACCAGAGAATGTATTAAAACTTGATAAGGAATATGAGGGAACTAATACAAGACTTTATAAGTCAGGCAAGTATAAGAATGTATCAGTAATGCTCGGTGATAACTATGCAACACTAGAGTTTAAGAGAACAGCAGCAGATGCAGTGCCTATTGCTACTCAATATGTTGCTAAGAATATTGAAACTTATGTAGATAGAGTTGCTATTAATGGTATACCTGAAGCAGCTCAAAACTGGATTGCACCATCTGTAAGTGACCCAACTGCAAAAGTAATATGGAATATGTTTAATAATAGATGTCACATAAAGATTGACGACTATGCACTAATTACTATGGGAAGTCACGAGCATACACTTTGTGGAAATAAAGAAGTTGATGCTGTAGCTCATGTTGACGGAAGTATTCACGATTCACTTGTGTCATTTGTAGAGGTTAAATCTGTAGATGAGATGTTATCAATGGCAGCAATTAAGTACTTTGCACTTTCTGATGACATTGAAGTAACCAAGGCTCTAGATGCATTACCAGATGGTTCAGCAATCTGCTTAAACGGCAATACACTTAAAGTTGCTAAGGGATTACAACTATTCAATATTAGCGACAAGAAGATTTATATAACTGATTGTGTGAAGGATGGAAATGCAACTCTTACTCATAGCAATACTCAAAATTCATCTATAGCACCTATGTTTAATGTTTCTGGAACAGCTGAACTTTACTTATATAATGTAAAAGTAGATGGAATTGTGACAAGCGCAGCTAATAATCAGAAGTTTGTAAATGCAGCAGGTGGAAAAGTTGTTATGTCTTCTACAAGCATTGTAAATGTAACAAATGAGTCTGCTGACGGATTTATCACAGTTAATAATGCAGGACTTGTTCTTGACAATGTAAAGATAGAAAATATTAACAATAGCAAGAAGTTTATAACTATGGATACAGCTGTTACAAATGTAAACATAAGTTCAGTATCTATCATAAATAACAATAACTCAGGTTATATCTTATCAGCAGAAGGTTCAAATGAAGTTAAGCTTGGCAAGATTAATATTGAAAAGAACACTTCAACAGGTGATGGAAGCATAATTAATGTAAATGGCGGAACAGTGACATTTACATCTGATAAGACAGTTGTTAGAAATAATAAGGGTGTAAATGGTGCAGTTATCCAGATGACAACTGGAAAGATTAAGGCAGAGGCAAATATAGAGATGTCAGACAATGAAGCCACTAACGGTGCCGTAATTTATATGAAGGGTGGCGACATCGTAACTGAGACTGATGCACAGTCTTTGACATTTAAGAATAATAAAGCTGTAAATGGTGGAGCTATCTATGTGGATACAGCTACATTTAAGCCAAATGCTAAGATGACAATAGTGGACAATGAGGCTAACAATGGTTCTGCAATATTTGCAAAAGATTCAACTATTGATATGAGTGCATCAAATTATGATGTGACTGTAAAGGACAACATAGCAACTGCAGGAACTATATACTTTGATAACGTAAAAGGATATGTAACAGGCACTCACGGATTTACATTTGATGGTAATAAGGCTAAGAATGGTGCTGCATATGCATTTGCAAATAATAATACTGCTGTTACTATTTCTGGAATAGAACTTGATGGCATAAATGTAGATAACAGCAATGCAATCTACTTTAAAGATGGTAGTGCAGTAATTACTATTAAAGATTCTAAGTTTGCAAATATTGGTTCTGCAACATCTGTAGGTAGTGTAATGTATTTAGATAATGCAAAAGTAACACTTGATAAACAAATAGTATTTAACAATAACTACAATGCTATATTTAATAATGGTGGTACATTTACAACTACAACACTTACAGGTGCTCATGCAACCACTATAGATGATACTACAACTAACGATATAGTATTTGTAAATGGACTTGGTGATTATGTTCTTTCAGGTAATAACAATGCTACATTTAACTTAGGCGGTGGTGTATTTAAGAATACAGCAAATAATACAACTTATGCATATAAGCTTTCTACACCATCAGGCATAAGTGCAAATGGAAAGGTAAACTTCTTATTCAATGGCAATATCGCATTTATTACTGGAAGCAATATGAGAAATATCTATGTAACAAATGCTGCTACTGAGTCATTTAAGATAGGAACTGCTACAACAGATATGAAGTTAGCATACTATGTTCCATCAAGAGGAACAAAAGTAATAGATGATATTAAATCTGCTAGTGGATTTACTGATACATTTACATATAAGGATGTAATAGTAGTTGAAGATCCAAATAGAGACCCAGAGTCACCAACAGAGCCTTGGGCAGCATATACTCAATCTGTAAACAATGTTGAAAATGTCTATATTGGATATAAGACTTATGAAGTAACTATCCATGCTAATGGTGGTATGTTTAAAGGATTGACAGGCGATTCTCACATAATCGTTCCAACAGGAAAGGTTAATCCAACTACTTATTCAATCTTGATACCAAATGGTTATAAGATTAACTACTTGGCTACTCCATCTAGAATTGGTTATAAGAAGATTCAATTTAGCACAAAGGCAAGTGCAAGTGAGCCAGGTGCAATAGTAGTAACTAATGATACTACATATAATTATGAGACTCATGGAACCAATATATATGTAAACTGGAACCCTATAACTTATACAATCAAGTTTGACCCTGCTACTACATCAGTTACTGAAACTATGCCAAACATACCAAATGTTCGATTTGATCAAGAAATCGAGCTTCCACCAGTGGCATATAGAGTTGAAGCAGCAACATTCTCTAACTGGATTGATAAGTCTGCAATTGACTATACTAAAGAAGACCCAGAGAAAGCGGAAAGAATAACTAAGAAGTATTTAAATAAAGCTAAAGTTAAAAACTTGAGATGTACAGATGGAGATGTTGTAACACTTTATGCAAATTGGGAGACAGGACCATTTGATGTAATATTTAATAAGAATACTCCAGTATCTCCTGGTGGATATGTGAATGATGTAACAGGAACTATGGCTAATCAAACTATGCCAGGTTCAGGAGAGAAAGCACTTAATCGAAATTATTATGGTCTTACTGGATATAGATTTATAGGTTGGTCACTTAAACCACTCACAGCAACTGAGGCTGAAGCGATTGAGTCAGATAAGACAAAGTATTATGTAGACCAACAGGTTGTAGAGTTAGACCCAGAAGGAAAGACAGAACTTAATCTATATGCAATGTGGGGCAGAAACAAGATGAAAGTAACTCTTGCTCAAAACGAGACAAGTGGTAATGTAGGAGACCCATATGTAGGACAATTTGACATACTCTACGATCAAAAACTTTCAGATTTAGCAGCATTTGCTCCAAAGACAAGAGAGAACTATACATTCACTGGTAAGTTTATAACTACCAAGATTCCAGGACCTTATGCAAGAAAAACTTACAATGGAACAAATGATTATACAGCTGATTCAGTAAATAGAAATACAGCAAACTTTACATTATATCCACTATGGACAAATAATGAAGTGATGATAACTATGGTATTAGGTGAAGGATCACTTCCAAGTGGATATACAAATAACCAATTTGTTGGTTACTTAGATGCTCCATATTATTCAGTTGGAACTACAAGTGAACCTAAGAATGCGGATGGTTCGCTTGTGAAACCACTTCCAGCAACAGTTACAAGAATCTTTAAGAAGTGGTCGACAAATGCAGCAGGAACAGACGAGATTAATGCGTCAACTATATATACAGATTCTTCTAATAATAAAGTTTATGCAATATTTGATGACACTTACAATGTAACCATAACATATTATGCTAATGGTGGAAAAGGAACAATGAAATCAAGAGTTGTTAAAGCAGGAGTTAGAATAACACTTGACGAAATAGGATATTCTAAATCAAGATACTCATTTGATTATTGGTTAGGCTCAGATGGAAATAGATACTCAAATAGACAGTCAGTAGTACTATATTCTAACTTACAACTTACTGCTCAGTGGGCAAAAGAGAGCAGTGGCGGCGGAACTAGCGGAGGCGGAACGAGTGGTGGTGGCGGTAGCGTCGGTGGTACTGGCGGCAAGTTGCCAACATCAGAACCATCAGTAGTTGAAGTGGCGTGGTCATATGATCCAGCAACTGATACATATGTTGCAGTTGATGTAAGTGGAAACCCAGTCTCTGGATGGCAATATACAAGAGATATAAATAACAGTAAAAATTCATGGCATTACTTTGACAGTAATGGTACTGCTAAAACAGGATGGATAAATGATGGAACAGGAATTTACTTCTTAGACAATACGGGTAGTATGGTAACAGGCTTAGCAAATATTGACGGAGTAGTTCGTGAGTTCAATGAATAAGGTAAGTTGGTAAGCGATAACTACGGAATCAACCCAGAGCAAGTATCTGCAAGCGGCGGTGCTGAACGAGGTAACTGGAATTATGACCCAATTAAGAATAATTGGCAGTATATGATAAATGGCGAACCTGCAAAGAATATGTTCTTTGAAAGTAATGTATCAGGAGTAAGTTGCTGGTATGCAGTAGACGCAGATGGAAATATGCTCACTGGTTTAGTAAAGGCTAATGGATATATCTACTACTTGCAAGAGAATGGAGTTGAAGCAGGAAAACTCATGGCTAATACTATAGTAAATATTGGTGGAGTATTCTTTGAGACAGACTCAGAAGGTAAGATAGTAGGAGACATATCATTAATCAGCAATATTGCAAATGTCTATGATATGGATCAAAGTATCGCGGCAAATGCAGGAGTGGCAGCTCAGACAGCAGTAACTAACTTTGCTAACACACAAACAACAGAAGGCTTTGTAAATGCAGGAAATGGAGTAGTTTATTTCATGGTTCCTGTAACAGATGCAGCAGGAAATGTGAAATATGAGAGAGCAACTGGAATAGTACAAATTGACGGCCTATATTACTTCTTTGGAGATGATGGAGTAATGAGAATAGGACTCACTCAAATTAATGGCAAAACTTATTATCTTGCTGAGGACGGCTTGAATAAAGGAAGTGTATATGTAGGATACATAACTGTAGGAGGAGTAACATACTTCTGTGACCCTGCAGACGGAGGAGCGGCTACTAGAGTTAGCTAATTATAAATACTTAAAAGATATAGTGGGCGGATAATATCCGCCCATTTGTAGTTTTAGCCATTTTGTGTTATATTATAAAAATATGGATATATTAAGAAATATTAAAAATTTAATTATTGTTATAGGACTCGCGGTATTTGTTTTTTATCAAAATGCCTTTGCCGAAGGACCTGGAGAGATTAGAAATCAAAAAATTGCAGTAGTAGGTGATTCATACGCGGGACATTTTAGTTTAAATGAAGGAGTGGATAAATATGAATACTTTATTTTTCCAGTGGGAACAATTACTAATGTAATCAATGAATTGGTATTTGAAAGTGCAATAAATGCTGATAATACTTATATTTTGTTTGCCACAGGTGTGAATGACCAAGCACTTAATACCGATATTAAACTATTTGAGTTTGAACTTAGGAAGTACATAGAAGCGATGGCTTTGAAGAATAAGTTTTTATTCTTCCACACCTATATGAATTATACCAATCAAAAAAACAGTCAGAGTGATCATTATCCAGAAGATTATGATAGAGTATATAGGAGACTTGCCGAAG
The DNA here is from genome assembly GCA_017523785.1 of Lachnospiraceae bacterium. Classification (GTDB taxonomy): domain Bacteria; phylum Bacillota; class Clostridia; order Lachnospirales; family Lachnospiraceae; genus UBA3633. The sequence goes on from JAFWVX010000025.1 coordinate 104,196, forward strand.
AGTATGCAAATGTCATATACATAGACATGTCGGGACTTGAAGTGACGAGATATGACTTTGGCGATGGAATGCATTTCAATAAGTTTTTCTATGACACTTTAAGTGCGAAACTGCAGTTCTATGTTAACTTGATTGAGCGCTCAGTTTTTGAAGCATCTGGAACTAAAATTAAAAATGAGCAAAAGAAACAAATTGCAACAGCAGGTGACATAGCGGCAGATGAATTCTTCGGTTATGAAAATAAGAAAGGTTATATAATTACAAACTTTGCAGAACCAGGCAAGACAATTCGTGAAAGTTACGAACAAATCGAAAAGGCGATAAAATTTGAAGCACAAACTATATTAATATCAGCGGGAATAGATGATTATAAGGCACAGACAGATATTAATGGTTTTATGGATGACTTAAGAAAATGTTTAAATGAGGCATGCCTTAATTACAAAAATGTTTTCTTATATACATCTCTTGATTACGCAAAAAATGAATGGCTAACTATATCAATGTCAGATTATGATATGGCGATGGCTAAGGTTGCAAATGAGTATCCAAATGCATGCTATATTAATCTAGGAAATTACACAAAAGAAATACCACATATCTATGATATTTTATATGAAGCACTAAATAACATGATAAAAAATATATATTAGGTGAGGCCTAAAATGAAAGAAATTGTTATTAAAAATTTAATTGGAAGAGGTAGACCAGTACTCCTCTTTGGTGCAACAGGTGCAGGAAAAAGCAGACTTGTGAGAAGCATAGTTAATGACAACTGTCAAAAGATTATGAAATTAAGAGAGGGCAGGGGCATGATGACTGTTGCAAATGAAAAAATCATTGCAACAAACAGCCCCTCACTCCCTGAAGATAGCCTAGTTATTTATGGAAAGATTCCGCTTGCAGAAAAATACCTACTTTATGATGATAATGAGCTTCTCTGTGATATTCTATACTATAGTATAAAAGCATATGTTGATGCTACAAATAAATACAAATCTAAAGAAGAATCAATGGCAGCCTTTGTAGAAGCCCTTGTATTAGAAATTGACAACAAGATTATGGCAAATACTGATATGTTTAGTCTCGCCTTTAAAATTAAAGGCAATAAAAACATTGATAAAAAGCTAAAAGAACTGCTTGTAAGTTTTGATATTATCCAACTCAAAGCCATATATCTAAGTACTTTTTTAAATAACAAAGGTCAATTCATAAAAGAAATATTTAAAGACGAAGTTAATAAGAAAACACTCTTAGATTTTAAACTTAAAGAAAATATTGATAAGTTTTGGCAACTAGTTATTGATGCATATAATGAGCAGTGTGAAGAATTATTTAAGGAGATTAAAGATTTTAATTCTAAAAAATCACTTAGCTTTGATGTAGATGGGGAAGCTTTTGCAATTTTGGTAAATGATTCTGACATAGATAACACACTTGTTAAAAAAATATTGGCACAGGGTCCAAACTCAATAAGCTTTTTGATAAAAGATTTATGTATTTATGGAAGAAATGAAGTTGATACTGAGCTTGAGAATCTAATTCCTGAATATTTTAAAGATGGCGATTACAATAAATGTTATGCAATAAAACTTATAGACACCATGGGACTTTTTCATCTTGATAATATAAGTGTTGAATCTGAATGCGAAACTCTAATTGACATATTATCAATTGAACATTGCAACGACATCATTTATGTTTTGAAAGCAAGTAATGATGCCCTCAATAAAAAGTCGGCGATGGTTTTAAAAGAATTAATTAAAACTTGTAAGAGAGATTTAAACATACATATATGCTTCACTCATTTTGATGAATATATCATAGATGAGTTAAATGGCGATGATGAGGGAACCTTTATCGACATAGAAAATATTGATAGTTCACTTATAGATTCAAAGATAAAAAAGCTTGAAAATGCCTATATTTCGCTTCTTAATAGTGAAGAAAAGGGCAAAAATGTCAGTATTTACAAGGGTTTTAGCCATTTCTCATATCCTACAGTAAATCCGACGGTTGATGGACTATTAAAGTCCCATAGCATGGAGTATAATATAGGCATAATAGAGTTATTGAAAAATGTCTATAGAAGCATAAAGAGATACGACATTAGTATAGTAGATGGAAAAGAAATCAGTTACTCATTAGATGTAGATTTAACAAAGTTATATGACATAAGTAATATCTATTTCGACCTCACAGAAAATATAACTGAGTGCGAAAAGAGTATGCTGAATCTACATAGAAAGACATATCAGGCAGCAATAACAAGATGGCTTAAATACGGAGTTAAGTTTTTATCAGGAGCGGGAAATGAGAGAACAGGATATATAAGATTAAAAACATACTTCGTAGAATACATAGCAATATTTCTAAATAATTCTATAATACCTTCGATTAAATTCAATTTTGAACAGTTCAAAATTGCTAAGAGCGACAAGGTAACGATGGAAGAGTTTGAAAAAGTGGTAAAGAAATATCTAAGTCAGACAGTCGGTAAGAAGGTAGCAAGAGATATACTGGATGAGACATTAAAAGGACATACGATGTTGTATGATCTAAGACTAGATATGTATTCAATACTTGATAACTGCAGAACCACATATTTCCCAAGACCAAATATAAGTCTTGAAGAGATAGAGATGGATGACAAAGAAAAAGATTTCCTAAGTATTGTAAATAGAAATATCAAAAAAAGTATTAAGGAATTTGAAAGGACTTATTGCTCAGAGTTACATTAATTAATTTATAAATAATACATATTTGCTGATACACCCAAACTTTCATAGTATAGCGAAGGAGCTTCGCAGTGGTGTTGCAAAGTAGAAAAGGTGTTTTTTAAATAACCCGATTTGCTTTGCGTAGCAAATCGGGTATTTTATAGGAGGTAAATATGAGAAAAATCAAATTGTTAGCAAAAATCAACTATGACACACCAAGAAGAATTACTAAGAGTGAATTTGCAAAGTTCGTCGAGAAAAACAATGAAGTGAAGAAGGAAAAAGATGCTAAACTCACAAGCATTATTATTGATGCTGCAGTTAAAGAGAAAAAGCTAAACGATAACCTCACTGCATTGTCAAAAGGAACTGCAAGCCAGATGTTACTCAACACCAAAGAGAGATCTGAGGACAATTTCTTGTCATACTTAAATGTTGAAGTCTATGTAAATGAGAATCTTAACCCATCTTATGTAGGACTTGATGCTATGGGTGCTATCAATGAGTTGTTTGTCAATAACGAGATTTCAAAAAAGCTGTTTAAGAACATGACATTTGAAGTGAAGAACTTTAACAATGATGAGATCAATCATATTGACACCTATCTTGAACTTGTTAAGCAACAAATAAATTCAGATACAATTCTCACTTTGCAAAATGAGAAGACAGATGGACTATTTGTTGACGTGGATATTATTAAAACTGTAAAGAAGAAGAACATCGAGAATAAAAAAATGAGCAAAGAGGAGATACTTGAGAAGTATAGCGATGTCTTAAATAAAAATATTGAGTTACTCCATGAGGTTGAGAGACAGTTTAAGATTGACAATAAAGACAATATTCAAATGATAGGTTACTATCTTGAGAATAAAAAGTTTGAAGAGACACATATTGATGTTTTGGCTGAATCTCTCTATGCCACTGGAAGAATTACACAAAACTCATACTACACAATGGACATAGATATGAATTCATTGGTAAACATAAGTGACCTAGCACTATATGAAAAGTTGATAAGGATGTCAGCTGGTAGCTTCCTCGTAATAAATTTCTTTGGAAGACTTAATGGAAGATCAGATATTTTTGGAAGCAACTTCACAGGTCACAGCATTTTCAAGGCAACGGACATAATTGTAGATATACTTAAGAAAATGCAGTATTCAACTACTTATTGCTTTACAACAAGTGATGAGGTTAAAGAAGAAAATTATCTAAATGTTGAAACACTTGAGAAGGAATTAAAGTTAATATATTTTAGAGGAAAGTTTAGTGGTCAACAGGCTATAGATTATGCAACTTCTTATCTTGCTGAAAAGAAAATATCTGAGATAAAAGATCCAATAATTGCTTATATAAATGAGCAGTATGAAAAAGGTAAGATATTGTCATTTAGTGAGATAGAAAGCTATATATTAGAAATACTTAGAACTAAGGCTCACAGAAAATACAATGACATTTATAGAGAGCATATAAGCAAGAAGGTTATCAACAAAGAAAAGACTAATTTTGACAACATCATAGGGTTAGATAACTTCAAGCAGGAAGTAACTAAAATTATCAATATGAAAAATATGCTTCTTGCAAATCAAGATTTAACACTTTCTCAGGTAGATGACTTAATATCTAATATTGGATTTAGATTTGAAGGTGAGACTGGCGTAGGAAAGAGCATGGCAGCAAACCTCATGGCCAAAATCCTATATCAAGAAAATATAATTAAGAAAGACTTAATAAAGACTTGCGACATAAGTGCAGACTGGGCTAATTCAGTGTTTGAAAATTTTGACAGCGATGGCGACTTTGAACCAGAGAACTATAGAAGACAAGAATTTAGTATAGACTCAAATACTGGAGTATTGCTAGTTGAAAATATTCACGGAGTGACAGACAAGTCATTAAATGAGTTTTTGAATAGCTATGACAAGTTTAAAAAAGAAGTAGTAGTAATAATTTGTGGAACTAAAAAAGAATTTGATGAACTTGATGAAAAGGTTCCAGGCTTCAAGAGTAGGTTCTCAAAGACAGTTAAGTTTGAAGAATACAAAGTTGACGAGTTGCTTCAAATATTAGAGAAGAAGCTTACAGAAAAGAATTACAAAATTGATGCAGAGACATTGGAAGAAGCAAGAAAGTATTTTGTAAAAGCAAAACAGATAAAGAACTTTGGTAATGCTAGATTTGTTGAGAACTTTGCTGAGCATATCATAGAACTATCAATAAGCAGAATGTTAAATACTGAAGAGAACCACAATGAGAATATGTTCACAATCACTAAGGATGACATTTCAAAAATCGATATGGTTGCATTACTTGGAAACGAGTACAAAAAGATGGAAATCTGCGACAATGCAATCTATGAACTCAACAATTTGATAGGACTAAGTTCAGTGAAGTCATACATTAAGTCATATGTCGCAAAATCAAGAATTGACAGGATGAAGAAAAAATTTGATCTATTAGACGATGAGGGCTTAAATATGCACCTCTGCTTCACTGGAAATCCTGGAACGGCTAAAACTACAGTTGCTAGGCAGTTCGCAAGAATTCTCTATTCAAACGGTATAGTGGACAAGCCAAGCGTCGTAGAATGTGGCTTAAGTGAGTTACAGGGAATGTTTCTCGGACAGACTGCACCTAAAATTATTGAAAAGTTTGAAGAGGCAAAAGGTGGTGTGCTCTTTATTGATGAGGCATATGCACTCAATAATGACGACATTTACTCTAAGCAAGCAATCGACACAATAGTTGCTCAAATGGAAAATCATAGAGAAGATGTAATTGTAATATTTGCTGGCTACAAAGACCCTATGGAGAATTTCATAAAGAGTAATCCAGGACTTAAAGGAAGAGTTTCAAGATTTTTAGACTTCCCAAATTATAGTATTGATGAGTTGCTTGAGATATTTGACAAGATGATTAAAGATAAAAAACACAAAATCGAAGATGACAAAGCAATAAAAGAAATCGTGAAGGCTCGACTTGAAGAAATGATTGGCAGAGAAGATTTCTCAAATGCTAGAGAGGTTAGACTCATAATTGAAAATGCAGTTATAAAACAGAGTAGTAGACTTTCTGAAAAGTCAAATGAAGAACTAGAAGACAAAGACTTGCTAATGACACTAACTGTAGAAGATTTCGAGGACAATGTTCAAGATTTCTACAAAGAAAAAATACCAATGGGCTTCGCAGCCTAAATAAAAGTAGGAGGAAAAAATAATGAAAAGTTTTAACGAGGTTAACACTGTATTACAAAGCACTCCAATTGTGAATGTAAATCAAATGATTAAATCAATTAGCGATTACTTCATATGTCAATTTAAAAATGGCAAAAAAGCAAAGGATATTAGTGCAATTATGCTCTGGGGTGCACCTGGAGTTGGTAAATCAGAATCTGTATATCAGATAAGCAAAATTCTCGAAGGGGAAACGGGTAAAAAGGTATATATAAATGATGTTAGACTATCACTTTACAACCCTGTTGACTTAAGAGGAATCCCATCACCAAATAAAGATCACACAGAAGCTATATGGCTTAGACCTGAAGTATTTAAATTTGATGACAGCGAAGATGTAATAAACATTTTGTTCTTGGATGAGTTGTCAACTTGCTCTTCATCAGTTCAGGCCTGCGCGTATCAGATAACTCTCGATAGAAGAATTGGAGAGCACAAACTTCCTGACAATGTGTTAGTTATCGCAGCAGGTAATAGAAAACAAGATCAATCTATCTCAATTCAGATGCCAAAGGCTTTAGCAAATAGAATGATTCACTTTGACATCTGTAGTGAAGTAAAGGACTGGAGAAACTGGGCATATGAAAATAACATTGACGAAAAGATTATAGGCTTCTTGGCTTATAAACCAGAATATCTCGAAAATGGAATGGAGTCAAAGAATGACCTTGCCTACGCAACTCCAAGAAGCTGGGCAAAGGCGAGTGATATACTAAATACCTTAGGTGACACAGAGAGCGGTAGACTTTTGATATCAGGAACCATAGGTATGGGAATAGCAACTGAGTTTTTCCATTTCTGTGACTGTGTTGACAAGTTGCCAAATCTCGACAAGATATTTAGCGGAAAGCACAAAGATATTCCTAAGGATAGCGATATATTATATACTCTTGTGACTGCAATGTCAGCAAGGGCAAGAGATTGTATAGAAAAAGGAGAGAGTATCACACACGCGATAAGATATGCTATGAATCTACCTTTGGATTTCTCGTTGTTACTTCATGAAAATGTTGCAGCAATACTTTCAAAGAAAGATCCATTAAAGATGTTTGAAGATAGTGATTATATGTTGTGGACGGAAAAATTATCAGAAAACATTTAAGAGGAGGATAAAATGGGAATATTGGAATCTATAAAACTCAAACTAATATTAGAGCAGCCATTTTTTGGAAATCTTCTTATGCATATAAAGTTTAAGGAAGATGAAAACGTCAACGGCATTGGAACAGATGGCATAGACATCTTTTACAATCCTAAGAAGATTGAGGAAATAGATAGAAATCATTTGTCATTTTTGGTAATGCATCAAGTGATTCACATCATTCTATACCATGTGTTTAGAGGTATTCCGCATAAGAACGATGAGTTGTTTCATAAAGCAAGCGACCTAGTTGCCAATTCACTTGTATTAAGCAATTTAGATTATGCTGATAAGGATAGACTTTCCGATATCAACATTGAGCATACGGTAGACTTTGTAGAGGCAAGTAACTATACTGTAGAACAGGTCTACGATAAACTAAAGAAAGAAAAGGATAAGGACGACGATAGTTCCAGTAGTTCAGAAGAAGATAACTTTTTAGATTCAATTGCAGATGAACAATGGAATGATGAGAAAAAAGAACTCGGTGATGATCACTCTAAGTGGAGCGAAGTTAAAGCTATGAGTGAGAGTGAAAAGCAACAGATGCAGAGAAAGATGTCAGGTTATATTACAGATGCAATGCAGCAGGCTGAGAAAACGCATGGTGGAGTGTCAGATGAAATGAAGAGAGCGATTGATGACGTGGCGGGTTCTAAAGTGGACTGGAGAACAGCATTGCAAAACTTTGTTGAGACAGAGGTGACAGACTACAGTTTTAATCCACCTGACAAGAGATTTACTTATAATGATTTACTTATGCCTGATTTTAACTTCTCTGAAGAAAAAGTAACAGGAGTATTCTTTTTCATAGATGTGTCAGGTTCTATGGATGAAGCAGCTATAGCAGAGTGCAAGGCGGAAGTTAAATCTTGTTTAAGACAGTATGGTGAAAAGGTTGACGGTTATCTTGGCTATTTTGACTACAAAGTGTCTAATCTGCAAAGATTTGAAGACGAAGAAACTATGGTGTCTATAGAAGCCTTAGGTGGCGGAGGAACAAGTTTTGAAAATATCTTCAAGTATCTAGATACACATTCTGAAGAGTTTGAGTGCGAAAAGAAGAAGGTAATAATACTCACTGATGGTTATGCAGATTTTCCAGACGAGGGAAGTTTAAATGTAGACGAATTAATGTGGGTAATAAATAATGAAGAAGCGGAACCGCCTTATGGAGAAGTAGTTAGAATATAAAAAGAGATAGAAAGGAGAAGAATATGAAAAAAGACCGATGGGTCCCTATATTTTCTAAGCCTGTATTGCCAACATATAAGAGAGCATCTAAAGAGCATAAAGAACTTATAGATAGAATATTGTCAGTAAAAGATTTTTGTCTTGCAATGCCAGATACAAAAGATAGAGAGCGCTTGACGGTCGAGTTAATGGATAAAATTGTAAGAGAGGTCAAGAAAAGAGAAGCTTTTGCACGTTTTGTTATGGTAGTTGATGAAAATTCGACAATATTTGGAGGAAAGTTTTGCTCTTGTGACGGAGTTTCAGAGACATCTTATAATTCAAACTATAAAGGTTATAATACACTTTGTAATGAAGTAGATGATATAAAACTTGTAATTATTAACAATTTAGAGTTGAGCAATTTACAAATTTGGCAAATGGCGGAAATAAAAAACATAGTAAACTTGTTAAGACAGAAAAATAAAGATGTAAAAGTTTTATTTATCGTCAATGATTTGTTTGTAAAAGACGATTTAAGTTTTTACAATATGTTTTCTATACTCAATTTAAATGTTGCCAAGTTGAATCAGATGTTGGAACGTGAGGAATACGAAGAAAAGTTTTTAAAGAGGAATAAAACGGGCGATATTTTAGAATTTCAAAACATGAAAGCACTGGAAGTATTATTGAAGAAACATTTGTATATTGACCCTCTTTTGCAAGTAAGAAGAATGGATTACAAGATAACAAAAGAGTTTGAGATTACTGAAGTTCCAAAATGTTTAGATAAAATTATACAAAACACTCTTGAGTTTAATGCCGAGAATAAAAAACTAAAACATAGTCCAGGAAAAACACCACTAGGTAATTACAGTAAGTATTTAAATATAATAGTAGATAAGGAAGGCACATTGCTGGATCAGAGAGAAGAAAAAAAACATTATTATTACAAAAATAAAGATGTCAAAGTATTTAATGAACATATAAGTAATGGTAGATTTAGCAAGTCTTCGTATGAACTGCACACAGTAGAGACCATTTGGTGCCCTTTTATTGAAAGAAATAAAAACAATATAAAAACTATACACATAGTGGCCAATGTAAAGGAAGAGTTTATAGAAACTTTCTTCCGTGCTGTCAACATTCTCTACAATGGAGATTATAGCGATAATGTTAGATTATTTATATACTTTGTGTCATACGGAATAGGTAATGGATGCGTTTCTAAACTTATGCTTGACAGTTTTAACTTTGAGAATATTGAGGTGTACAGAAAATTAGAACTAATGTATCGTGACATTAAATCAAATATAAAAATAAAGAGTGATGACGAAAAAACCTTTGAAGAAATAATGAGAGAGATTCTTGGCGAAAATTATGATGATCAAGTGTGATGTGTGCTTAAACCCTTGATAAAAGCCCCTATATAAGGGGGGCTTTTTTGTTGTAAAATTGTTAATTTTAAGATATAATATAACAGATAAGCGGATATGGCGGAATTGGCAGACGCACCAGATTTAGGTTCTGGCGGGAAACCGTGCAGGTTCAAGTCCTGTTATCCGCATTTTTTGTATTGCAATGCAAAATGAGGGGCGAGCTATGCGAGCCCTGGGGAGAAAAATGATTGGAATAATCGGAGCAATGGATTCAGAAATTAATGAATTAAAGGAAAACATTGCGAACTTAAAAACTGAAAACATTAGTGGAATAAATTTTTATAGTGGAAATATTTTCGGAAAAGAAGTTGTGGTTGCAAAGAGTGGCATAGGAAAAGTTTTTGCAGCGATGTGTGCTCAGACAATGATAATTAAGTATAATCTAAAAAAAATTATCCACATAGGGATTGCAGGATCACTTGTAAGTGATTTGTCAGTGCATGAAGTTGCAATTGCATCATCAGTAGTTCAACACGACTATGACCAGACAGCCTTTGATTTGCCAAAAGGACTTGTTCAAGGTTTGGATGATATCAATATAAAATGTGATGAGACAATGGTCTCTGACTTAGTTAAGTGTGCAGAGAAACTTAATATAAATTATAAAGTCGGAGTAATAGTTTCTGGCGACCAATTTATAATTGATACAAATAAAAAACAAAACTTAGCGAAAGATTTTAATGCCATCGCAGCAGAGATGGAAGGTGCAAGCACAGGCCAGGTGTGTCAAGTTAATAAAGTAAGTTTTGCAGTGATAAGAGCAATATCTGATGGTAGCGATGACTCAACTGAAACTTATAAAAATGCAAAACAAAGTGCATCAGATGTATCGACGCAAGTGTTATTAGAGTATATTAAAGAATCAATGTAGTGGACGACATCCTGTCGTCACTTGTAGGGGCGAACATTGCGAGCCCGAAGGAGCGAATATGTCAATAAAATTTAAGAATGCAAATGTACTAAACAAGGATTTTGACATTTTAGAATCCCAAGATTTGATTGTAGAAAATAACCGAATCAAAACAATCAGAGCAACCGACTCAAGTGACGATTCAAAGTATGAGAGAGTTATAGATTGTAATGATAACTATCTTATTCCAGGAATAAAGAACTCACACAGTCATAACGCTATGGTATTTCTAAGATCTATGTCAGATGATTTACCACTTCATGACTGGCTTCAAAAATATTGCTTCCCAAACGAAGCAAAGCTTACATATGAGGACATATACTATTTTACAATGCTCGGAATTATGGAAAACCTCTCATCAGGTGTCACTGGCAGTATGGATATGTATCTAGATAGTTACGCAATGGCTGATGCTTGCTTGGCAGTTGGCTTTAGAGTAAATATCTGCGATACAATGCAAAAGTTTAATAAAAAAATTGCACCTGAAGAGTATTATCTTGAGTTCAATAACTATAAAGGCGACAATGGAAATCTTATCAAATATAATTTAGGAATGCATGCTGAGTATACCAACACAGAAGAATTAATTAAAATGATGTCAGATTTGACTCATAAATATAAAGCATCTTTCTTTACTCATATTGCTGAGACTAAATTTGAAGTTGATGGCTGCAAGGAGAGATGGGGAGGACTTACCCCTGTTCAAGTCTTTGAAAAGTTTGGATTATTTGACTACGGCGGTGGCGGATATCACTGTGTGCACATAGAAGACTGTGACTATGAGATTTTTAAGAAACACGACTGTATCGCAGTTACCTGCCCAGGTTCAAATGTTAAACTCGCAAGTGGCATACCAAAGGTTAAAAAGATGTTGGATTACGGGTTAAGAGTAGCAATTGGTACTGATGGACCAGCAAGCAACAATGCCATAGATATGTTTAGAGAAATGTATCTGACTACAACTCTGCAGAAAGTTACAAATGATGATGCTTCAGTATTAAAACCAAAAGAGATATTAAAAATGGTTATGGTAAATGGCGCAGCTTGCTTAGGTCATACTGATGGAGATGTGTTAGAAGAAGGAAAACTTGCTGATATAGTTCTGATAGATGTAAACAAACCAAATATGCAACCAAGAAATACTTTCATCAACAACTTAGTATATTCATGTGGAAAACAAAATGTAAAACTCACTATGGTTGACGGAAGGATATTGTATGAGGATGGCAAGTTCCTTATAAAAGAAGATGAGAACTATGTATACAAAAAATGCAATGAATTGTTGCACAATCTATTAAATCGTTAGTCGTAGTGGACGACAGTTTGCCGTTCCAATCCAAAGGAGACATATGTTAAATTTCGACGAAGAAATAAAAAAATTTGAAAAGAGCTTAGAACCAGATAACATTGACGATGCTTTAGCAAAGATGGACATCACGGATATGGATGACATCATGCTTAATATGTTTAAGCAGGTTACAAATACTAAAGCAAATTAAGAGGGATATGGCATCTGTTTACGAAAGAGAATTTAGACAGATCTCCAACAGATTTTATAATCTGGCACTGGATAGAGTAGAGGCGAGAGATCTTTTTGGAGCAACTTTATTATTAAAGAAGTCGCTTGCTTTTAATGCCAAAAATATAAATGCGAGAAACTTACTTGCCCTAGTTTTTTATGAAGAGGGTGCAATCACAGAGGCCATAGTGCAGTGGCTAGTGAGTAGAGACCTCTATAAGAATGAGTTAAATCCAGCAAATGAGTATTTAAGAAAAATTCAAGATGATGATGAAACAAATAAGTTTTTTCAAAGTGTAAAAATTTATAATCAAGCCATAGATGATATAAAACAGTATGAGAGAAATGACTTGGCGATGCTTAAATTATATAAGGCAATTGAGTTAAATCCTCATAATGTAAAAGCGATGTCATTACTATCACTTTTACTTATACAGATTAAGGACTATATAAAAGCAGGTTCTTATTTATTAAAATGTCAAAAGATAGACAGTGGAAATAAATTTATAAATGAATATATGGACTATGTTCTTAAAAACACAAAGAAGGGTGAAGTAAAAGAGAAGACAATTAGTAAAGTATATTCATTTAAAAAACTTGAATCAGATGATGCTATACTTCCAAAACAGTACATCAAACTTTCTGAAAATCAAAAAGTTATATTTATACTTATAGGAATTATTATTGGTGCATTATCATATTCACTTCTTATCTCACCAAATGCAAAAGGAAGTAGCAGTATAGCGAGTGAAAATCAAGTTATAAGATATGCAGAACTTGTAAATGACCAAAATAAAATCATAAGAGACATAACAATAGAGAATAATCAGTTAAAGACAGATTATGAAGATGCGAGTGTAAAACTTAGAGCCTATGAAGAGCAAAACAAAATGTTTACTTCGCAGTATGAAACTTTGAATAGTATAATCAACGACTTTGATAACGGATATATAAGTAGAGCAGCAAAAAATTATGTAGAACTTGATAAAGATGCAATCACAGATACAACTCTAGTAACTCTTTTAAATCAAGCGAGATCAAGAATAGAAGGAATAGGAGCAAAGAGACTCTGTGAACTCGGAACAGAAAGTTGGAATGCAGGAAATAAAACTGCAGCCATATCTTACTATCAGTTATCATTAAGCATTAATCCAGAGGACCCAGAGACAATGTTTTTACTTGCCCGTCTTTATCAAAATCTCGAGAGATATAAAGAGGCAAATGAAATATTTGATAAAATCATAGCACAGCACCCACAGTCAAATTACGCAAGAAGAAGTAGAGAGGCGAGAGGATATTAGTGGAATACACACTCAAAAAACTTGGCAGTATCAAATCTATAAAACTTCCTGAGAGAAAGTTTAGGGGAAGAGATATGGATGAGAAGAACAGGACTCAAGGAAAGAAGAGAAGAAGAAAAAAGAAACTTCACATCTTGAGAAAGATTTTTGTTGCACTTCTTGGAATTGGATTTCTTTGTATGTTCCTTGGACTTGGTATGATAAAGGGTATACTTGATAGCACACCACCTCTTACAAGCTTCCACTTTGGACCTACAGCATTTGCAACAAGAATTGTGGATAGAAATGGAAATGTGATGGACACACTCGTAAAAGAGGGTTCAAATAGAGAGTCGGTTAAGTTTAAAGATATACCTGAAAATCTTGTAAATGCCTTTGTCGCAATAGAGGATGAGAGATTTTGGGAGCACTCAGGTGTTGATTTAAAATCAATCGGAAGAGCCATCTATGGAGTTATAAAATCAGACACAAGTCGTGGTGGTGGTTCAACTATCACTCAGCAGTTGGTTAAGAATGCTGTATTTGACTCTGCACTTCACGAAAAAGGTTTTGAAAAATATGTTAGAAAACTTCAGGAGCAGTACATAGCACTTCAATACGAGACTCAAGCAGAGATGTCAAAAAAAGAAATTAAAGAGCAGATTATTACAGATTATTTAAATGTCATAAACTTAGGTGCCAACACTCTCGGCGTAAAAGTTGCAGCGAGAAGATATTTCGATAAGGAACTTAGAGATTTAACTATAAGTGAGTGTGCAGTAATTGCAAGTATAACAAAAAATCCGACGAAAAATAATCCAATCACTCACCCTGATGAGAATCAAAAGCGGCAGAGACAGACATTAAAAAATATGTTAAACCTTAACTACATTACCGAGGAAGAGTATAACGAAGCAATAAACGATGATGTCTATAATAGAATTAAAAATATAGAGATTAAATCTGAAAATGTTATTTCAGTTTATACATATTTTACAGAGTCAGTTATTGACCAATTGCAAGAGGACTTAGTAAAGAGACTTGGTTACTCTCAGACTCTTGCAAATAACTTATTATATTCGGGTGGACTTAGAGTTGAGACAACTATGGACCCTGAGATTCAAAAGATTGTCGACACCGAAGTAAATAGAGATTCAAATTACAAAGTTAAAAAATATGCAATTGATTATAGATTATCTATAAGACATAAGGATGACACACAGACTCACTATTCACAGGTTGATGTGCAGAACTATCATGTAAATGTTTTGAAAAATAAAAAGTATGATGGGCTTTTTGCAAGTAAGGATTCGGCACAGCAATTTGTAAATAGTTTTAAAGATTCAGTTCTTAAAGAGGGTGATTCGGTTGCTGCCGAGACATTAAATTATTTACTTGAGCCACAGTGCTCATTTGTAATGATTAACCACAACACTGGCGAAGTAGTTGCACTCTCAGGTGGAAGAGGCGAGAAGACTGTATCAAGGTCACTTAATAGAGCAACAGTCACTAAGCGTCAGCCAGGAAGTACTTTTAAAGTTATATCAGCATTTGCACCAGCACTTGAACTTTATAACAAGACACTCGCAACAACTTATTATGACAGCGAGTATGTATATAAAAATAAAAACATAAATAAGACATTTAAGAACTGGTATTCAAGTGGCTATCTAGGTTTCCAAAATATAAGAGCAGGAATTGTTTATTCACTTAATATAATCGCAGTTAGATGTCTTATGGAGACAGTCACACCTGAAGTTGGTATAAGATTTGCAAAGAGGCTTGGTATCACAACTCTTGATGAGGCTGAAGATGCAAATCTGGCTGCGGCTCTCGGTGGACTTACTTACGGAGTTACAAATTATGAATTGACATCAGCATTTGCAGCAATTGCAAATGAAGGCAATTATAGAAAACCTATTTTATATACAAGAGTTTATGACCACTACGGCAAAGTAATTTTAGACAATACAAAAAATCAAATCACAAGAGTTATGTCAAAAGAAAATGCATACCTACTTACTTCTGCGATGGCAGATTCAATGGTAGGTGGAAAGGCATTTAGTAGCCCTACTATGAATATAAATCCAACTTCAACTCGTGCATGGTTTAAGGGAATGTCACTTGCAGGAAAATCTGGAACAACTACTAATAATAATGATGTGTGGTTTGTAGGATACTCTCCATTTTACACTGCAGGTGTCTGGGGTGGTTGCGATGAAAATCAATCTCTCCAAGATACAAAAAACAAAATCAACAATGGTGGCACTTCATTCCACAAAGATATATGGAAGAAGATTATGCAGACAGTGCATGCATCATTCAAGGATCCAAAATTTGAAAAGCCAGCAGCTATAATACAGAGAAAAGTTTGTAGGAAGTCAGGACTTCTTGCAACTGATGGTTGTGAACATGATTTGAGAGGCAACTGTGCATACACAGAATATTTTATAGATGGAACTCAGCCAAGAACAAGATGTGGATTACATACTGCACTTGGAACAATCAATATGCCAAAGAAATATATAGATCAAATTTCTGATGATACAAATTATTTAACACCAAACTTTGATGTGGTGCCAATCATACCTGAGATTACAGAGTCAGCACCAGCGAGCAACATAATCATTGCACCAAGGTCATCAAATGCACCAAATTAGCTGCTTATACAACTCGTGGAAATGACGATTGATAAGATAGGCAGTAGGGGCGAGCACTGCGAGCCCGAAAGGATATTAAATGAAGCAAATTAAAAGAATTGCAAACTTGTTACTAGTTTTATTTATTTCTATAAGTATATTTTCTTGTGTAAAATTTAATTTTAGTATAAGCACTAAGATATCCGTAGCAACAAAAAGCGAAGCGCAAGAGGTAATAGCGGATAATTATGGTGACAATTTAGTTTCTCTCACTGGTGATGTTTTCACATTTTCAAAATATGCTTTGCCAAAAGTTGATGACAAGCTTCATGGTTTCAATGTTGATGCAATTTACGATTATGATTATAGAAATGCTAAATTGGTAATGATGACTCACGAAAAATCTGGTGCAAAGGCTTTTCTTATATCTAATGATGACGAGGACAAGAGTGCTATTATAGGATTTAATACTTTAGCATTTGATGATAGAGGCATACCTCATGTGTTTGAACACGCCTGTCTTGGTGGTTCAGGCAAGTATCCAAATGGAAATATTTTTGAAGATGCAGTTAATAAGACTTATCAAACATATATGAATGCATTCACAATGCAAAATGCGACGGTGTATCCATGCTCATCTCTATCTGAAAAGCAGTTGTTTGAACTTTTCAAATTTTATTTCGACGGTGTGATGGACCCGGATGTTCTAAGAGAGGAAAAAAATCTCGAGAGAGAGGCATATAGATATTCATTATATGAAAAGAATGATGACATAGTACTAAGTGGTGTTGTATATAGTGAAATGTCTGCGATAGAGGGAAGCATTGACAATGTCGCTTATTATAATTCATTAAAGAATATGTTTAATGAAAGTTTCATGGCGTCAAATACTGGTGGTGCAACTTCCGAAGTTATTAAAATTAAAAATGAAGATTTAATCAATTATCACGATAAATATTATCATCCAAGTAATATGGTTATCACATTATATGGTGACATTGACTATGAAAAATATTTAAAGTATGCTGATGAAGAATACTTAAGTAAATTTGACAAAAAGGAAATTGAAAAGTCTGATAATGCTTATAAAAAACAAGATGGATTTAGCATTAAAAAATATGACTTCCCAGTTTCATCAGATGACGAAGTAGAAGGACAGAGCAGAATAGTTTATAGCATGGTGTGCGAGGAAATGACTCCTTATGAGAGTGGACTCTTTACAGTTGCTACTACTGCACTATTTAAGAGCAATGGTCCTATCGAGAGAAGACTTAATGAGAAATTACCAAATGCAAAATTCTCATATGACAGTGGTTTAAATATGCCAAAACCTTTCATCTTGATTAATTTTACAAATGTAAATGAGAGCGACGCAGATACAATAAAAGAATTGGTTGATGAGGCAATTATAGAAGTTTTAGAAAATGGAATTAGCAAATACAATGTGGATGAGATAGCAGATAGACTTGAAACAGACAAGGAAAATGCAAAAGATTCACATGGATTTGCAAGGACCTGTTTAGGTTTTTATTTAAGAGTGTTTAGTAATAATGGCGAGGACTTGCTTGGCGAGTTAAGATATTTAAAAGGTTTAGATGACATCGGACTCGCATACGAGAAGGGAGATATTGACAAATTAATTAAAAAATATTTGTCAAATAGAGATGCATTTAGTATGACAGTCATAGTGCCAAAGAAGGGTTTACTTGAAGAGAAAAATTCAGCACTCGCAAAAGACTTAAAAGAAATGAAAGCATCTATGAATGATGAGCAAATCAATGAACTCATTTTAAAAACTAAAAAGTTTGACGAGTGGATAGAGTATCAGTCAGAGAATTCAATTGTAGGAACTCTTAGAGTTGCAAGTGTAAGTTCTCTTGATGAATATAGAGCATCATGTTATGCATATGAAGAGACTAACGAGGGAATACATTTTATAAGAAGTGACATTAAAGATATAAAGACAAATTATTTCAATATTTTATTTGATGCAAGCGGTGTCAAGTTTGAAGATATTCACAAACTTAATTTTATATCTGAATTACTTTGTGAGTTGCCAACAACTAATTATGAAGGAAAGAAATTGGAAGAAGAGATACATAGATATGCTTCAAGTTGCTATGGTGGACTTACAGTTAAGCATTATGATGGTGGCGGCTATAAACCATATTTTTCTTATTCTATGAGGTCGCTTGATAAGAATATAGAAAAGGTGTTTGAGTTACTTGAAGAGATGATGTATGAGACAAAGTTTGAAGATGTGGACATAGCGAGAAGTAGAGCCTATGTTGTGAAGAATACATTGAGACAGTCGGTGTTAAATGACCCTTCTCAATATCTAGAGAGTATTATTAAATCACAAAATGATAGTGATTTCTTATATGATTATTATGTTGATGGGCCTGAATACTTGAAATTTTTAGACAGTGTAGTAAATATGAGCGATGAGGAAATAAAGACCTTGCTGACAGAAGGAAGAGAACTTCTTCTTAGTCTATATAATCGTTCAGGTCTTGTGTGTGAAATTATTTCTAACTATGACACAATGAGAACTGTAAAATCTAAAATTATAGAGCTCTCATATGACTTTAATGATGAGAGAATTCAAAAAGTTGACTACAGCGAGAATTTAGTTCCTCTTAAAAATAAAATCGCAGTAATATGTAATGGAACTGTTCAATATAATTATGTATCTATACCAATGCAAAAAAATGAAATTGAGTATAGTAGCAAGTATAAAGTTTTAGGAAGTGTGATAGATAATGAGATACTGTACCCAGAGTTTAGAGCGAAGAGATCAGTCTATGGTTCATATAGTACCTTTGATAGAATTCATAGTTGCTTATACACTTATAGAGACCCAAATTTAAAAGAGAGTTATGATGTGTTTAAGACAGTTCCAAAATTATTGAAAGAATTGAAAATAAGTTCGGATGATTTTGAGGATTATAAATTAAATGCCTATGCGACTTTCTCGTATCCACTTACAAAGTTTGATGCAGCTAGGATTGCTATAGAAGAGACTTTAACAAAGACTAAAGTTAAAAGACCTGATAGATATGTGGGCTATATGAGAGATATAAAAAACTTTAGCATGGATGATCTGAAAGAGACATATGAGATAATTGATAAAATGGCAGAAGAAGGAAAATATTTAACAGCAGGTAGCAGAGATTTAATCGAGAGTAACAAAGATATGTTTGATGAAATAATATATGACTATGTTCAATAATTCATAAGGGGAAGAAATGGCACAGATTACATGTAAAAATTTAGTAGTTGGCTATGAAGGGCAGGTTGTCAGAGACAACATCAATTTTATAGTGGAGAAGGGCGACTATCTTTGTATAGTTGGTGAAAATGGTTCAGGTAAAAGTACTTTGATGAAAACACTTTTGTCGCTTCAAAAACCAATGGCTGGAGAGATAATTTTTGGCGACGGCCTAGTTGCAAATGAGATAGGGTATCTTCCACAGCAGTCAACTGTGAAGAGAGATTTTCCTGCAACTAATTTTGAGATAGTACTATCTGGAAATCTCGGACATAGTTCATTTTTTTATAGTAAAAAAGATAAAGAAATGGCACTTGATGCCATGAAGAGACTTAGAATAGATGAGTTTAAAGATAAATGCTTTAGAGAGTTGTCGGGTGGTCAGCAGCAGAGAGTGCTTCTTGCGAGAGCACTTTGCGCGACTCAAAAAGTTCTCTTGCTTGATGAGCCAGTCTCTGGACTTGACCCAAAGGTTACTGCAGAGATGTATGAGCTTGTAAAAGAATTAAATCAAAATGATAAAATTACTATAATTATGATTTCACATGATTTAAATGATGCGCTTAAGTATGCAACACATATTTTGCATGTTGGTAGTGAGATATTCTTTGGAACTAAGGTAGAATATCTTAATAGCGAACTCGGAAAACAATTCACATCCGAAATTCGAAATAACATAATCTGTGAATTTTGTGGTAAAAATATTAGTAAATAGGAGCGGCTTATGATAGAAACATTACAATTATATTTTCAATATCCTTTTGTAAGATATGCGATGTTAGTAGGAGTGCTCGTGGCACTCTGCTCATCATTACTTGGAGTAACTTTGGTGTTAAAAAGATTTTCATTTATTGGGGATGGACTTTCACACGTAGCATTTCTTGCGATGGCAGTCGCTGCAGTATTTCAGTGGACAAACAATATGCCTTTGATACTTGTAGTAACTATAGCTGCAGCAATTGCAGTTCTCTGCATGGGCGAAACCACACTTATGAAGGGCGATGCGGCAATTGCGATGATATCAGTTACTTCACTGGCACTTGGATATCTATTTATGAATTTGTTTTCAACTTCATCAAATATCTCAGGCGATGTATGCACAACACTCTTTGGTTCGACTTCTATACTAACACTTTTACCAGAACAGGTTATTTTGTCATCGGTGTTGTCAGTAGCAGTTGTTGTCATTTACATATTTTTCTATAACAAAGTTTTTGCATTAACATTTGATGAAGATTTTTCAAGAGCAATAGGTGTAAAAGTTGGCTTTTATAAACTTTCAATAGCAGTTATAATAGCAGTGATAATAGTTCTAGCGATGAATCTCGTAGGTTCGCTTCTCACATCAGCTTTAATTATTTTCCCAGCATTATCAACTATGAGACTATATAAAAGTTTTAAAGCAGTAGTAATTAGTTCGGCAGTGTTGTCAGTGCTTTGTGCAGTGACTGGAATGCTCGTATCTATAATAGTTGGAACACCGGTCGGTTCAACAATAGTCGGCATAGAAATAATTGCCTATGCGATTTGTGTGATAGCAGGAAGAACTTTGGTTAGAGCATAATTTGTATGAGAGAACTAGAGTATCCATATAAAAATGAAGAGCTAATCTTAAAGAAAAAAAAGATTAAGAGAGAACTTTTAGAAAAGACTGAAAGTTTTCTTAATATAAAGGTTGCAATTCTAGCGGGTTCGATAGTAAATGAGCTAAAAGATTTATTAGAAATATTTTTGTTAAATTATGGAATCAAAGCAGAGTTCTATTTATCTGAATATAATAGATATTATGAAGATGCTGTTTTTGAAAATGAGAGTTTAAAAAGTTTTAATCCTGATATCGTATATGTATTTACATCAAGTAGAAATATAATTCACGATTTTGATTTATCAACAAATGTTTCTGAGATTGATAACAAACTAGAAGAAGAATATAAAAAATATTTATCGATTTGACAAAGTATCCAAAGTAAATATAATGCAGTAGTCATCCAAAATAATTTTGAAAATCCACACTATAGACTTTTGGGAAATAAGGACATATCAGATGTCCATGGTTTATCAAATTTCTTATCAAGATTAAATGCTCGCTTTTATCAATTCGCTGAAAGCAATAAAAGTTTTTATATTTGCGACTTAAACTATATAGCATCAAACTACGGACTTTCAAAATGGCACAATGAAAAAGCATATGCACTATATAAACTTCCTTGCGATTTGATGGCTTTTCCTGATATAGCATTCAATGTGGCTAATATCATTAAGTCAATCTATGGAAAAAATAAAAAGGCTATCGCAGTAGACCTTGATAACACTCTTTGGGGTGGAATTGTAAGTGAAGATGGCGTTGAGAATCTAAAAGTTGGTCCTGAGATTGCGGAAGGTGAAATATTTTTAGACTTTCAAAAGTATCTTAAGAAACTTAAGAGTCTTGGTATTTTATTAAATATCGTTTCTAAAAATGATGAAGCCGTGGCTCTTGATGGAATAGAGAAGACAGATGGTGTGCTTAAAAAAGAAGACTTTGTCACAATAAATGCGAATTGGGAACCTAAATCAGACAACATAATAAAACTTAGCAATAAATTAAATCTTGGTGCTGATTCATTTGCATTTATAGATGATAACCCGATGGAAAGAGACATAGTTAGGCAAAATGTTGACGGCATCGGTGTTGCAAATGTAACTTTGCCAGAAGAATATATAAAAGAGCTTGATAGATCAGGATTCTTTGAAGTGACGAATGTCACAAGTGAAGATGAGAATAAGACAAAACAATATAGAGAAAAGATTGAGAGAGAGAACTTTAAAGAAAGTTTTGTAGATTATAAAGAGTATCTAAAGTCACTTGAGATGAAGGCTGAGATAAAAGCATTTGAGGAAAAGTACTATAATAGAATTTCTCAGTTGTCAAATAAATCAAATCAATTTAATTTAACAACGAAGAGATACACTGTTGAAGATATAAAAAGAATTAGCAATGACAAAGATTACATTACACTATATGGTAAACTTGTAGATAAGTTTGGGGATAATGGGATAGTGTCGCTTGCTATAGGAAAGATTAATGGAAGTGAATTAAATCTTGAACTATTT
Source organism: Lachnospiraceae bacterium (assembly GCA_017523785.1). Classification (GTDB taxonomy): domain Bacteria; phylum Bacillota; class Clostridia; order Lachnospirales; family Lachnospiraceae; genus UBA3633. Next base: position 126,614 of record JAFWVX010000025.1, read on the forward strand.
CTTATGAGTTGCAGAGTATTGAAGCGAGAGATGGAATTTGCGATGTGTGATAGCTTGATAGAGGAATGTAAAAAAAGAAATATTTCAAAAATAAATGCGGAATATATAAAGACTAGTAAGAATGATATGGTTAAAAATCTGCTTGCCGAGTTTGGATTTAGTAAGTTGAGTGAAGATGACAAGGGAAATAGCAAGTGGGAATTAGATGAACTAAGTAGCTATACCTATAAATGTAGCATTATAGATAATGGCTAAGGGCTCGCAAAGCGAAGAGAGGAATTATGAATAGAGATGAAATATTAAAAAAAGTGAATGATGTTTTTAAGGATGTCTTTGATGATAAGAACTTGGTGATAAGTGATGAGACCACTGCAAATGATATAGATGACTGGGATTCGCTTACACACATCACTTTGATTGCTGCTATTGAAGAAGAACTTGGTGTGAAATTTGAGATGGCTGATATAGTTAAATTTAAAAATGTAGGAGATATGGTGGATGCCATTTGTGAGAAGATATGCAAGTAGAACACGTAGGATATGTAGTAAAAAGCATTGAAAAGTCAGTAGTAGAGTTTGAAAAGTTGGGGTATGAAAAATGCTCAACTTTTTTTAAGGATGAAAAGAGAAAAATCAATATTCAGTTTATGAAAAAAGATAACTATGAGGTGGAATTGATAGAGCCACACGACGAAGAGTCGGATGCTTATGCCTACTATAAAAAATTAAGGAACGGGCCATATCACATTTGCTACAAGGTGGATAATATAGAAGAAAGCATTAAAAAACTTGTTGAAAATGGATATATATTAGTAAAAGAAAAGGAAGCAGCCATAGCTTATGAGAATAAAAATGTTTGTTTCTTATATAAAGATGCTATGGGCTTAATTGAGTTAGTTGAAAAATAAAATTTTAAAAAATTTTATAGCATTTGTTGCCTTTATAGTATTTGCATTATTTTTGATGCAAAAATATTTAGTTAGATATAGTAATAGTATAGTGTTTCAAAAAATGGTGGAACTTGCAAAAAATTATAATATAGACATTAAAGATTATCTAAAAAAATATATAAGAAATGATGTGTATGATAAGACAGAAGAAAGCGTAGAGAGCACAGAGATTATTGAAACTATAACCATAGAAGATACAGTGCCGTTTGAAGATTTTGATAGACTAGATCCATATTATACAAGAGAAAATATTAATTATGAAAGAATTGCGGGAGCAAATGAAAATATCTATAAAGAAAAATTAATTGCCTTGCTTAATAGATTTGCTGTTAGCGATTTGAGAGAGATAGCAGGGGAAGAGAGATTAAACTATATAAAACTCTACGATGGAATGAAAATAGTTGGCGATTCAAATGTGAGACATTTGGATTATTATCAGGTCTTGGAGAAAGAATATTATTATCCACTTCCTGGAAAAAATATAAAATACCAGACTGAGCATGCAAAGGAATATGTCGATAAGAATACAAAGAAGATTGTGTTTTGGAATGGTTACAATATTGCAAGGTATGATGACTCAAAAGAATATGTAAAAGATTATCAGGCTTTGGTTGACAAAGTGAAAGAGATTAATCCTGACACAGATGTGTATATCTGTTCGCTCATGCCAGCGACTGATATGGCGATTGAAAATGATTTTAAGGGCGACATTGTTCATAACATCTATCGTGGGAAAGAGTTTGATAAGGCACTCAAGGAACATTTTGGTGATAAATATATAGATATTAAATTTATGGGTAAAGAAAAATATTATGGAAATGACGGAATTCATTTTATGCCGCAGTTTTATTATATGTTGATTCCCTATCTTGCATATTACTTAAGCTTATCTTATGAATAATGGAGAATGAATGGTTTTTAGTAGTTTAAATTTTTTATTAGTGTTTTTGCCGCTTTTTTTAATAAGCTACTATTTGATTGACACAAAATTAAAAAACATTTGTGTCTTATTTTATAGTTTGGGATTTTACGCATATGGCTGTATTGATAATCCGCACTATGTGTTAATACTTATTGCATCACTTTTAGTAAATTATATATTTGGACTAATAATTGAAAGAGCAGTGAAAACAAGAAAATTTGTTTTAACACTTGCAATACTTTTTAATGTGGCGATATTATTTGTGTTTAAATATTTTGATTTTTTTATTGATATAATTAAGTATCTTATAACTAGAGTTAATTTCACCTCAAGTTTTGAAACTGTAATGAGAATAGAAAGATTAAATCTTGTGCTTCCGATTGGAATTAGTTTTTATACTTTTCAGATAATGTCATATATATTTGATGTCTACTATAAGAAGATTAAATCAGAAAGAAGTTTTATCAATCTATCTACTTATATCATAATGTTTCCACAATTAATTGCGGGACCTATACTTAGATACTCAGATGTTAAAAATGATATAGAGAAGGAAAGAAATGTAAATAGAGAAAACTTTTTAAGCGGACTTAAGGTATTTATATTTGGTTTAGGAAGTAAAGTTATAATTGCCAATCAATTATCAGGTGTTAACATAGATGTAAATGTTTTTGAGTTTACAAGTTTGTCTGCATCAACTGTGTGGCTTGAGTCTGTTGCCTATGGGCTACAACTCTATTTTGATTTTTATGGATACTCACTTATGGCATTAGGTCTTGGAAAAATGATGGGCATTAATATTATGAAGAACTTTGATGAGCCATTTAAGGCAGTGACTGCAGGAGAGTTTTGGCGAAGATGGCATATAAGTCTTGGTTCGTGGTTTAAAGACTATATGCTCTATCCGATACTAATGTCTAAAAAGATGACTGGATTAAGAAAAGTTTTATCAAAATGTGTAAATAAATCATTTGGAAACTTCTTTGTAAACTTTATAGCAATGTTTATTGTGTGGTTTACAACAGGATTATGGCATGGTGCACATGTGAGCTTCGTGCTTTGGGGATTATACTTTTTTGTATTCATGGTTCTTGAACAAATATTTATCTCAAAGATTGTGAAGAGTCAAAGGTGGCTAGGACATATCTATCTTTTGATAGTAGTCATAATGTCATTTACCATCTTTTCTAATGAGAACTTAAGTGTCTTAATATTTAAATTGAGAAAAATGTGGGAGATAAATAAGGACTTTTTAGATGTTAATTGTATAAACATTTTCAGAACCAACCTGAAGGCAATAGTTTTAGGAATACTTTTTGCATCCACACTGCCACAAAAGATATATGGATTATCAAAAAACAAGTATCTCGACTTTGTTATTATATTATTGGTATTGGCACTAAGCTTATTCCTTATATATAGAGGTTATAATGACCCATTTATGTATTTTAGATTTTAATATTGATAAAATATGAAAAATTTGCAATAATATAATCAGTAAATAATTTATTGGGAGGGGCATTATGAAAAAACTATTATCACAGCTTATACTTTTTTCGTTACTTATTGTATTGGTAAAGCAAGGTTCACCAGGATCAACACCATCTTACTACGGAATTGATGGAAAAGAAGTTGCACAAATTGAGCTTGCTAAAGATTTCCAAACAATTGGTGAAGCATATGCGGTTCAAATCCAACTCGGAGATGTGTGGACCATATCAACTCAATAAAATAATAAGGGGCTATCAAGCCCCTTTTAAAATGTTTATTTTAGAACTTTTAGTGGCTTCACGAGCCAAAGTGCTTTAGTTCCCTTTAGTTTTAATTTTTTTGAAAAGTTTTTATTATTTGAAATGACGAGTAGTGTAGGTCCAGAACCTGAGATGAGTAGCACCGCGTCGCCGTTTTTTTCTACAGTTTTCTTTATATAGTCATAATCTTTTATGAGTTTTTTTCTATATGGCTCATGAATGTAATCCTTGCAGACAGTTTTCAATAAATCAAAATTTCCACTTTGTAGAGCCTCTACCATAAGCACACTGTGAGAAAGCATTGCAACAGCTTCCTCTTTTTTATAACTCTTTGGTAAAAGTTTTCTTGCCATCTCAGTTGAAGTTTTGAAGTTTGGTATTAGAACAGAGAAGTAGAGTTTGTTTGACACCTTGTATTTTTTATGAAAAAACTTTCCTGAATTCAATTTTGTAGATGCAGTAAGTCCTCCAAAAATTGCTGGTGCAACATTGTCAGGATGACCCTCTATCTTAGATGCGATTTGAAATATCTCATCGTCACTAAGTTTTTTAATGCCACCGTAAAGTATGTTTGCAGTTTTGCAACCTGCTACAATCACACTTGCAGAAGAACCAAGTCCACGACTTGAAGGGATTGCAGGTTTATAATATACATGAAAAGAGCCTTTCTTTTTAAGTTTCTTCATTGTTTCGTTAAAGGCAACATTAAAAATATTGTCTTTAGTTGTGTGGGCAGGGTCGCAGCCCTCTATCAACATTTTATCTGCTTTCTCAACTTGATATTCGTTATAAAATGAATATGCAAGACCAAAGCAGTCAAATCCTGGACCTACATTTGCTGATGTGGCAGGAACCTTAAATTTAATCATAAACATTCTCCTTTAATATATTCAATTTTACAGCAAACTGATAAAAAGGTCAACAAAGTTTCAAAAGATACGGAAAGGAATAAATTTTAGTCTTTTTTATTATCTATAATAATGATATAATATTAAAATAACAAATTGAAAGGAAAAGAGCAAAATGAGTAGAATTTACATTACAGGTCATAAAAATCCTGATATGGATAGTTTATGTAGTGCCTATGCATATGCAAGCTTAAAAAATCAGATTGACAGCAAAAATGAATATGTTGCTGTCAGAATAGGAAGCTTAACTAAAAGTATACAAAAGTTTTTTGAAGCTATAGGAGCAGAAGCACCTCAATATAAAAATCATATATATCCAACTGTGAAAGATGTTATATTAGAGCCAAGTGAGAGAATAGATGCAAATATGCCACTCACATCACTGTCAAAGTTTTACAATGAAGAGAATCCATCTTCATATCCAATTTACGATGGAAATGAATTCATAGGACTCCTCACTATAGATGACATAGCACTTTGGTTTATGCATAGTCTAGAGAAGCATGAAAAAATTAATGCGGCACCTTTGATTAAAGATGTTTTAAAGATGAGAGATGAGAGATTTGAAGCAACAGAATTATTTGAAGATGCAAAAACTGTTATGACAAAATCAAAACTTAGAGGCTATCCCGTATATGAAGAAAATAAATACATTGGATATGTGACAAGAAGATGTTTTCTCGATGCACCAAAACATAATGTCATACTGGTTGACCACAACGAAGCTTCACAAAGTATAAAGGGACTTGAAACTGCAAATATTGTGGAGATATTGGATCACCATAGGTTAGGTGCATTAAAAACTATACTACCAATTTATATGGATATCGAGCCTCTTGGTAGCACTTGCACGATAGTTTACCAGCACTATTTGAAATATAATTTAAAACCAAATGAGGTAGAGGCAAAAATGTTGCTCGCCGGTTTAATATCTGATACAGTGATATTAAAAAGTCCAACTACGACAAAAACTGATGTTGACACTGCAAATGAGTTAACTAAAATTGCAAATGTTAATTTAAATGAATTTGCAGAAAAAATGTTTAGTAGTATGGGAGGACTCACAGCAGAAGTAGCAAATGAAAAAATCGAAGCTGATTTTAAAATATACGCTGAGAATGGAATAAGTGTCGGAATAGGTCAATGTGAAGTTATAACACTAAGAGATCTTGATAGTTATAAAGATGCATATTTAAAGACACTCGACGAGGTGAGATTAAAAAATTCACTTAACTGGGCTATGCTTATGATTACTGATGTTATAAAGGAGACCAGTGTGCTTCTCACAACTGATTTCAAACTTAATAAGAATATTCAGTATAAAAAAATTGAGAAAAATATTTATGATATGCCAGGGGTGTTAAGTAGAAAGAAACAGCTGCTGCCAGATGTGTTGTCGCTTATTAATCAATAAATATAATGTGTAAAATAGCAAAGAGCCAATATGTAGTGGATTAGATGCCTTAGACCGAGGCATCTTTTTTATTTGTGATGTGGCGAAATAGTCGCATTTAATATGAATAAAAGGGACGAAGAATATTATTTTTCATTTCTTTTCAAGTAGTAAAAAATTAATCATAAAGCAACAATAATTATCGCCGACCCTTTTATTTTTATTTTTCAATATTGTTTATTACAAAGTTTTTACATTCCTCATAAGCAAGTGTTGTCCCAAATCTTTTTTCTTTAGTCTTAAGTGCTGCTAAATTCTTAGGTATTGGCTCTTTCGTCAATTCATTTAATTTATCAAGACATTCGAAGTCGTCAATTGCGTCAACATCGCTATCACAGATACATTTAAGCACATCGCGGGCGAATTTATAAGGGCTGGCGGTTGAAAGGACGACAGAGGGCTCGCAGTGCTCGCCCCTACAAATGGCTCCGCAAGCATTCGACCCTATGGAACTTGTTAGGTATTTTTTTAGGCAGGCATAGGCTACAGCTGTGTGAGTGTCTATGATTCGCTTTTCATTTTCAAATGCATCTTTTATGGTTTTCTTACATTCATCTTGTGTTGCATAATAAGCCACAAAGTGTTCTTTAATTTTATTTAGCAAATTGTCTTCAATTTTATATTCACCAGTTTTGTTTAGTGAGCCCATAAGACCATTTACAAAATCTGCATCATTTCCAGATAGTAAAAATAGAAGTCTTTCAAGGTTACTTGATACAAGTATGTCCATTGATGGTGAGATAGTCTTATAGAGTTCTCTCTTTTCGTTATAAATTCCAGTATTTATAAAATCGGTTAGGACGTTGTTGTCATTGCTTGCGCAAATTAATTTATCGATTGGAGTTCCAAGAAGTTTTGCAATGAAGCCAGCAAGTATGTCACCGAAGTTTCCAGTTGGTACTACAAAATTAATTTTGTCGCCTATTTTTATATTATTAGCATTTACTAAATCAATATATGTTTGAATGTAATAAACTATTTGTGGGACAAGTCGCCCAATATTAATTGAGTTAGCACTTGATAAAACTACATTATTTTCTTCGCAAAGTTTTTTAATTTCATTATCTGTATAAATTTCTTTCACGAGTCTTTGGCAGTCGTCAAAATCACCTTTAAGTGCAACTACAGAAACATTTTTTCCTTCTGATGTCTGCATCTGAAGCTTTTGTATGTTTGATACACCATCAGTTGGATAAAAAACAGTGATGATAGTATTTTCTACATCTTTAAATCCAGAGAGAGCAGCTTTTCCGGTGTCACCTGAAGTTGCAGTTAAGATATAAACTTTTTTATTTTGACCTTTGCTTTTATATGCAGTTGTCAAAAATTGTGGGAGTATGGTGAGAGCAACATCTTTAAATGCAGATGTAGGACCGTGGTAGAGTTCCATTAGGTAGTTGTCGCCGATTTTAGTGACAGGTGCAATGTTAAATGCGGGCTCGCAGTGCTCGCCCCTACGAGAATCTACGTCAAAGTTATTTTTGTTGTATGCTAAATTTATGCAGTTGTCAATTTCTGCATCTGTGAAGTCATCAAAGAAAATTTTAAAGACAAGTTTGGCAGTTGCCTTGTAATCATTTGATAGAAGATTTTTTATGTCAAATTTGTGGGCAACTATGTCTTCAAACTTTGGACAGTAAAGACCGCCGTCGTCGGATAGGCCTTTGATGATGGCATCTTTTGGATTTTTAATTTCATTTAAATTTCTTGTTGAATATAATTTCATAAAATCACCTTTCACCCCAAGGGTACTTTGCCGCACTTCCTTTCGCTTCGCTCGGAAAATGCGCTCGGGCGCGGGCTCGTAGTGCTCGCCCCTACGAGGGACGACAGGATGTCGTCCCCTACAATGAATGCTCGCCCCTACAGGGACGACAGAATGTCGTCCCCTACAATAAGTGCTTTCTATGCAATAAAGCAGTATGCTATATTTTAGCATAAAATGTTGATAAGCGGTATATAAAATACTTAATTTATAGATATTTTTATAAAATATTGTTATAAGTATATGTCTTTTTACATAAATTATGTGTTAATAATACCGATTTGTGATATAATAAGAGTTTGAAAAGAGGTCAATATGAATATAGCAATTTTAGGTTTTGGAACAGTAGGAAAAGGTGTATACGAGATTATAAAAAATAATGGTCTCGACTACATTAATGTGTCAAAAATTTTGAAGCGAAAAGGTTCAAGCCTTGACACTAAAGAGATGACTGATAATTTTGATGATATATTAAATGATGACAGCATCGATACGATTGTCGAGTGCATGGGTGGAAAAGATCCTGCATTTGATTATGTGAGTCGTGCTATGATGAAAAAGAAAAATGTTGTTACATCAAATAAACTTTTAGTTGCAACTCACTATGATGAACTCATAAAACTTTCTGATGAGAATGATGTTTATTTTTTATTTGAAGCATCAGTTGGTGGTGGTATTCCTTGGATAGAAAATTTATCACGAGTTTCGTTTGTTGATGATGTCACAGGCTTTAAAGCGATATTCAACGGAACAACAAATTATATACTTGATAAGATGACAAATGGCTATGTAGATTTTGATGTTGCATTAAAAGAAACTCAAGACAAAGGTTTTGCAGAAGCAGATCCATCAAGTGACATAGATGGAGATGATTTACTTTATAAAACTATTATCTCTGCAAATGTCGCAACAAGAAAATCATTTTCTATGGAAAATGTTTTGAAATTTGGAATTAGATATCTAACAAAAGAAGATATGGCTTACTTTAAGAAAAATCATCTTGTGTTAAAACTTATTACAACATTTGATAAAGAAAAAAATTTGATACTAGTGATGCCAGAATTGTTTGATAACAAGGCATATATAGCAAATGTAGGTTCAAATTTTAATTATGTTGAATTATACTGTTCGACTGAAGGAAGATTGGTATTTATAGGACCTGGTGCAGGAAGTTTGCCAACGGGTCATTCTATTGTTCAAGACCTTGTGAGAATAGATCAAAAAACAGTTGTGCCAATATACACAACAGAAAAAATTGTTGTAGAGTATAAAGATTTTAAAGAAAAGTTTTATGTGAGATATGATGATGGCGAAGTGAAAGTTGTTGAAGGGATGACAGTGGATGAATTAAGAAATCCCAAAATAAAATTTATTGCAAAATTTAACTTAGGGCTCGCATAGCTCGCCCGTACAAAAAGGGCTCGTGTAACTCGCCCGTACTGTAGGGGACGACATTCTGTCGTCCCTCGTAGGAGCGGATACATCCGCCCGATAGGAGTATTATGATTAAAGTAGTGAAGTTTGGTGGCTCGTCAGTAGCCAATGCAAATCAATTTAAAAAAGTAAAAAACATAGTTAATGCAGAAGATGCAAGAAAGTTTGTAGTGACTTCAGCATGTGGCAAAGAGGGAAAAGATGACCATAAAGTTACCGACCTTCTTTATATTGTGCATGCTCATGTGAAATACAAAGTTTCAGTAGATGATATTTTTTCTTTGATAGAAAAAAAATATTATGGTATAAAAGAAGAACTTGGCTTAAATATAGATTTAGATAAAGAGTTTAAAAAAATAAAAGAAGATATAGCAGTTGACAATGATACTGACTATCTTGTATCTAGAGGTGAATACCTCACTGCTCTTATGCTTGCAGAATATTTAGGTGCAGAGTTTGTCGATGCAAAGGATGTATTCAAATTTAATTATGACCAAACTATCAATATGGAAAAGACTAATGAGGCATTACAGAAATATTTGAATACAGACAAGAAAATAGTATTTCCAGGATTTTATGGATCTATGCCTGATGGAAAAATTAAAGTTATGAGTCGTGGCGGTTCAGACATCACAGGTTCAATACTAGCAAATCTTTTAAATGCAGACCTCTATGAAAACTGGACCGATGTATCAGGAATACTTGTTTGTGACCCAAGAATAGTTGCAAACCCTCATAGAATCGACACCATCACTTATAGTGAGCTTAGGGAGATGAGTTACATGGGAGCAAATGTGTTGCACGACGAGGCAGTGTTCCCTGTGAAAGAAAAAAATATTCCAATCAATATTAAAAATACAAACGAACCAGACAATCCAGGCACAATGATTTTAGCATCGTTTGATGATAAGGATGATGAGGGAGTGAAACACGCCATAACTGGAATTACTGGCAAGAAAGATTTCTCGGTTGTGACTTGTATCAAAAATCATATGTCTAGCGAAGTCGGTTTTATGAGAAAAATTTTATCTGTCTTTGAAAAGTATGGAATCAGTGTAGAGTTTTGCCCTTCTGGTGTAGACAGTGTCGATGTAGTTCTAGCGACTTCAAAGATTAAGAAATACTATTATGAAATAGTAGATGAACTAAAAGTAGGCTTGGAATGTGACGAGGTAAAAGTCATAGACGGTATCGCTCTTGTGGCAGTAGTAGGTCGCAGAATGAGAAATAAAAAGAGAATGTCTGGACAGATATTCGCAGAACTTGGTGCAAATGATATAAACATAAAAATTATTTCACAAGGTTCAGATGAGATATGTATCATAGTAGGCGTTGATGTAAATGATTTTGAGAAATCAATACAATGTATTTATAATAAATTTATAGGAGAATAAAATGAAAGTAGCAATTTTAGGTGCAACTGGTGCCGTAGGAATGCAGATGATAAAGTGCATAGAGGAGAGAAAGATTGACTGTGAGTTAAAACTTCTCGCTTCAAAAAAGTCTGCAGGTAAAAAAGTAAAAGTTAATATAGCGGGAAATGAAAAAGAGTTGACCATAGAAGAGACAACAAATGATTCTTTTAATGGAATGGATTTTGTTTTAGGTGCAGTGGAAGCAGAGTTTTCAAAAATATATGCCCCAGCGATTGTAAAGGCTGGTGCAGTGTTTATAGATAACTCTTCTGCATTTAGAATGGATAAAGATGTGCCGCTCGTAGTGCCAGAGATAAATGGTGAAGATGCAAAAAATAATAAAGGCATAATTGCAAATCCAAACTGCTCAACTATAATTACTGATATGGCAATCTATGGCATCAACAAAGTTTCAAAGATAAAGAGTATAGTTGCATCAACTTATCAGGCAGTAAGTGGTGCTGGAGTTGGCGGAATGAAGGCACTCGATGAGCAGGTAGAATACTTAGCAAAGAATAGTGACATTCCAAATCATAGAATAAGTTCACTCATGAAAGATGAGGGGGCAGAGGGTCCTAAGTTCGAATCCGACTCATTTAAATATCAAATCGCGTATAACTTAATCCCTTGCATCGGTTCATTTACTGATAATGATTTCACTACAGAAGAGATGAAAATGCAAAACGAGTCAAGAAAGATTATGCATTTACCAGATTTAAAAGTTACTTGCACTTGCATAAGAGTTCCAGTTATGAGGTCTCATAGTATTTCGGTTACACTTGATTTAGAAAAAAAACTAAGTGTTGAAGAAGTTAAAAAAGCCTTATCAAATGTCAAGGGTGTTAAGTTGGTTGATGACCAAAAGAATCATTTGTATCCAATGCCACTCAACACAACCGACAAAGATATAGTAGAGGTTGGTAGAATTAGACAAGATTTAGTATTTGAGAATGGAATATCACTTTGGTGCTGCGGTGACCAGATTAGAAAGGGTGCTGCTACAAATGCCGTGCAGATATTGGAGTTGTTTTTATAGCATATGTAATATTCATATATTTGTGAGAAAATGACATAGGAAAAAACAAATTTTATTTGCTTTTTTTGCCTTATTTTGATACAATTTATATAATTGAATAGATGAATTTCATTAGATAAGGAGTTTTCTTATTCTCTGGTGAGAAAAGTAATGTTGTGGGTTCGATTCCCAAAAATTCCGACCATGTATCTTATGTTAAGGGTTAGAGAAACATTTTCGTTTTTCGAATTTTTAATGAGATTCTTTTTGTATATGAAGAATCTTTTTTATTTGTAGAAATGAAATGACGCAAATGATACATAATGAAATCCATTTATCCAAAAAATGAAAAGGGTAAAACCCTATTGGAGGATTTTATGAAAACAAAAGTTAACCCACTAATTATTGTCACTGGACTTTTAATTGGTGTAGCAGCAGTAATGCTCACAAAGTTCGGAAACCCAAAGAACATGGGATTCTGTATCGCATGTTTCATCAGAGACATTGCAGGAACTACAAAACTTCACACAGCACCTGTTGTGCAGTATTTAAGACCAGAGATAGTTGGTATCGTTCTCGGTTCTATGATTATGGCACTCGCATCAGGTGAGTGGAGAGCAAAAGCAGGCTCAAGCCCAGCACTTAGATTCATCCTTGGATTTATGGTAATGGTTGGTGCACTCATTTTCCTTGGATGCCCACTTCGTATGGTTATAAGAATGGGTGGCGGAGATTTAAATGCATTCGTTGGACTTGCCGGATTCGCAGTTGGAATTTTAATCGGTGTTGCATTCCTCAAGAAAGGATTTGGACTTAAGAGAAATTACGATGTTGCTAATCTTGATGGATTAGTTTTACCAGTTGTATTAGTAATTTTATTTGTATTATTCTTCATGGCTTGGCCAACACTTTCTCAATATGTTGCTGATGTTAAAAATGGTGTTGAGGGCGCAAAGAATTCTGCTCCATTTGCAATATCAACTTCTGGTCCAGGATCAATGCATGCTCCAATCTTCATGGCATTAATTGCAGGACTTATAGTTGGAGTTCTCGCACAAAAATCAAGAATGTGTATGGTTGGCGGAATTCGCGACATAGTAATGTTTAAGAATTTCAATTTAATCATCGGATTTGTTTGTGTATTTATAGCAGTTATAGTTGGAAATGTTGTCCTTGGAAACTTCAAAGGATTTTCAACTTTATCTCAACCAATAGCTCACTCAAGTCAAGTCTGGAACTTCCTCGGAATGGTTATCGTTGGTTGGGGATCTTGCCTTCTCGGTGGATGCCCACTTCGTCAACTTATCCTCGCTGGTGAAGGAAATGGCGATTCAGCAGTTACAGTTATCGGTATGCTTGTTGGTGCAGCATTTGCACACAACTTTGCACTTGCTGGTGGAGCAGATCCAGGAATGGTTGATGGGGCATATAAAGTATTCACACTTAGCAACAATGGAAAACTTGCAGCAGTATGTTGCTTAGTTGCATTACTCGTTATTTCACTTACTAACCTTAAGTCAGAATCATAATTATTAATTGTATCCGCCGCAGCGATAAGCAACGAAAACGCCGGTGGGTAACCTATGAATATGACCGAAGCGTTTTCTTATGCTTATGCTGCGGCTCAATAAAATAATAATTTTGAATTACCGTAGCGATAAGCAACGAAAATGCCTGTGGGTACTAATGAAATTGTAGGGGCGAGCACTGCGAGCCCGCTTATGTATGGGCGAATTTTACGAGCCCCGAAAGGAAAAACTAATGGTAGATGCAAGAGGATATGCTTGTCCACGACCAGTAATGATGGTGGACGACGAGATCAAGAAGAATAATCCAAGCGAGTTGGTTGTCCTAGTTGATAACCGCACAGCTGAAAAGAATGTGAGTAACCATGCTGAGTCGCTTGGATATAAAGTTACTCACGAAAAAGAAGGTAGAGATTTTAAACTCACACTGAATAAATAGATTATGATTTATTTAGATAATGCAGCGACAACTTTAAAGAAACCAGAACAAGTTATTGATGCAGTTGTAAATGCAATGAGAACGCAAGGCAATGCCTCTCGCGGAGCTCACGGCGCCACACTTTCTGCATCAAGAGTCGTTTATGATGCAAGAGTAAAAATTGCAAAATTTTTCAATTTTGACAAAGCTTCAAATGTTATATTCACGTGTAACTCCACTGAAGCATTAAATATAGCAATTAATGGAACTATAAAAGCAGGAGACAAAGTTGTGTCAACTGACACAGAGCACAATTCTGTCTTAAGACCACTTTACCATTTGAAGAAGACAAAAAATATTGATTTGCAATTTATACCAGTAGATGTAAATGGAGTGTTATCAATTGATGATGCAAAAAAAATTATTGATGACAAAACTAAAGTTGTTGTTATAAATCATATTTCAAATCTTACTGGAAATGTCAATGACATAAAAACTATTTCAAAAATCACTCACGATGCTAATGCCATTTTGATTGTAGATGGATCCCAGTCAGCTGGAACAATGCCTGTTGATGTAAAAGATTTGGGAATAGATATTTACTGCTTCACGGGTCATAAGGGTCTATTTGGTCCTCAAGGCACTGGTGGGCTTCTTGTAAAAGAAGGAATAGAAGTTAGTGCATTTAAAAGAGGTGGTAGCGGGGTTAAAACTTATGAAGAAGAGCAACCAAGTGATTACCCAACACGACTTGAAGCGGGAACACTTAATTCGCATGGCATAGCTGGACTTTCAGCTGCGATTGATTTTTTAAATGAAGTAGGTGTGGAGAACATCCAGAAAAAAGAGAGAGAACTTACAGAGTATTTTTATAATGAAGTTACAAAAATTGATGGAATAAAAGTGTACGGCAACTTTAATAGTAGGGGCTCGTGCAACTCGCCCGTACACAAAAAGGGCTCGTGCAACTCGCCCGTACAATGTAGGAGCGAGCACTGCGAGCCCATTGAACACGCCGCAATTGTATCTTTAAATGTGAAAGATTACGATTCCGGAGAGGTTTCAGATGCTTTATCAAATGATTATGGCATAGCAACGAGACCAGGAGCACATTGTGCACCTCGTCTACATATTGCACTTGGTACAAAACAACAAGGGGCAGTTCGTTTTAGTTTTTCTTACTTTACA
>JAFWVX010000026.1 GCA_017523785.1 Lachnospiraceae bacterium
ACGATGTAGAGTATTGTATCACAGCAACATTCCAAGAGAATTTTCAATTAGTATCCTGTGATATTGTGCCTGTTGACTATGAAGTTTATAATAAAGTTCACGGAAAGAAATAATTAATAAAATCACAAATGATATTAAAAGAGAACTCCATAGTTCTCTTTTATTTATTAAGGGAGAAATGCATTTATGAGCAATAAGTATTATATTACAACTGCAATAGTCTATACATCAGGAAAGCCACATATTGGAAATGTATATGATGTGGTACTTGCCGACAGCATAGCAAGATATAAGAGGGAGCAGGGCTTTGATGTTTTTTATTTGACTGGAACTGATGAGCATGGTGAAAAGATTGAGAAGAAGGCGGCAGAGGCTAAGGTTACACCTAAGGAGTATGTCGACAACATTGCAGCAGATGTAAAGAGAATTTATGACTTGATTGACACAAGTTACAATAGATTTATAAGAACTACTGACGATGACCATGTAAAAGCAATTCAACATATATTTGAGAAACTTTACAAGCAAGGCGACATCTATAAGGGAGAATACGAAGGTTGGTACTGCACTCCTTGCGAGTCATTTTTCACTGATTCGCAACTTGTCGATGGCAAATGTCCAGATTGCGGAAGAGAAGTCTACAAGGCAAAAGAGGAAGCATACTTCTTCAAAATGTCTAAATATGCAGATAGACTTATAGAATATATTAAGAGTAATGACTTCATAGTTCCTGAGAGTAGAAAAAATGAAATGTTAAATAACTTTTTACTTCCAGGACTTAAAGACCTCTGTGTATCAAGAACTTCATTTACCTGGGGTATACCAGTTAACTTTGATGAAAAGCATGTAGTCTATGTATGGCTCGACGCACTTAGCAATTATATAACTGGAATTGGTTATGACACTGAGTCTCAGACTGAGACATTTAATAAATATTGGCCTGCTGATTTACATGTAATTGGAAAAGATATTGTTAGATTCCATACAATTTACTGGCCTATATTCCTTATGGCATTGGATTTGCCACTACCTAAAAAAGTATTTGGTCACCCTTGGCTTCTTGCTGCAAATGAAGAAACTGATGATGGAACTAAGATGTCAAAGTCAAGAGGTAATGTTTTGTATCCAGATAAACTCTGTGAAGTTTTCGGAACTGATGCAGTTAGATTTTATTTACTCCACGAGATGCCATATGACAATGACGGTGTAGTGAGTCTCAAACTCGTCACTGAGAGATATAACACAGACTTGGCAAATGTTTTAGGAAATCTTGTAAGTAGAACAATTGCAATGATTAACAAATATTATGACGGCGAATTAGAGAATAAGAAAGTTAAAGAAGCCGTAGATGATGACTTATATGCTTCTGTAAATTCAAGCATTGATAAGACAATCGATTCAATGGAAAAGTTAAAAATTCAAGATGCTGTAGATAGTGCATTCGACATATTTAGAAGATGTAATAAATATATAGATGAGACAGAGCCTTGGGCACTTGCAAAAGATGAGAGCAAGATGGATAGATTAAAGACTGTATTATATAATTTATCAGTTAATATCTGCAAGGGTGCAAAATTGATATATTGCTTTATGCCAAAGACTTCAGAGAAGATTTTGAAAATGTTTTCAGTAGATGAAATATCATTAAATAATTTAAAAGATTTTGTAATTAAAGATAAAACAATTGTCACAAAAGAGAAAGAGAATCTATTTGTGAGATATGAATTAAAAGATGTAGAAGCAAAGATGGCGGAGTAATATTTTGGATATATTAAGATGGCTGGAATCGAAAAGAAGAGAGATAGGCTTTTCTCACAATGCATTGGTAATTATTGCTATGTTTACAATGCTTATAGACCATATAGGCTATGTCTTAATTAAGAATGGAAAACTCTATGGCTATGACCTTGCCCTATATGAAAATGCCATTTCGCTTGCAGAGGCGAAACCTTGGCTGACTCTCTATACCATTTGTAGGATGATAGGGAGAATATCATTTCCCGTATATGCATTTTTGATAGTAGAGGGATTTAGAAAGACGAGTAATGTCTTCAAATATATTCTTAGAATTTTAGTACTAGCTCTTATTTCAGAGATTCCATACGACTTAATGATTTTTAATAAATGTCTATCTAGCGACTGCTTTATGTTACAAAATGTTTTGTTTACTTATTTTATAGGACTATTGATGCTTCTATTTGTGAGAGCATTAAACTCAATATCTGAAATATTATCACTTGTTCCTACCGTGCTCGCAGGTTTCGCCTGCTTTTTCTTAAAGACGGACTATTGGCTTGAAGGAATAATACTCATATATATATATTATATGTTTAGATATGACTTAAATGCAAAATGTCTGATTATGCTAATTGTGACATTTTTAATGAGTGCACAGCATTATTATGGTTTTGGAGTATTGTCAGTCCTCTTTGTATATTTCTATGATGGACAAAAGGGATATTTCGACTTGAAACGTTTTCACTATTTGTTTTACCCGCTACATATGTTGGTATTATATGGAATAATATTTTTTACATATTGGAGATAATAAATTATTAGCTATAGGAGGATAATATGCTATTAATAGAAAAAATTAGAGCAGATCAAATTTCTGCTATGAAAGAAAAAAACAATGAAAAGAAGCTCGCTATTTCATCACTTATTGATGCAGCTAAGAAGATTGTAATTGATAAGGGAGGAGATAGAGTTAATATACCTGATGACATAGTTACTCAGGTAGTTCTTAAAGAGTTAAAGACAATTAAGGAGCAAATTGACTCTTGCCCTGCCGATAGAGAGGACTTACTCACTGAGTTTAAGAATCGCTATGCCTATGTTGAGGCTTATGCTCCAAAACTCATGAGCAAGGAAGAAGTAATTAAACTTATAAATGATAAGTTTGCAGATGTAGTTGCAGGAAAGAACAAGGGTCTCATAATGAAGAGCATCATGCCTGAACTCAAAGGTAAGGCTGATGGCAAACTTATAAACGAGATTGTTGAAGAACTTTGCAAATAGAAATAATTAAAAGAGATGACATAGAGTCAAAATTAAAAACTCGTAAACTCTACGAGGCATGTTTTGATGAGGGCAAAGATGACTTTATAAACTACTATTATGATACTATTATTAAAAGAAATGAGATGGTAGTTGCAAGAGAGGGAGATGAAGTTTTGTCTATGATACATCTAAATCCCTATGTCTATAATATTTGCGGCGATATAAAAAATGTCCATTACCTTGTTGCCATTGCAACTAAAAAGGAGCATAGAGGCAAAGGCTTAATGGCTTCTTGTATGAATAAAGCTGTAGAGTATTTGAAAAGTTTGAGCGAGCCATTTTGTTATCTCGTTCCAGAAAATGATGGAGTTAAGAAGGCTTATACTAGAATTGGATTTGAAATCGTTAGCAAGTTCAGTATCGACAAGTTTTCAGATGATAAGTTCGATATTTACCCACAAAACAATGATGAGTATATAGAACTCATGAAAAATGAGGAAAATTTTTTGAAATTTGAATCCGATGAATATGTGGAAAGCCTGAAGAACAAAATTGTAATGTTCAATGTATTAGACAATAAAAATTACAATATAGATTATTTTAAAAGCAAAAAAATATATGTGTGCCAAGAGGTGTAGATGCTAAATTTAAAAAAACTTACAATGGATGATATTGAAATTATTAGACCTTACTTCAAGTATACAAGAAGCAACAACTGTGATAATTCAGTTGGTGGCTCAGTCATGTGGGCGGATTTTTTCAATACTAGATATACAATAATTGATAGGACATTGATATTTGCAGTGACATTTTTTGACTATGGTGAATGCTTTACTGTGCCAATTGGTGAGTCAGTGAGTCACGCCCTCTATCTTATTTGTCAGCACTGTAATGAAAACAATATTCCTCTACAGTTTGTAGCTGCTACGGACAGAGATTTGGCCTGTGTAGAAAAAAAGTTTGAGGCAGAGAAGATTATCTTACCTGATTGGGCTGACTACATATATGAAGCTCAAGATATGATTAATCTTAGCGGTAGAAAATATCACGGTCAGAAAAATCATATGAATTATTTCAAAAAGACTTTCCCAAATTACACTTATGAAGAAATTAATGAAAGTAATATAAAAGATGTAAAAGATTTTGTTATAGAGTTTGCAAAAACTGAGTCTAAAGAATCTATAATATTTGAAGAGGAATTGAAAAAAGTATTAGAGGTTCTTGACAATAATGACAAGTATAAATTCTTTGGGCTAATGCTTAAGGTTGATGGTCAAATATGTGCATTCAGTATGGGTGAAATTGTAAACCATACTCTTATAGTACATATTGAGAAGGCAGATAAGACTAAGAGAGGCTCTTATCCTATGATAATGAATGAGTTTGCAAGACGCTATGGATCAGAAATGAAATACATCAATCGCGAAGAGAATGCAGGTGACAAGGGACTTGAAAATTCAAAACTTCAATATCACCCATGTACAATTTTAAATAAGTATTATATAAAAGTTACAAGTAAGAAATGTGAGTAGGCGTATGTATAGAATAGGCGAAGGTTACGATGTTCATAAATTAGTAGAAGGTAGAGACTTAATTTTAGCTGGGGTTAAAATCCCATATGAAAAAGGCCTGCTCGGTCATAGTGATGCAGATGTCCTGACTCATGCAATAATGGATGCCTTACTCGGCGCCATGGCACTTGGTGACATTGGGAAACATTTCCCAGACACTGATGAAAAATATAAAGGTGCTAACTCTATTGAATTATTGAAAGAAGTAAAGAAACTATTGAACGATAAAAATTTAAATGTTTGTAACATTGACTCTACTATAATATGTCAGACGCCAAAACTTAGAACTTATATAGATGAAATGAGAAATAATATATCGGCTGCACTTGATATTGATATAGATAGAGTGAGTGTGAAAGCAACTACTGAAGAAGGACTTGGCTTTACAGGTAGTGGCGAAGGGATAGCAGCGAGGGCTATATCACTGGTGGAAGTTGATAAGTAGATAATATTGCAAATGAATTAATAATAAAAGATAGTAATTGTGATGAGCAAGTATTGCAATTGTAGGGGCGAGCACTGCGAGCCCGAAGGGAATATTATGAAAATATATAATACACTAACAAAAAGGAAAGAAGAATTCGAGACAATTGAACCAATGAAGGTCCGAATGTATGTCTGCGGTCCAACTGTCTATGACTTTATTCATATAGGCAATGCGAGACCTATGATAGTTTTTGATTCATTTAGAAGATACCTGAGTTTCCTTGGCTACGATGTAAACTATGTATCAAATTTCACTGACATAGATGACAAGATTATAAATCGTGCAAATGAATTGGGAATTAGTTCTGAAGAACTTGCAAATAGATTTATAGATGAGTGTAAGAAAGATATGGCGGGAATGAATATTATGCCAGCCACAACTCATCCACTTGCAACTAAAGAGATTGATGGAATGATAGAACTCATCAAAGGACTTGTTGATAAGGGATATGCATATGTAGGAAAAGACGGAACAGTATATTATGATACAACTAAGTTTAAAGAATATGGAAAACTTTCTCATAAAAATTTAGATGACTTACAATCAGGTTTTAGAGATATAAAGGTAACTGGCGAAGAAGATAAAAAGACTTCAACTGACTTCGTGCTATGGAAACCTAAAAAAGAGGGAGAGCCATTTTGGAAGAGTCCTTGGTGTGATGGTAGACCAGGTTGGCACACTGAGTGCTGTGTAATGGCACCAAAGTACTGCAACGGCTCACTCGATATACATGCAGGTGGAGAAGATTTAGTTTTCCCTCACCACGAAAATGAAATTGCTCAATACGAGCCACTTCACGATACTACTTATGCAAGATATTGGATGCATAATGCATTTCTAAATATCAACAATCAAAAGATGAGTAAGTCTCTTGGAAATTTCTTCACAGTTAGAGATGTGCTCACAAAGTTTGATGGAAAGGTGCTTAGACTATTTATGCTATCTACTCAGTATAGGGCAATGCTCAATTTCTCATTTGAGTTGATGGAGTCAAGTAAGGCAAGTCTTGAGAGAATAGAAAACTGTGTTAATAATATTAAATTCACATTGAAGAATAAAGGTATAAATGTTGCAGAGAATTCAAAACTTGAAAATATAGACGACTTTAATGAGTTAATAGTTGATTTAAAAACTAGTTCGGATTTTTCAAAAGAAGAGTTGGCGGCATTTGACAAAGTATGTGAATATATAAAAGAGTATTTTGACAAGTTGGATGATGACTTTAATACTGCAGATGCAGAGACTCAAATTTATGAGATAGTTAGAGTTGCAAATCAAAATGTCAACGAAAATAGTTCTATTGCATTTTTAAATGCCATGTTACTTATAATAGATACCTTGCTTGACATATTGGGAATTGATTTACATAATAAGACAACTCAAGAGTCAGATGTCGATGAGGCTTTAATAGAAAAAATGATTCAAGAGAGAACAGAGGCAAAAAAAGCAAAAGACTATGCAAAGGCTGATGAGATTAGAAAGAAATTGCTTGATATGGGAATAGAACTTGAGGATACAAGACAGGGAGTTAAATGGAAGAAAGTTTAAAAAAACTATTATCTGATTTAAAAAATGTGAATGAAGATGTACAATTGCCTGACCCACAAAACGAGCAAGTGCTGAAACTTGCCTTTGTCGGAGATACAGTGTTTGACTTATTTACGAGAGATTATTTAAATAGAAAGTTTGCTGATAAGATAAAAATTAATGATTTACATACAAAGAATACTGAACTTGTCTGTGCAAAAAGTCAATCAAAAATATCTGATTATCTGGTCAACAATGTCTTCAGCGAAGAGGAGATTAATTTCTTTAAACATGCACGAAATGCTCATTCTCATTCTAAATCAAAAAATTCAAGCATAGTTGAATATAGAAAAGCGACAGGGCTTGAAGCAGTTCTGGGACTTCTCTTATATACTGATGAAAAAAGACTGATAGAAGTGCTTAATAAGATTTGTGAATGCATAGAATAAAACTAGCACTCTTGGCGGAATTGGCAGACGCGTATGTTTCAGGTACATATGAGAAATCGTAGGGGTTCAAGTCCCCTAGAGTGCATTTATGAGAGATAATATTGGTGAAAATAGAATAGAAGGAAAGAATGCAGTTTTAGAATGCCTCAATGCTAAAAGGGGTATAAAGAAACTTTTTGTATTAAAATCACTTAAAGATAATAAGATTAATTCTATAATAGATGATTTAAAGAGAACAGGCACCATTATTAAGTTTCTGGAAAGAGATGAACTTGATAATATGGCTGAGACAAGAGCACATCAGGGAATTATTGCCGAGGCTGAAGATTATAAGTATGTAGAGGTCTCTGACATTTTGGACTATGCAAAAAGTAAAAACGAAGATCCTTTTGTAGTTATCTTAGATGAGATTGAGGACCCACATAATTTTGGAGCAATTATTAGGTCGGCTGAATGTGTCGGTGCACATGGCATAATTATTAAAAATAGAAATCAGGCAATGGTAACTGCGACAGTAGTATCAGCATCTGCCGGTGCATCTGAACATATGAGAATTGCTAGAGTCACCAATATAAGTAAGACTATTGAAGAGTTGAAGAACGATGGTATGTGGTTTGCCTGTGCAGATATGGATGGAACAGAGATGACTAAGACTAACTTAAAAGGCAGTATTGGTTTAGTTGTAGGAAATGAAGGAAGCGGTGTATCTCGACTCGTAAAAGAAAAATGTGATTTTATAGTAAAAATTCCTATGAAAGGACATATTGATTCATTAAATGTGTCTGTCGCAACAGGAATTTTATTATATGAGATAAATAGGCAGAGATGTTTGTAATGAAGAAAGTTTTCAAAAAATTTATAGCAGTATTTGTATCAATGATTTTGATTTTTGCAACATCATGTTCAAATCAGCAAATAATTAACTATGGTGTAGAAGTTGTAGAGACTGAGGAAAATGATGCCATAGAGTTTTCTTTTGAGAAAAAGATTGATACAAAGCCAAAATCAACAGTTGTCACAAAAAAAGATAGGGACTTTCAAATTTCCGAGAACATTGAGAGTTTGATATTAAAAAGAAAAAAATCACCTAAAAAGATAAAAGGAATATATTTACCTGCATATATAGCTGGAAAAGAAGAGAGATTTAATCCAATTTTTGAAAATATCAAGAACTCTTGTATAAATGCCATAGTGGTAGACGTAAAAGATGAGATTGGAAGAATCACTTTCAATATGGATAGTGATTTTGTAAAGAGTAAAAAGACTATAGAGGCGCAGATTAAGGATATAGATGCCTTTGTAAAACTGTGTAGAGAAAATGATATTTATCTTATAGCAAGAGTCTCATCATTTTTAGATAACTATATTACTAAACTTGATTCGAGCCTTGCAGTCCATAGAAAAGATGGAAAATATTATAGAGATAATACTGGTTACTATTGGCTCAATCCATATAATGAAGAAGTAAAAAAATATTTGATAGAGATAGGTAAGGGCTGTGCTAAAGCTGGCTTTGATGAAGTTCAATATGACTATTTCAGATTTTCAGCTGACGCAGGTATGAGGCATGTGGCATTTTCAGATGAGGAAACGAAGGGCAAGACTAAAATTGAAATTATAACTGAACTAGCACAAGACATTTATCAAGAACTTATTCCAGAGAATATATTTGTATCTATAGATGTATTTGGAGCGATAATGAATTCGTATAAGGACCAAAACTCTATAGGTCAAGAATATACTACACTATTAAAAAATGTTGACTACCTCTGCCCAATGGTTTATCCTTCGCACTATGCAAATAAGACTTTCGGACTTGATGTGCCAGACTTAAAACCTTATGAGGCAGTAAAAGGTGCGCTTGATACTTCTGATAGTACGATAGAAAGGACGAAGGATGACTCAGTGCACTATGGTAAGGTTAGACCATGGCTTCAAGGATTCACTGCAAACTATCTTGTCGAATATAAAACTTATGATGTTGCAGAGTATAAAGAACAGATTAAGGCAGTAGAAGATGCAGGTATAGAGGAGTGGCTTTTCTGGCATCCAGGTGGAGCATATAAGTGGGATGCATTTGCTGAATAATGTCAGACTTTAATATTGAAAATGAATTAAAAAAACTTCCAACTTCTCCAGGTGTATATTTAATGCATAAACATGATGGAGAAGTTATTTATGTAGGAAAGGCAAAAAATTTAAAGAACAGGGTTAAACAGTATTTTTCTGACTCATATCAAAAGACATCAAAGATAGAGCAAATGGTTGCCAACATAGACTATTTTGAATATGTGGTCGTAGATAATGAGTTAGAGAGCTTGATACTTGAGTCAAACTTTATAAAAGAGTATAGACCAAGATACAATACCTTACTTAAGGACGACAAGAATTATCCATATATCAAGTTGACTACCGATGAGGCATTTCCAAGAGTATTTAAGGTTCATAGAAAGTCAAAAGACAAGGCGACTTATTTTGGACCATATATGTCAGGTGGCATTGTGAAAGAGGCACTTGACTACATAAAGGACAATTATAAACTTAGACTCTGCAAACTTGATTTGACTAATCCAAAAAAGAATAAGCACAAGACTTGCCTCTACTATCATTTGGAAATGTGTAATGCACCTTGCATAAACAGAAACGAAGACGCATACATGAAAGAGGTAAATGAGGTCAAGGACTTCTTAAGTGGTAACACAAAGGGCATAATCAAAGACTTGGAAAACAAGATGAAGGAGTGCTCTGACAATGATAGATTTGAAGAGGCTGCAGTATATAGAGATAAAATCATAACTATAAATGAAATTACTGAGAAGCAAAAGATAGACAGCAAGGAAGAATTTGATAAAGATATAGTTGGTATGTATCGTGAAAAAGACATGGCTATGATACAGATATTTGAAGTGAGAGATGGAAATATCATAGACAGAAATACCAACATATTAAACATAGATGAGAAGGATACAGATGAAGAAGTCATCTCAAGTTTTATAAAACAGTATTATAATGAGACATTTTTCCTTCCTAAAGAAATTTGGATACCTGTAGAGATAGAGGAGAAAGAATTATTTGATGAGTGGCTCTCAAGAGATAAAAAGAAGTGCAAGATTGTAACTCCAAAGAGAGGTTCGAAAGATAAACTTGTAAAACTTGCATCACTTAATGCAAAAATACAATATGACCAAAAGGTAGCAAAATATGTCCGCGAAGAAAAAGAACTAGCTGTAGCCTATGATGATTTAAAGAAGATCACAGGAGTAGATGATATAAAGAGACTTGAGTCTTATGACATTTCGAATACTTCAGGTGTTTTAAATGTAGCATCTATGGTTGTCTGGGAAGGAAAAGGATTTAAGAAAAACGACTATAGAAAGTTTAAAATAAAAACTGTATCAGGGCCTGACGACTATGCATCAATGGAAGAAGTAATCACAAGAAGGATTGAGAGATTTACAAGAGACGATGCTAAATTCAATAAGTTGCCATCAATATTCTTAATAGATGGAGGACTCGGGCAGGTAAATGTTGTAGAGGAAACATTAAAGAATTATCAAATAGATATACCAGTTGTGGGAATGGTTAAAGATGATAACCATAGGACGAGAGGGTTGGTATATAACGGTGTAGAGGTAGATTTGCACGAATATAAAGAATTATTTAAACTTATAACAAAGATACAGGATGAGACTCATAGATTTGCCATAGAGTATCATAGGTCACTGAGAAGTAAGGAAATGTTATCATGCGAAAAAGAGAAGAAACCAAAAAAGTAAAAGTTGGAAAAATAAGTATTGGGCATAGTAAGAATGTAGTTATACAGTCAATGTGCAATACTAAAACTTTTGATGTGAAAAGTACTATCAACCAGATTCGCTCACTTGAAAGTGCAGGCTGTGAGATAGTTAGGGTAAGTGTACCTGATGAGAATAGTGCCATTGCAATAGAAAGTATAAAAAAGAAAATTGGAATACCACTAGTTGCTGACATTCATTTTGATTGTAGATTGGCAATCATGGCGGCAGAACGTGGCATAGATAAGATAAGAATCAATCCAGGGAATATTGGTGATATAGAAAATGTAAAAAAGGTTGTCGATATCTGTAAAAAGAAAAAAATTCCTATAAGAATCGGAGTCAACAGTGGCTCTCTAAGTAAAAAGATATTAGCAAAGTATGATGGAAAAGTTACTGCAAAGGGTCTATTTGAGTCAGCAAAAGAAAATATTAAACTTCTCGAAAAGTATAATTTCTATAATACTATCGTATCTATAAAATCATCTAATGTTTTAATGGCTATAGATGCATACAAACTTTTTGCAAATAAATATGACTATCCACTTCATATAGGAATTACCGAAGCTGGTACAATCAAATCTGGAAATATTAAATCAAGTGTTGGACTTGGTATATTACTCTATGAAGGAATCGGCGACACTATGAGAGTAAGTTTAACAGGTGACCCCGTTGAAGAGATTTATTCTGCAAAAAAAATCCTAGAAGCCTTGGGGCTTAGAAATGGCGGTATAGAAATAGTTTCTTGTCCAACTTGCGCGAGGACAAATATAAATATAATTGAAATTGCTGACAAGGTTGAAAATGAACTTAATAGTTACAAGTATGAAGTTCTAATGAAAAAATCTAAAAAGAAAAAATATAAAGTTGCTGTTATGGGCTGTGTAGTTAATGGTCCAGGTGAAGCGAAAGAAGCGGACATTGGTATAGCAGGTGGTATAAACGAAGCAGTGCTATTTAAGAAGGGAAAGATTGTAAAGAAGATTGATGAGAAAGATATAATCAAAATTTTGATAGGTGAAATTGAAAAGGATTTGAAGTGAAAAAGAAGCTTGTAGTTATAGCAGGGCCTACTGCGGTTGGTAAAACTAAATATGCTATTGATTATGCAAAGGCACATAATGGTGAGATTGTTTCACTTGATTCAATTCAGGTATATAAGCATTTGAATATTGGATCTGCAAAGCCATCAAAAGAAGAACTAGATGAAGTTCAGCATTATATGATTGATGAAGTTGAACCAAATATAAATTTGAATGTTAAAGAGTTCAAAGATCTTGCAAATAAATATATAAATATTATTTATGAAAAAGGTAAGTTGCCAATATTAGTTGGCGGCACTGGATTCTATATTAAAGCTGTATTGTATGATACAGATTTTTTATTTGAGGATGATTTAGAAGTAGAGCAACTTAGGGCAGAACTTTATGAGAGACTAAAAAAAGAGGGTATAGATAGTTTATATTCTGAACTTAAAAAAGTTGATCCAGATTCTATTGAGAAGATACCTAAGGAAAATGAGAGAAGGGTTATAAGAGCTCTTGAGTTTTATAAACTTCATAATATGCCTATATCAAAACATAATAGAGAAGAGAATGAGAAAGAGAGTAAATACGACTATGATTTCTATGTTTTGAATATGGATAGAGAAGTTTTATACGATAGAATTAATAAAAGAGTAGACATGATGATAGAAAACGGGCTTTTAAAAGAGGTTAAAAGCCTTATAGATATGGGATTAGATGACAGTTATAACTCTATGAAGAGTATAGGTTATAAAGAACTTTATAATTTTTGTAAGTGCAGAAAAAAAATTGAGAGCATCAATGACTTAGATAAAGAATCAAAAGAAGAATTAAAAATGTTAATCGATTTGATAAAGCAACACAGTCGTAATTATGCGAAGAGACAATTGACATGGTTTAGGTCTCAAAAAAATATTTTTTGGGTAAAAAAGTAAGAAAAAAAAAATAATTTTTTTTGCTCATTTTTATTGACAAATATTAAATTTTTGCTATAATCATTATATAAGATTTCGTAGGAGGAAAATATGGATAGTGGATATAACATGACAGAGTTACAAAAAGCATTTGAAATGATATTTGCAGGTATTTCTGCAGAAGGTAAGGAGAAAACTCCTGCGACTAAGTCATCAACTAAGAAACCCGCAGCGAAAGCTGCTAAGAAATCTGTAGCAAAGAAAAAAGCTACAACCAATAAAAAAGAAAAGAAGGTAAAGAAAATGGTAGTTAAGAAAACAGCAAAGAAAGCTACAAAGAAGAAAGTAGCTAAGAAGCCAGCTAAGAAAGCAGCTAAGAAGACAACTAAGAAGACAACTAAGAAAGCAGCTAAGAAGCCAGCTAAGAAAAAAACAGCAAAGAAGAAATAATTGCTGTAAAAAAATAAGCAAGACTTCGGTCTTGCTTTTTTGTTGCTATTTTGCTATTTTATTTATATGAAATTTGAACTAAAAAAAGAATTTTTAGAAAGAATGAAAAAAGACTTA
Source organism: Lachnospiraceae bacterium (assembly GCA_017523785.1). Classification (GTDB taxonomy): domain Bacteria; phylum Bacillota; class Clostridia; order Lachnospirales; family Lachnospiraceae; genus UBA3633. The sequence continues at coordinate 13,335 of JAFWVX010000026.1, forward strand.
TCTAATTCTGATTATGATTTATATTTAAAATCACTGGAACAAGAGGAGAGTCATGGTCTTGTAGTTAATTTGCATAAATTAAAAAAATCAAGTGTTGATTTAGACTATATAATTGACAGATTTAATGGTAAGCTAATTTTTAAAAATGACAATTATGCATATATAGTATATGACAAAAATGCACTATCTAGTAATAGTATATATCCAGGCAAGGAACCACTATATCATGCAGGCCTATACTATATACAAGAGCCTAGTGCCTCTAAGACCCTATATGATGTAGATATAAAAAGTGACGATATTGTGTTAGATTTATGTGCAAGTCCAGGTGGTAAAACTGCAGCGACTCTTTTTTCGCTAAATGAAAAAAGCAATGGATTTTTAGTTTCAAATGAAATTGATTTTGGACGAGCAAAAATTCTTTCTTCAAACATAGAGAGATTGGGTTTTAGAAATGTTGCAATCACTTGCTGTGAATCAGAAAAACTTGCAAGTAATTTTTCTAATTATTTTGACAAGGTGATTGTAGATGCACCATGTAGTGGTGAAGGAATGTTTAGAAAGAGTGAGGAAGCGAGACTGCAGTGGAATGAAAACTTAGTTTCATCTCTAGCAAAATTGCAAAAGAAACTTGTAGATGATGCATATCAGATGTTAAGAGTTGGAGGTATATTAGTATATAGCACCTGCACTTTCTCTAAAGAGGAAGATGAAGAAGTTGTAGATTATTTGATAAATAAATATAGTGAACTTAAACTGCTAAAGATGGAAAAAAACTATCCATTTAACTCTATAGGCGAAGGACAATTTTTTGCCATAATGAGTAAAGGAGATGCGACCGACAAAAGTGGGAATAGCAAATTTGATATACGATATTTGAATGGACTTAATGTCCTGAGGGTGGGGATAGAGGAGTTTACATACGAGAATAAACTGAAAGTTCCAACTCATGCCTCTACCCATATAGATGAGATAGACTTTGATAATATAGTAGAACTAAGCGATGAGGATGCAAATCGATATTTAAAAGGTGAGGTCCTTCGACTAGAACTGCCCTTCAAAGGTTATTGTAAAGTGTGCTATAAGAATTTGGGACTGGGGCTTGCTAAATATAGCAATGGGATGTTAAAGAATCATTACCCGAAAGGACTTAGAAACAATTAAAAACACTATCATAGTGACTATGGTAGTGTTTTTTCGTCCTTGGGCGGAATCGAACCGCCGGCGTTACGCTTAGGAGGCGTACCCTCTATCCTACTGAGGTACAAGGACAGATGTCTATCTAAGTCTTCTCTTAAATCTAAATTTTAGTTTATTAAATGGCACATTTGCATTGCTGAATACAAACACATATAGAAAGAATACTATTCCGATTACTGCTAGTAGCAAAACGATTACCAATACTGCAGTTATGAGTGTGTTTGATATAACTAGCTGGCCATTGCTATTTCTATATATAAGTGCATTTGTTATAGTTGAATTATTGTCATTATTATTTGTGTTACTGCTATCTTCTTCATTTGACAAAGGGCTACTTAGATTCAAATGGCTGGTATATATGGATTCTATATTTTCTATGTTTCTACCCTCTAGAGTGCACTTGCCTATGAAATTGTCCTCAAAATAGTAACTGATTGAACCGATTGCATATTTGTTGTAAATATCATCCACTTGGAAAGAGATTTTTGAAGTAATCTTATTTATATCTGAGCTGATAGGTAGAGTGACATGGTAGTTTTCATCGCAGGTGATATTTAGTGAATCTATAATGTTTACATCGTCTATTGTTATAGTACTAATGGAATCAGTGAATCTTGGGTCGATATCCTTTATACTTAGTGATTTATAATTGTTAAAGTGAAAATCAAAAAGTGATTTTGTCTCTTGATATCTTATTTTATCTTTTGAGCAGCCAAGCACCACACAGATAAGTGTCATACCATTCTTTTTTGCTGCAGCTGCTAAGTTGTAACCTGCATTGGTAGTGTGACCAGTTTTGCCAGCGAGTATGCCATTGTAGTAGTAGCCGCTTCCAGGAACTAGTATACTTGTTGTGTTTAAAACTTGGTTATTTGAATTATCAGGATTCTTGTAACGTCTGATAGGTGCATGCCTATATGAGACAGAGGAAGAAATTTGAGCAAATATAGGATAACTCAGAGCGCATTGAAGTATTGTTGCCATATCAGATGCGGTAGTGTATTGGTTATCATCGTGAAGACCTGAGGGATTTACAAAATGTGTGTTTGTGAGTCCAAGATTTTTTGCCTTCTCGTTCATGAGTAAAGCAAAATCATTTATAGAACCTGCGACATATTCAGCGAGTGCATTTGCTGCATCATTTGCAGATGGCAGAAGCAGAGAGTAGAGACAGTCTTTAACTGACAACTGGTCGCCTGCACTTGCACCTATGGTCACAGAGTTTTTATCTATGTCTCTTGTCACAGAGTTATATGAAAATGTTACAAGACTATCGTAGTTGCCATTTACATAATCAAGCACGACTAGGGCTGTCATAATCTTAGCTAGTGAGGCAGGATATAGTTTTTGATCTGGATTTAATGAGTATAAGACCTTAGAAGAGTTTGCATCCATTATAAAGGCTGCCTTTGCATTTACTGCCTCGCTGTAATATGGCCATTTTGAAATGTTGCTTGGAGTTGCTGCTCCAAAAATTGGAAGAGCATAGCTTATAGCAAGAAAGATTGATAAAATTTTTATAAATAATCTATTACTCTTCATATGCTACGAATTGAAGTTTAGTAACAAATAAGTCGCGGTTGCTAGTAATCTCAAGTTTGCCATTCATTGAGTTTATAAGGTTTTCAGATATTGAAAGACCGAGCCCAAAGCCTTCAGTAGTTCTTGATTTGCTACCGCGAACGAATCTATCTTTTAAAGTATCTGGATTAACTTCAAGTTTTTCTTTTTGAATATTCTTTATAGTAACAATTATTTTGCTCTTAACTGACTCTAAATCAATATATACTCTTGATTTTTCAAGGGCATATTTGTAGATATTTGAAAATAAGTTTTGGAAAACTCTATATAATTGAGAACTGTCTGCAAGTATACATACATGGGTAGCAGTGTTATTGTAAACAGTTTTAAGTCCAACTTCTTTGAGTTTTCCTTCAAACTCAGTAATTACCTGTGTTATAAATGCATTCAAATCAAGCTTAACCATATCAAGTTCAACATTTCCAGATGTAACCTTGCTATCAAAAATTAAGTCGCTAATTAAATCATTAAGTCTATGTGACTTATTAACTATTGCCTCTGAATAGTCTTCAAGACGTTTTATCATTTGCTTTGAAGGATTACTTATTTCTTCTGAAATTAAATTTGTATAGTTGAGTATAGTTGTAAGAGGTGTTCTTATGTCGTGTGAAACGTTTGCGATAAGTGATGTTCTCATCTCGTTTGACTTGATTTGAACTTGTATTGCTTTATTGAAAGCATTATGTAGTGCTATTAGATATATTACAAACCCTATAGTGGAAATGAGTATAACAACACCTATAACCAAGATTCTTAGGTCGCTAGTCATTGAAAATAAATATATAAGATACACGGAGATAATGGCGAATAGAATTATAGGGATAAAGATAAGTGAGAAAAGAACGCCTGGATTTAAATATGAACTGCCGTGTTCTGCACTTTCTTTTATAGCGACAAGCGATATAGGTGTAAGAGTGTCATTTGCAAATTTAGATGCAAATATTGCTAAAAGAATCACACTTGCACTATATACTGTGAAGATGTAGAAATACACCTTTACTGGCCCCATATTGTAGTCTATAAACTTTTCTGAATCCAAGTATCTACTTATAGCAAAGAACGATGAAGAAACTATTAGTATATACATTATCATATAAAACTCTGTAGGTAGTACAAATAGTAATTTTCTCGACTCATCAACAGTTTTCTTGGTAGAAAGTATGAATAGGAAAGTAAGGAATAAAGATATAATGAATACTATTGACGCATAAATGACTGTTGTGAGAAGGATTGCACATTGGTTCTTTTCATTAGAATACTTTGTGAAAACTTCCTTGAATTCATCATCGATAGGATACTTAGTATCTACACTACAATATAAAACGAAAGAACCATCTACAAGCGGATTGCTTGATTTAACATTTTTTAGTGTAGTAGAGTTTATATTGTCGATATTTGAACTAATTATATTTTCTTTAGTAGATAAGTATATGAAACATTTGCTGTCGAGCATTTCTTTTGATTTTAGAGTAGTATTACTATATTCATTTGTTACATTGTCAAACTTATCATAGTAGGTAACTCTATAGGCAAAGTTGCTATTGTTATCAGCGAGTATAAATTTACACTTATAATACTTTGCCAATGTATACATAAATTCAGTTAAGAAACTCTCTTCATTAGAAGCACCTGTCTTTGAATTAGAAGGGTAGGTCTTAAACATAAAATTGTATACAGTGTTTTTAGAGAAAGGCTTTACATTTGACTCGTTGAGTATGTCTACATTGAAGTTTTTGTCAATATAGAGTCCATGTTCAATAGACTCGTCAAGACAATTTTGTATAGTCCACTTTTTTACACCATTATTTTTATCCACAGACTCTGCTATGGTTAGATTGTAATTTAATTCATTATTGGTCTCAAAGCAGTTCCTTAGAGAAATTAAAGTAAATATACTACTTATTCTATCTTGTAGTATATCATTAAATTCAGCAGACCTCTCAAATGCTGGCGAACTTAAAATAGTAGTTGCATTCTGTCCTGGATATTCCATGTGGAGATAGGATAATGCACTTACTGCAACTAAAGCCGATATTATGTTTATAACTGCGGCGACAAAACGTCTCATATAACTACAAAGCCTCCATTTTATAACCGATTCCCCATACAACCTTTATGTATTTTGGTTCACGAGAATCTTTTTCTATTTTTTCTCTTATATGTCTTATGTGAACTGCAATTGTGTTTTCTATATTATATGCTTCGCTCTCATTCCAAACTTCTTTATATATGTCATTTGAAGAGAGAACCTTACCAGGATTTTTAATGAAGTAAACTAGGATTTTATATTCTATAGGAGTGAGTTTGACTGGCTTGTTTCTAAGAGTAACTATCTTAGTGTCTAAGTCGACTTTTAGATTGCCGGTCTTGTATTGCTTTTTCTGTTTCTTTTCATCAGTTGAAGAACTTCTCTTTATGATTGATTTAATTCTTGCCTTTAGCTCAAGCATCTCAAAAGGCTTGGTCAAGTAATCGTCACCTCCAACACTGAGTCCAGATAACTTATCAGTCAATTCTGACTTGGCACTTAAAAATATTATAGGAACATCACTTGATTCTCTTATCCGTGCAACTGTCTTTAAACCATCCTCGCCAGGCATCATTACATCCATGATAACTAAATCTACATGGTTTTTGCCTATCGCTGTAATAGCCTCTTTACCATTTTTGCATTTTATTGTTTTGTAGCCATCATTTTTGAGCGAGATAGATATAGACTCGCATATGCTCTCTTCGTCATCACAAATGAGTATTTGTTTGCTCTTCATAATTTATCCCTCCGTTATTTGTCCGTCGCCGGAAAAAATTCTAAAGCCGATTATAAATCTTTCGCGCCACCATTCGTCTAAGTCTCTATGCACAACCTTTCCGTTTGATGATGACGCATCCACTATAGTTTCATTGTCAGAGACAATTCCCATATGGCCGTTTATAACTAATAAATCTCCAGGTATTAAATCTTCAAATTTTTCAACTCTCTCAAACTGAGTGCAGAATCTCCAGTTGTAGGTAGTCATATAGTTAATATTTACACCTACTTGGTTTAAGCACCAGAATACAAAGCCAGAACAGTCAAAGGTATTTGGACCACGACTTCCCCATACATATTTGCTTCCGAGCTTAAGCATTGAAACTTTTAAAAGGTCCTCGACATTTCCAATGTTTTGAGTTTGCTCCAATTTTTTTTGCATCTCAAGTGTGTTGATTACAAATTGTTTCACAAACTTTATAGGACCTTCTGATGATGGGATAGCTTCTTCGCTATTCAAGGCTCTATTTGTCTCGCCATTCACAGCACCAGTAACTTCAAGTCCATTATTTTGTTGGAAGAGTGCTACTGCCTGAGCGGTGAATTCACCATAATAACCTTTTGCATTTGCCTCTTCTAGATAATTTAATTCAACCAATCTATCTTGAACTAGTTTTACATTTCTATTTCTCTGACCGAGAAACATAGAGAAAGGCCTTGCATACTTTGAGTCGAGTGAGAATTTAGTAGATGGACCTATGAAGCCATCTGATAACTGAGAGTTATTTAATTGGTAAACTCTGACAGCCATCCTAAAGTCATCACCATAGAAACCATTGCACTCGCCAAAATAGTAGCCAAGGTCTCTAAGTTTTATTTGGTAAGTTTTTATAATGCTTGGGTCAGATTTATTTGTGATAGTATATGCCTTTACATTTTCACTATATAAAAAGTTTAATGTCCGTATGTCTATAACACCTGTCTGAGTGAGATTGTTGCTCTTTTGCATTTCCCTAACCGCCGCCTCGGTTTTCTTGCCGAAGAAGCCATTTACATCATCCTCATATAATAGGTAACTTAGCTCGTAAAGTTGTTGCTGCAACACTTTTATGTCGTCTCCTTGGTAGCCTCTTTTAACTTCATATGTAGGAGCATTTTTCGCCATGAGCTCAGAATAGACTTCTAAACTACATACACCATCAATAGGGAAACCTAGCTGGCGCTCAAATTTTTTGATTGCATCTTCTGTAGAGTCACCAAAGTATGATGTTGCCTTGTCTTCCTCCATAAATCCCAATTCCATAAGTCGCGACTGAATAGTAGTGACTATTTGGTGCTCAGAACCTTTTTTTATTGGCGCAGGAATTAATGAGTTAGAGTCCATCTTGGAAATGCTGTCAATATCAAGTACATTAGTTTTATCTATAGAGACTATAGGTATTCTCACCGAGTCCTTTTGAATATCAGAATAAAACACGCCATTTTGGCATGCAAAAATCATTGAGCTTGCAAATGAGCAAGCAAAAAGAACTAGCTTTTTATTGAAATATCTCATACAAAAATTATACTCTAAATGAGCCATTTTTTCAATAATTAAGAAGGCCCTAAATCGCCTTAAAATGCTTAATTTTACTTGTATTTTGGGCAAAAATACTTTATACTACTTAGTGATGTATTTAGAAATTGATATAATTGAAAAACTGAAAAATGGGGTCAATGTATTTACCACCTTGAGTTTTTTTGAGTGGATTTCTGCCCTCGTAGAAATTTTTATTATTACTTTCATAATATATAAAGTTTTGATGTGGTTAAAGAATACAAGAGCCTGGGCACTTTTAAGAGGAATAATCGTAATTGGAATTTTTGCATTGCTCGCATATATTTTCAATTTTAAAGTTATACTTTTTATCTTACAATCATTGTCATACATCGCAATACTTGCATTGATTATCGTGTTCCAAGATGATATGAGATCTGGACTTGAACATCTTGGTCGTCAAAAAGTTTTTTCTAAATTGCTCCCAGATATAAAACTTACAAAAGTAATTAGCAAAGAAAGCATTCAAGAAATAGTTGAAGCTGTCTTTAGTATGAGTGAAGTAAAGACAGGAGCACTTATTGTCATAGAACAAAATGTTACATTGGAAGAATGTGAGAGAACAGGAATTGCTGTCAACGGAGAAATTACAAAACAATTATTGATAAATATTTTTGAAAAGAACACTCCGCTTCACGATGGCGCAGTGCTCATAGTTGGTGATGTTGTTAAGGCAGCAACTTGTTATCTACCACTATCTCATAATCATAGCATTTCAAAAGATTTGGGAACTAGACATAGAGCAGCACTTGGTATATCAGAAATTTCTGATTCTATAACTGTAGTTGTGTCTGAAGAGACTGGAAATGTTTCTTTATGCCACACCGGAAAACTAAATCTGATGAAAGATGAAAGAGAGTTGTTAAAAGAATTAATGGATTTGATATATGGCCACGAAGAGACTGTGACTGAAGACAAAAATGTATTGAATACCATGAAAGGTTGGTTTAAGTAGATGAAAAGTATAAGTGCCAATCTTTCAATGAAATTATTGAGTTTAGCCATAGCAGCAATGCTGTGGGCATTAATAATGAATATAATTAATCCACTTGTTAATGGATTTGTTAATATACCTATAACAGTCGAAAATGAATCATATGCCTTAGAGCAAGACAAAACTTATACCATACTAGATTCTAAAACTGTGAGAGTGACTTATAAGGTCAACTCAAATATGCAGACAAGTATTAAGCAAAGCGATTTCAAAGTTTATGTTGATTTAAATGATTTGGCATATACAGAGCAACTTCCAGTTCGTTATGAGGTATTGAATAATGAAGTTGATGCCATGATAAGTAATATACAGGTTGAGCCATCGACAGTGCATGTAGTGCTTGATGATGTATCTAGAAATGAGTTTAGAATTCAATATGATATCTTAGGAAATATTGGTCCTGGACACAGCATAGGTAGTGTCATCCTAAGTCCAAATATAGTTTATGTTGCTGGTAGCAATGCAATGATAGGAAATATAGGTCGAGTATCTATTGACATTCCTGTCAAGAATAATGAGGAGACATTCTCAGGTGTTGCAAAGTTGAAAGTATTTGCAAAAGATGGAAGCCTCGTTCCAAATGAAGAATTGAAGTTTAGCTCAGAAGAGATAGGATACTCTGTCGTTGTCTACTCAAGAGCAAATGTTTCTCTAAATGCTGTGGTAGAGGGAAGTGTAGGAAACGGCTACTCATATGCAGGTGCACATGTTTATCCAAGCAATATCATGATTGATGGACCAAGAAGTGTAATTCAAAACATTTACACAATTGATTTGCCTGTAATTAATATAGAAGGATTGAGTGGCAACCAAGAATATGTATATCAGATTTCAGAGATTCTACCTATAGGTATCACAAGTAACACTAGTGAAGTTGTAGTAAATGTCATTGTAAATGACAATGTCCTCAATAGACCAAAGACATCAAGAACTGATGTGGGGCCTCATGTTGATGAGCCAGAAGGAGAGAGTGAGGAATCGGAATCTGAAAGTCAAACTGATAGTGAATAGTATCTAATATGTTATTGATATATACAATTTTATATTTTGTTAGCATGATGCTTTACTACTTAAAACAAGAAATTATAGCAAGTGTGATTATGATATCGCTTGCTATATTTTTATATGTATCAGAAACGAGAGTATATAAAAGAATAATAAATGTGAGAGGACTTTTTGCACTTGGTTTTATAGGTGGTTTTGGCTTATCGCTATTAAAACTTAGCAAACTTTCGCAGGAGTATAACATCATAACTTTCCTCGCCATATACATATCTTATTTTTCGTTGTATCTAGGTGTGTATTTAGAAGGAAGAAATAAAAAACTAGACAATCTAAATAGAAAGGTGAGATTGGAAAAGAAAGATACACTTTTCACTTCGCAAGAAATATTATTGATAGTTTTATTTGTAATCACACTTGCTTCATTTGTAATTGAAGCAATAATACTCAAATTCATACCAGTGTTTACACTTGCCACTCCACATGCTTACTCAAGCTTTCATGTATTTATGCTACATTATATAACTACCTTCTATTCTTTTATACCATGTTTTGCAATTTGTAATTATTATATAGAGCCTGAGAGAAAACAGAGTAAGGTATTTGTGATAGTGTCATTTGTATATGTGATTATAATGTCTCTACTTTTGGTATCTAGGTCACAGTTGATTTTAAGCTTAGTTCTATCTTTATTTATAGTGGTAATCTATAAAACTAAAACTCTAAAGAAGATTGTATTTAATAAAAAGAATATATTTATGATAGTTGCATCAATGCTATTGTTTTTAGTTTTATACATGGCGATAACTATTAGCCGTGCCCACAATGTAGAGTATTTGAATGGTATTTTTGAAATGAAGAATGAGAAGATGCCAATTTTTATAACTCAGCCATATATGTATGTGGCACATAATTTTGAAAATCTTAACTATATGATAAATAATATTTTTAGATTTTCATTTGGTAGAAGAATGTTATATCCATTTTTTACTTTGACCTTTGTAAAAAAGTTTTTCCCAATAGTTGTAGATGCACCATATTATATAATAAAAGAAGAGTTATCGACGGTGACTATCATTTATGATGCCTATTATGACTTTGGTCTTGTTGGTGTTGCCATATTTTGCTTTTTGCTAGGTTATATTGGAAAGAAGTTAGAAGATAGAGCATATAAGATATTTGAGGAAGAGCAATATAAAAATAATTACATTTTGATTATATTCTCGCTATTTTGTTATTATATGTTTTTCTCATTTTTTCAAACATATTTTAGTTTGACAGATACTTGGGTATATATTATTATATTATCAATGATTATACTATTATTTCAGATGACAAAGAGTGCTAATACTAAATCAGCAATAAATGCAAGCAATAAAAATTTGAATAGCAGAAAGAGATTAGACTTAAATGAAGAAAAGGAGGGAATATGAAAAGAAGAATTTATTTAATTGTTGCTGTGTTAATATGCATTGTTAACTTATTTTCTTGTGGAAAGAAAGAGAGCGTAAAGGAAACCCAGGTAACAACAGAGACAACAAAAGTTGCTGTTGAGACTACAACTAAACAAAAAGAAATTGAGAAGGAGTTAAACCCTGAAATTAAAGTAGCAACAAAAGAGGTTGATAAAAAAACTTCTTATAATGTAGTTGAGTTTGGAAAGTATGATATGGAGGTTGGATATTCTGGACCAATTGAATGGCTTGTGGTTGATAGGAATGCTGATTCATATTTGCTTGTGAGTAGATATATACTTGATTGCAAAAACTATAATAATTCTGACAAGGAAGTAACATGGGATGATGCCACACTTAATGAGTGGCTAAATAATTATTTTTTAAATAGTGCATTTTCAAGTGATGAGATTGCATATATGAATTATGTAAAAGAATTTGGATTGGCTGGAAATGCAAAAGTATCACTCTTAAATATAGCTGCCTGCGATAAGTATTTTGGTAGAGAAGATGTTGAGAAGAGAAATTATAAGCTTTCTGCAAAGGCGACCACTTGGGCTAAAACAAATTGGCAAGAAACTGTAGAAGCAGAGAATTCAGAATACTATGATTGCGGTTCATTTTATCTTACAGACAATGGAACCACAGACAGAAAAGCAGTGTGGGTTGGTCAATATGGACATATATATAGAGAAGGTCAAGCTGTTAAGCTTGAACATGGTGATGGTGTAAGACCTGTTTTAGTTGTGAAGAAAGAATTATTTGAAACAGAACAAAACATAGTGAGAGAAGAAACATCAGTGTCTACAAAAGGCGGTGCTGATGAAACAAAGACTACTATAATATCAAGTAATGCAGCATATACTAATATCGCTAAAGAAAAACATCAAAGTCTTGCAGTGCCATCAAGTGAAAAGAATGTTATAGATTTAAGTGGCTGGGAGTATGGAAGAACTCCAATCACCTGGATATATGTTGCTCCTAATACACAAATAATTAGCAATAATAGTCCAAATAGGTCAGCTAACTTTGGATATAAACTTTCTGCATCATCAGGAGAAAAAGGTTGTTACATGACTATTTTCTCTAAGGGTGAATCTCATGGTGCTGACTGGGATGGAAGATTTTACTGTTTTGAAGACTATAAGAAAACAGAGCCTGAAGATATGATGTTTGACACAAAGTTTGAAGATTTGAAATATGGTGAGTATAATATAAAAGAACTTTTGTCAAAGAGATATAAGATAGAAGAAGTGTCAGATGGAGTTATAAAGGCAAATGGTACATATGTAAATGTTATATATGTGAGTGAACTTGATGATATAATTGAATCAATGAAATAGAGGATGCAAATGATTAAGAAAATCATAAAATTAAATTTTTTGTTTGTTGTGGTATTGGGCTTGATAGCTTGCTCAGAGGGTCGCGGGATAAGTATTAACTCAGTTAAGGCTGTGTTAAATGAAAGAATGGGCGGCAATGAAAAAACCGAAGAGACATCGGAGAGCGTAGAAGAAACTCAAACTGGTGTTAAGAATCCATATGACACTATAGATATTGATTTGACAGCGATGCCACAGAAACTTGCATACTCAACTGCAAATAGAATGAATATGATGTCAGAAGAATATTTAGGACAAATAGTAAAGATGAATGGAATATGTTCTATATTTCATGATGAGAAGAGAGACATTTACTTTTTCACCTGTGAGATAAATGATGAGACGGCATGTTGCATGCTTGGAATAGAATTCGAACTACTTGATGAGTATAAATTCCCAGATGATTTCCCAAAAGAAAATGAAGAAGTGACTGTAGTGGGAGTATTTGATACATATAAAGAAGGAGCGAGAACATATAAAACACTTAGAAAAGCAGTTCTAGCATAAATTAAAGGATGGATGTAGTCCATCCTTTTTTGATATAAATTGTAAATAAAATGTCAAAAATATGTAAAAACATTTTTCTAAAAGTGTGTTATAATGGTTTGGATTTGTGAAAGGAGAAAAACTATGAATAATATTGTTTATATAGTACTTGTATATATAGTTATAAGTTTTATCGGCATCTTGCTTCATGACTTTAAATATTTGTTTTTCTTAAATAGTAATAACCGTGTCAAAGCAGTAATTATCTGCGGTGTCTATGTTATCTTCAATACTATGACAACCAAACTCATCGCTGATCAACCAATGCAGATAAGTATACCAGTAATCACAGTTACCAATATGATATCTATGTGGATTGCAATGACGTATAATGAGAGAAATTTGAAAGAGTTTATCTATAAGTTTGAAATTTCTACTAAGTATGATGATAAAAAGGATGAACTTGAGAATTGGTTCAAAGAGCACAATGTGCCTTATAAGAGATTTTGGTATTACTTTGAAAATGACAAGAGTAATGAGAAGGGTGAGACAAAATATCACGAGTTCGACATCTATGCATTTACAAAAATGCACAGCAAGAGACTCACAGAGATGCTTGATAAGTATGACAGATCTGAAGTTAAATATGTAAAGATTAATACAAGTAACTATAAAGAAGCTAATTAGCGGTATTGTAGGGGATGACATTCTGTCGTCCTTTATTTTGTTGAATTTTCAGCAAAAAAACGATATATAGGACATTTACTTGAAAATTAGCACAATATATTGTATAATGTAATATGAATTGTGCGCAAAATTATACGCATTTGTTTTTGTGAGGTATAAAAATGGCAAATAAGAATTATGGTGCAGAAAACATTACAGTTCTTGAAGGGCTTGAGCCTGTCAGAAAAAGACCTGGTATGTATGTTGGTGATGTAGGACTTAAAGGTCTTAATCACTTGGTGTATGAGATTCTCGACAACTCTGTCGATGAGCATTTGGCTGGATACTGCAATAATATATCAGTGGTGCTTGAAAAAGATGGCTCTTGTACTGTGATAGATGATGGTAGAGGAATACCAGTTGATTTGCATAAGTCAGGTCTTCCTGCAGTTCGTGTGGTTTTAACTACACTTCATGCAGGTGGTAAATTTGACAATGAGACATATAAGACATCGGGAGGACTTCACGGTGTAGGTTCTTCGGTTGTAAATGCACTCTCATCTCGTATGACTGTAGAAGTGAGTAGAGACGGAAATGTATACAAGGATACTTACGAGAGAGGAAAGCCAACTACTAAACTAGTGAAGGGAAAACTTCCAGTAGTTGGAAAGAGTAAACACACTGGAACTAAGATTAATTTTACACCAGACCCAGAAATATTTACACATACAAAATTTAAAGTGGATTGGATTAAGTCAAGACTCCATGAGACTTGCTATTTGAATCCAAATTTAAAAATTCATTTTGAAAAATTAACTGGTTCAAAACCAGAGATTATTGATTACCATGAGCCTGAAGGAATATTGGCATTTATATAAGAATTGAATAAAGGTAAGAAGACTGTCACTAAAGAGATAATGTTTAAGGGAACAGTTGATAAGACTGAGGTTGAAGTGGCTATTCAATTCATAGATGCATTTGAAGAAAATATTTTAGGTTTCTGTAACAACATTTACACTCAGGAAGGTGGAACACACCTTGTAGGATATAAAACTAAGTTCACTCAGCTTTTAAATACTTATGCGAGACAACTCGGAAATCTTAAAGAGAAGGATGAGAACTTTACAGGACCTGATACAAGAAATGGAATGACTGCAATAGTTGCTATAAAATATCCTGACCCACTATTTGAAGGACAGACTAAAACCAAACTTGCATCACAAGATGTCACTAAGCAGGTTGCTCAAGTTGTGGGCGAGCAACTCGAGAGATATTTTGATAGAAATGTAGAAGATGTAAAGGCAATGATTGCTCAGGCTGAGAAGTCTGCAAAGATTAGAAAGGCTGAGGAAAAGGCTAAGACAAATCTTCTTTCAAAGTCTAAGTTCTCATTTGATTCAAATGGAAAACTTGCCAATTGTATAAGTAAGGACCCAAGTGAGTGTGAGATATTTATAGTAGAGGGAGATTCAGCCGGTGGTTCTGCAAAGAATTCAAGAAATCGAAATACACAAGCTATACTCCCACTTCGCGGTAAGATTTTAAATGTTGAGAAGGCATCTATGGATAAAGTGCTTGCAAATGCAGAAATCAAAACCATGATTAACACATTTGGCTGTGGCTTCAGCGAAGGCTATGGAAATGATTTTGATATAAGTAAACTTAGATACGATAAGATAATACTGATGACTGATGCTGATGTGGATGGTTCGCATATTGATACTTTGCTTCTCACTTTCTTATATCGCTTCATGCCGGATCTTATAAATGAAGGTCACGTGTATGTGTCAATGCCACCACTTTATGCCGCTATACCAAAGGGAAAGCCAAATGAGAAAGAATATCTCTATGATGAAAAGGCATTAAATGATTATAAGAAAAAACATAAAGATGGAACTTATGAGATAAAAAGATTTAAAGGTTTGGGTGAAATGGATCCATCTGAACTTTGGGAGACAACACTTAATCCAGATAACAGAGTTTTGAAGCAAGTTGAAATTGAAGATGCAAGAGAGGCATCAAAAGTAACTGAAATGCTCATGGGGTCAGAGGTTGGAGAGCGCCGTGAGTTTATTTATGAGCACGCAAACGAAGCAGTGCTCGACTGGTAATCGTAGGGACAATATAAATCGTAGGAGCGGATATCATCCGCCCGCACCGTAGGGGCGAGCATTGCGAGCCCGCAAATTGATTAGGAGGGAAAAGTTATGTTAAGTGGAATGTTTTCAATGATTATTGTAATTTTTGTAATTATGGTTTTATTCTCTATGCTTGTGATAGTTCCAGAGAAGCAAGAGGTAATAGTTGAGATGCTTGGCAAATATCATAAAACTATGAAGGCTGGTGTGAATTTTAAGTTGCCATTTATTCAAACTATAAGAAATCGTGTGAGTTTAAAAGAACACATTCACGATTTTCCACCTCAATCAGTTATCACAAAAGATAATGTAACAATGAAGATTGATACAGTTGTATACTGCAAAGTTTTTGACAGCTATAAGAATACATATATGATTCAAAATGGTGTGGATGCAATTGAAAAAATTACTGCAACTACACTTAGAAATATTGTGGGAACTATGGAGCTTGATGAACTTCTTACTGCAAGAGACAAAATTAATGGTCATCTTCTTAAAGAAGTTGATGAAGCGACAGATGTATGGGGAATCAAAATTACTCGTATTGAGATTAAAGATATTATGCCACCTGCTGAAATAAAAGAAGCAATGGATAGACAGATGAAAGCAGAGAGAGAAAAGAGAGCGACTATCCTTGAAGCAGAGGCAATTAAGCAAAAAGATATAACAGTTGCAGAAGGTAAGAGGGATGCTATGCTTATGGAAGCAGAAGCTAAAGCTAAATCAATTGAACTTGTAGCAAAAGCAGAGGCTGAGGCAGTCCGCCTTATAAATGAACAAAAACCATCAGATGCATATATAAAACTTGAAGCAATTAAGAGTGTCGAAAAACTTGCCAAAGGCCAAGCAACTAAAATTGTGGTGCCATCTGATATAGCTAGTCTTACAAGTGGGATTGTGGCGATTAAGGAAGCTTTGAGTGAAAAAAATAGTAGGGGTAATTAAGATGTGCAAGCCATTTGTAAAATGGGCTGGTGGAAAAAGCCAACTTTTGAATGAGATAAGAATCAAGTATCCAGAAAATATTGAAAAATACTGTGAACCATTTGTTGGTGGCGGTGCAGTTTTATTTGATATTTTAGATAAATATGAACCAAAAGAAGTTTTAATAAATGATATTAATTCAGAGTTGATAAATACTTATATTCAAATTAGAGATAATGTTAATGAACTTACTTCAATTCTAAATAAATATCAAAAAAAGTATGATGGCATCAGTGAGGATTTACGACAGGATATTTATATCAAGAAAAGACAGGAATTTAACAGTTTGATAGTTAACTGTGCAAAAAACAATTTGATTAAAAAAGCCGCTTTATTTATATTTTTAAATAAAACTTGTTTTAATGGATTATATAGAGTAAACAGTGAAGGCTTCTACAATGTGCCGAAAGGAAACTATAAAAACCCTATTATATGCGATGAAGAAAGTTTAAATCATATAAGTAAATTGTTAAAAAAAGTAAAGATTAAATGTGGTGATTTTGAGAAGTGCGAAGAGTTTATTGACAATAAAACATTTGTATATGTTGATCCACCATATCGACCTTTAACCTCATCAGCGATGTTTACTTCATATAGTAAAGAACAGTTTGATGATAATGAACAAGTGCGATTAGGTGAATTTATAAATAGAATTAATAAAACGGGATCCAAAATTGTATTGAGTAATTCGGATCCGAAAAATGTTGATATAAACGATAATTTTTTTGATGATTTATATAAAAACTATTCAATTTCAAGAATAAATGCAAGACGAATGATAAATTCAAATTCAGCTAAACGTGGTAATATTACAGAATTATTGGTGGCAAATTATTAGGTGTGAAGATGAAAAGAGACTTTGAAAAATGGTTTAGAACATTTACAGATACTATTGCAAGTTATGATTACTATGTTGACTTTAAAAAAGTTTATTCCAATGTTGACGACTTAAAAATTGAACTCAATATTTTAAATTCTTTAATTGGAAGTAAAAATATAAAAAAAGATTTTGAAAGTATATTGAATAAGTACCCAGAAATAGTTAAGTGTATACCAATACTTATTGCTGTAAGAGAAAAAGAAATAACAGCAATGGATGAAAAAGGGAAAGTATTATATAACTTTAGGAATGTAGTTAATGATATAAATCAGTATTCTTATTTTATGGAAAAAACTGGGGTTTTTGATTTATTGAGTAACCATATTATAAATAATTTGTATGATTATGTAACCGGAGTAGAAACTGGACTTGATTCAAATGGTAGAAAAAACAGAGGCGGACACTTAATGGAAAACCTAGTTGAATCATATATAGTTAAGGCAGGATTTATAAAAGATAATAATTATTTTAAAGAAATGTACATTAGTGATGTGCAAAGTAGATGGGGAATCGATTTATCAGCTATATCTAATCAAGGAAAAACCGAAAAAAGATTTGATTTTGTGATTAAGACGAAATCAACTATTTACGGGATTGAAACTAATTTTTATTCAAGTGGTGGGTCAAAACTAAATGAAACTGCAAGAAGTTATAAGCAAATTGCAGAGGAATCTAAAAATATTAAAGGATTTAAATTTGTGTGGTTCACCGATGGAGAAGGGTGGATAGGAGCAAGAAATAATTTAGCGGAAACTTTTGAAGTATTAGAACATTTATATAATATAAATGATTTGAATAATAATGTTATTATAAAGGAGTTGATTTAATTATGGTTTTTGAAGATAAGTTAATGATAGATGATTCAATAATTGAAGAAAATCTTAATCATTTATATAAAAGTTTTAATAGTGGTTTTGAATTTGAAGACTTTTTGCAACGATTTTTATTAAATGTTGCACAATTTGACCAAGTTCAGGTTACAAAAAAGACTGGGGATGGAGGGATTGATTTAATAGCGAAAAAAAATAATTTAATAGAAATAATTAATGACGAGAGCATTAATGCTAGTTTAAACAATGTTACTAATTATAAAATTCAGGCAAAGTGTTGGAAACCAACCATGAGCATTCAACCAAAAGAAATTAACCAACTTAGGGGTGCAATGTATAATGGAGATAAAGGTTTATTTATAGCAACGTGTAAATATTCAAAAAATTCAATTGAAACCGCTAGAAATGAAATGCAGCAAATTGAAAGACCTGTATTTTTAGTAGATGGAAAAATGCTTATTAAAACTTGTATGTCAAATGGGTTTGGGTTCAAGTACATTCCAAGCATAAACAAAGAAGAAATTCAAGAATTGATAGGGAACAATTTAGCAAATAGAGCGAACAGCTATAATAATATTTCTGTTGATGATGAAATTGATTTAAATGTTATAACAAAAAAAATTACAAACAATGATATAAGGGCTCGAATACTTAGATTACCTTTAGAAATAAAAGAAAAGATTGATATTAATTCTAAAAAATTGACTGTATTAATTAATAATGAAACAAAATGTGAATTAACAATTGACTCAACTAAAACCTATTTAGCTGGGGTAACAGATATTTATAGAAAAAATGGATTAATTAGGAATGATGGAGTGGTTAATAGCTCTGTTGTTAAGATGTTTGTTGAAAAAGGAGTTTTAAATTTGTTATTTGATGAGAACTAATAGTGTTAAAATTGGACCTGAAAATTTCGAACAAGAAATGACTTCAGTGTGGTCGTTTAAGGAAAGAGGTGACTGGGCAACACATAATCCAAATTATAGAGGAAATTGGTCGCCATACATTCCAAGAAATCTTATTTTGAGATATTCTAAAGAGAAAGATTTAATATTAGACCAATTTGCTGGTGGTGGAACCACATTAGTAGAAGCTAAATTATTAAATAGAAATTGTATAGGTGTAGATATAAATCCCGAAGCAATAAAACTATGTAAAAAAGCGATAGATTTTGAAATGCCAAAATCTGGAAAAGTCACTTTAATAAAAGGCAATGCACAGAACTTGTCTAAGATTAAAGATAAATCAATTGATTTTGTATGCACGCATCCACCATATGCAAATATAATTAATTATAGCGATGGTATTAAAAATGATTTATCATTATTTAAAGTCAAAGATTTTATAGAAGCAATGAAACCAGTAGCAGCTGAAAGCTATAGAGTACTTAAAGATAACAAGTTTTGTGCTATATTAATAGGAGACACCCGTAAGAATGGTCGTGTAGTTCCTCTTGGGTTTGGAATAATGAGAGTTTTTCTAAATGCAGGGTTTAAATTGAAAGAAATAATTATTAAAGAACAACATAATTGCAAAGCAACTGGTTATTGGAAGTCGAGTAGTATAAAGTACAATTTCTTATTATTAGCCCATGAATATTTATTTGTTTTTGTTAAAGATGTTGTAAAAAACAATAAAAGGAATAAAAAAGAGCGATATACAGTAATAGATAATAAAACTGGTGAAATATGTAGTTTAGATGAATTAATAATTGAAAGATTGATTTAATAAGAAGGGAAAACAGGTCTTCCAGACTATAAAAAGTCATTATATTGTTCTGTAAATACAGTTTCTGAAGAATTTGAAGAATTAATAAAAAATGCAAAGTTTAGATATATATTCTTATCATATAATAATGAGGGTTTGATGCCTTGCAATGTTATTAAAAACATTATGTCAAAGTATGGACGATATGATTTAGCAAAAACGAAATATCAAAGATTTAAGGCTGATTCAAATAGAAATAATAAATTTGATTCTACAACAGAATATTTACATATTTTAGAAAAAGCATAATAGTTTTGTTGTTTTAAACTTTTAAATCGTTATAAATAGTGTAATGGTTTAAAATACAACAAAATAGCAAGCAAAAATAATTGACTGAAATGTTTATAACAGGTATACAAAGTTGAGAATTTAGTATAATAGTATATAGGAGGCTGTTATGCATGTCTTCGTGATGTTAGTTTTCATATTTGGCATCGGATCGATGTTCGGCTGGGTTCTTGAAGTTTTTTATAGGCACCTGGCTGACAAGGAAAAGAGATGGTTTAATCCAGGATTTTGTGTGGGACCATACCTACCAATTTATGGGTTTGGACTAGTCACAGTATTTCTTATTACATATCTAAATGATTTTGCTTTTATTGAAAATATAGTGTTAAGAAGATTAGTATTATTTTTGCTAATTGCGATATGTCTTACTTTTATTGAGCTTGTAGCAGGGATTATTCTTCTAAAGTTTTTCAATATGAGGCTATGGGATTATACAGATGAGGCACTTAACTATAAAGGTTTTATTTGTCTAAAGTTTTCATTTTTTTGGATGTTACTTGGAGCGGGATATTATTTTGTGATTCATCCACTTGTTTATGATTCAGTAGTTTGGTTATCTAAAAACTTAATATTTAGTTTCTTCGTAGGAACATACTTTGCTACATTTATAATAGATGTGATATATAGTGGAAATGTAATTGCAAAAGTTAGGGATTATGCTGTTGCAAACGGAATCACTGTTGCATTTGAAGATTTAAAAGATAAAGTTTCAAGAGAAATTAAACTTAGACAGTCAAAGTCTACATTTTTCTTATTTATGTTTAGAGAAAATTTAGCAAGTGTATTTAAAAAGCAATAAACTATATTTTGCAAGGAATAGATAAAAGGGGAATTGGTGGATTTGGAGTTCATATCACGAAAAATATTGTTGATATATTAGAGCATGAACGAATAGATAATAAGAATATATTGACAATTACAAAATATTTATAATATATGAATGTTTTAAAAATACAATATTTAAAAATGGATGATAGCGATATAGATATGGATAAAATTAAATTATCAATACCTATTGCTAATGAGCTTACAAAGGTTTACAAGTCAGAAGTCGTAAGAAGACAGACGCTTTTAGGTAAGTATTTAGTAACAAAGAACTTAAACTGTAAAGAAGGAGACATATACTATAATTCACTAAAAAAGCCATATGTTAGAAATAATATATATTTCAATATTAGTCATTCAAAGGATTATATAGTATTTGCTAAATCAGCAAGCGAAATAGGAATTGATATAGAGTATATAGATAAAAAGAATTTAAATATTATTAATTATGCATTTACTGAAAATGAGATAGAATATATTAATAATAGTAACGAAAACATAAAAAATATTAATGAAAGATTTACAGTAATTTGGACTATAAAAGAGAGCTTGTTTAAGGCTAGCGGACTAGAAAAATGGATGGAACCAAAGAATATTGAAACTTGTAAATTAAAGATAAATGACTCATTTATCAAAGACAAGAATATAATTGAGAATGAGATAATTTTTAACGAAAAAAAATATCTGGTGTATAGCACAAAGTTTAATAATTATTATATAAGTGTAGCAAGTGAAGAAAAATACGATGATATATGTTTAGAAGAAGTTAATTTATAATAATATTTAAAAAGAAAAACCTGCATATATGGTGCCAAGTATCACTATGCAGATAGATAGCATTCCTCTTACTCATAATCAAAAAGTTAATAAGAGGGCACTGCCAAAACCTGAGTTATCAGTAAGTAGTGAAATAAAGAAACCTGAAAATAAGGTGCAAGAAAAAAATATATGATATTATTTCTTCGATAGTTAGGAATAAAAATTTTGGAGTAGATGACGATATTTTGATGACAGGACTTAATTCTATATCTATGGTGAGACTCAATGTTTTACTTGGAAAAGAATTTGACGTCCCATTGAAATATATGCCAATGGCGGATCTAATTTATGCAATGAACAAAATTGGTGCAGGAATAAGAATAGAAAAAACATTGTCAGCACTTATGAAACTTGAGTATTTTGATGGAACGTTTGAAAAAAGAAATAAATAGAAATTATTGTTAAGAGGTTTGAAATGGCTGAGAAGATTTTAAAAACAGAATTTAGTGAGGAGATGAAGACGAGTTATATTAATTACTCTATGTCGGTAATTACTGCTCGTGCAATTCCAGATATAAGGGATGGTTTGAAACCGGTTCAACGTCGTGTGCTTTATGGTATGAATGAACTCGGTGTTCATGCAAATAAACCAACTTTGAAGTCTGCAAGAATTGTAGGTGATGTAATGGGTAAATATCACCCACATGGTGACTCTTCAATTTATGAGACACTTGTAGTTATGGCTCAAGATTTCAAGAGAATGGTCCCTCTTGCAGTTGGGCAAGGTAACTTTGGTTCCATAGAGGGTGATAGTCCTGCAGCTCAACGTTATACAGAGGCAAGACTTTCAAAATTTACTGATGATGTAATGCTTGCTGATCTTGATAAGACAGTTGACTTCATGCCTAACTATGATGAGAAGTTAAAAGAGCCAACTATACTTCCTTGCCGTTTCCCAAATTTCCTTTTGAATGGTTCCGAAGGTATAGCAGTTGGTATGGCGACTAGTTCGCCTTCACATAATCTTTCTGAAATTTGTGATTTAGTTATTGAGTTTGTAAAAAATCCAAACATCACACTTAAGTCTATGCTTAAGATATTGAAGGGACCAGATTTTCCTACTGGTGGAATAATTGCAAACATGTCAGAACTTCCTGATATATATAAGACTGGTGTTGGGAAATTAAAACTTCGTGGAAAAATTGTCTATGAAATGGCTAAGAAGTCAAAGGACAAGGATAAGTTAGTAGTCACAGAGATTCCTTATACTATGATAGGTGATGGCATAGGCAAATTTATGGCTGATGTCGGAACACTTGTTGAGCAAAAGAAGATTCCTGAAATAACAGACATTTACAATCACTCAAGCAAAGATGGCATGCGAATTGTGATGGAGTTAAAGAAGGACCTTGATAAGAAGAAGATTGAAAATATAAAAAATATCTTATATAAGAAGACAAGACTTGAGGATACTTACGGAGTAAATATGATTGCAATAGTTGATGGTAGACCTGAGACTATGACACTCAAATCAATCATGGAAAACTTCGTAAAGTTCCAAAGAGAGTTAATTGCGAGAAAATATAAAAACTTACTTGATAAAGAGAATGAAAGAAAAGAGATACAAGAAGGTCTCATAAAGGCTACTGATTTAATTGATGCAATTATAGCAACTCTTCGTGCATCAAAAACTCGTGAGGATGCTAAAGCACATCTCACTACTGGTAAATGTAAAAATGTAAAAATCAAAGATAAGAAACTTGCAAAAGTAGCAAGCAAGTTTAGTTTCACTTCACTTCAGGCAGATGCGATTCTCGATATGAGATTATATAAATTGATTGGTCTTGAAATCACTGATTTGAATAATGAGTATAAGGACACACTTGCTAAGATTAAATTATATAAATCAATTCTAAAAGAAAAAAGTAAGGTTGATAATTTAATTATTGATGACATGAAGAAAATCAAAAAAGACTTTGGTGTTGAGAGAAAGACTTCATTTGAAGATGCTGAAGAAATAGTTATAGAAGAGCCAAAGGCTGAGGTAATGGATGTTATTTACTGTCAAGATAAGTTTGGATACTGTAAGGTGATGGACCCAAGTTTATATGAAAAGAACAAAGAGACAGTTGAGACAAATAATCAGTATGTATTTAAGGCAAGAACAGATGAGAGAGCAGTAATATTTGGAAGCAAAGGTTTCATGCACCAGATTAGACTTGATAAAGTTCCTATGCTTAAGACAAATGAGAAAGGAAAGCCAATTGATAATCTTTCTAAATTTAAAACTGACGATGAATCAATAGTCGGTGTAGAGACATCTAAGTCAATTGAAAATGCATATCTCTTCTTTGTGACTAAAGATGGACTTATAAAATTTGCAGATACTTCTGAGTATGTTACTGCAAATGCAAAAGTGGTTGCAACAAAGGTAAATGGAAATGATGAAGTTGTAAAAGTTTTGGTATGTTATGCTGATAAAGATTTAGTTATAAGAACAAATGATGGTTTCTTCCTAAGACTTAAACCAGATGAGGTTCCACTTCTTGGTCGTGCGACTAAAGGTGTGAAGGGAATAAAACTCGGAAAGGGCGATTATGTAGTTGATGCCTATGTTCTTGATGATGACACAGTGGCAAATGTCGATGGAAAGAATAAGAATTTGAACCAGCTTAAGAGGTGTGCAAGGGCTACAAAGGGCAGTAAACTATAAAATTATGGTAAAATCAGGCAAAATTAGCATATTTTTAGCCATTTTTGCCTAATTTTCATATAAAATATATCAACAAAAAATGTGGATTTATGGTATAATGTAAGGTGATATGTGTTAAGGAGGTGGAATATGAATAAGGACAGTATAAAGGTAAATGAGATTTTAGATTTATCTGAGACAGAGTTTAGTTTTTTATTTAAGGGTTTAACTTATCCATATGAAGTTTTACCATTGATTAAGCAAAGATTTGATGAGTGTGTGCGCTCATTAAATAGTTATGAATACAATAGAATTAAAGACGGAGTATATGTACATAAAAGTGTAACTGTATTAAAGAGTGTTTACCTTGGAAGAAATATTATCATAGGTAAAGATGTTGATTTGAGAAATGCAGCATTTTTAAGAGAGAATGTTATCATCGGTGATGGCTGCGTGGTTGGAAACTCTTGCGAGTTAAAAAATGTTTTGATGTTTAATAAAGCGAAGGCACCACATTTTAATTATGTAGGTGATACTGTTATGGGATATAATTCTCATCTCGGTGCTGGAGTGAAGGTGTCAAATTTAAAACTTGATGAGTCAACAGTTGTTCTTAAGATTGGCGATGAAGTTGTCGATACAAAACTTAGAAAGTTCGGAGCAATAGTTGGAGACAATGTTCAAGTTGGTTGCAATGCTGTATTAAATCCAGGAACAATACTTGGAAAAAATACTTTTGTATATCCATTAGTAAATGTTCGTGGTGTGATTGATAAAGATTCAATTTGCAAAACTCAAGATATGATTGTTGAAAAGAAATAGGTGGGGAATATGAAGAATAAAGGACTGGTAGCAACAATAGTAGTATTGATAGCTGTAATAATTACACTTATTGCAGTTATGGTTCTTATGCAAATGCCAACTATTTTAAATAGTGGTATCGCTGGAAATGCCACAGGTAAGAAAGAACCTACCATTGTATCTACTGTTGAGACAACAGAAAAGAAGAGTGATATTAAAGAAACAACTGTAGCATTGCCTAAGCTTAGTACAAAAGTGGAAAACCATACTGCATATAAAGATCATGTAAGTATTGATTATCCACAGATAGTTGGAATGGACGATGTAAGCATGCAAGAGAAAATCAACAACAAGATTAAGGTGAATGCATTATCAATTGTTCCTCTATATCCTATATCGACTGCAGTACAAAACTTAACTATATCATGTGAAGTTAAACATTTAGATGAAAACTATATAACTGTAATATATGAGGGAAAGGTTGTAGGAACTAAAGCAGGAAGTAGCAGTAGTGGAACAAGTAACTATGTTGCACCAAACACTAACAAAGGTTCATTAACTGCAGACCCATACTTAGATGGATTTGTTGATCCACTTTCAATGTTAGGTCAAAATGTTGCACAGATGAATATCACTCCAACTACTGGTGCACCAATTAGTTATGTAGCACCAAGTACTGCAAGAAGTGCACAGGCCGAGGTAACTCAAAACACAAATGTAAATAATAATAAAGTTCCTAATCCTAATGATGCAAGAAGTGCTGACAGAGGTCCAACTTCTGTTGATATAAAATCACCAACAGCACCATCAGGTCACACAAGTGTCCAAGTAATTGATAATGTGGCAACAAATAATCCTACAGGTGGTTCTGCTGTAATATCAAATCAGCACAGTTCAAGCGGCATATATTATTCTCAATCAGGAACACAAGTAGCACCTACTGAGACAAGCAGTGCAAATTCTACAACTTATAGCTTACCTGTTTACGGCTTTGCAAATACAAATGCAAGCGACATTGACCAAAGAATATATTATTCAAATACTATTGACTTAAAGACTGGACTTGATATGAAACTTGGCGACTATGTAAAAGATTTTGACGCATTAGCAAAATATTTGAGATCAAGCAAAGTAGAATTTGTAAACATAGATGACAGCGAAAGAAAAGCAGTTAGAGAGTATGTAAATAAGACAGTGCAGTCAAAATATGTTGAGCAGATGAAGGCAGCAGACTTTAGAAATGAAGGTGTAACTGCTTGGCCAAAAATATTTAGTTATAAAGACTCTGATGGAGTAGTTTACTTCAGTGTAAAACTTAGTAGTAAACTTGGAAATTATGCAATTGTAAAATATAAACAATAAATCATTTGGGAGGGCAAAATGATTAAGTTTGATGAAAATGTCTATATCTTTGATCATCCTTTGATTAAACACAAGACAAGTATTATAAGAGACAAAAGAACTGGAACTAATGAGTTTAGAAGTATAGTTGAGGAGTTGGCAATGCTTATGGGTTATGAAGCTTTGTCAGATTTACCTACAAGACTTGAAGAGATTGAAACTCCAATAACAAAATGCAAGACTCCAGTACTTGATGGAAGAAAACTTGCAATTGTACCAATACTTCGTGCAGGTCTTGGAATGGTTCCTGGAATGCTTGCACTTGTACCATCTGCGAAAGTTGGTCATATAGGAATGTATAGAGATGAAGAGACATTGCAACCACATGAATATTTTTGCAAACTTCCTAATCCTATAGAAGAAAGAGTAATACTTGTATTAGACCCAATGCTTGCAACAGGTGGATCTGCAACAGATGCAATAACACTTGTAAAAAAACGTGGTGGTAAAAAGATTAAGTTCGTATCTATAATTGGTTGCCCTGAAGGACTTAAGAAATTACATGAGTCTCATCCAGATGTTCAGATATATTGTGGAACTCTTGATGAAAAGTTAAATGAGAAAGGTTATATAGTTCCAGGACTTGGTGACGCAGGAGATAGAATATTCGGAACTAAATAATATAATTGCCGATATGGCGAAATTGGTAAACGCACACGACTCAAAATCGTGCGGGAAACCTTGTGGGTTCGAGTCCCACTATCGGCACACAGATGCAGTGCAGTACGGCACAAAAAAATATAAATAGTTTTTTAAGAGAAACTCTCAAAGGAAATGAACTCCGTAAGACCTACTATCATTTGAAGAATTGCGAGACATGTAAGGAAGTTCTACTTGATGAGTTTTCTTTTTATACAACGTTTAATGATTTAGATAGAGACTTGGGATTTAACTATGAGCGAAATCTAAAAAAATTTATGGATAAAATAGGCGAAAGAATTAAAAGCAGAGATGACAAATTGACAAGTAAGTATATTTTTGCGAGTGTTATGATTTGTATTATGTTTTTAATAATTTTAATTATTGCATTGAGGATAGCATATAAATAATGAATAAGAGTAAAGAAAAATTATTGTTAATTGATGCTTACAGTATAATCTGTAGAGGTTTTTATGCGTTGCCACTTCTTTCTACTAGTAATGGTTATCATACTAATGCAATGCTTGGTTTTTTGAATATTCTATTTAGAACTATTGATGATGAAAGTCCTGATTATATTGCTGTGGCATTTGATGAAAATGCACCTACATTTAGACACAAACTTTATAAAGAGTATAAAGCTCAAAGAAAGCCAATGCCAGTTGAATTAAAGGAACAGGTTCCATATGTAAAAGAGATTTTATCGGCAATGGGAATAAATATTTTTTCTAAAGTGGGTTATGAGGCTGATGACATACTTGGAAGTCTTGCCTACAGATTTTCATCTAAAAATGTCGAAGCTGTAATTTTATCCGGCGACAAAGATATGTTACAACTTGCAACAGATGATATAAAGATAAGGCTTGCTAAGACTGTAAAAAGCAATTCGGATATATATCCATATTATGCTAAGGATGTTGAGAAAGAATACAATATGACTCCAATTGAGTTTATTGATTTAAAAGCAATAATGGGAGACCCATCTGATAATATTCCTGGAATAAAGGGCGTTGGAAAAATCACTGCAAATGATTTGATATCTAAGTATAAAAGCATAGATAACATTTATAAACATCTTGATGAAATAAAAAAGCCAAGTATTGTAAAAGCATTTACTGAAGGTAAGGAGGATGCTGCATTATTTAAAGTGCTTGTGACTATCGTAAAGGATGTGGATTTAGATGTCAAATTAGAAGACTTGAAAATGGTAGATATTTTCAATGCGAACTCGTATAAAGTTGCAGAGAAGTATGAATTAAAGTCATTATATAAGAAATTTGGCAAAGCAAGGACTAGTTCAAAAACTAATAAGGCATCCAATGCTATGCTTGAGGGATTTACAAGTTTAGACAATTCAGTTGGTGATATAGAAAAAAGTTCTGATAAAAATAAAGATGACAATAAGAAATATGCATATAATTTAAAAAATAGATATAGAGAATTAGATGGTAGTCCTATATTTGAGAAATTTGTGCCTGAGAATAGAATTGAGGATTTGACTTTGATGTCATATCTTTTAAATCCTATCAAAAAAGATTATTCGGATATTGAATATATTGACCAAGATAAACTTTACAAAGAGTTAAATGATAAGATGACTAAGCTTGGTTTAAATAAAGTTTATGAAGAGATAGAGCACCCACTCGTTAAAGTTTTATACAATATGGAAAAGATCGGTGTAGGTGTAGATGAGATTGCTATAAATGATTTCGCAAAAAATCTATCTAAAGAGATAAAGAAGCTTGAGGAAAAGATACACAAGTTAGCAGGCGATGATAGTTTCAATATTAACTCACCAAAGCAACTTGGAGAAATTCTATTTAATAAACTTGGACTTGACTATGAAAGAAAGAAGGGTGAAAAGCAGTCAACTGGTGTGGAAGTCTTACAAAAGCTTGTCGATAAGCATGACATCATTAAACCGATTATGGATTATAGAACTTATAATAAACTTCTTACTACATATGCTGAAGCATTGCCTAAATACATAGTTGATGGAAGAATCCATACTAACTTTAATCAAACCGAGACAGCAACTGGAAGACTTTCAAGTGATAATCCAAATCTTCAAAATATTCCTATAAGGACAGCTCTTGGTAGAGAACTCAGAAAAGCATTTATACCAAGAGAAGGTTTTATTTTTATAGATGCTGACTATTCTCAGATAGAGCTTAGAGTGCTTGCAGTATTGTCTGGTGATGAAAATTTAATAAATGCATATAAGGGGGCGGCAGATGTACATAGTGCAACTGCAAGCGAAGTGTTTGGCGTTGATATTGATAAGGTTACACCAGAACTTAGAAGGAAGGCTAAGGCAATTAATTTTGGAATAGTATATGGTATGTCATCTTATGGCTTAGGTGAAGATTTACATATAGATACAAAAGAAGCAAAAGAATATATAGAAAAATATTTTGCTAAATATCGTAAAGTTAAAGAATATTTAGATAGGACAGTAGAAGAAGCAAAAAATAATGGTTACATAAAGACATACTATGGAAGAATTAGACCAATACCTGAGTTTAAAGTTGGAAATGCTATGCAGAAAGCATTTGCTAAAAGAGTTGCTATGAATTCGCCTATTCAAGGTACAGCTGCCGATATTATGAAACTCGCTATGATTAATGTAGACTCAGAACTTGAAAAGCAGAAACTTAAGTCAAGAATAGTTTTGCAAGTTCATGATGAAATATTAATTGAATGTAAGAAGGGAGAGGAAACTAAAGTTAAGAAAATTTTAAAAGAGAAAATGACTGATAGTTTTGACTTCCCAGTCGAACTTGAGATAGATATAAAAGAAGGAAATAATTGGGACGACGCACACTAATATGGGAATGAGAGAAGATTTAAAAATTCCACTTACGATGCTTAGTATAAATTTTTTGGATAAATTGCCATATAAAGGTTCTTATAATGGCAAAAGATTTATGTTTGAGAAATCTGATAATACTTTAAAAGTTTATGTGTGGAAAGATTTATATAGTTTTGAAAATACAAATGTAGAAGATATGACTATAAAGGAATTTGAATATAGCAAGGATGGAATAGAACAAGGGATTGATTTTGTTGAAGAGACTAAAGTTTAATGGTAATAGGCATAGTAGGGAAAATTGGATCTGGAAAGAGTGAAGTAGTAGATTATTTGCACGATGCTTATGGTGCCGCAAAATTTTCTTGTGATGAAGTGGCAAAAGAAATAATGGTTGAAGAAGGGTATAAGATAGACGATAAGCAAGATATATTCACAAATGAGAATATTTTAGAAAAAATAAGAATAGAGTTACACCCAAAAGTATTTAGTAGAATTAATGAAAATATTAAT
>JAFWVX010000027.1 GCA_017523785.1 Lachnospiraceae bacterium
ACTACTTGCTATAAGATGGAGAATTAATGTGTTATCTTTGGGCGATAAAGAGGCGAGGTCGCTAGGTATACATACAGAGAGAATTAAAATTGTAATTATAGTTTTTTCTACTATCATTACTTCTACAGCAGTCTCAATTTGTGGAATAATTGGATGGGTAGGACAAGTGATACCACATTTTTGCAGAATGCTTGTAGGGCCTGATCACAAGGCGTTGCTACCTGCTACTGTGTTTGTAGGAGCAGCATATATATTACTGGTTGATAATTTGTGTAGACTTTTAACTGCAACTGAGATTCCAATGGGGATACTCACAGCTATCATAGGCGCACCTATATTTGCTTACCTCTTAAGGAAAACGAGAGGGGGTTGGAACTAGTGAGTAATATATTGGAAATACATAATGCAAGATTCAGTTATGACGGCATAAATGATATTTTTAGTAATATTAATATTGACATAGATAAAAATGACAATATTTGCATACTTGGAGCTAATGGTTGTGGCAAAACAACTTTATTAAATTGTATTACGAGAAATGTTGAATTAAAAACTGGTGAGATATTATTAAAAGGAAAAAACATTCATAGTTATAGTGTAAATCAGTTGGCAAAAATAATAGGAATAGTTTATCAAGACCATACTGTGACATTCCCGTATACTTCTCTTGAAGTAGTAAAAATGGGTAGAGCTCCCTATTTAAAAGTTTTTGAGACACCATCAAGAAGTGATGAAGATATAGCGTATGGTATAATGAAAGATTTGGGAATTGAAGCTCTTGCGGATAAAAGTTATTCAAATATTTCTGGTGGACAGAGACAACTTGTGTTGATAGCAAGGACACTTTGCCAAAACCCTGATATAATATTATTTGATGAACCTACTTCGCATCTTGATTTTAAAAATCAAGCCATAGTAATGAAGACAATAAGGAAACTTGCAAGTGATGGCATGACAACTATTATGATTAGCCACTATCCTTCACATGTATATAAAACAAGTAATAGAGTTATACTTATGGGTGATAAAAAAATTATCGCTGATGGAAAGCCTGAAGAAGTGATGACAGAAGAAAATTTACGCCATACTTATGGTGTTAAAATAAAAATAAATAAATTAGTAGAAGAACAGTATCTAATTGATATTGACTTCTCTGATATTTAAAGGAGAAAAAAATGAAAAAGAATGTATTAAAACTTACTGTTGCATTAGTTTCTGCTATAAGCATCTTAGCTGCGTGCGGACAAAATAATGCTGTGGTAGAAAACACTGTTAAAGAAGAGGTTACTGAGGCAAAAGCAGAAGAAAGCACTCAAAAAGAAACTAAGTACAAAGACACCCTTCTTCCATTTGACCAATTGGAAAAAGGAAAGAAACTTTTATTTTTACAGAACACTTTAACTTATTCAAGAGATGGTTTTTACACTGAATCAACTGCACCAAAGAGCGAGAAGATTGATTTTGATGGAGAGCAAGTAGACGCATACAAAATCACTTATACTACAGCCCTTTTGCTAGATGGCGTTAAAGATGCTGTAGATGTATATTTAACTGATGGCAGTAGTAGTAAGGTAGAAGCTGATGATTTTAATGGTATGTATGTTGTGTTAGGAAATTTAGAAGAAGGAAATCCACCTACACTCTATAATCCAACAACAAATACAACCATAAAAGATTTTAAATATGCTAAAACTACTTCAAATGAAATTATCTATAGCATAGTTAGTGAGCAGGAAGTAAATATACTCAGTTTGTTAAATGAAGTTGCTTGGGACAACACTAAAACATATAGACTTATGGCAACTGACTATTTCTACATTCCAGTAGACCCAGCTAATGCAAAAACTGGTATGTTGCTTGGAACTTTATCTGGAGCAATAAATGCGAATCTCCCAGATATCACATTTATGAAAAGCGGAAAGATAAATGATATAATGTATCTTGAAGATACTGTAACAAGTAGTGCTAACTAATTTTTATCATTATAAAAAAAGTACTGATGTCTATATTGACTCAGTACTTTTTTATTTTTATATGATTCTATTTTTGTTCTTTTAGATTAGTGAACGCCGTTGACAGCATTAATTTAATTCTATTTAATTGATTTACTTCAGATGCCCCTGGGTCGTAATCTATTGCTACGATATTTGCATCTTTAAAATCTTTTTTGAGTTCTTTTATTACGCCTTTTCCGACTATGTGGTTAGGGAGACAACCGAATGGCTGTGTGCAGACTATGTTTGGCACACCAGTCTCTATGAGTTCGAGCATCTCGCCAGTCAGGAACCAACCTTCACCAGTTTGATTTCCTATAGATACATATCGTTTTGCCATGTGTGCGAGATTTCTTATATGAGCTTGTTCGTTAAAGTGTTTTGATTTTCTTAGTGCCTTTCTAGCAGAACCTCTTATAAACTCTATAAATGAGATTCCGATATTTGAAACTATTCTTGATGCAGCCTCAAATCCAAGATATTTTGATTTGAAGTTTGCATTGTAGAGAGAGTAGAGCATGAAGTCCATGAGGTCAGGCATTACAGCCTCAGCACCTTCTTTTTCAAGTAACTCTACTATATTGTTATTTGCAAGACTTGAGAACTTAACGAGGATTTCACCAACAATACCAACGCGAGGCTTTTTAATATCAAGTCTCTCTATCTTATCAAAATCTTCAATAATATCTTTACACATCTTCTTAAATGTGAAGAATGAAACTTTTTCCTTAGTCAAAAATTCAACGCATTTCATTTTCCACTCACTATGAAGTCTATTTGTCTCACCAGGATTCTTTTCATATGGGCGTGTCGCATATACTACTCTCATGAAGATGTCACCAAAGATTATTGAGAAACAAACTTTCATAATCATAGGTAGGTTATAAGTGAGACCTGGATTTTTCTCCATTCCATTGTAATTGATAGACACAACTGGAATTTGCTCCATATGTGCTTTTCTAAGAGCTCTTCTTATAAATCCTACATAGTTAGACGCACGACAGCCACCACCAGTTTGAGTCATCATAATTGCGATGTGATTTAAGTTGAGTGATTTGTTATTTATAAGTTCATCCATTATCTGTCCAACTACGATAAGAGATGGATAGCAGGCATCGTTATTTACAAACTTAAGTCCCATGTCTATGACATTTTTATTGTTGTTCTGTAAAATTTTAACTTTATAGCCACAAGAGTTAAGTGCTGGCTCAAGCAAATCAAAATGTATTGGACTCATATTTGGAGCGAGAATAGTATGAGTCTTTCTCATTTCCTCAGTGAAAATTACACGGTTATAATTTGATGGCATTATAACTCTTGTTTTATCTTTTCTAATATTGATTGCAGAAATCAGGGATCTAATTCTTATTCTTGCTGCACCGATATTATTTACTTCATCTATCTTAAGTAAGGTGTATATCTTAGATGAACCCGACAAGATATCAGCAACCTGGTCAGTAGTTACCGCATCAAGACCACAACCAAATGAGTTAAGCTGTATCAAATCTATATCATCTCTACCTTTTACAAGATTTGCACAGGCATAGAGACGACTATGATACATCCACTGGTCAGTAACGATAGTTGGTCTTTCAATTTGTCCGAGGTGTGAAACTGAGTCCTCGGTGAGAACTGCATAGCCGTAACTCTGTATCAAATCTGGAATTCCGTGATGAACTTCGCTATCCACATGGTATGGACGACCAGCAAGAATTATTCCGTGAGCCTTATTTTCTTTAATCCACTTAAGAGTTTCTTCGCCCTTATTCTTTAAATCCTCTCTTGATTTCTCTAATTCTTCCCAAGCTACATCGCAGGCATGACTTATGTCTGCGATTTTTATGTCTGCAGGGAAATAATTTAAATTTTTAATTGCCTTTTCAAGTGAAGCATTTAAAGAAGTCTTGTCAGTAAATGGCAAGAATGGATTATAGAATTTTATATTTTTCAAATGTAGATTTTCTACATTGTTTTTAATATTTTCAGCATAAGAGGTAACCATAGGACAGTTGTAGTGGTTTTGAGCACCCTCTGTCTCTTTTCTCTCAAATGGAACACAAGGCATGAAGATGAAGTTGGCACCATTTTCAATTAGCCACTCTATATGGCCATGCACGAGTTTTGCTGGATAACATTCTGACTCTGATGGAATTGACTCTATGCCCATCTCGTAAATTTTTCTTCTTGAGATAGGAGAGAGCAACACTGAGTAACCGAGTTCTTTGAAGAAGACTGCCCAGAATGGGAAGTTCTCATACATGTTTAAAACTCTTGGTATACCGATGACGCCATACTTAGCCTTTTCTTTTGGTAGTGGCTCGTAGTCAAACATCCTGTGAGCCTTATATTCAAATAGATTTGGAACCTTGTTGTCCTTCTTTTCGAGACCTAGTCCTCTTTCACATCTATTTCCAGATACGAAACGTCTTGTGAACTTGCCATCACCATCTGCAAACGCATTTACAGTGAGAACGCAGTTGTTGAGACATTTGCCGCATCTTGCAATAGTAGTTTTATAATCAAGATTTATAATCTCATCAAGTGAGAGCATAGAAGAAGTGAACTTTCCTTCTTTCTCAAGTGCGAGATAATATCTTTCTTTTGCGATTAAAGCTGCACCAAAAGCTCCCATGATTCCAGCGATGTCAGGACGAACAACCTGTCTTCCAGTAATTTTTTCAAGTGCGCGGAGAACTGAATCGTTGTAGAAAGTTCCACCCTGCACTACTATGTTGTCGCCGAGAAGTTTTGGGTCAGTGATTTTAATAACTTTATATAATGCATTTTTAATTACAGAGTAAGAGAGACCTGCACTTATGTCTGAAACAGAAGCACCTTCTTTTTGTGCCTGCTTGACATTTGAATTCATAAATACAGT
Organism: Lachnospiraceae bacterium; assembly: GCA_017523785.1. Lineage (GTDB taxonomy): Bacteria > Bacillota > Clostridia > Lachnospirales > Lachnospiraceae > UBA3633. The sequence goes on from JAFWVX010000027.1 coordinate 4,873, forward strand.
GCAGCGAGTACCAAGGTCTATTGGGTTTTTTGAGAAGAGTGCAACTTTTGCAAATTCTTTAACCTGATAGCCAAGGCTCTTTGCAAATGTCTCAATGAAGGAGCCGCAACCTGATGAGCAGGCTTCATTCAATAAAACATTATCAACATATCCATCTTTGATTTGGATATACTTCATATCCTGTCCGCCGATATCAAGTATGGCATCGACATTTGGATTGAAGAAAGTAGCACCATAATAGTGAGCAATAGTTTCAACTTCGCCGTAGTCAAGACAGAAGGCAGCTTTCAAAAGTTGCTCGCCGTAACCAGTTGAGCAGCTTGCTGCAATCTTGCAATTTGCAGGGAGCAAGTCTTTAAGATTTTTAATTGCTCTCTTTGCAGTATCTATAGTTGAACCATTGTTATTATCGTAGAAACTATGTAAAAGTTTTCCATCTTTAGAAATTACTGCAAACTTTGTAGTAGTAGAGCCTGCATCAATTCCAAGGAAAATTTCACCCTCGTAATCTTTTAAATCCATCTTGTCGACTGTCGCAAGTGAATGTCTATATTTGAAATCTTCGTATTCTTTATCATCATTAAATAGTGGTTCAAGTCTTTTTATCTCAGTGTTTAGTCTTATACCTGCATCAAGTTTAGCAATTAAATCTGAGAGAGATAAAATAGTATCCTCTTTCAAATCGCAGAGGCAACAACCAATTGCTGCATATAGATGAGAGTTGTCTGGATTTATAATTGTCTCATCAGTAAGTTTTAGAGTTCTTATAAATGCATTTCTAAGTTCTGAAAGATAATGGAGTGGTCCACCTAAGAATGCAACATGCCCTTTTATTGGTTTACCGCAGGCGAGACCTGAGATAGTTTGATTTACAACTGCTTGGAAAATTGATGCAGCGAGGTCTTCCTTAGTTGCGCCTTCATTTATAAGTGGTTGGATGTCTGACTTTGCAAATACACCACATCGTGCTGCAATAGGATAGAGCATCTTATAATTTTTTGCATATTCATTTAATCCTGATGAATCAGTTTTTAGAAGTGAAGCCATTTGGTCAATGAAAGAACCTGTACCACCGGCGCAAATTCCATTCATTCTCTGATCAACTGATGAACCATCAAAATAAATTATCTTGGCATCTTCGCCACCGAGTTCTACTGCGACATCGCATTTGCCATTTAAAGTTTTGAGTGATGTAGATACAGCGATAACTTCTTGTGTGAAGTTGACACCTAAGGCATTTGAAAGAGATAGGCCACCTGAACCAGTGATGCAGGTATTTACATCTATGTCTCCCAATTTTTCCTGTGCATCTTTAAGAAGCCCTGCAAGACATTGTTGAATATTTGCAAGGTGTCTTTGGTATTCACCATATAATATTTGATTTTTTTCGTCGGTAATGACTATCTTTACAGTAGTACTACCAATATCTATACCTAACCTATTCACAATATAATATTATAGCATTTTTATAAAATATATGCTACAATTCATATTAGCGGAATCTATTAAATTGCGTATGTATTCTAAGGTATTATGTGAAACCGTAAGGGGTATTAACGGAGTACTCACTTACGTGGAAGCTGATAGTAGCAACGGATTACCCAATTTTTCTATGGTTGGAAACCTTGCTAGTTCTGTCAAAGAAGCGGGCGATCGTGTCCGCACAGCTCTAAAAAATTCTAATATTGAAATCCCAGCAAAGAAAGTAACAATCAACATAGCCCCAGCAGATATGAGAAAGGATGGGTCTGCTTTTGATTTGCCTATAGCTGTTGCTATACTCAAGTCGCTCGAAATGATTTCGCCACCAGTTCGAGATTTGATAGATGAGTATGCATTTATAGGTGAATTAAATTTGAGTGGAGAAATTGTAGGGGTGAGAGGGATGCTCTCAATGGTTTCAGGACTTAAAGAACAAGGCATAAAAGGTGTGGTGGTTCCGAGAGAAAATGAACAAGAGGCACTCGTGGTAAATGGAATAGACATAGTGTCTGTAGGTAGTTTGACCGAACTTTTGTATATACTTGAGAGTGTGGAAAGATTTAAAAATTTTGAGAGGCCTAAGTTTGAAAAAATTGAAGAGGTGGATAATTACGACATAGATTTTTCAGACATAAGTGGACAAATGTTTTTGAAACGAGCTTGTGAAGTTGCGGTGGCTGGATTTCACAACATAATTATTTCCGGGCCGGCGGGAACAGGAAAAACCATGATAGCAAAAAGAATTCCAACTATCATGCCAAAACTTTCTATCGATGAGGCGATAGAAATTACAAAAGTGTATTCTATAGCTGGTGAACTAAAAAATAAAACTCTTGTTACAAGGCGACCATTTAGAAATCCTCATCACTCAATTTCAATTACTAGTTTAATAGGTGGTGGAATCTATCCGAGACCTGGTGAAATTTCACTCGCATCAAACGGAGTTTTGTTTCTTGATGAGCTGCCACATTTTTCAAAACTTGCTATAGAGACATTGCGAGAGCCGCTTGAAGAAAAATCAATTACTGTATCGAGACTAAATGGAAGTTATACTTATCCTGCAAATTTTATGCTTTCGTCCGCTCTTAA
>JAFWVX010000028.1 GCA_017523785.1 Lachnospiraceae bacterium
AATCTTCCCCCTCTTAATCTAGTATATGCAATGACACCTTTGTCATCATAAATTTCATACTCCTCAGGGAAGCCTACGCATCCTCTTTCAAATCTCAATCCATCTACGACTAGGTAGTTCTTTATTGCATAGTCAAGATTATTAGTGAGCCACTCTTTAGTTATTATACTGTTGCTCATTAGATTCCCCCTTTCTCAATATACATTATACCATATACCATGTCAAAATAATTAGACATATATATGTAGGTAAAATAGCCGTTTTATACCTTCCTTTCTGACATTATGGTCTTGGAAACTCTTCTATGCAAGGATCCCAATTTCATATAGTTATCATAAAATGCATTAAGTATATTCTTATTAAACTTGTATGGCAAATCCCTCTTTAGTAAATATTGCATCTCTACATAATAATCATATCTCATAAAATCGTCCCTACAATAAACAAAGATTCTGTTTTTATCTTTGGCATACATTGATGTGTAGACAATTTTACTTGCATTTATGAAGTCTTCCAAGCTCATAGGAAAATATTCTTTGTCGCCTGTGGCACTTATGAAACTTACACTCTTAATTTCATCTTTTGCCACAAACCAAGGTCCAAGTGGAAATCTATACTTATTGGCTACAAATATAATGGTCTTTTTATTCTTACTTTTTACCTTATATTCATAATTGATGTCCCACTCTCCATAAATATTAAATGCTTTGCAAGCAACTATTCTTTCGACATTAGGGTGTTCATTCTTTGCAAAATCTGTAATTAAATCCTTGTATCTGTCCATGAAATCTTTTACATTTTTACAAAATATAATGTGAAATCTTTTTTTACCACTATCGATATCCGCCCCATCCTCTATGTCCATTTCACGAATCTTCTTTAGAGCTGCCCTAACCTCCGCTTCAGCCGATCTATGTCTAGACACATTAGGTAGAAGAAAATTATTTTCATCCACATAGTTATACAAATCAGCATCTATATACTCTGCGATTTTTTTATGAATTATAAAACCTGTATTCTTTGGCTCGTGAGCTCCAGTAGTATCATAAAAGAGCTCTGCTAAATTTGTACATCCCTCAATACCTGCCAGCTTCAAAAACTTGTTATCTATTAATCTAAAAATCAAAAATGGTAACATCACTGGTTCGCTAAATAAATCATGCGCTGCAAGCACTTCATACAGAATCCTATTTTCTTTTTTCACTTCTTCAATAAAGTGCAGTAATTCCGTTGAGTGCATCACATTGTCAGCCATTAGTTCATAGGAATCAATTACTATCCCAATAATTTCTTCATCAGTTTCAAGGCACTTAAGTTCTATTAATTCTTTTAAACTAAAATGCGAAGGTCTTCCTGTATATATCATGCTACCGACCCTTTTGCGTAAGGAATTCATCAAATTAATATTAATTATCACAGGTTTCTTCGCACCACTCTTTTTTGCAGAATTCAGTATGTACTTAATTGTCCTGCCCATAATTGCATTCTTTCTTTTCCCTCTATCATGAGCGATAATAACTTTTTTCTTCTTTTCCAATATGCTTATGATATTATTTGTGGCGTTTATTACATCTTTTTTGTCTATGCAATTATTTTTTCTCACATAATTATTCATGTTCCCTCCTATATTCTCACCACCTCACCAAATGGAGGTGTCACTTCATCATTATTTATAATCCATAAGACCTCATCAACATTTAAGCTTGACTCATCCGGAAAACTTGCATAGCCATCAGTCATAATAATCACTTTTTTATTCTCCACATCAAACATATCAGCATTTTCATCAAGATATTTGAAAATGTTTTCAAAACTAGTTCCACCGCCTCCAGATGCTTCAATGTCATCCATACTTTCCTCATCGTCAAATCTTTTGATATTTGAAACTGTGTAATCAAAGTAACCTAGATAGCCTTCAACTTTCCCACTATATTGTTTTATGCATGACCTGAGTTCTGCTTTACATTCCGCAATCTGGTCAACATTCATAGAGCCCGATACATCTATAAAGAAGAATATTCCTGTAACCTTATCTTCTGTTTCATTAAAGTCAGGCAATAAAAAGTTATCAAAAGAATATCTTTTATCTGGTGGATTGAAACTGTAATCAGTAACTTCGGTTTCAACAAAGTCCCTAAGAACATTTTTCCAATCCACCCTATCTCTTTCCATATACTCAATGATCCTTTTCATGCCACCAGGTACACTTCCACACTTTTTAGAAGAATATTCCATTGCCTCTTTTAGACAGAGTGCCCATTTACTTGCCATCTTACCGACTTCAAATACTGACTTATTTTTAAGATTCTGCCACATAGAGTGATCATCGCCAGCCTTATCACCATCCCCATCTTTTCTTAAGTCACCAGCAACATCAATGTAAAAATCATCTAGAGGATCTTTATTATCGGCATCATCGGCATTATGTTTTTTTATCATATTATAGACCTGATCTACAGTCCAATTACTTGCCTCTTTTCCTCCAACAATATGATCTGTGTTAATTCGCTCTACCTCGCCCAATTGATAGTGAGATAAACATTGATAAGCAATTGAATTGACTACTAAATCAGCTGCCTGACTAAATTTTTTTGTATCGCCATAGTCCATACTTCGTACAATGTGATTTAATACAATATGAAGTAGCTGATGTATAATTGAGAATTTAATTTCATCTTCATTTGCCTCTTCTATAAATTCTTCATTATAATATATTTTTTCTCCGTCTGTTCCAATGTTTTCTATAGAATCGTCATGCTTAAATTGAATATGCATAAGTAAGTACCCGAAAAATGGTTGCTCTATTATGAGTGATAGCTTAATACTATTTAGTTTATCCATAACACACCTCCGTTAAATTGGACTTATACTTTTTCTTCTAATTTATTTGTCCACTCATAAAGGTCATCATCTTCAAGCATTGCCAATTGGTCAGCGGCACTATCTTTACTAGTCAAGTAAGCAACTATATTTTGATGTAGCATAAGCGAAAACTCAGTAGGCAATTTCATAGCATACTTTATAGCATGTTTTATTTTTTTACCTTCATCAATATATTCTTGGAACTTAATTGTCATACCAGTAATCAAAGAATATAATACATCAATATCAACTGGCACTTCATCATAAGTTCCTTCAAATATTTCATTGACATTAGGCAACTTATCCACACATTTACAAAATTGCAAAAATTCAGATGCAACACCCATACCAATGGTAGCAGAAATCAAAATGTTTGCATTATCTGTATAGCCTAGTGTCTTAATTATTTCACTTACCTTAGCCCAAGACCTTGGCGTAGGATAAGCTAAATCATTGCTGTTTGAACTTAGTTCAAGATAATTAGGTTTATACTCTAAGAACTCAATTACTCTACAGTCAATATTATTCTCAAGTGCCCAAGCCTTCCATGACTTCAAATCACTTGTCACATCAAAGTGCAACATTCTATTTGCAAGTGCCTTCGGCATCTGAATAGATACAGACTTATCCTGCTTTCTATTTCCAGCTGCTATTACAAGTACATTATCTGGCAACTTGTGCTCTCCGATTTTTCTATCAAGTGTTATTTGATATGCACAGGCTTGGACTGCTGTTGAGCAAGTAGATAACTCATCTAAGAATAAAATATTTACAAGGTCTTCACTCTCATCAAATTCAAAAATCTCAGGTCTAAGCCAAACTGCAGCTGTTTTTGTCGCATTTGCAGATGGTATTCCTCTTAAATCCACTGGATTAAATAAAGAGAGTCTTACATCTTTGACAATTACTCTTTTACCAATCTTTTGTTCCAAAACTTTAGCAATGTGGTACACTGACTCAGACTTACCTACTCCAGGTGCCCCCCATAACATGATAGGGGAAATATTCTTTGGTTTATTGCCTTTCGCAAATTCAGATGAAAAGTAATCAATACATACTTCTCCAAGTTCCTTCGCACTTACTGTTGGCATACTTTGTAATTCTATTTTTTCTTTTAATTCATTCATAATTCACCTCTCCTTTAGGCAGCAAAGCCTATCTTATTTTTTTCTTTATAAAATTCTTTTGACTCATCTATAAAGTCTTCATACTTAAGTGACATAAGTACTTCTCTATCTTTTATGTCAATCTGGTTTTCATTGTATAATCTCATACTTTGGTTTAATATTGCATTCTCTATAAGAAGTCTTACCTCTCTGCCGTTTGCAAAATCTTCTTTGCTCATTTTCTCTTCTAGAAATTTTTTCACATAAGATTTAATCTTTGCCTCATCATCGAGTAAGTAATTTTTATCGGCGATGAGCTTGTCAAATATTTGCATCAATTCATCTATGTCGTAATTTGGGAAATCAAGAAATCTCGACACTCTTCCCTTAATTCCTGGATTTGATTTGACGAATGCTTCCATCGGTTCCTTATATCCTGCAAATATCACTATAACTTCATCCCTATGGTTTTCCATTTGTTCTACTATAGTGTCCACTGTCTGTTTTGAATATACATCATCATTATTTAGTGAGTAGGCTTCATCTATAAATATAACTCCACCCTTAGCCTCTTCAAATTTCTCTATAACCTTTGGCGATGTCTGTCCAAGATACTCACCCTGCAAATCACTAAGTCCACATTCAACAATGTCTGGTTTAGTAATAATTCCATTTGAATATAATATTTTAGCGAATTGCCTTGCGACAGTAGTCTTTGCTGTTCCAGGACTTCCAGTAAAGCATAGATGCATATTTAAGCCTTCATCTAGAGCATAGCCACAGTCTTTCTTCATCTTGTCAATTTTTGACTTTGCAATATATGACTTGATATAGTTTTTAACACTTGTAAGTCCTATAAGTTTATCCATTTCACTCATTGCATTTTCATAAGCCTCTATGACTTTATAGTCACTGCCAAGTAGTCCAACCATATCAACATTTTTAATATCAGTCTCAATTATGAGATAAGAGTCTGCTCCATTTTCAGCTTCAGTATTGTTATTAAACACTCTACTTAGAGAGTTGCTAATAATGTTTTCAACATAGTTTTCAACAAATATGGCATTGCTAAAATTTGGAACCTTTATAACTTTTTCAAATTGCTCTTTAACAAGTTTTAACGCTGCCTCACCTATCTCATACTTCTTACTTTTAATTTTTTGAATTAAAATGTCTACTAACTCACTCACACTATAGCCGTCAAACTTAATTGTTCTTGGAAACTTACTTTTAAAATCTGCCACAGAGTCATCAAGTTTCTTAAAATCTTTCTTACTTCCGCAAAGTATAACCAAGTTATTTTCTTTGATTACATTTAGTTTATTTAAAAAACTTCTTAAATCATTAACAGTTGTATTTTCTACCGACTCTATAAGTATGACATCATATATATCGTCACAGAGATAACTGCGAATGTCGTCATTCTTAAATTTGCAGATTATGTTTTCCATATTTGCAAGTGCATCATTTATAGAAAAGAATGTAAATGTCGAATTATTACTTGTTATACCAGCACGATATAGACAGTTTGCCATTATATTTGCTGCATAGGTTTTGCCGACTCCATTCCCGCCTTCAAATCTGTAACAAAGATTCATTATCGCCTTGTTGGTTTGTGAAATGCTCAGATTATCATTTTTATATGACAGCTCTATAGAGTTCTTGACTCTTTTCATTTCCTTCTTGAATTCCTCTAAACCAACCACCTTGTCTAAGTCTATGTCACCTGAAGTATATTCTTTTTCGTAAATGCTACTAGCGAGTCTCTTCTTGACATCATTGATTATCTCCTCAACATCTCTTTTACTAAGCCCGCAGTCATTTTTATCGCACTCATTTTTTACTATATTCTTTACCCTAATCTCTAGTGCCAGTAACTCTGCTTCTTTTAAGCAAGTTGTAGCATATTCAAGTGCCTGTTCTTCATTAAGTTCATTGTTGAAAGAGACTATTCTAAATAAATTGTAAATTACCTCCTTTATACAATTCTTGCCTTCTACATCTTCAACATTTATGCCAAAACTGCATATGGTTGAATACTGCATTTTCTTTATTTCGCTTATTACATTCTTAAGTGCTATGCCCTGCGACTGACCATCTTGCATATTTAAAATCGCATTGCTATTGATTTCATTAAAGTTGAAATTGATATTGAAGTGGATGAATAGTCCATTCGTCATACTCATCAGCTGTCCGAAAAACTTTAGGTTGTTAGTCTGATTTATCACTGGTATATTTAAATTCATTTCAAAATATTCATTTCTCTTTATTCTCTTAGCGATATACAAAGCTTCAATCAATAATTTAATGTTGTTATTATAAATATTTCTATTGTCAAAATAATAACTGACATATTGGACAGCATAATTATTTTTAGTATTGAATATTTTCTCAACTTCTTTTCTCAGTTCAATATTTGAATTAAGTTCCTTCCTATGCCTGTCTAAAAATTCTTCTTCTGAAGAAGCAGCTACCCCTACCTCAATTCTTGATATCTTCTCTATACATTCCAGATTCTCGCTTAAGTCATCTCTGCCGAGTAATTTAGCTATGCTGTTGGCACTAATCTTTTGTCTATAGAGATCGTATATACACTCAATATTTGAAATTGTATCGACTTTGATATTAGTGTTTTCTATTTTTGTATTCTTAAATAGTCCCTGTGAATGAATGTTTTTTTCAAAATATCGCTCATAGATACATTCTTTCTCGTCCACAGACACACCTTCTTCATCGGTATAGATAGTGATATTGAGTGTTCGTAAATGTCCATCATCATTTCTAAAATTGTTGTTCAAAATCAGGCTATTGATATTACTCTTTCCAATGTTACTAAGATTTAGCGATTTAGTGTCTTTCGACTTAACATTGTTGATTATAATCGCCTGCTTTTGCGAATCATTCCAGTTTTTAGCATCGTTGTTCTTTGACAAGAACTTTTCAAATTCGTTTTTGCTAATCATTCTCGCTGTCTCATAAGTTAGATTCGCAATCATTTTTATTCTTCTCATAAAACTCCTTTCTTAAGTCATTTGGGCACAAAAATAACACCAATGACTTTCAAAAATTTCGTAGAGCGCATCGCACTCTCCTTAAGATCCTAACTTTGTAAGTTAGAAGTGTTCAAATCATAAGTTATGGAAACTAAGCATTCTATTCGCTCAGTTTCAGTACTATTAAGTTTTGAAATATTTTTCTCAGCCACCTCCTTTCAAAAGATCTGTGTTAAAATCTTACAACACAGTATATTTTAATAAATTGCTCTATAGCTTTCTTTATCTCAAGTATAGACAAGATGATAACTTTATCAAATCCATTACTACTGTCATCATTAAAATACTTAAGTAAGTCTGAATCATTTTTGTTTTTAAGATTATTCCCATTTGCTGTAGAAATTCTTTCAGATGGAAAAAACTTTTTAACACATTCAAGAAGTATATTCATGAAGTCTATTCTATAATCATACACCACTGCATGTCCTTTTAATGTCTCATCATATATGTCTACGGTAACCGCCCTGCTTACTTCATTTTTCAAGAAACCAAGCAATTCATCTTTAAATCTATTGGCATTCTCATCATTAGGATTTTTAAACTCAACCTTACTAAAGTCTATCACCGCCTTTGGAACAATTGCATCCCTAATAAATGACCTCATATACTCGACAAAATATGTCTCAATAGGAGCATAGCCAGTTAAGCTGCCTTGAGCTTCTGATTTAAATTTGCAGGCATAGAACTTCCAGTTGGCCAGTGCCTCTTCATAAGTTCTGTGATGAATTTTTAATGCAGGTACCTTTGGAGTTCCAAATAACATATAGAAATTAATTCCCAAGTTGTAATAAATATTGCTTACATCATAGGCCGTTGCATTATTTAAATCCTTGCCTAGAATATTATCTATCATACTATTGATATTTAAAACCGGTAATTCATCAGACTTTAATTCTATATAGTAAGTCTTAGAATTTTTTGCAACTTTAAATAACAATCTATTTACATTTGAATTATAGTCGTAGCGACCTTTAATCTTTTGGTCTATGTTAGGCTTATGTGTAGGATATGAGAAATAACTAATTTCAAAATCTATTGCCACTTTCCCAGCTTTATCTTCATTAATAAATTCATTCCATAACTCTATGTTTTGCTCATCTATGGTATCAGAAACTATGTTATCCACATTTGAAACATTAGAATCAAAATCATCAAAGTCACCTACAGATTTATTGTTTAGTTTTCCTAATATTTTTTCATCAATGTGAGTTACTGCCAGGTTGACATTAATATTCTTCTTGCAATTATTTTTTAAATATTTGAGAACCTCTTTTGCCTTTTTTGTAAGTGCATCATTCTTTGCTGAGATTACATATATAATATCATTGCATTGATACTCAGCAAGTAAATCAATTATTCTTTCGCTTTCTTTTTCAGTATCCTCACTTTTATGGAACAGTCCTTGAGTGTCTATAATTTTCATTGAATGATACTCAACTCCATCCTCCACAAAGGTTTTGTAATAGTCGATTGAAGATCCATTTCCATTATTTAAAATGTCTGTAAAATCTTTCTTCGCATAGATTGTAGGCTTATCAACAAAATATCCTCTAGTGTCATCACCCACACCAATTATTTTTATAAGTATGTCGGCATTTTTTTCAAAGTTTTCTTTCTTGATGCTTAGAGTGAAATTTCTTGAGTCATCAACATCTGCATCACTTGAAAGCGATATATAATTTAAAATCTCATCTGCCGCAGTGTTATATATACTTACAACTGAATCAACTATTGTATCAAGTAACTTCCTTACTATATTACCACCTAGGTTTTGACTGTTATTTATTTTGTCATTAACATTCGGCATATATAGAGATGCTCTATTAGCCACCTCATCAATAAATACTCTTTTTATATCACTCGCTTTTACAGATGTTTTAGAACGCCTATATATGTCTACAAATATTTTCATAATGTTTATGAGCTCAATTTCATCGCTAAAAATATTTGCTTTTAAAACACTGTCATAGTTAGCAACCCCTTTAAGTTTATAAGAGAGCTTTGTGTTATCATTATACATTTTCAAATTATCTATCTGTATCTCAACCTGTGATTTAAATTTTTTATATGTGCTCTCTAAATCACCGGTCTTATCCATTTCTTTTTCGGCAGTTTTAACAGGCTCATAAATTATATCAAGCAATAATTTTTCACATTCACTTATAACATTTCTATCGAATTTATCAATATGACTTATTCTTCCAGCAACAATTATCTCATCATCACTTAATCCAACATAGTCAGATAAAATAATTGTTGTAGTTTTAAGTGTAGCCAATCCCTCGCCTTCTCTCATACTAAGAAATGTTTTCAAAGCACTTGGAAGAATTGAGTTAGTCAAATGAGTCTTGCCAACTCCTGTAGGACCGACAATCAAAATATTTTTTCCTCTTCCTGATAATTTTGCTACTACTTTTTCTTTAGATTCTCTTTCCATAAAAAAACCTTCCCCATTTTTGATTTTAGGAAAGGTTTGTAAAATATATGGCAAAATATGCCATACCAAATTTAAATTAAGCAGGTCACAATACATTCCTAAAATCATTGTTGTCATCAATTTCGTCATCGACTACTTGGATACAACAATCATAGTCTTGTATAAATTTAATTTTTTTAGTATAAATAATTGTTTTAAATTGTGGAGGCTCAGGGACTCGAACCCGGGACCGATCGGTTATGAGCCGATTGCTCTAACCAACTGAGCTAAGCCTCCAATTTGTTGGTTATAAACCTACAAAAGCTGGTAGGCGGACTTGAACCGTCAACCTACTGATTACAAATCAGTTGCTCTACCGATTGAGCTATACCAGCGTTTCAAACAGCCTTTTTATTTTATCATAAATTTGCTATTTGTCAATATATAAATTACTCTATTGTCAATATGTCCACAAAGCCTGTAATATTGAATACATCCATTATTACATCACTTACATGTATTATCTTCATAGTTCCTAGTTTAGACATTGTTTTTTGAGTAGTAAGAAGAATTCTAAGTCCTGCTGATGAAATGTATTCCAGTTTCTCAAAGTCTATAACAAGTTCCTTAACACCTTCAATATTATCATCAATTGCTTTAGAAAACTCTGGTGCTGTAACAGTATCGATTCTTCCCTCTGGTATAATTGTTAATTTCTCGCCTTCTTTGTTTGTATTAATAGTCATATTTTTCTCCTTTCTTATCTATAAATGTTTTTTTATTTTTAATATATTGTGACTATCTTTATATTCATATTCGACGCTGTCCATAGTTTTCTTTACCATAAAAATACCAAGTCCACCTATATCTCTATCTTCAGCGGCAAGTTTTATATTTGGATCTTCTCTAAGCAGTGGGTCAAAAGGTTTTCCATTGTCCATAAATGTTATTACCACCGCTTGTGGGTTATTCTGAACTTCAAACTTGACAGTCGCCTTCCCAATCTCTGGATTATAGGCATAGTTAGCAATATTTGAAAATAGTTCGTCTATCGCAATATCTATTTCAGCTTTTGCTTTTGATGGACAACCTAACTTATCAAGTTCTGTATTGACAAAACCTGTCACCTTTTCAACATTTTCAATTGTTGCAGGAACTGTTATTTCCATTTACTTACTCCAAATCCACCATATATTTTAACACACAATTTATATAGTTGCAACTTATACTTTTTTGAGACTTTCTCTATGTTTTTTCATAAGTTCGCTCTCTTTAGAGCCATTAGACATAGTTTTTAAATAGTTTCTTAGTATTACATAGACATTTCTAGCACCGACAACCACTCCCAAAATCACAAATATTAACATCAAATCTATGTTGAGTTTTGTCTTTATAAAATAGGCAATCGCCACTAACATTAAGATTGGCACAAGCATTGAAATGCCAAGTTGCAAGACCAAGGACCAGCTTTTAAAAACTTCTTGCTTATACATATCTATCTTACTCTATGCTTTTGCAGTGTAAACTTGGTATCCCAAAGAGAAAACAAAATCATCTTGCTTAAATGCCTCTCTTGCCTTAGCATCAGTCTCTTTTAACCAATTATATTCTTTTTGAATTGCCTTGTCATCTGGATTTGTCTTCAACATACCATCAAAGTCTGGCAATAAATATCCAAAGTACATATCGTAAAATGTTTCTTTCTCTTCTTGTGACAATCCTATAGTATTAAATCCTGACTTCTCAAGTTTGATATCCTTGTATCCTGCACGAACGAGATTGGTATAAATCTGTCTTCCATTTAATCTTTCACCTGACGTCACATCCATCTTACATAACTCATACATATGTTCAAATACCTTATTGTCATCTGGATAAGCAAAATTGATTCCATCATCTTGATCTAAGATAATCATAGTTCCATTTGCATCAAGCATTCGTTTAAGTTTTCTAAGAACTGGGAACATTGCTTTAAGGTGCAACAAGACTGAAGCGATATGTATCACATCAAACTTTTCAATTCCAATCTCATCCATTGCATCTAGCAAGTCATCTGAAAATTGGTCATTTTCAACATTTATCACTTTAAATTTCGCATTGTCATTTTCATATTTTTCTTTGGCTGCTTTGATTAAGTCCTCATTAATGTCTATTCCAAGCAATTTGAATTTTCTACCACTGAGTCTATCCATTATAGCATCACCAGTAGAACAACCAACATCAAGTATTCTCATATTTTCATACTTGTCAAATGTCGAATTATAGATATCTCCGTTAAATTTTTTCAAAATATCGTTTAATCTTTTTAATCTATTTAACTCATATTCATCGGCAACATATTCACTCTTTTCTCTTTCCTTCTTTTCCTCTTCAGGTTTTATTCCCAGTACTTCTTTATACTTTTCAATTACTTTATCTACAACCTCATCAACTTTTTCAAAACTTGCTGGCTCAATGAAGTTGATTCTTCTTATATAATACATTATTTCATCAAGTTCTGGTGCATTTATGTCTATCTTTTCAATACAAACTGGTTGTATAGTCAAATTAGGATTTGATGACTTTTTACATTTATATGCCATCTCAATTTCATTTAATACCTGCTCTGAAGTTGCTGCTTCTTTTGATAAAAACAACAGAAATACTTTTGACTCTGCTATTGCATCAACTATTGCCTTTGCATATCTACCAACAACATCTCTTGGTGCCATCCAGCACTTTATGCCTGATTTTTCCATGCTCGCAACAACATCGCTAACCACTTTTGCATTTTGACTTGAGTGACTTATAAAAAAATCATATTCCATTAGTTGCCTCCTACTGTGTTAAAACTATACTTCAAATTTAACACCAAAAAATTATACCATATTCTTATAAAATAAAAAAGGTTCTTCAATTCTCCACTAAAATGCCTTATAATTAGCTATTTCAACTAAAAAGGGCGGATAAAATCCGCCCCTACAAGAGCTCGTAAAACTTGCCCCTAAAAAATATTTATAAATTGCATATTACACTTCTTTAAAATCTCCATCGACTACATCATCACCTGGATTTCCCGCACCTGCATTTCCTGCATCACCTGCTGCTCCTGCAGTTGGGTCAGGACCTGCACCAGCTTGGCCACCTGCTGCCTGTTGCTTCTTCATTTCCTCTTCGTAAGCCTTCTTATATACTTCTTCAGCAGCCTTCATTAAGTCATCTTGCTTCTTCTTAATTTCTTCCGCCTGCTCTTTAGTAATAGTCTCAACTGGAGCTTTAGCAAGTAAGTCTTCAAGTTCTTTTATAACTGCTTCAACTTTTTCTTTTACAGATGCATCAATGTTAGCGCCCTGCTCAGTCAAAGTCTTCTTAGTTTGGAACACCATAGAGTCAGCATTATTTCTAACTTCTACTGCCTCTTTTCTCTCTTTATCTTTTGCTTCGTATTCCTTAGCTTCTTTTACAGCCTTATCAATGTCATCCTTACTCATGTTAGAACCAGATGTGATAGTGATATGATTCTCTTTTCCAGTTCCTTTATCTTTAGCAGAAACATTTACGATACCATTTGCATCAATATCAAAAGTAACTTCGATTTGTGGCACACCACGTGGTGCTGGCATGATACCATCAAGTCTAAATGTGCCGAGAGATTTATTGTCTTTTGCTAACTCTCTCTCACCTTGAACTACATTTATATCAACTGCAGTTTGGTTGTCTGCTGCAGTAGAGAATACTTGTGATTTCTTAGTTGGGATAGTTGTATTTCTCTCAATTAAGTGAGTTGCTACACCACCCATAGTTTCAATAGAAAGTGTTAATGGAGTTACATCGAGAAGCAAGATGTCTCCTGCACCTGCATCGCCTGCAAGTTTACCACCTTGGATAGCTGCACCAAGAGCAACACACTCATCTGGGTTTAGAGTCTTTGATGGCTCTTGACCCATAAGTTGTTTTACCTTCTCTTGAACTGCAGGTATACGAGTAGAACCACCTACGAGTAAAACCTTATTGATGTCTGAAGCTGAGTAACCAGCATCCTTCAAAGCATTTTGTACTGGGATTGCTGTTCTCTCAGTCAAGTCATTTGTTAGTTCTTCAAATTTTGCCTTTGTGAGATTTATATCTAAGTGCTTTGCACCATCTGCTGTTGCAGTGATGAATGGAAGGTTGATGTTTGAAGTTGATGTTGATGACAATTCTTTCTTTGCCTTTTCAGCTGCCTCTTTAAGTCTTTGCATTGCCATCTTATCGCCTGACAAATCAATTCCTTCTTTTGCCTTAAACTCAGATACTAACCAGTTGATAACCTTTTGGTCATAGTCATCACCACCAAGGTGTGTATCACCATTAGTTGATTTAACTTCTATAACTCCGTCACCGATTTCAATGATAGAAACATCAAATGTACCACCACCAAGATCGTAAACCATTATCTTTTGCTCTTTACCCTCATCAAGTCCGTATGCAAGTGCTGCTGCAGTAGGCTCGTTGATAATTCTCTTAACTTCAAGTCCTGCAATCTTTCCTGCGTCCTTAGTTGCTTGACGTTGTGCGTCATTAAAATATGCTGGCACAGTGATAACTGCCTCAGTAACTTTCTCACCAAGATAAGCCTCTGCATCTGCTTTCAACTTTTGTAAAATCATTGCAGAAATTTCTTGTGGAGTATATTGCTTTCCATCAATGTCAACTTTGTAGTCAGAACCCATATGTCTCTTTATTGATGAAATAGTTTTCTCCGGATTAGTTACTGCTTGACGCTTTGCTGCCTCACCTACAAGTCTCTCTCCATTTTTTGCAAAACCAACTACAGATGGGGTTGTTCTTATTCCCTCTGCATTTGCTATAACAGTGGATTTACCACCTTCCATAACAGCCATACAGCTGTTTGTTGTTCCTAAATCAATTCCTATAATCTTACTCATAATTTTATCCTCCTATTCGGGCGGATGATATCCGCCCCTACAATGGGCTCGCAATGCTCGCCCCTACGTTTTTTACTTCTTTACTTTTACCATCGCGTGTCTTAAAACTTGGTCTTTGTATGTCCAACCTTTTTGTAATTCCTCTGTCACTGTGTCAACTTCACCTTCTGCATTTTCATCAGTCATTACTGCGTTGTGTAAATTTGCATCAAATGGCTTTCCGACTGCTTCTATAGGTTTTACGCCCAACTCTTCAAATGTCTTAAGCATTTGTTTGTAAATCTTATCTACACCATCTACAAATGAATTATTTTTTAAGTCTTCAGGAATAGAGTTAATTGCTCTTTCAAAATTATCGACTATTGGAAGTATCTTAGTGAGTATCATTGAAGCACCTATGTCTATCATCATTGCCGATTCTTTTTCAGAGCGCTTTCTAAAGTTGTCGAACTCTGCAAGTAATCTTTTGTATTTGTCTTCCCAGTCTTTAATTTTTTCGTTTGCTAATGTGAGTTCGTCTTTCTCAGGTTCAGCATCTTGCTCTTTCTTGCAATTGCAATCTTTTGATTCGCATCCACATTCGCCTGATTCACATTTGCAATCTTTTGATTCGCAATTACATTCTTTAGAATCACAGTTGCATTCTTTGTTTTCGTTCTCTATTTTATCTTTGTTATCTTCCATTTGATACGCCTCCTCTCAAATAATGGTTTACCCACTAAATAAAACAATGTTAGCACTCATCATCTTTGAGTGCTAACATCATACCACTATTTATGTATTTTGTCAAGAGTTTATTATAAGAATTTTGGGCATTTTTGCCTATGCGGCCCTCCTATAGTAGTTATTTATTGTCGTTTCTACAAAGCCGTTTAATTCAAGGGACATTATTACATTTATGCATTTTACAACAGGAATCTTGGTCCTTTCGACAATCTGGTCTATATGCAAGGTCTCGCCCTCAAGCACATCATATACCACTCTCTCAAAATAATCCAGTGTGCTCACATCCTTCTCTTTTTTAGGAATAAGCCCATCAACTATAAGTCCTAGATATTCCAAGACATCATCAGCTGATGTCAAAATATAAGCACCCTGCTTTATGAGATTGTTCGTTCCTTTACTAAGCGAATCTCCAACTCTCCCTGGGCAGGCAAATATTGTCTTTCCTTGCTCAAGTGCATAGTCAGCTGTAATGAGCGAACCACTTTTTTCTCTCGCCTCAACAACTATAACCACATCAGAAAGTCCAGATATGATTCTATTTCTAAGTGGAAAATTATGAGGCAAAGGTGGTGTCCCAATATCTACTTCCGAAATGATTCCACCACCATAGTCAAGTATTCTTTCAAAAACATTTGAATTATGCATAGGAAAACATATATCAACTCCACAGCCAAGCACTGCAAATGTCTCCCTCTCAATTTCTATCGCACCCATATGTCCTGCCGTATCAATTCCCATTGCAAGTCCTGATATGACTTGCACATTATTAAGTGTCAAAATTCTTGAAATAGTTTTCGCAAGTGTGAGTCCATAGTCCGATGCATTTCTCGCACCAACTATCGCCACTGTTTTCATATTCGGATCTGGTAACTTTCCCCTCACAAATATTTTTTCTGGCGGTTGTTTTATATTTTTTAATTTCGCCGGATACTCATCACTTGTCATTTCTATAATTCTATAATCTGTAATTTTTTTACTTTTCACAATCATTCTCCTTCTAGTGATAGATTTTGTCTTCAAGACTTCTATAGCTGCAAGCCTCAACCAAATGATCTACACTAATCTTTTCAACTTTTGCTAAATCTGCAATAGTTCTCGCTACTTTCAAAACTTTGTGATAGGTTCTTGCAGACAGTTTTTTTACATTAAAAATTTTCCGTAGATACTCTTTTTCTTCCTCACCAATGTCACAAAACTTCTTTATTTCTTTGGTAGTCATCTGCGAATTAAACTTGATATTCTTGTAATTTTTAAATCTCTCTTTTTGTACTTCTCTACACTCTTCAACTCGTTTCCTTATAACTTCCGATTTCTCTCCACCATTCTCACTATTAAGCTCACTGAATTTTATCGGCGAACTCTCAACACAGATATCAATTCTCTCTAATATTGGCTTACTTATGCTTCGCTGATATCTCTCAATTGCCGCTTCACTGCAATGACATTTATTCCTATCGGGAAATTTTCCGCACGGGCATAGATTAAGAGCGGACGAAAGCATAAAATTTGCAGGATAAGTATAACTTCCATTTAGTCTCGATACAGTAATTGATTTTTCTTCAAGCGGCTCTCGCAATGTCTCTATAGCAAGTTTTGAAAAATGTGGCAGCTCATCAAGAAAC
>JAFWVX010000029.1 GCA_017523785.1 Lachnospiraceae bacterium
ACATAATCTACAACTTCTACATCTATGCCGATTCTCTTTAGTGCCTTAGTAGTTGCACCTATGCCGCCGAATAATTCTATCACTCTAAACTTGCTCATTCTTAAACACCTCTTCGTATTTCATTTCTTTGCCACCACGAATAACAGTAATATCAGATGTATTGTCTTCTTTAAACTTTTTATATCGTTCTATTGCAACATCCACAAACTTTGGTTCTAACTCAACTCCATAGCACACTCTATTTAACTGCTCGCAAGCTATAAGTGTTGATGCTGAACCTAAGAATCCATCAAGGACTAATCCATTTGTTTGTGTTGATAAACCTAAAAGATAAGCAAGTAATGGCACAGGCTTAGAACTTGGATGACCAAATCCGTCCTCTTTAGAGTTCTTTATGCCATCAAATTCAAATACTGCTTTTTGTTTTTGGTCGCCATACCATATATGCTTTCCTTGCTTTTTCCAACCGAAGATTAGCGGTTCCATGTTGAACTTCCAGTCAGTTCTCATAAATGGTGCTCTTGGTTTTTTCCAAATAAGTCCTGCACCAACTTTAAACCCAGAATCTTCAAATGCATCATAGAACACTCTTGCTTTCATAGTTGCATAGAAAACATAAATTGATGCATCGTTCGCCATATACTCATTAAAGTTCGCAAATACCGACATTAAAAATTTAACGGCATCCATATCATTTAAGTCATCGTTCTTTATCTTTCCAGATGCACTTTCAAGAGCTACAAAATATGGTGGGTCTGTTAAAACAAGATTTACTTTCTTATCACCAAGTAACTGTTTATAAGTCCCTTCAAATGTTGAGTCTCCACAAATAACTCTATGCTTTCCAAGTTGCCAAATATCTCCTGCTTGAGAGAACACAGGTTTCTTTAATTGCTCCTCAACATCAAAGTCATCTTCTTTTGCTTCAGTTGGTATCTCAAATAATGAATTTAACTCTTTCTCATCGAACCCAAGAATATCTATATCAAAATCAAGACCCTTTAAATCTTCAATCTCAACTTTTAACATCTCATTATCCCAGCCTGCATTTTCAGATAGTTTATTGTCTGCTATGACATAAGCCTTTATTTGTGCTTCAGTTAAATGTTCTGCCATAAGACAAGGAACTACCTCAAGCCCAAGTTTTCTTGCTGCAAGAATCCTTCCATGTCCCGCTATGATTGTGTTATCCTTTGAAATGATAATCGGAGTCATAAAGCCAAACTCTTTTATTGATGCAGCTATTTGTGCCACTTGCTCATCAGAATGTGTGCGAGAGTTTCTTGCATATGGTATCAACTCTGATACTTTTCTCTTTTCAAATTTCAATTCTTGATTTTGTATTTCTTGGTTATCCATCTCAATTCCTCCATCAAAAAAGAGACTCTATACAAGTCCCCATTCTGCTAATTTCTCAAATCCACCTAACTCTTTAATGTAATCAAGTGCAACTTTCGTAATCTCTTTATATGACTTACTTATTTCATCTATTACTACATCTTTATCCCCAATGGCACATACTGCATACTTTACAGGAAGTTCAGTCTTACCACTTAATTGTGCCATTTTATGCAGATAGACATTTACTGCCACATCAGCTTTACTGATATCTTTAAAATGTAGTCCTCCGCCAGTTACCGCTCTTCCTAAGTCAGAGCCCAACTTTCTATTACAAGCACCTGTATCAACATCCGAACCTCCAGTCCAATATCCAAGTGGATTAACTATTACATTCTTGATACCAGTGAGTTCCAAATCTTCTTTTAGCTTATTGCTATCTACATTTGACTGGCAAGCAATAAGTGTATCAGTTTCACCATCATAGATAAACTTACCATCAAATGTGTATTTCTTATAAAGTACTCTTACAATTCTTGTGAGTTTCTTTTCTTCATCATTCACTCTACATCCTTTAAATATGCCATTGTCTCCACACTTTATAACCTTAGATTGATTGTTCGCAAGGTGCTCATCTTGTGGAACTATCTGCAAATCAACTTTAACATTAAATCCTGCAATCCTATGAACTATTTCTTCAATATCCTCTCTCTTAAAGTTCACATTTGTCTCAATGATTATGTGACAATTCCCGTGTCCTAAAAGACACTCACCTGCAATCTTTGGACTATCTCGCATCTTATATCCTAAATCAACTATTGCTCCACCTATCCTATCGCAAATTTTATCAGGATGGCTTGGGTTTACTTTTTCAAACATTTTTACATTCCTCCTATATTCATAATGGCCATCATTTTTTTACCTGTATCATCATTCTCATAATATAGACTTGAAATAGACCTTTGACGGATTATATTGTCTATATTGTTATATGACACATTTAATGTTCTTTCTTGCTCTTGCAGCATTTGGAAGAATGGATTAGGTTGTATGTTTCCATTACTTCCTTTTTTGACAACATATCCATACTCACTCACATAGTTTTGTAGTTCTATGTATCTGCACCTATTCATTACATACTGCTCTATGAGATTCTTTGGTACTTTATCCTCGCATCCACTCTTTTTGATCCATTCAAGCACTCTCTTGTACTCTTCCTCAGCCTGTAGGTATGTGCCATTCTTTTGTTGCTTGGTCATGTA
>JAFWVX010000030.1 GCA_017523785.1 Lachnospiraceae bacterium
TTAGCATCTGTTGGGTCTGCTGGTTTTATAACTTTATCTCCAGTGTTAACTACTTGACTATCTATTGGGCTTCCATGACCTTGTAAATTAAACGAAACACTTGTTCCAACCATTTTTGCTTTTATATAATAAGTGACATTACTGTTTCTATCCCAACTTAAAGGATCTACCTCGGCACCACTTGAATTAACTATTTTGTCATAGCCATAGCCTGGACTGAACCCTAAATTGTTTATTATATCATTAAGCCAGTCTTGAGTAATTCTTGATTTTCTTATAGCCTTATTGTCACTTATTACCCACCCATTTGTCTCACTACCAGATGGATTGTTTATATTAATATTTGAAATATCACTTGAATGTGGTGCAAGTGTTAAAGACTTTCTGTTATCTGTAAACCATGTAACAAAATTGTATCCACTACTATCATTATCGGTCAAAGTATAATTTGCTCCCGAATTAATTGTATGACCAAATCCAAGATGATACCAATATGCAAACGAAAGCCCCTTGCTACTTTCTACGCTATTTGAAATAGTTACAGTAGGTGCTGTAATTGGATCACCA
The DNA here is from genome assembly GCA_017523785.1 of Lachnospiraceae bacterium. GTDB lineage: Bacteria > Bacillota > Clostridia > Lachnospirales > Lachnospiraceae > UBA3633. Next base: position 568 of record JAFWVX010000030.1, read on the forward strand.
ACATTTTTATTTCTAAATGAAGTTTCTCCTTCAATTTGAATATCGTTGTTAATAACATATGCTTTGCCACCATAGCTACTATCAGTTACAAATTTCAAACGAAAAGTGGCTCCAAACAACTTATCTTTAACACCAATAGCTTGTTCTTCTTCAACTTCCGTTTCAGATGATGATGCTGTGTCAACATCGTAGAGGTCCACATTTACTTCTTCAGTTTTCTCTACATCAATCTCTTCAGTTGCTTCATCAGTAGTGTTTGTGTCTTCAATGGCATCATAAAACTCTTCAGTAGATGTTTCCGTCTCTTCATGCTCATTACTAGTAGTTTCGTTTTCGTCTATTTCCTTATTCTTTTCTTCTATACTTTCTATTTCTTCATCTGTTGTTTCCTCTTCAGTAGCTACTTCCTCATCAATTTTTTCAATCGTTTCTTCTTCCACTGACATACTTTCGCTTGTTTCCTGTTCAACAGAATTATTTGCATACACAAAATTATATGTGTCACTATTAGTAATTATCATGCACATAATAATAAGTATTGACAAAGCTCTTTTCATTGTTTTCATAAGTCTCACCACTAAAAATCCCCTCTAAAAAGAGGGGGTTAATAAATTATTTAACTATCTTTGTTCCACTCTTGCCTTGAAGTGCAAGTTTAGCATTCTTTAAATCAGCTATGATTGCCTCTCCGCCAGTCTTTGCAAAACTCATACATGCTTGAACCTTTGGAAGCATTGAGCCTGGTGCAAATTGATTTTCACCGATATACTTCTCGCAATCTGCAAGATTCATAAACTCAAGTTGCTTTTGGTCTGGCTTTCCATAATTGATACATACTCTCTCAACAGCAGTCAAGATAAATAATGCATCTGCCTTTACTATCTCAGCAAGTTTTGCTGATGCGAAGTCCTTATCTATAACAGCAGGAACTCCAACTAACTTTCCACTCTTATCTATAACAGGTATACCGCCACCACCTACAGTGATAACTACGTGACCTGAATTTACAAGATCATTTACAATATTTTTTTCTGCAACATCAACTGGCTTTGGACTCGCAACTACTCTTCTATAACCACGACCTGCATCTTCTACAAATGTCCAACCCTTTTCTGCTGCCATCTTATCAGCAGTTGCCTTGTCATAAAATGCACCAACTGGTTTTGTTGGCTTGTTAAATGCTGCATCGTTCTCATCTACTACAACTTGAGTCACTACACAAGCAACATCTTTTTTGATGCCTCTTTTCTTCAACTCATTTCCAATTGCATTTTGAAGATGATATCCAATGTACCCTTGACTCATCGCACCACACTCAGGGAATGGCATTTCACCTTTAACCTTTCCTTGTTCAAATGCATAATTCATACCGAGGTTAATCATACCAACCTGAGGTCCATTTCCATGTGCAATAATAACTTGGTTTCCCTCCTCAATCAAATCAACGATTGGCTTTGCAGTCTCTTCAACAAGTTTTAATTGTTCAAGTGCTGTATCTCCAAGTGCATTTCCACCAAGTGCAATAACTATTTTTTTCATTTTACCCTCCAAATTTTATACTACCATTATTTCTAAAATGTTTAAAGTCATACCCCAAAATTATACTACAAGTTTCATATAAAAGTAAGTAGAAATTACAAAATTTTGCGAATTTTTGCTACGAATTGCATTTCATAATATCGGCTATTTTATCATAGTTAAAGCCCTTCCTAAGTAGGTATGCTAGTATTTTTTGCCTCTCTTTAGGCTCCATTTCCCGTTCTCTTTCATAGTAATCAGGGCATTTTTTCAGCAAAAGTTTCTTTATCAGTGCCTCTTCATCAAACTCTATCTCAGTATTCTCAAATAAATCTTCTATAATATCTCTACTTATGCCCTTTTGGTAGAGTTTCTGCCTAAGTACCTTTATCGAATAAGTATTTTTATGAAGTTCGACAAACCTCTTAGCATAGTCCTCGTCATTTATAAAATTATGCTTTTTTAAAAACTTTAAAGTCTCATCAATTATCTCGTCAATGTACTTGCCACCTTTTTTCAATTTATCCCTAAGTTGCTTTTCAGTCTTACTGTAATTGGTGATAATATAAATTGCTCGCTCTTTACAATTCGTGAGCGACCAATCTTCTTTACTCATTTTTTTTACATCTAAATTGTATGCCATATTCAATTCCTATAAACTAAATGTAGGGGACTTGTCATCCCCTACACATTGTTTTAATTACTCGTCATCCTCATCAAAGTCTTCATCGTCATCTGGCACTTCTGGAGTGTTTTGTGTATAAGTAGCATTCTTCTCTTCCATATCTTTCTTAAACACTTCTCTTACCTTAGTCTCTATCTCGTCAAATATCTTTGGATTATCTTTTAAGAATTGTTTTGCATTCTCTCTGCCTTGACCGATCTTTTCTTTGTTGTAAGTAATCCAAGCACCAGCCTTATCGACAATCTCATAATTGATTGCAGTGTCGAGCACATCACCAACTCTTGATATACCTTCACCAAACATTATGTCAAACTCTGCTTCCTTAAATGGTGGTGCAACTTTATTCTTAACAACTTTTACTCTTACATGGTTTCCAATTATTTCTCCGCCTGCCTTGATAGACTCAACTCTTCTAACTTCAAGTCTTACAGATGAATAGAACTTAAGTGCTCTACCACCAGTTGTAGTCTCAGGACTTCCGAACATAACACCAATTTTTTCACGAAGCTGATTTATGAAAACAACTGTGCAATTTGATTTTGAAATTACTGCAGTAAGTTTTCTTAGAGCTTGAGACATAAGTCTTGCCTGCATACCCATAACTGAGTCACCCATATCTCCATCTATCTCAGCTTGAGGAACAAGTGCCGCAACTGAATCCACTACAACTAAATCAATCGCACCTGATCTAACCATAGTCTCACAAATTTCAAGTGCTTGCTCACCTGAGTCAGGTTGTGAGATATAGAGATGATCTATGTCAACTCCGATATTTTTTGCATACACTGGGTCAAGAGCATGCTCTGCGTCGATGAATGCTGCAATGCCACCCTTCTTTTGAACTTCGGCAACCATATGAAGAGTGACAGTAGTCTTACCTGATGATTCAGGTCCATACACTTCAATTACTCTTCCTCTTGGAATTCCACCTATGCCAAGTGCTATATCAAGTGATATAGAACCTGTAGGAATTGCCTCTACATTTAAATCAACTAATGACTCGCCAAGTTTCATAACTGAACCCTTGCCGAATTTCTTTTCGATTTGTGTAAGAGCAGAATCAAGAGTTTTGAGCTTATCCTCTCTATCTCCAGTTACACGAGTTACTGGCTCTTTAGATACTGTTTTTGCCATATTTTTTTCTCCTTATGAATACTATTCTTCAATAGTACTACACCGACTACTATTATAGTAAAATATTATACATTTTTCAATGGGACTTATATATCCCATCTTTTTGTATTAAAAAAACCTTGAATATATGGTATAATTTCATCAAATCACAAATTAAAGGAGGCTACAAGAAATTGTAGGAAAACATATGGTAAAAATATTTAAGAAATGCTTAGCCATGCTTGCCGTTATTACTTTATCATTGACAACACTATTCTCTTGTACAAAAGATGTAACTATTAGTAAGAATGCTCCTGAAAATAACAAGGACATAGTGGTACTATTTACAAATGATGTTCACTGTGCAGTAGATGACAGCATAGGATATGCGGGTGTAGCAGAATATAGAAATCGTCTCGCCTCTGATAACTATGTAATACTTGCTGACGCAGGAGATTTTTCACAAGGTGCTCCAATTGGAACTCTTTCAAAAGGTTTATATCTTGTAGACATAATGAAAGAAATAGGCTATGACTTCTGTGTGCCAGGTAACCACGAGTTTGATTACAACATGGCAAACTTCTTACAGAACTGCCTTGAGTTAAACAATATGATTTATTCTTGCAACTTTATTGATTTGAGAAACAATAAGACAGTTTTACCTCCATATAAAATGTTTACTTTAGGAAATAAAAAAGTTGCCTTAGTTGGTGCTACAACACCTGAGGCATTTACAAAATCTACTCCAACTTATTTCCAAGACAATCAAGGTAAATACATTTACGGTTTATCAGAAGACAATAGTGGTAAAAAACTCTACATAGCAATCCAAAAATCTGTAAATGCAGCAAGAAAAGAAGGTGCTGACTATGTAATCTTAGTTGGTCACCTTGGAATCGATGGAACTACAGATAGATGGAAGTCAACTACAGTAATTGCAAATACAACTGGTATTGATGCAGTTATCGACGGTCACTCTCATGAAGTTTATAACCAAATGGTTAAAAATAAAAAAGGTAGAGAAATACCTCTCATCCAAACTGGAACAAAACTTAAAAACATCGGTCAATTAACTATCGAGAAGAATGGAAATATCGCTCTTCAAATTGTTGACCACGTAGTTCCAATTGATGGTTCTCCAGTTGAAAATGAAAGAGGACAAAAGATACATGCTAAAGATGCAAAGATTGATTCTTTCATCAAAAATATCCAAGCTAAATATAAAGATTCTATAAAAGAAGTTGTTGTTCCAGGTAACAAAGTTGCCCTCACAACTAACTTCCCATTCACAGAGACTAGAGCTGTAAGAAAAGCTGAGACAAACCTCGGCGATCTCTGTGCAGATGCATATAGAACAGTTATGGGTGCTGATATAGGATTTATGAACGGTGGTGGTATCAGAAAGAGTATCAACCTCGGCGATGTTACTTACGAAGACTGCTTAACTGTTATGCCATACAACAACTTAGCAACTCTTGTAAAATGTAAAGGTCAAGTAATTAAAGATGCACTTGAAATGGGTGCTCATATGTATCCAGAAGAGAATGGTGGATTTATACAAGTATCTGGTCTTACATATACTATAGATGCTACTATTCCAAGTTCAGTAAAACTTGATGACAAGAATAATTTCGTATCAGTTGATGGCGAATATAGAGTTCGTGATATAAAGGTTGGTGGTGTAGACTTAGATTTAAATAAGGATTACACAGTTGCCTGCCACGATTATATGTTAATGAATGGTGGTGACGGATTCACAATGTTCAAAGGCTCAGAAGTTCTCAAAGATAGAGTAATGCCTGATGTAGATGCATTCGTTGAGTACTTAAAAGCTGAAGGAACTAGCAACTACAGCAACTTAGCAGGTGAAGGAAGAATCACTATTATTGAATAAACGTAGGGGCTTTTCCCTTCGAGCCCGCAAAAAAATGGATGAGCAATCATCCATTTTTTTATTTTATAAATTAATTACGATTGCGAGTTCTATTATAGTAACTTAATCAACTTATCAACATTTTCCTTCGTAGTCGCAAAACTTGTCGCAATTCTCATTATCTTTCTTCCGTCTTCAAGTCCTTCCCAGAAACCAAAATTTACATTGTCAAGAAACTGACTAATCTGTTTATCAGTGAGTTTTATAAATATTTGATTAGTTGGAGTATGGAAGGCAAATTCATATCCCTTATTATATAATGCCTCTCTAATTAAATTTGCATAATCCACTGCTTCTTTTCCTATCTTTGTGTAGAGGTCGTCAGTGAATAAAACATCAAATTGAAGTCCAGTAATTCTACCCTTTGCTAATAATGCACCATGTTGTTTAATCATTGTAAAAATATGTGGAAGGTAACCATGTTTTGGAATCACAACTGCCTCTCCAAAAAGTGCACCACACTTTGTTCCACCAATATAAAATACATCACAGAGTCTTGCCAAGTCTTTCAAAGTTACATCATTATCTTTAGCGCCAAGTGCATATGCAAGTCTCGCACCATCAACATACAATTGAAGTTTATATCTTTTGCAAATACTGCTAATATCCTCAAGTTCTTTAAGTGTATATAGTGTGCCATATTCAGTTGGCTGAGATAGATAAACCATTCCTGGCATGACCATATGCTCTTTATTTTGGTCAGCCATATATGCCTTCATATAATTTTCAATATCATAAGGACTGATTTTTCCATTGATATGATTTAATGTCAAAACCTTATGACCACCAAACTCTATCGCACCAGCTTCATGAACACTGATATGACCTGTTACTGCAGATAAGACTCCTTCATAAGGCCTTAGCATGCAATCTATCATAGTCGCATTGGTTTGAGTTCCACCAATTAAAAAGTAAATGTCAGCCTCCGGTGCATCACAAGCCTTTCTAATTTTCTCTTTTGCAGATGCCGAATACTCATCAAGCCCATAGCCAACTGTCTGCAACATATTAGTTTCAACTAACTTTTCCAATATCTTTGGGTGTGCGCCCTCTAGATAGTCGCAAGAAAATGATAAAATGTTTCCCATAAGTTTTGATACCTCTTTTATTTTTATGCGTTCGCCAAATAACTATATAGATAAGTTTTTATCATACCATTATATAATTTTCTGTTCTTGGTTTCTTTCCCTAAAATCTTTGTAGCATCTTCAAACGAAGTAATAATATGCATATCAAAATTTTTCATCTTACTATATGCAAATTTCAAATCTCTATATATTGGCTTCACCGACTCTCTATCTTCAAGTCTCTCACCGTATGGCGGGTTACTTAGTATGATTCCACCATCGAGATTTTTCACACAGTCTAAATTCCAAAAATTTTCTACAGGACTTGCTTCAAAATGAATCAAATCAGCAACATCTGCCCTCTCTGCATTTTCTTTTGCAATCCTAATCATCTGTGGGTCTATGTCAAAACCGAAGATTTTTATTTCCTTCATAGCAAGTCTGTCTTGGTTAATATTTTCAAGAGCCTCTGCTCTTGCCTTCTTCCAAGATTCCCTTGGTATAACATTCCAGGTCTCACTAACAAATGCTCTATCCGCTGATGGCGGGATGTTACTTGCTATCATTGCCGCCTCAATTGGTATAGTTCCAGAACCGCAAAATGGGTCTATTAAAACTTTGTCCTTTCTAAACTCAGCGAGTTTAACAAGTGCCGCTGCAAGTGTCTCCTCTATAGGAGCAAGTCCCGCTTTAATCCTATAACCTCTCTTATGCAGTGAATCTCCTGTAGTGTCAAGTCTTATACTACAAATATTTTTATTGAACTTAACTCTAAATGGGTACTTACCTCTCGTCTCAGTCAAAATATTGGTATTATAAACTTTTTTTAACCTATCTACAAATGCTTTCTTCACAGTTTTTTGATTTGCCTGTGAAGATTTTAAAACGGAATTTTTATCTTGATTAGCTTTAGTTACAAGGAACTCTCCATCAACTGGCACAAACTTTTCTATCTCACATTTTCTTGCATTTTCAAGTAACTCATCTGGTTCTACTGCTTTAAATGTCGACATTTCAATCATTACTCGTTCAGCAGTTCTCAAATTAAAATTAAGTCTTGGTATATCAGAAAGATTTCCGATAGCTTTTACTTCACCATCAGTAACCTCAGATATCTCAAGACCTAATTTCCTAATTTCAGACTTAAGTACCTTCTCGAGTCCGAAATGACATATTAAAACAAATGTAAGTTTATCCATAAAATATATTTAAAATCTTCTTCCACCTCTACCAAATATCAAATACAATAAACCAAGCACTATCATAAATCCAATAGGTCCGCTAAATGCAAGATTGCCTAGCCCATAAACCATATAACCAAACATTCTAAGAATCAGCGAAATAATTATAAATGCAACTAGCCCAGCTATCACACATCCTATTCCTGATGTATCATAAGTCGCATATTTTCTATTGTTATTTGACTGAGAATTATTATAAGTTCCCCTATAGCCATTACTGCTTTCACGATTTTGTTGGTCGCCATAACTATTTTCAGTGCTGCTTGTTACATCATTAGAATTACTAACAGTCTTTATAGTCTTTGCAATAAGTCTTGGGTCGCCAAGTTCATCTATAACTTCTTTCTCACTTCTTCCCTTTTCGACCTCATCAGAAATATATCTGTCATAGTAGTCAAGTTGCTCATTTATTGCATCCTTTTCCAATGACATCTCTAACGACTCTCTTAAAATTCTTAAAAATTCATTCTTATTCATAATTATTCTTAAAATTAATATAATTGTTCGCTGCACTGGCAATACATTACTTACGCTCGTGTAACTTGTGCCTACAATTAGTAGGGGACGACATTCTGTCGTCCCTAGTACGGGCGAGTTTTACGAGCCCTGCTTCTGTATGTCTACTTTAATTGACAACTCTTTTAATTGTTTCTCATCTACCACACTTGGTGTCTTAACCATAAGGCAACTTGCATCCTTTGTCTTAGGGAATGCAATAACCTCTCTTATAGACTTTGCATGTGCCATAAGCATAACAACTCTGTCAAGTCCATATGCAAGTCCTCCATGAGGTGGCACACCATATTTAAATGCATCAAGTAAGAATCCAAATTGTTCATGTGCTTTTTCTTTTGTAAATCCTAAAACTTCAAACATTCTCTCTTGTATCTCAGGTTGATGTATTCTTATAGAACCTCCGCCTATCTCATTTCCATTTAACACTATATCATATGCTTTCGCACGGCAGTTCTCTGGATTTTTGAAAAATGCATCAACATCTTCATCCATTACCATAGTGAATGGGTGGTGCATTGCTACAAGTCTATTCTCTTCTTCACTAAATTCAAAAAGCGGGAACTCAGTTACCCATAAGAAATTAAATTTCTTCTCATCTATAAGTCCTAATTCTTCGCCAAGTTTTAGACGAAGTGCACCAAGAACTGCCCACACTACTTTTTTCTTGTCAGCAGCAAATAAAAGCAAATCTCCTTTCTCTCCACCCATAGCATTTACAAGATTTTTTAACTCATCTTCAGTCATAAATTTGCTAAATGAAGATTTGAAACTTCCATCTTCTTCTATAGATAAGTAGGCAAGTCCTTTTGCTCCATAATCTTTTGCATAATCTACTAGTGCATCTATTTTCTTTCTTGGCATAGCGGCCTGTCCTTTTACACAAAGACCTTTTACCACTCCGCCATCTTGGACTGCATTTGTAAACACGCCAAATCCGCAATCTTTAACGACACCAGTCACATCTTTAAGTTTTAGTCCAAACCTTGTGTCCGGTTTGTCTGAACCATAGTCATTCATAGCATCTATCCACTTCATTCTTTGAATCGGTAACTCTAAATCATAATTCAAAACTTCTTTAAATAAATATTTTAAAAATCTTGAATTAACATCTATTACATCTTCTATATCTACAAAAGATAACTCCATATCTATCTGAGTAAATTCTGGCTGTCTATCTGCTCTTAAATCTTCATCTCGATAACATCTTGCAAGTTGGAAATATCTATCCATTCCTGATACCATTAGAAGCTGCTTGTAGAGCTGTGGACTTTGAGGGAGTGCATAAAAACATCCAGGATTTACACGAGATGGCACAAGATAATCTCTCGCACCTTCTGGTGTCGATTTACAAAATGTTGGAGTTTCAATTTCTATAAAACCTTCATCAGATAAAAACTTTCTTGTAAGCACAGTAACTTTTGACCTAAGCATAAGATTTTCCTGAAGTGGTCTTCTTCTCAAATCAAGATATCTATATTCAAGTCTAAGTTCTTCACGAGTTGGTATCTCATCTTCTATAGGAAATGGCAAGACATCTGATGTCGAAAGTATTCTAAGTTCACTTGGAATAACTTCTATAGTTCCTGTTTTAAGTTTCTCGTTTATATCAGATCTTTTTTGCACCACTCCTCTAACTGCAACTACATACTCAAACTTAAGTTCCTTCGCTTTTTCAAATACTGCCTTATCAGTAGTTGCCTCGTCAAATACAACCTGTATAAGTCCAGACCTATCTCTGACATCAGTGAATATGAGAGACCCCTTATTCCTTGACCTCTCAACCCATCCCATGACTACAACTTCTTTACCTATGTCACCTTCGGTAAACTCTGCACATCTTTTTGTTCTTTTTAATCCTTTGATACTTTCTGCCATTTCATAAAATCCTTTCAAATTAAATAATATTTTAATATTCCACCCATAAAGCAGGACGAACACCAACAGCCTTATCATGAATTGATGTTCCCAATAAATTTATACTACCAGTATATGAAACAAATGCCGCACTCCCTGTAGTATTGCCTGGAATCCTTAACCAAAAACCACTATAACCATTATACCAAGAATATTCACCTTTAGTATCTGCAATATAAAGAGTTTCTCCATTATTATTTATAGCCTTAGCATAATTTGTTCCACTTGACATTAACCTTTTATTAAATTGGTATCTATATTTATTTTCATTATTTGTATAATTTCCAAAATATTTTATTATTTCATCAACATTTAAACAAAATAATTCATCATATGTGTCCTTACCTCCATATTCTTCAGTGACAGTATTATCACTATTCATTACATTTGTAACTAATATTCTATCTAATTCGCTCTTCTTGCTAAATGCCAAATGATAAAAATCATTGTTTAACCAATCTCTTAAATCACTTGTTTCCCATGTTGCATCATAGCTTTCATAATCATAACATTTGCAATCAAGTATGTACTTACTTAAAAGCAATGCTTTATTCTCCTTTTTTTCAAGTACCAACCATTCTATAGGTTCTTTTTTATTCCCAGTTATATCAGTTTGTGGATATGAACCAAATTTTATAGTATCCATTTGTTCTATAAGTGTATCTTCGTTATAATCAATTACAACTTTAACATTTTTAATTTGTGTAGACAAGTTATTAGAAAAGTAAAATATAACTATAATTGTTACAACGATTACTAATACAAATAAGCAAATAAATTTTAATTTTTTTACATCAAATAAATTCATATCACTATTGCCAGATAATATATTAGGATGTTTCAAACAATCAAGACAAAATTTATAACTCTTCAGTCCTATATTCTTTATATCCCTCATAAAAATAACTATGGTCAATACCCTTCATATATATTTCTCTATCACTAATTTTATCAGTTAATGCACTTTTAAGTAATTCTTTAATTTCTCTATCATCAACTGGACTATTGACCATAACATTTAAGTACTTGTCTTTATCAACTTTGCTCCAGTCTACTGCTTTCTTCAATTGTTTCTTTAGAATTACATCTAACCAAATTCTAGTGCTTCTGCCATTTCCTTCTCTGAATGGATGAGCAACATTCATCTCGACATATTTTTCTATAATCTCATCAAATGTTGTTTGGGGCATTTTTTCTATTTTCTTTATTGAATCTTCCAAATATAAAACCGGAGCAAATCTAAAATTACCCTTTGCAATGTTTTCTTTTCTGATCTCACCAGCAAAAGCATAAACTTTATCAAATAAAGTCTTGTGTATTATTCTTAAACTTTCAAATGTTCCTGGCTCTAACTTATCAAGTTTTCCATTATCAAATAATTCTTTCGCAGCAATATTGCTTAATCGCTCTTCTTCTTTTGATAATTCAATTTGATCAGTTATTCCAAGTTTATTTTCTAAAATCATGTTTCTCCTGTTGTGATAGGGCTCGTAAACTTCACCCCTACGAAATAATTGCTCGCCACTACGAGTTATTAGTAAATGTTTTGAATTCGCTGTAACCGATTGCCTCTAACTTCTCACACTGGAACTTTTTATTCTTGGCGAGTTCCGCCACATAGACAATATTTCCTTTCTTTCTCTCTTCAAGTGCATTTTTAATTATATCACTCTTTTTATCTATTTCCATACCTTTTTCTATGAGGTAGGCAATTTTCTTTACACTGCCAGGAATTACAAAGTTATCATCAAGGTAAATACCTATAATTCTTTCAAAGCCAATTGAAATACCAAGTGCTGGAGTATCAGCACCCATGAATTTTCCAACCATCTTGTCATATCTGCCGCCACCACCTACAGAACCTGAAAACTTTTCAGATTTTATTTCAAATATTGGTCCTGTGTAGTAGCCCATGCCACGGACGAGAGTTGGGTTAAAGTTTATTTTTACATCTATATTTTTTGTAACTGTTTCAATTATCTCAATCAGGTTGTTACAGATATTCATCAATTCTGCATCAATATCAGATGCGGGCTCGCCTACAATTTTATTTTGCAAATTTCTTATGGCTGCTACGGGCTCGCAAACTTCAACACTGCTGTTTGGGCTCGCAGTGCTCGCCCCTACATTATTGCTTATCTCACCTTTATCAAATAATGAATTGAATTTGTCAATTTTTGATTCATCATAACCTTTTGCAAGCAATTCTTTTTTTACACCATCAAAGCCAACTTTGTCAAGTTTATCAAGAGTAATGCATACTGACTCAAAGTCTTCATCGCTAAATCCAGCATACATAACCATTGCTCTTAGTATTCTTCTATCATTTATATCAAAAGAGAAATTGTATTTGTCAAATTGAATTTCTTTAAGAAGTGTTGAAGTCGCAAGGAGCGTCTCTATCTCACCAAGATTAGTTGCTTCACCTAGTATATCTATATCACATTGACAGAACTGTCTAAATCTTCCCTTCTGAGGTCTATCTGCCCTATATACATTTCCTATCTGCATAGCCTTAAATGGCATTGTCAACTTATCTTTATTGTTACTGTAAAACCTACAAAGTGGCACAGTCAAATCATAGCGAAGTCCTGAGTCAACTAAATCATTCACATTTCCTGATTCAGCTGCCTTATCAAGTTTCTCGCCACGCTTCAAAATTTTAAATATTAACTTTTCATTATCCCAGCCTTGGTCTGATAAAAGATTTTCTATGTGCTCTATATTTGGAGTCTCTATCTCAGTAAATCCAAATCTTCCATACACCTCTCTTATCTTTGAAAGAATGTATTGACGAATCTCCATCTCGCGAGGTTCGATATCTTTCATTCCATTTACTGGGGTTTTAACCATCTGCATACATTTCTATAATCAATTAAATGATTATCCTCCTTAAACTTCAAAATTATATCTAATAAATTCTTAGTGTTTATTTAGCTACTTACTATATGTACTATGTATATTCCCTTTAAAATGCTTTTGATAAAATGATTTATAACTATTAAATCTAACTCCAACAAACAATAAGAAAGATAAAGCAATTGTTAAAATCAAGTACAATGTCTTGTTTTTCAACTTTTTTACTTCAAAATCATTTCCATTAGCATCTTCTGCTGTTCCATTTGACTTTATAAAATTGTAGAACTCTATATGAGCAGCCGAAACATAAGTACCTACAAACGGATATATCATTCCTAAAGAAATTATTATTAAAAAAATCCATGGCAAAAAACTCAATTCTAAAAAAATTAACTTGCTTATATTTCCATTCATAATTTCTTTGCTATTATTTATGCAATCTATAGCTGAAATATTCTTATTCTCAATTTTAATATAAATAGCCATACTATATGATGCCGTTTTATAAATTGCAACACCCAAAAAAAGTATTATTGCAATTACAGGTGCTAATATCCGGGCTAATTGTAGCGGAAAAATTAATGTAAAAATAAAACAAAATCCCATACTTGCAATCCCAGCTAACATCTGCCATAAACATATATACAGGTTACACAAAAATAAAATTGCTATAAACGGCATAGTATCTTCTAAACTTATAAGATAGTAAAATAATTCTTTTATATTGAAACGCAAACTGCTATGCGAATTGTCAATCAATGCTTTATTATATCCTAAATACATTGCAATACTCACAAATATGCAAATGAAAACTATTAAAAAGATAATTATCGGCAAAATAGGTGGCACTGGATTAAATTTTACTATCTTTGAAAGAAGTTTTGCACTAACAAACGATAATAGATAGGAAATAAATAATATGATAGTACACAAAAATGAAAAATATATAAATCTATCCGCAAATGGACTATTCCCAAGCTTTGATAAAGCCAACTTTTTTATCTCTTTATTACTCATCATTACTCCATTCACTGATGTTTTAATCATCTGCATATCTATATACTTTCGGGCTCGCAGTGCTCGCCCCTACATTAATTAAAAAATAAGTTTTATATATAATTTATTTAGTAGGCACCTCGCACAAGAAAATAGTTGGAGCAAAAACTGATTTTATGCAATAATGGCGATAGCCGAGCCTTAGAACTTTTGCACTGTTTGAGCGAAGCGAGTTTGCAAAGTTCTTGGCGAGGCAGAGCCAGTACTTGCATATAAAATCTTGTTTTTGCGACCTATTTTCTATGCGAGGTGGCTACTAATTATACATACTTAAAAGTTTTATTTTAGTGTCATATAATTTCTGCGACAAATCCACATACACCTCTTTTGGATTTGTTAGTCTCTTATTATCATCATATAAAGTTTCAAGTTCTTCTGCAAAATGCTCTTTAGATTCCAACACAGTTTTTCTTTTATAAACTAACTTTCCATCTATAAATATAGGACATAGCATTTTCTTCATCTTATATTCCCCAGGTTTCAAATCTCTCTTCTTCCAAGTATGCACTGGATCAAATATCGTAAGTTCTTCACTATCATCAAACTCCTCATTATGGAATGAAATCAAATCTGCGATTATCTTGTTATCATTATCGTAGATGCGATACACTTCTTTGTTGCCAGGGTTTGTGACCTTCTCGACATTTGAAGAAATTTTTAATTTCGGAATAAACTCTTTTTTATCCTCATCAAAAACACTTGAAAGTTTATATACACCGCCTAAGGTTGACCCATTTCCAGTTATAAGTTTCGTTCCAACTCCATAAAGACCTATTTTAGCGCCCTGCATATTAAGAGACATTATGAGGTCCTCATCCAAGTCATTCGATGCACAGATAACTGCATCTTTATATCCAGCATCGTCAAGCATCTTTCTCGCCTCTTTTGAAAGATAAGCAAGGTCCCCACTATCAAGTCTTATTCCAAACTTTTTACTCTTTATTCCTTTTTCCTTCATATAATCAAATGTCTTAATCGCATTTGGCACACCAGACTTTAAAGTGTCATAAGTATCTACAAGTAGTATTGCCATATCAGGATACTTAATTGCAAACTCTTTAAATGCCGACAACTCATCTTCAAAAGACATAATCCAAGAATGAGCCATAGTTCCAAGTGCAGGTAAGTCATACATTTTTGCAGTCAAAACATTTGAAGTTCCTATGCAACCAGCGACACAAGCTGCCTTTGCTCCATAAATCGCAGCATCAAAAGACATTGCTCTTCTTAAACCAAATTCCATAACATTACATGGTTTAGCCGCTTCACAAATTCTATATGCCTTTGTCGCTATCAAAGTCTCATGATTAAAAATGCAGAGCATAGCAGATTCAATTAACTGAGCTTCACTAATTGGCGCTACAACTTTTATGACAGGTTCTTTTTTATTAATTATACTTCCCTCTTCAAATGCATATATGCTTCCAGTAAATCTAAAATCTTTTAAATATTTTAAAAACTCATCGCTAAATGTCCCGTTATTTTTTAAATACTCTATGTCTTCATCTGTAAATTTCAAATTCTCAATATAATCAATAATCTCATTTAAACCGCAAAAAACAGAAAATCCATTTGAAAATGGATTTATTCTATAAAACACATCAAAGGTAACAAGTTTTTCTTTCGTGTTATTTTTTTTTGCAAAATCAAAATAACCTTCCATCATTAGAAGTTCATAAAAATCTGTCAAAAGTGCTACATTTCTTTTTGAAATTTCACTAAGCATTTTATCTCCTATCATTTATAATTTCAGTTACTTCTAATCTACTAGCTACCTTTATAATAGGCAATTCCTTGTCACTATTAAAATTATCTTCAATATACTTATTTACAAAACTAAATGCATTTTCTTCAGAGTTGGAATCAGCACTAATATGAGATAAATAAACTTCTTTGAGTTTCTTGCCTGCTAATTTCATAATAATATTTGCAGAATCTCTATTTGACAAATGTCCGCCATCACCTATGATTCTAGTTTTAAGCCATGCTGGATAATTATTTTCAAGTATAATATGCTCATCATAATTACTTTCAAGCATGAGATAATCTACATCTTCAAGTGTTCTAATTGTATAATCATTGTATGCCCCCATATCAGTCAATATGGCAATAGTTGTATCACCAAGTTCAAATTTATAGTAAAGTGATGCTACATCATGACATCCTTTCAAGGGATAGAATTTAATATCACCAACACTAAATGCAGCATTATCATTTAAAATATTTACAGGTGCTACAATTTTAAAATTATCCGTGTTTACTTTTATATTTTTGTCTTGGCAGTAATTCATAATTTTCATAAGAGTTTCTCTCTGCGAAACAATTTTTATATCATTGTCTTTCAATATAGCAGGAAGCCCAACGACATGGTCAGAATGCTCGTGAGTAATTAGTATGCAATCAATATCACTTAAACTTAAATCATATCTGCCTAGTCCTTCAACAATTTTCTTCTTAGATATGCCACAATCAACCAATATGTTTGTATCTTTATATGAAATTAATTCACAATTGCCTTTACTACTGCTTGCAAGCGATATAAATCTCATTCATTACCTCATCTACTTTATTTATCAATTCCTTTTTTGACCCATCGTTTAATATTTTATACTCACATCTATTGTAAAATTCTTCATAATATTGTTGAGAATCAAAAATTTGCTTTATCTTCTCATCAGAATATTTTCTTGATTTTTTAAGTCTACTTACTCTATTTTCATAGGAGCAGTCTATGTAAATCATCTTATCGCAGATATTGAACATATCTTCGCTTGGAAGTGCTGATTCGACTATGATTAAATCTTCAAAAAATTCTAAAATATTATTTAAATTTGATTTCATTTTTTTATTATAATAAGTTCTTCTTTTTTTAGTAAAATTACAAGTTTGTTCTATATGTCTAAATATATCTTCTTGATTGTTATTTTTTTTTGATAAATTATAATAATTATTTTTATTATTTTTATCTTCATTTATATTACAAGTATCTAAAATATTCTCAAAATTAAAAAACTTATCTAATTTTCCAGATTTTCTCGTATTTTCAACTATTTTCTCAGCAATTAGTTCTTTTTGTTCATAAAAATTATTTAAAA
>JAFWVX010000002.1 GCA_017523785.1 Lachnospiraceae bacterium
GTATTCAGAAAACACTGCCGAGTGCATTTTCAAAAAAAGTTAGACTAGATATGCTTTGTAAATTAAAAGATGGCAAATATGTAAATGTAGAAGTTCAACTAACGAATGAAGAAGCACATGCAAAAAGAATTTTCTTATATGCATCAGAACTTAAACACTATCTTACTGAAAAAGGTACAAAATATAAAGATGTAGATGACATAATAGAAATATATCTTACGAAAGAAGATATTTTCAAAAAAGGAAGTACAGTGTATCAGGTTAAAATGGAAGTAGAAACAGACAACAACGAGTTTGTAGAAGACTGGGAACCAGGACTAAAAGTTTACTACATAAACACAGAAGGTTTGACGAATAAAACAATAAATGAGTATCTAAAATTATTAACAGATAAGACGACATTGAGTAAAGATTATAAAGTTACAAGTGATATAAAGAAAGGTTTATATGAAAAAGGAGGATATGGTATGAGTACAGCAATGATGGAAATGTTGGATGAAGAAAGAGCTTTAGGAATGGCTGAGGAAAAGAAGAGATCAATTAGCATGGTGGTAAATTCATACAAAAATGGGTTAATAAATGAAAATCAAGCAGCAGGAATTTTAGGCATCACTGTTAATGAATTTACGAAGAAAGTTAAAGAGGTTTAGAAATATATAATAAAAGGATTTAAAGAAAGTTTAGATAGATAATAAATAAAAAAATTTTTCACTCACGAAGGAGACAGAGTATGTTTTCACTCAACAAAAGGTTTATAGCGGGCCTTCTAATTATCGCTATGACAATCTCAAATGCAGGAATGAGCACACTTGCTGTGTCTATTTCGCATTACGTAGATAATACGGAGGCAAACAAAAAGGACGATAGTGATATCACTTATCGTTACTATGAGGAGTATCGTTATTCTTACGAGAGTAAGACGACTTTGCTTATGAACAGCGAGGCTGGCGCAGGTGAAGCCGGAGGAGATGGCGGTATAGAAGACAAAGCCGAACAAGGTCTAGCAGGCGACAGTGCAGAAAATCCTGTCGCAAATGAAAATGAAACTGGTATCAGTGAGGAGACTGATAGCAGTGATTTTGATGTTGAGAATAATGAGAGTGAAAACAAAGAAGATAAAGAGAGTGAAACTAAAGAAGGGGTAGATCCTAATGATATAGAGAATGAGACTGAATTAACTGACTACGATGAAGAACCAGAAGAAGACGAGACAAGTGTAGGGGCGAGCACTGCGAGCCCTGATGACGAGAGTGAGACAGTCGAGAGCGAAACAGAAACCAGCACACACGAGACTCGAGAGTATGACGAAGAGTTCGGACCTAAGCAAGAGGAGAGCAAGACTAGTGAAGAAGAAGAGACAAGTGAGAGTGAGACAAGCGAAGAAGAGACAAGTGAGAGTAAGACAAGCGAGAGTGAAATAAGTGAGACTGGAGATAGTGAAACTCGACTAGACGATATAGCAAGTGAAAGTGAAATAAGTGAGAGTGAAATAGATGAAAGCGAGACAAGCGAAACAGAGACGACAACTGAAACTCGCCCAGGCGAAAGCACACCAAGCGAGATAATTGAAGAAGAAAAAATTGCAACAGCAAGTGATGCAGAAGTAGCAAATGAAGAAAAAATTGCAACAGCATCTGATATAGAGGAAGCAACAATGTCAGAATTGTTACCTGAGTTAGATAAAGCAACTATGTCAAAAACATAACTTCTCGGTGCTGGAGTGGTGCATACCATAACTAATGGTTGGTATGGAACTCAAAGAGGAGGCCTATATATATATAATGTCACGAAACTAAAAATTACAAATACAGAGCCAACAACAAGTAGCTTTTCTTGGGATATAGATACTACTGGCTTAAAAGGATATGTGGTAAATGGAACTGAAGTAGATATTTACTTCCCTGAAGGCGACACACTAAAATTGGGTTCACCAACAAATTACCTACAAGGAGTCTTTTCTAACAATCACTATAGCAATATATTTAGCGGAGTGAGAAAGTTTGAAGGTCTTGAACTATTAGATGTAAGTGACACAACGAGCTTAGCATCTTTATTCAGTGATCTTGGAAGTCTAGTAGATACGAGTGGGTGGAGTGAAGATGACTTTGACTATTGGGACTTATCATCTTGGGATGTAAGTAATGTAAGCTCTCTCTATAGTGTGTTTAGTAAAGTAAAAATACTTGGAAAAGTAAATTTAAAAGGATGGAAACATAATGTTACTGTAGGAAGAAGTGATTTTATGTTTTCTGAATGCTCTAACTTAAAAACTATTTTGACAGGTGAATATGACTTAAGTGGAGTGACTAATACAACAAGTATGTTTTATAACTGTACATCCTTAGTTGGTGGAAACGGAACAACATTTAGCAGTTCTTATATTAACGGACAAAGAGCTCGCGTCGATAGAGATGGACAAGAAGGATATTTTACAGGTCATGCTAAACATAAAGTCTGTGGCGTAACTGGTGCATGTATTCATACACAACTTAGTGCTCACCCAGATAATCTGCCAAGTTGGACGCCAGTAGAGCCAGGAATATCTGTCGAAGATTTTGCTACACTTTTGGCTACATCTGGGGCGAAGAATCTTTATCTAAATTCTGACATAGGTGTAAAAGGGTCACCATATACAGTGACAACTAACGCTGTCACATTTATATGTCTAAATGGATTTAATATATACGACATATCATTTAGCGGTTCGGAGGTGACAAATATTACAAATTGTTGTGAAACTAATTCAACTATTTACCAAAGTCCGTCTAATAATGAACCAGTATTTAAAACACTTACAAAATTTATTTTTGGGGTAAACAAAAATATTACAATAGATGCTAAAAGCTTAATAAACTATAATAGTGTAACTGTAAACTCAATTTATTTATGTGATATAAATATAAAACAATCAGAAGATAAGACATTTGATGATACATATTTTATAGAAGGACATTCTTCTAGATGCCCAAGTGTATATATTGAAAAAGCAAGTGTAAGTAATATGAAAGAAGGGGGATTAGTTAAAAACTCAGCAGCGGCATTAAAAAACGTAGATGTCTCAGATTGTACTTTTCAAAACTATTTCTTGAGGATTGCAAGAAATGATGCTCTGGGAACTAACGAAAGATCAGCAATAAGTCTTGATGGTATTATTAATATAAAAAATTCTACTATAGGGACTTTGTTTGATGTCAATGGCGATAATTTAAATATAAAAGGTAATGTTGATGTCAATAACAATACGTTTACTAAAAATGTAATAATAGCAAATAAAACAAAAGCAGGACGATACAGTTATTCGACAGGCGGGAGCACTGAATACGGAACTGAAGGTGTAGCCGCCCAAATGGAAATAGAATCTAGCGGCACATTGAATTTTCATGATAATGTATGGAGAAGAGATGATTCGTCATCTAATATGTATGTAGTATCAGTAGAAACTACAACCTACAACACATATTCAAAAACTAACGCATTGAGAATTTTAGGTAACTTCTACTTTAAGAATAATAGAATTACAAATATCGCAAGTGTAGTTGGGGAATATATATGTGGTATTTATATAAAAGATGGTAATTACACAATTGGTAGTGGAGTTACTGATATGTCAGGTAATACAACCGATGCAAATTCTACTTATTTTTCTAGTAGCCCAGAAAAGGGAAGCTTTATAGATATTGTTTCAGATAGGACAGTAAGTATAATGCAGCTCTTAGATGCAAGAAGTAAAGTTAGTTCAAAACAAAGGTTCAATATCTTATTTACATCAGAAGACGGACAAGGATGTGTATGGCAGACAGGCTTTAATAATAATGAAGTGGATACTAACTTTAGAGATGATGCATATCAGATATTCAGACCAGTTACTTTAGGAACTGTAAGGAGGAATCTTGTGACAGCCTTAGTAGATAGTCCATCACCAGGCAGAGTTGAAATTAGAAATGCAGGCACACATAGTCACAAAATTTGTGGTGTTAGTAGCGGAACTGCTTGCAGCCATACATTTACTGATGCTCATACCGGTACAGTTACATATAAACCACTATATGGTGGTACTTGGACAGCGGCTATGTTCAATGCAGCGATGGATGAAAATAGGCGCTTCTATCTCATGGGAAATGTCAGAGTTAATGGCAACATACAGGTATCATATATATCACGACTTTGTCTCAATGGTTATAGTATCACTGGGGTAAACTTCAGTTCCAACAATGAGATGGCTATATGCAACTGTCAAACTACTACATCAACCATATCAAATGATGGAACTTATAGGTTCAAAGAAGGATATCTATATGTATATGGCAACAACAAAAATATAGAAATTAAGACAAACTATTTATCAAAATTAGAGCCTTATGCTTTGGGTGGTGCAAGTAGAGATTATATGTATAGAAAGGTTGGATTATATGATTTG
Organism: Lachnospiraceae bacterium; assembly: GCA_017523785.1. Taxonomy (GTDB): domain Bacteria; phylum Bacillota; class Clostridia; order Lachnospirales; family Lachnospiraceae; genus UBA3633. The sequence continues at coordinate 4,418 of JAFWVX010000002.1, forward strand.
ACTGTAAAACCATATTCAAGCGAGCAAACTAATAAAAACATAATCAACTCAACTGGTGCGGCACCTGTTTACCTTGAGAAAGTTGACATACAGGATATAAAATCAAGTAGATTCATAAACCAGGCAGCAGGTATCTTAAAAGATGTAAATGTGTCTAATTGTGTCTTTACAGATGGTTTTATGAACTCGTTATACAATCATCCTGATAGCAATCTTGCTTATAAGTCAGAAAATATAGGAAACCCATCTCTATCAGGCAACATCAACATATCATCAGTGTCTATGGCAAGATTATTAAGAGTAACTGGTCTTGAATTGACAGTGGATGGAAATGTAAATGTAGAAGATTGCACATTTACAGGACAAGAAATATTCCATACCGGAGTTTCAAGTTTTAGATGGCAGACAAACCCTTATACTTACGGATATAGAAACTTTGAAGCAATTTTTACTGTTACAGAAGATGGATCAATTAACGTAAGCAACAATACGGTAAATAAGTATGATGGCATTATGTATGTATTCCGTGTAGGCTCTGAACGAGGCTCTTATGATCAAGGAGATGTGAAATCTTTAAAACTAAGTATACTTGGAGAATTCACATATACAAATAATAAATACGTGGGTGTTACAGCAGAATCAAGTGCATACATAGCTGGTATATATATGAGGGACTCTACTGAAAGAGTAACGATAGGTTCTAAGAAGATAGTATTTGAAAATAATACTACGGATGCAACAGATGAAGCCAAAGCAACTAACCCACTATATACCAACTTTATACCAGTGGTATCTTTAACTACAGATAGAATATTTAATAGAGCGGATACTTCTACTATCTTATCAAATGAAAGTAGAATGGAAGTTTTATTTGCCACAACAAGTGGAAAAGGAGAGATAGTTTCTAACTGGGAAGGACTTGATGGAACTGATTATAGAACTATATTTACTGCAGCAACTTATAGTGAACTTAGAAAATATATGAAGGTATACCACGATGAGACTATGGTCTTTGTAGATAGTCATCATCATACAGTGTGCGGTCTTGCAACTTGCTCTGAAGCACACACATTTGCAAGTGTTCATAGTGCAATAGACTATGAACCATTCCCAAAAGGGCTTGATACTTCAAAAATTAGTGCTTACTTAAATGGAACAGAGGGTGGTCTTGGTAATTATATATTCTTGAGGGAAAACATAACTCTTACAAGCGCCATATCAGTTGGTAGAAATCTTAATATTTGTTTAAATGGATTTAGTATAACAGGAGGATTTGGGTCTAGTAACTATAAGATTACTATTACGAATTGTAAAGAAGCAGTATCAGAAATTAATAGCGGAGATCAAACAGCATTTAGGTTTGTTAACTTTGAGCTGTATGGTCAAGAAATAAATGGAGAAAAAAATATCAATATAACTGCTGGCATGTTTATTGATTATGGCGTAGCTAGTAATCGAACAGCATATATATATAATGCAAGATTTACAAAGTATGACGGTGATAGTCAAAACGATAATTATGCAATTCAAATGCTGAATAATCTTAATGAAAAGGTTGTCACACTTGAAAAAGTTGATTTTGTGGGATCTACAAATACTAATTATAGAAATTCAGTGCTATTTTATGTGGGTGGTGGTACCACAAACAATATTCTTAATTTAAAGGATGTAACAATAAAGAATTATAAATCTATATCAAATAGTATTATGACTGTAGGTGGAGCTGTCAATATGTATGGCACCAATACTATAGAGGGTACAGAAAACTACACACCAGGCAGCAGTAATAGTTCTTCATTAATTTGTGTGCAAAATAATGGTATTGTAAATATACATGATGGAACTTTAAATATAATTAATAATAAAGTGACAGCAACATCAGTTATGTATGTAGGAGACAATGCAACATTTAATGTGGCAGCAGATACTACTATAAATGTAACTGGCAATAAACTTTATGGTGTAGATGCAAATCAGCGTATAATGATGATGACACCAGGTAATATACTTGGCAACTTAAATGTAACTGGAAATAAGATTATACAGGATGGCTCATCAACATATAGAAGAGTAGCCGTTGAAATATCAAGTGATAATTCAGTAAATATAGGCACAGGAAGTATAGTCATAAGAGATAATGAGGTATATACAGAAACAGATGAAAATAGCATAAATGCAGCACAACATATGTATGGTCTATATAGTCCTATAGCAAATAATGCTACTTCTATATTTACTCAAAAGGCGGGAACTAAGTTTAGTAAAGATAGCTTTATAGAAAGAATAAAATTCGGATATGACTATGGCTTTGGTCACGTAATAGATAACTGGAATGACGATACAGCTGAAGACTATAAGAACTTCCAAAGTAGACTTTTTGCAGATGATTATGATAAAGAGCTTTTGAAAGTAGTTATGGACAAAGCTAATGAAGATGTAGTTATAGCAGAAGGTTATTATGTAGAGTTTAAGTATGCAAATAAAACTTATACTAAGTTTGCAAATCAAAGAATTATAAAAGATGGTCTCATAGATAAACTTACAGGTGAGCCAGAAGACTATACTGGCGGTAAAAGAAAGTTCTATGGCTGGGCTACAAAGTCCAATGCAAAGACCACAGAGATAATCGATTTTGATACATTTACTATAGAAGGTGACACTATACTTTATGCAGTGTATGAGGGACATACTCATACTATTTGTGGTGCAACAACATCAGTATGTTCACATGTAGATGGTACTCAGCATAATGGTGTGCAAGTTGATTGGGAACCATTCCCTGTGCTGACTTACAGTTCAGAAAGTGAAAATGAAACAAATGATTATATAAATGGTCTATACGATGATTTAGGACAATA
>JAFWVX010000031.1 GCA_017523785.1 Lachnospiraceae bacterium
ATGGGATATAAAAAATAGAGAAGTTACACTACCAATATTGAATAATGAAAATTATTATAAAAAACATTTAATAAATGATGACACGAATGAAATAATAGGTTTCGTCGATATGGTAAATTATATGGAATTTGAAGGAGTTTAATATATGTCAATCAAAGTAAAAGAAATAAAAGTAAAAAGTATTTTAACAAAAACAAATGTGCCAATAGGAGACTATGCAGTAAATCCTTATGTTGGTTGTGCACATGGTTGTAAATATTGCTATGCATCATTTATGAAAAGATTTACAAACCATAAAGAACCATGGGGAGATTTTGTAGATGTTAAATATTGGGAGCCAATTAAAAATCCTAAAAAATATAAAGATAAAATTTTGATGTTTGGAACAGTCACAGACCCATATCAACCATTAGAATCAAAATATAAAAGAACGAGAACACTACTTGAAGAACTTAAAGATAGTGGGATAAAACTAACTATTTCTACAAGGTCAGATTTAATATTAAGAGATTTAGATTTGATAAAAACTTTTAAAGATGCAAGAGTATCTTTTTCTATAAATACTCTTGATGAAGATTTTAAAAAAGATATGGATAAAGGAGCAAGCATAGAGAGAAGACTTAGTGCTATGAAAGAGTTATACAAGAATGGCATTTATACATCTTGCTTTATTTCTCCAATATTCCCAGGGATAACTGATGTAGAAAAAATAATTAACAAAGCTAAAAAGTTTTGTAACTTTGTATGGCTTGAAAATCTTAATTTAAGAGGAGATTATAAAGCAAGGATATTAAAATATATCAAAGCAAAATATCCAAAACTTATACCTATTTATGATGAAATTTATAATAAAGGTGATAGAACTTATTGGGAAGCATTAAATACTTCACTAAAAAAATATGCTAAAGACAAAAATATGTTGTATGTTAGAGATGATGATTCAAAGTGGGCTGATTTCGGGAAACCACCAGTAATAGTAAATTACTTTTATCACGAGGAAGTAAGGCAGTCAGCAAAGAAGCAGTGAAAAATTTGAATAAAAGGACCTTCCCTTTAATTCTGGAGATGTTTATGTCAAAATATAATTAAATTTTAGCAAGTTTTATATTGCTAAAAATAAGGATTCTATGTATAATATAGTTGTAGGTAGAATGCCTATGATGGTATTTTGTTAAAGAAAGGAGCTAATATGGAACAATTAATAAAAGAAAAAGAACTTGATACTATAAATGATTATTTTGACATTAAATTGGCTGAAGCGGATAATGCAATTAAAAATGGTGCAAAATTCTATACAAGAGAAGAAGTAGATAAAATTTTATCTACAATTATGAAACAAAATGTATATTCTTAAATTTTTAGACCAGTATTTAACTGATGTCGCACTTACTTTGGGATATATTAGTAATGTTTTATTTAACTATGATGCAAGTGTTAATTTAAAAAAAGCGATTGATGAAAAATTAGATGAAATTGAAAAGCACCCGTATTTTTTTACAATTCATAGTTGGAAAAAGAAACATGACCACGAATATAGGAAAGCAAAAGTAAAGAATTATTATATTTTCTTTTATGTAGATGAAGATAATAAGGATATAATCATTGCTCGACTTGTGTATGTAGGTAGAAATTTAAATAATATAGAGTTTTAATATGAGAAATGAATTTATAGATATGTAAATAAATTTTTAAGTAATATAATTTAAGAGAGTCAACACTTTGAGTGCTGACTTTTTTATTGCAGAATAAAAGAGAAAAGTTAATAATTTCTTAATAAAAAAACTATTGCACCAAAAACTTAAATATTATATAATAAATTAACAATAAAAATCTACAAAGGAGTTTTAGCGTGCGAGTTTCTACATATAATACATACATACATACATATATCTCTCTATAAGAGATGATTCTTTTTGTAGAAATTTTAATCAAGTAAAATTTTATAATAATTTAAATTTAAAAGCCAAAGTTCGGTAAGAACTTGGGCTTTTTTGTTGCCTAAAGGAGGAATTTCCATATGAACAAAGCATTGAAAACACTTTATAAACGAATATCTGTACTGTTGATTTTAATTTTGCCACTTAATAGTTTTGCAGCAATAGTATCTGACAATGACGGTTCGGCATTTATCACAAAAGCTGAATTCGATTCGTTGAAAAACAACTTTCAATCACAAATTGATCAATATAACACTAGTATAGATAGTAAGATAGATGGTGCTATAGCATCATATTTAGCTGGAATACGTACTTCTTCAATTGAGAATATGAATATATTAACAAATGACTGGACTGAAATAAGTTGTTTTAATGGGATATGGGAACCTACATTTCAATATCCAAATGTAAGTATAATTTATGCTGGTGGATTTGCAAATGATTTTTCATGGTCTAATTGGAATAAAAAGTTTACAATGGCATTTTGGAGAAGATACAAATATGACAGGACAAACACCAATGTAAATAAAAGTTATAGACCGTTAGTAACAGGCAACAAAGAAACTAGTCAAACAACAGATATGGTATGGAATGGAATTGCTAATTATTATGTGGAATCATTAGAATCGACTCTGGCATTTCAAACTCAAGGAGGTGCAGACCTCGCTGGAATAGAGGCAAAAGGTGAAACAAAAACTCTTCGCTTCATGAATCCTTGCGTATATACAAAAACTGGATATCTAGGTGATGCATTTAAATCTGATACGAGTATATTGAGCGCGAGTTTTAAATATAAAACTTCTTCTAAGGACTATTGGAACGAAATAACATTGAGCAATAAAACTGCAAGTAATAATGCAATAGTTGAATTAAAAACAGATAAAGATGATATAACTAAAACGTATAACCATATTATACAACTGAAAGCAGATGAAGAATGGCCTGTATCTAATGAATTATTTACTAAAACTTTTAGAAAATATTCAAAAAATACATTAAAAACAAGTGCTTGGCTTAATCAAACTACTAAATCTGGTTATAATAAAATGTTAGTAGGACATGGTCAAAATTATCAAAGTGCTGGGTACTATCAAAATCATTATCAAGAATCATTTTTTTACTATACAAATCTCACTTGGAGTGACACTGATGATAAAAATGAAATCTTGTTGTCAGTTGGGATGTTAGCAAGTGATCAGAAAGCATCTTCAATTTATCAATTTGAAAAAGACAAAAAATATCAGTTTGGTAAAAAAACATATGACATAAAAAAACCACATTTACATGAAGGTTTCCCATTGTTTTATGCGACAAAGGGCACAAAGTGTACTTGGGCACCATACTTTAAGAAAGGAAAGAAGAAAAACGATAGTGGAGCATGGGTTGATGATGGAACTACAAAAGTTAGATTGCAATTGTCCGTAGGACCATTTAAAGATAAAATGACAGCTGCGGATAATAGCCAAATAATAAAGCTAAAAGTAAATAATAGCAAAGAAGAAGTAGAAACTGCAATATGTAAAGAAGAAGACTACACAACACTAAAGTTTGAATTGCCAAAAGATGGGATAGTATATGCAAAATGGGTTCAAGATGATGATAGTTATGAGTCAAATAAGTGGATAAAAACAATAGACTTAGAAAAATGTAATATATGGTCATATGAAAAAGATTATTAAATAATGGGGACGGTGTAGTTAAACCCACAACTGAATAGATGTTACTATTTAATCAGGTATCTATTAATAACCGAAAAGTCGGGCAGTAGCGCCCGACTTTTATTTTTTCTTCTTTTTATTGTTTTCTGCTGCTTTGCCGCCATTTACAACTGTTAAGAAGTCATTTAACTCTTTACTGATATTTGTCTTATTGTATGCATAGCCAACAGAATATTTTGGAATTTTGAACTTGATTGGAATTTTAACAAGTTGTTTTGTGTCTAATTCCTCCTGTACAAATTCCTCTATGACGCAAGCTATACCTACTCCATTTTTTGCGAAGTCAATCATTGATTCAGTGTTGTTGACTTCCATTATTTGTCTTGGAATAATTTTATTGCTTTCAAAAATCTTATCTATGTATTCGCGAGTTGTGTTCTTTTTATCAAGGAGCAAAATATTTCCATTTGCAAAATAGTCAGGGTTATTTGGAAATACCTTAGAAAAATATGACATATACTCTTTAGATGCAACAAAGCAGTAGTGGATATCAAGAAGTGGTACATATTCAATCTCTTTGTAATTTACATCGCTCTTATGTAGAAAGGCGAGATCAATTTTCTCTTCTGTCAATTTTTCAAAGCACTTAGTTGTGTGCATAGTAGTTACAGAAAGTCTAATATTTGGATGCTCCCTTGCATAAATGCTTATATAAGACATCAGCAAATGCTTCACAAGGCTTTGAGAAGCAGCAATTCTTATGTGACCAAAATTGATATTACTAAATGTCTTGAGTTTAAGTTCGGCATCATTTATATGATTGAAGGCAGTGGTCAAATGCTCGTAGAGGAGCTTGCCCTCTGATGTCAAATTTAGACCAACAGTTGTCCTGTCAAAAAGTTTCACGCCCAATGAATCCTCTAGTTTTTTAATAGATTTTGAAACAGCAGGCTGAGATATGAGTAAGATTCTTGAGGCTTTTGAAACATTTTCTGATTTTGCAACCTCATAAAATGTTTTATATTGTGTAAGTGATTGTTGCATACATTCCCCCTATAAAAAGGCTTAGAATACTTAATATTTGATATTTTATCATATTTTTTAATTGTTGTAAAATAGTTTTTATTATAGTATAATTATTGATAGTTTATAATATGGAGGGAATATGAGCGAGTGTACACATAATTGTGATACTTGTTCGGTAAATTGTGCGAGCAAGTCAGCAAATATTGAAAAATTGAAACTCGGAGAGGGTTCAAAGATAAAAAAGATTATAGGAGTTTCATCAGGTAAGGGTGGTGTAGGAAAATCATTTGTCACATCATTACTTGCTTCAGGACTTCAAAAAAAAGGTTATAAAGTTGGTATCTTAGATGCAGATATTTTAGGACCATCAATTCCTAAGTCATTTGGGATAACAGACAGACAACTCCTTGCAAATGACAAGGGACTTATGATACCAAAGCTTACAAAAAAAGGAATAAAAGTTATATCATCAAATTTATTGCTTGAAGATGATACACAGCCAATTATATATAGGGGATCATTAATCGCAGGTCTACTCCAGCAATTCTATCAAGAAGTTGATTGGGGTGATTTGGATTTTTTATTTATAGATATGCCACCAGGAACAGGCGATGTGCCACTTACTACTTATCAGTCAATTCCTATTGATAGAGTTGTAATTGTCTCATCACCTCAGAGTCTTGTTTCTATGATAGTGAGTAAGTCTATCAATATGGTAAATAAGATGGATATAGATATGCTTGGTGTTATTGAAAATATGTCTTATGTTGTATGTCCTAATTGCGAAACTAAGATTGAGATATTTGGAAAGAGCGACATAGATGAGACTGCAGATGAAAATGACACTGAGGTCATAGCCAAACTTCCTATGAGAGTTGAATACTCAAAGATGGTTGATGAAGGAAATGTAGAAGACATAGAGATAAAAGAATTAGACAATGCGATAAAACTATTGTCGGAGTTAATTAGATGATAGAACATTTAAGAAATATTTTTACATTTATCGGCGGTGTTGGAATGTTCCTCTACGGCATGAAAACCATGTCGGATGGACTTCAAAAAGTTGCTGGACCGAAACTTGGAAATATCTTAAAACTTTTGACTGCCAATAAATTTACAGCCATAGTAGTTGGTGCACTTGTAACTGTGATAATACATAGTTCAGCAGGCACTACAGTGATGGTTGTAGGCTTTGTAAATGCAGGCATAATGAAATTGACTGATGCCTTAGGTGTCATAATGGGTGCAAATATCGGAACTACAGTTACTGCTTGGATTATAGCACTCGCTGAACTTGGGTCTGCTGTAGAAATATTTAAACCAGACTTTTTTGCTCCAATAGTGTTTGGAGTTAGTGCACTCATATTTGTATTTACTAAGAAAGAAAAAACAAAAACAACTGCAAATATATTCGCTGGAGTGGGACTTTTGTTTTTAGGACTTACACTTATGTCAACTGGAGTTTCACCATATGCAGAGTCAAAAGTATTTAGAGATTCATTTGAAGTATTGGGAAAAAATCCAGTCCTTGCTGTCCTTGCCGGTGCAGTTGTGACAGTAATATTGTCAAGCTCCACAGCATCTGTATCAATACTCCAAACTCTTGCCCTTGCAGGGTCTGTATCAAAATCAGCAGCTTGTTTTATAACTGTTGGTCAAAATATAGGAACTTGTATCACTACTATAATATCTTCAGCTAATAGTAGCAAAAATGGAAAGAGAACAGCACTTTTACACTTACTATTTAATGTTTTTGGCGGAATTATCTTTTCTATATTGGTTCTTATTGCTTATCCATTTATAAAAGATTTTTTAGCAACGAGAATAACTCTTTTTGAAATATCACTTTTCCACACTGGATTTAATATAGGAAACACACTTATACTTTTGCCACTTTCTAATTTTATGGTTGATATAACGAGGAAGATTATTCCAAGTTCGGCAGAAGAAGAAGAAGATTTTAATCTCTCAGAAAAAACACAAGCAATACTTGATGAGAGAATACTTAATCAACCTGCAGTTGCAATTTCAACTACGAGAACTGAAGTTGAGTTTTATGCGAAATATGTTCTTAAAAATTTAAGAAGAGCTACAAACTTGATTATAAAAGATAGAAATGAAGAATTAATTAGAGATGTAGTCACTCACGAAGAACAGATAGATAAGACAACCAATATATTAGTAAGTTATCTTGCAAAAATTAATAATTTAAATATCAACGAGCAAGAGCACATGGAAGTTGAACATCTTATGTCTATCTGTAGTGATATAGAGAGAATAGGTGACCATGCTGAAAATATTTCTGAAAATGCAGACCAGATGATAAAAGATGAAGTGACATTATCAAAGACTGGTATGGCCGAGATGGAAAATATAATTAACATAACACTCGAATCAGTAGAAAGTGCAATCAGATGTATTAATAATGAAGATGAAGAAGCACTTAACAATGTCAGAAGATGTGAGGCAGAGGTTGATAGACTTGAAGACGTCTATAGAAATAATCACATAAAGAGAATGAGCGTTGGCGAATGTAACACTATAGCAGGAATAGTATTCCTTGATATCATAGGAAATCTTGAGAGAGTTACAGACCATGCAAATAATGTCGCAGACTATAGAGAAGCAGAAAATAGTAACGAAGTAATTATTAAAAAATAATAATAAATATTAAAATTTGGAGGGTAAATATTATGGCAGTAAAAGTAGCATTAAATGGTTTTGGACGTATTGGAAGACTTGCGTTCCGTCAAATGTTCGACGATAAGGATTTCGATGTTGTGGCAATCAACGATTTAACTGAGCCAAAAACTTTGGCACATTTACTTAAGTATGACTCAACACAAGGTCGTTACAAATATGCAGAGGAAGTAAGTTTTGGAGAAGATTCAATCACTGTAAAAGGTAAGACTATAAAAATCTATAAGGAAAAAGATGCAAATAATCTCCCTTGGGGTAAACTTGATGTAGATGTAGTTTTTGAGTGTACAGGAGTTTATGCAAGTAAAGAAAAATCAATGGCTCATATAAATGCTGGAGCAAAGCACGTAGTTATCAATGCACCGGCTGGAAATGATTTGAAGACTATTGTTTATAATGTAAATCATACAATCCTTGATAAAAATGATCAGATAATATCAGCAGCATCTTGCACTACAAACTGTCTTGCTCCTATGGCAAAGGCATTAAATGATGCTTATCCAATTAAGTCTGGCATTATGTCAACTATTCATGCATATACACCAGACCAAATGCTTCTTGATGGACCACATAAGAAAGGTGACCTTCGTCGTTCTCGTGCAGCAGCAGTAAGCATTGTTCCAAATTCTACAGGAGCAGCAAAGGCAATAGGTCTTGTTATCCCTGAGTTAAATGGAAAGCTCATCGGTTCTGCTCAAAGAGTTCCAACTCCAGCAGGTTCAACTACTATGCTTTTCTCTGTAGTAGAAGGAAAAGATATAACAGTTGAAAAGATAAATGAAGTTATGAAGAAAGCTTCAAATGAAAGCTTTGGATATACAACAGACGAATTGGTATCAAGTGACATAATCGGTATGACTTATGGTTCACTCTTTGATGCTACTCAGACAATGGTAAATAAGATTGACGATAATCTCTACGAGGTTTGCACAGTTGCTTGGTATGACAATGAGAATTCATACACTTCTCAGATGATAAGAACTGGAAAATATTTTGCAAGTCTCATTAAATAAGGAGCATAGTATGGCAAAGAATAAATTTAACAAAAAAACTATTGAAGATATAAAAGATTACAAAGGTAAAAGAGTTCTCTTAAGATGTGATTTAAATGTTCCTATTCACGATGGCAAAATAACTGACGACCAGAGAATTAGAGCATCAATACCTACTATAAAATATTTGGCAACACATGGGGCGAGAGTAGTGATATGCTCTCACCTTGGAAAGCCTGAGAAGAGACAGGACATTGAGCCAGTTTGCAAAGCACTTTCTAAGACAATGAAGATGCCAATCAAGTTTATAGTAAGTGATAAGGTTGTTGATGATTTTGTAAAATCAGAAGTTGACAAGATGCAAGATGGTCAGATAGTAATGCTTCAAAATACAAGATGGAGAGAAGAGGAAAGTAAAAATGATGACAACTTCTCAAAAGAGCTTGCATCGCTTTGTGATATATTTGTAGGAGATGCTTTTGGAACATGTCACAGAGCTCATTGCTCTAACTATGGTGTAACTAAGTTTGTAAAAGAGTCAGTCGCAGGGTATCTCATAAAGGCTGAACTTGATAAATTGTGTAACTATATAGATAATCCAAAAAGACCATTTGTTACTATATTAGGTGGTTCTAAGATTGCAGACAAGTTAAAAGTTATAGACAGAGCACTTGACAGATCAGATGTAGTAATAATTGGCGGTGGAATGTCATATACTTTCATGAAAGGATTTGGATATGAGATAGGTCAATCTCTTTTAGATGAGAGTAAAATTGATTACTGTATGGAAATGGTTGAGAAGGCAAAGAAGCTTGGCAAGAAATTAATTCTTCCAGTTGACTGTGTTGCAGCAGATCATTTCCCAGACCCAATTGATGATAGTAGCATTAAAACTAAAACATTTGACATAGATAAACTTGATAAAAATTATTCAGGTTATGATGCAGGTCCAAAGACAATCAAGATGATTATGGAAGAGATAATGAAGGCTAAGACAATTCTTTGGAATGGACCAGTTGGACTTTTTGAAAATCAAAAATTCGCAGTTGGAACATATTGCATAGCAAAATGTATGTCAATGAATAAAGATGCAAAGACAATAGTAGGTGGTGGCGATTCTGCAGCAGCAGTAAATCAATTTAAACTTGCTGACAAGATGACTCACGTATCAACAGGTGGCGGAGCAACACTTGATTTCTTAAAGGGCGAGCCACTTCCTGGTGTTGAGTGTCTTACAGATAAATAAAATATAGTAACAATGTAGGGGCGAGCACTGCGAGTCCGAAAAAAGTATGGGCGAGTTTTACGAGCCCCAAAAATGTAGGGGCGAGCACTGCGAGCCCTTTTTTGTAGATATGCAGAGAATAGATCAAAACAAAATAAGAAATTTCTCAATCATTGCCCACATCGACCACGGCAAGAGCACTTTAGCTGACCGAATTCTTGAACTCACAGGAACTCTCACCGACAGAGAGATGAAAGAGCAAGTCCTCGACAATATGGACATCGAAAGAGAGAGAGGAATCACAATCAAATCTCAAACTGTTCGTATCACCTATAAAGCAGATGATGGCGAAGAGTATGTTTTTAATTTGATTGATACACCTGGACATGTAGATTTTACATATGAAGTGAGTAGGTCACTTGCAGCCTGCGAAGGAGCACTACTTGTGGTAGATGCGGCTCAAGGAATAGAAGCTCAAACTCTTGCAAATGTCTACTTGGCACTTGACCACAATCTTGATATAGTTCCAGTAATCAATAAGATAGATTTACCATCTGCAGAACCAGAAAGAGTTTGTAAAGAGATAGAAGATGTAATAGGAATTGATTGCAGCATAGCACCAAAAATTTCTGCAAAGACAGGACAAAATGTCCACGATGTGCTTGAAGCGATAGTTAAAAATGTTCCATCGCCAAGTGGTGATGAAAACAAACCACTTAAGGCACTCATATTTGATTCTATCTATGACTCATATAAGGGTGTAATAGTTTTTGTCAGAGTATTTGATGGAGTTGTAAAAAAAGGAACGAAGATTAAAATGATTGCAACCGGCGCGACATTTGAAACTGTAGAGGTTGGAGTGTTCGGTGCTGGAAAATTTATTCCTTGCGATGCACTCTATCCTGGATATGTAGGATATATAACTGCTTCAATAAAAAGTATTAAAGATACTCGTGTTGGTGACACTGTGACTGAAGTTGGAAATGAGGCAGTGGCACTTCCTGGATATAAAAAAGTTACACCGATGGTATACTGTGGTCTCTATCCAAGTGATGGGCAGAAGTATCCTGATTTGAGAGAGGCACTTGAAAAGTTGCAGTTAAATGATGCCTCGCTCCAATACGAACCAGAGACTTCAGTTGCTCTTGGATTTGGATTTAGATGTGGATTTTTGGGACTGCTTCATCTTGATGTCATACAGGAGAGACTTGAGAGAGAGTTTGATTTGGACTTAGTGACAACTTCTCCATCAGTTGTATATCATGTATATAAAACTGATGGCACTATGGAAATACTTACCAATCCATCTAATCTTCCAGACCCATCAAACATAGACCACATGGAAGAGCCTATTGTAAATGCAGAGATAATGGTTTCAAAAGAATATATAGGTGCTATAATGAAACTCTGCGAAGAGAGAAGAGGAGTATATCTCAACATAGATTATATAGAAGAAAATAGAGCAGTGCTAAAATATGAGCTGCCATTAAATGAGATAATTTATGACTTCTTTGATGCACTTAAGTCAAGAAGTAGAGGATATGCATCACTTGATTATAATTTAAAAGGTTATCAAAGATCAAATCTCTGTAAATTAGATATTCTTGTAAATAAGGAAAATATAGATGCACTTTCTTTCATAGTGTTTAGAGGTTCGGCTGAAGAAAGAGGAAGAAGAATGTGCGAAAAACTTAAGGAAGAAATCCCAAGACAGTTATTTGAGATACCTCTCCAAGCTGCTATATGAGGTAAGGTCATCGCGAGAGAAACTATAAAGGCACTTAGAAAAGATGTGCTTGCAAAATGTTATGGTGGTGATATAACTCGTAAAAAGAAACTTCTTGAAAAGCAAAAAGAAGGTAAGAAGAGAATGAAGCAGTTTGGGGCGGTGGAGATACCGCAGTCGGCCTTTATGGCGGTGCTCAAACTCGATGCGGAGTAGGTGCTAAAACTCTAGGGCTCGGCTATCGCCATCGTTGCAAAAAATTAGTTTTTGCTCCAACTATTTTATAGTATGAGCTAGCAATTATAAAAATGAACAAGGAATTACTATGAAAATTGCCAAATACTTATTAATAATATTATTAATATTCCTGACATCGAGTTGTCGCACTAGGGTGGATAATAATAAGGATGCACTTTATGTATACAACTGGGGGCTTTATATTGATGAGACTGTCATAGGAAAGTTTGAGGAGAAGTATAATTGTAAAGTTGTGTACGACGAGTTTGACACTAATGAGGAAATGTTTACTGTAGTGTCGTCGGGGGCGAGGAATTATGATGTCTTGTGTCCTACTGATTACATGATAGAGAAGATGATTAAACTTGGGATGCTCTATGAGTATGACATAACTCAACTTCCTAATTACAAGAATATTGACACTAAGATTTTAAAAATAATTAGTAGCTTTGATAAAAATAATACTTACGTGGTTCCTTATGTTCATTCAACGCTTGGGATGATTTACAATAAAACTTATCTTGATAGTAAAGGTTTGCCATATCCTAAGAAATGGGCGGACATGTGGAATGAAGATTATAAAGGTGAGTTGCTTATGCAAGATGCTATGAGAGATCTTCTCATGGTTGGTCTTAAGAAAAATAATTTTTCGCTCAACACATTAAAGCAAGAAGAGCTTGATAAGGCTACCGAAGATTTGATAGCACAAAAACATCTTGTAAATTCTTATATGATAGATGACCTTCGCGACAAAGTGGCTTCTGGCAATGGCAGTATTGCCGTCATGTATAGTGGTGAAGTGGAATATATAAAAGAAAATGGATTAAATTATGAATACGAATATATTTTGCCAGAAGAGGGTGTGAATTTTACTATCGATGCTTGGGTGATACCTGAAAATGCAAAAAACAAAGAACTCGCAAAAAAATGGATTGACTTCATGCTTGAGCCTGAGATTGCCTTGCTAAATTTTGATGAGATGCATTATGGTATTGCGAATATTGAAACTATAAATCTCATAAGAGAGAGAGATGGCGAAGATATATTAAATGATGAGGCAGTGTTCCCAAATCTCGAAGACATTGATAAATACGAATTATATAAAGATTTAGATGGCTTTGAAGAGTACTATAATGACTGCTATAAAAAGATTAAATCGTATGCCGATTAAATATGTAGGGGACGACATTCTGCCGTCCCTTGTAGGGGCGAAGCTTGCGAGCCCGGAGGAAAGATAATGCAGATTAATTTATGGACATATTTAATAGCTTGTCCACTTGTGTTTTTAGCAGGATTTGTAGATGCAATAGCAGGTGGAGGCGGACTTATATCGCTACCGGGATATCTTATAGCAGGATTGCCACCTATTATGGCATCTGCGACCAATAAGATGTCTGCGGGGATGGGTGCGACAGTAGCGTTTGGCAATTATTTGAAAAATGGTTTTGTGGAATTAAAACTTGCCGCTCCTTGTATCTTGATTTCAATGATATTTTCATCAATTGGTGCAAGAGTGCAAATGATGATACCGGAGCACTACTTAAAAGTTTTTATGTTAATTGCATTGCCGGTGACACTCTTACTTGTCTTAAATAAAGAGACACTCAAGTCTAAATCAATATTTAAGACCAAACTTACGAGAAGAGTTTTTGTGGAGGCTGGACTTATATCTGCGGCAATTGGTTTCTATGATGGTGTGTATGGGCCAGCGACGGGAACATTTCTACTCATCTTTTTTGTAAAAATAGTTGGCATGAATATAAAAGAGTCAAATGGTATCGCAAAGGCGATTAATTGGGCGACTAATATGGGGGCACTTGTTCTTTTCATATCGTCGGGGAGAGTTTTGATTTCACTCGGCATAGTTTGTGGGCTCTTCAATATGATGGGGAACTATCTAGGCTCGAACCTTTTTATGAAGAAGGGAGTCGACATTGCAAGACCAATAATGATTACAGTAATGGTTATATTTATAATAAGAATCACTTTGGAACTACTGCACATTATTTAATCAGACTTATGCCTCACTCCAAAAACACGTCGCATATATTCAATGGTATTTTACTTGCAAATTTCGCTTTCGTGCTTAGTCCTCACAGGAAGAATTACTAATATTTTATAACTTTACTAAATGCAGTCGCAAAAAAGCTCAACGGTCGAGCTGCGCTGAAAAGATGCTTGCTCTCTTATCCGGTGACTTTTTTGCTCCTAACGTAAAGTTACAAAATATAAGTAAATCTAACCTGCTGCGGAACCACTCAAGCGAAATTCAAGTAAAATATTAAACATTTGCTTTTAGCAATTCTAGAACGAGGCACAAGTCTGATATAATTATTTACTACACTTATGTTATAGAATTAATTTTACTGCCTCTCTGAACAAAATAGTTGGAGCAAAAACTGATTTTTTGCAACGATGACGATGTTCGAGCCCTAGAGTTTTAGCACTGTTTGAGCGTAGCGAGTTTGCAAAACTCTTGGCGAGAACGAGGCAGTGCTTGCATAAAAAATCTTGTTTTTGCGACCTATTTTGTAGGAGAGGTAGTAAAATTAATGCCCATAAGATATTGAGTATTAGAGAGGGTAAGAATGTTTGCAGTGATAACCGGTGCGAGCCGTGGAATAGGTAAATCATTAGCGTATAAGTTTGCAGAACATAATTATGACTTGCTATTGACTTGCGAGAAGAATATTGACCTATTGGAACAAATTAAAACTGATATAGAAAGTAAGTATGATAGAAAAGTTATAACAGTAAAAGGCGAGTTGCAAGAAAGTGATTTACCAAATGACATTTACATACTTATAAACAATGCTGGCAAGAGCGACTACAACTTAATTCAAGATATAAGTTATGAAAAGTATAAAGAAATAATTTATTCAAATCTTGACTACACATTTTTAACTACAAAACTCGTAAGCCGTCAAATGTTAAAAAAGAAGCAAGGCATCATCGTCAACATCTCATCAATGTGGGGGCTACTTGGTTCATCTATG
Source organism: Lachnospiraceae bacterium (assembly GCA_017523785.1). GTDB lineage: Bacteria > Bacillota > Clostridia > Lachnospirales > Lachnospiraceae > UBA3633. Next base: position 14,498 of record JAFWVX010000031.1, read on the forward strand.
GAATCAATTTACTCTATGACTAAAGGTGGAATAAATGCATTTACAAAAGCACTCGCAAAAGAATTTAAAGAGTCGGGAATTGATGTCATAGCATTTGCCTTAGGTGCAGTAGATACTGATATGAATAGACAGTTAAGTGATGATGAGATGAAAGATTTTTTGAAAACTTTAGATGGCGAAAGAATGTGGAGCCCAGACGAAGTTGCTGAAAAAATTCATAATATTGTCACAACAAAACAGTATAATACTGGTGATATAATCGAGTTGAACAACGGACTCTCATGATTTATGATATAATAATAATTGGCTCTGGCCCTGCTGGTCTCACAGCAGCCATATATGCAAAACGAGCATGCCTTAATGCTCTACTTTTGTATGATTCATATGCGGTAGAAAGCCAAATTTGCAATACCTATGAAGTTTGCAACTATCCAGGATTTAACAATGTCTCAGGTCAAGAACTCTATGACAATTTTAAAAATCATGCGAAAGAATTAAATGTCGAGATGCTTGGTGAAAAAGTTTTGGAGATTACAGATATCTATCTTGATATTAAAAAAGTTAAAACTAATAAAAATGAATATGAGACAAAAACTATAATTCTTGCAACTGGAGGAAGTCCCAAGAAGGGCGGCTTTGAGAGAGAAGAAGAGTTCGTTGGAAATGGTGTGTCATATTGTGCAACCTGTGACGGTGCATTTTTTAAAGATAAAGATGTGGCTGTTCTTGGTGGTGGAGACACTGCAGTAGAAGATGCAATATTTTTATCAAGGCTTGCAAAAAAAGTTTACCTCATAGTTAGAAGAAATGAATTGAGAGCGACAAAAGTTTTATGTGAAGAAGTAAAAAATGCAAATAATGTTGAAATTTTATTTGAAACAACTGTTAAAGGTATAATCGGTGAAAATAAAGTTGAAGGGATATTGATTAAGGGAAAGAATGATGTAATAATGTCAGAACTCACCGTCGATGGAATATTTGTAGGAATAGGAATGAATCCAGATTCAATGCTACTTAAAGACAAAGTTGAGATGGATGGCGACTATATTAAAGCTGATGAAACTTGCACGACAAGTGTTAAGGGAATATATGCAGTTGGTGATGTGAGAAAAAAACAGTTGAGGCAGGTTATCACGGCTTGTGCAGATGGGGCAAATGCTGTTACTTCTATACAAAATTATTTAGCAACTAAAAGTGATAAGTAAATTACATGAATGACAATAAGAAAAAGTCGGGCTCGCGTAGCTCGCCCATACAACTAGAGGGCTCACGTAGCTCGCCCATACAACTAGCGGGCTCGCATAGCTCGCCCGTATGTGGGACGACAGAATGCCGTCCCCTACAGAATAATAATTACTATACATATATAATAGAATGTGACGGAAACGTTTTATACACTGGCATTGCGACTGACTATAAGAGGCGATTTGCTGAGCATGCAAAAATAGATGGGTCTAAGAAGGGAGCTAAGTTTACAAAGAGTCATAAGCCTAAAAAGATAGTGGCGGTGTGGAAGACTAAGACAAGAAGTGATGCATCAAAACTAGAGGCGAGAATAAAACAACTTGAAAAGGGCGAAAAGAATTTACTTATTGATGATAATAGTCATTTTAAAGAGTTTTTTAAGGGATTAATTGATTGTAGAAAGTTTACAAGAATTAATATATAATTAACATAAGAGGATAGTATGCATAAATATCTAAGAGCAGTTGGCTTTAGCCAATATGAAAAAAAATCGCAGGTTGATAATTTTTTCAAAGAAAATTTAAAAGAAGAGCATTTGATTAGCACTTACATAACTCAAGATATGAGGCTATGTGGACAATATAATATTCCAGTTTGCAATGGAGCTGGAATATCTGTGATTGGTGAGCAAGAAAAAGACCAGTTGACACTGATTGATTTTTATTATCCATATCTTAAAGGTTATGATTATACTTTGATTCAAGAGTGCACTATAGAAAAACATAGCGACAAAGAATCTTATGCGGGAATAATTGACGATTATAGGCTTGGCATTGCACTTATATTTTATTTGACAAATGGAAATGTCTATAATAGTCTAATTAAATCTCATAAAATAAGTGATATAAAAATTGACAAGATATATTTATCAGCTTTATCTGCTGGTGGAAGGATAATTCTACCTATAGATAAAAAAGAGTTATCTGGAAATGAATTTAACGATAAAGATAAAATAAATCCAAACTTTGATTTTGATGAAGATTTTGATGATGAGGATGATGAAGATGATGACGACGACTCACCTATAACTACAAGAATAATCGGTGATATGGATGATTTTTCTGAGGGGCTTGGGAAACCTATAAGTATAGGCATAGGAATTAAACTTCCAAGAAGTCCTATAGGTTTTCAAGAAAGTAGATTGAAAAATGAAGATTTGTATTCTATCGTAGAGACAAGCCTTGTGCCTTATGGTATAGAATGCGACAAGTATCAAATAGTTGCTGAAATTTTGAGTGTAAATAGAAAAGTAAATCAATATACTGGAGAGACTCTTGTTGAGATGAGAGTTGACACAATGGGACTTCAGTTTAATCTTATGATAAATGAAAATGATTTAGAGGGCGAGCCACTTCCAGGAAGAAGGTTTAGAGGTGTCATCTGGCTTCTTGGGGAAGTTGAATTTTTGACAAAATTTGAAGGCAAAGATAAGGCAGAGCCAAAGCAATAATCATTGCAATTGCAATTCTAAGTGCATAGATCATAAATATTTTTTCTGGCAAGAGACAGATTATATAATCGACATCTGGGCCAAGTAGCCAAAGGTCATTTGTAAATAAGGTTTCATGAAATTTAGTAAAGAATAAATCAAAATTGCTACTAGCAAATATAACAAGTGATACAAGTAAGATGCCAACAAACACTATAGTTTTTAAATAAGAAGATTTTAATTTATTAATGGCATCATCCATTTTCTGAATTTTGAAAAGAGAATAAATACAAATTGCGATAGATATAAATGAAACATTTCTAAAATTGATAATGAGGTTTCTGACATCTGCCATATGAATTTTAGACCTCACACTATAGAACTCGGTTACTGTGCCGTCTATAGTGACACTTGTCTCAAGAAATGGTAGTTTGCCAGAGATGTATAACATAAGTTCTCTTGATAAGTTTTTAAGATCTAAGTCAGATAAGGTAAATGGAAGATTTTTAAAAGTTTCGTTTTTGATTATAAGTTTATAAAGACCATCCTTATCAACAAAACAAACCAAATAAAAAGCGGCAAACAATACAAAATAAATAATTGATATTGAAAATGTGTAAAAAAATATTTTATTAAATTTATTTCTCATTTTAAAAATCTCCTTGGAGGTGAATATGAATAACATTAGAAAAGTTTTATCAGTTGTAATTATCACATTTACTATTTTAACTTTAATTTCGTGTGGAGTCAATAACAAAGCGAGCACTCAGATGGCTCTTAGAATGGAGACAACAGCGGCTCAATTTGGAAACGCAGGATTTAGCAGATCTAACTACAAATTGGCTGCAAATACAGCTGCGATAGAAGAAGTTGCATATGCGGCTGAATATGATATGGCATCAGGTGGTTCAAGCGTTACTGATAGAAAAATCGTAAAGACAGTAAGTTTAAACACTGAGACTAAGAAATTTGATGAGTCTGTAGAGTGGTTTAAGTCATATGTCGCAAGTTTCAATGGTATAATTGACAGCTCATATATTGATAGTGGAAATGTAGATAATAAGAATTACAGAAAAAATGCAAATTTCAATGTGCGAATTCCAGCTGAAAAACTTGATTCATTTTTAGATAAGATTGGTAATAATTTAAATGTGACGTTTAGACAAGAAAATATTTCAGATATAACTGAAGAGTATTCAGATACAGAATCAAGACTCAACAGTTTAAAGATTGAAGAAGAGAGTCTGAATTCAATGCTCAAAAAAGCAAAAACTGTTGAAGAGATGATAAAGGTAGAAGATAAATTGTCATCAGTTAGAACCGAGATTGAAAATATAACAAGAAGACTTAAAAGATATGATAAACAGGTGACATATTCTACAGTGAATGTAAGTATTGCAGAAGTTAAAGACTTGACTGAACTTGAATCTATAGAAGATGACTTTTCTAAGGAGACTCTTGTAAAGCAACTTCAGAAAAATTTTGAGGCGGCAAAAACTTTTGTAATAAGACTTGGAGCTAATATATTTACTAATATACCTTGGATAATACTTGGACTAGTTGCCATATTAATTTTACTAATTGTTACAGCCATATTTAAGTCTATATTTGGACGAAAGAAAGAGGTTAGCAGTAGTAAAAAAGAAAAATTAAATGAAAATAATAAAAAAGAATCTGAGGTAGAGGTTGAGTTTTATCAAGAGGAAGAGGGAAAGGCGGCAGAAAAATCAACTGAAAAATAGGTAAACAAGCTTAAAAAATCAATAAATTTTAATAATTTCTTAATATTTTAACTGATGTTTTTGTTGAAAAATACAGGTTGTTATTGTATAATAAATAAAATAAAGTTTGTAAGGAGTTTAGATGTGCAAGTTTCTACATATAATACATACATACATACATA
>JAFWVX010000032.1 GCA_017523785.1 Lachnospiraceae bacterium
AGAAATATTTAATATGGATAGAACTATGAAATACACGACGAAAGTTTACTATGATATGCTAGTAAAAAATGATATTTACGAGAGTATATTAAACATAATTAAAGAAGTATAAATTATGTATTAAAGAAATCAGATTTAAATATTAATTGAAAGCATAATCAAGTTAATAAATCGATTTGGAAATATTACGATAGTTACATAAAATGAATTTAGAATTTTTAGTCACAAGAAGTATATATGAAGATTCTGAAATTTCGCAACGATCAATTGCGAAAAAGTTTGCTGTGTCACTTGGAAAGATTAACTCAATTATTAAAGAGGCAGAAAATAATGGCTATCTTAAGCAGGATGCGAAAAAGAGTTCTTATAGTGTGACTGAGAAGGGTAAAACGTTTATAGAAAAGCATAAGGTTGATGGTGCGATAATTCTTGCCTGCGGTATGGGTGTGAGACTTGCCCCGTTGACATTTGACACACCAAAAAGTTTTATCAATATCAAGGGCGAAAAAATGATTGAGAGACAGATTGAGCAGCTTAAGGCAGTTGGTATTGATGACATAACTATAATGGTAGGATACATGAAAGAAAAGTTTGACTACCTCATAGATAAATACAATGTGAAACTTAAATACAATCCCGAGTATAAAGATAAAAATACGCTTTCGACATTTTACCACGCACGAGAAATTTTAAGAAATAAAAATATGTATGTCTGTGTTTCGGATGTGTATATGGCTGAAAATATTTTCCATGGCTACGAGTGTGAGCCATATTATATTGGTTCATATACTGAAGATTTAAAGAATGAGTGGCGATATGTCTATAATAGTAAGAATGAGATAAAGACTTTTGAAGTCGGTGGCAAGAATGATTACTATTTAGTTGGACCTTGCTTTTTGACTAAGGAATTTTTAGCGGAACTTTTGCCAATGATAGAAGATTATTATGGAAGAACTTCGACAGATAATTATTACTGGGAAGAAGTGATGCTCAAGAATTTCAAAATTCTTCCAACGATTTATCTTCACAAGTTAGATAAGGGAATAATTTTTGAGTTTGATAGTCTGAAGGATATAAAGGAATTTGATAAGGACAACACGGAGTTTGGCTCTGAGGCGATAACTTTTGTGTCAAAGGTATTTAAGATTAAAGACAATGAGATTGAAGACATCGAGTGTATAAAAGAGGGAATGACGAATCACTCGTATAAGTTTAGTTACAATGGTGTTAGATATATAGCAAGAGTTCCTGGCGATGGCACTGACTCATACATAGATAGAAAAAATGAATATGATATATTTGAAAAATTGAAGGACAAGGACATCACTGAGGAAGTTATATTTTTCAATAAGCACAATGGCTACAAGATTTCAAAATATTTGGAAGGCTCAAAAAATATTGATATAAAAGACGAAGATGATTTGAAGAACACGATGGAACTCTACAAGAGACTTCACACGAGTGGTGTCAAAGTAAGTGGCAGCTGTGATATAATAGATATGATTGACGAGTATCTCGGCATCATAAAGAAGAAAGAAGTGTTCATTCCCTACGAGGACTTTGATGAAGTTTTGAAGCACGAGAGGGAGATTGAAAAAATAGTTATAAAAGAAAAAAGACCTAAGACGATTTGCCACGGCGACCCAAATCCAAACAATGTTTTGAAAACAAAAGATGGATATAGACTTATTGATTTTGAATATGGTGGCATGGCAGACCCACTTTCTGACATTGCACTCTTTGGTGCCTATGTGAAATTTGATACAGAAAAAACATATGATTTGTATAAAATGTATAAGGCGGCAAATGTCAAAAGTGTAAGCAATGACATTGACATAATTCCAAGAGATGACAAGGTGGCTAAGAGGTTGATGATTTCATATATGGCACTTGCAGGTTTCTACAATGCACTTTGGGCGATGGTTCGTGGTGCACTTGGTGGTGTGGAATACGGAACATTTGGAATGGACGGTTACAGAGTTTTCAAAAATAGTTTTTCAAAATTATAATAAATTGAAGATAGCAAATAAAAATAAAATAGTAGCACTTATATTATTGGTATATAGTTTTTTGATGACCTATCTGCACTCCTTTAACTCAGTGAGATTTGGCGATGCAGCAATTTATTCTGACAATGCAGTGTTTTATTTGATAGGGAAGGCACTTTTGAAAGGTCAGGTTTTATACAAAGATATTTTCGACCACAAGACACCTTATGTGTATTTTATAAATGCATTTGCAGCACTATTTGACAAGAACCATTTGGGGCTCTTTGTGATTACGAGTTTGGTACTTTTTGTTTCGTTATACTTCACATACAAAATTGTAAATCTTATTATAAATGACAAAATTTATTCGCTAGTTTCAGCCGCACTCATTTGCCTCTTTCTAAATAATGCAAATATGACACTCGGGTTTTTGCGAACAGAGGGCTATGTTGTTGCACTGGTTTTGCCATCGGCATATTTATTTATAAGATTTCTTCTTGATGATAAAGATAGTTTTGACTTAAGTGAAATGTTTATCATTGGACTACTTGCAGGACTTACACTTATGATAAACTTGAAGGCTGCGATACTATATGTTCCATTTGCATTTGCAGTTGCTTCGGTTTTGAAGAGACATAAAAATTTTAAGAATATCGCTCAGTGTTTTGCCTTCGGACTTTTGGGGGTTGTGATTACGATTATTCCATTTATCGCATATCTCTTGGCAACTAAAAGTGTAAAGGAAGCATTTGATGCGATAACTTATGTAAATGCGATTTACTCAAGTAACAACTCTTCTATAATAGCACTTGATGAGACTAGGGTGGAAACTGTTTTGACAGTGTTTCAGATTCACCCAATTATTGCTGCAGTTATAATTGTAAGCTTGATTTCAATTATAGTTTATAGGATTCAGGCAAATATAAGAATTCCGGTTTTGCTTTCTTACATACTTTGCCTGCTATATACTATATTTTTAAATAGACCATATACTTATTATTATACTGTTGTGATTCCGTTTATAATACCATTTTGCCTTATCGTATATGATTTGCTTTATAAAAAGATTAAGGCGAATGCTAAAAAAAATCTTGTGGCAATTTTGCTGGTGATTGCATTTTTCATTATTAATATACCAATAGGCTATTCAGTGATTGGTCGTAGATATAATAAAAATCTAGCTGTCAAAAACACACTAGAGGAGATGCTAGCACCACATATAAAAATTGATGAGAATACAAAAGTTTTATCATATGGCTTTGGACCAGAATATTATATATATTTGAATAGCAATTTGGCATTTAAATATTTCATAATTCCAAATATCAAATTTGATTATTATAGTGAGCCGTATTTAAAACAGATTCAATATGTAAAAGAAGCCTTGCCGGATGTGTTGATATTTAACTTTGGTAACTACACTGTTCAGCTGCCATCAAAGGATTTCAACGAGTTTAAAGATGCAGTCACTGAACACTATCAGTATCTCGGCAAACTTAATACATCTGAAGAGGATGTAAGAAGTGCAAATGTTTTGATTAAGAAAAAATAACACTGGGTCAAAGACCCGATAGGAGTATATATGAGAAAAAAAATAATACTTTCCACAGTTGTTATGATTTTGATGAGCATCATTTTCGCTGGTGCTGTATTTGCTGATTGGCAAAGAGAAGACAATGGTAAATATAAATATTTTAATTCTGCGGCAGGTCAATATGTAATCAATAATTGGTTGCAGACTGGCAACGGATTTTACTATTTTGATGCTAACGGATATACCGTAGTTGGTTGGTATCTTATAAATGGAAAGTATTATTATTTTGACGCGAACGGATTGATGCAAGTTGGCTTCATTGAGTTCAACGGCAACAAATATTATTTGAATCCAAACAACGGTCAGATGGTCACTGGCTGGATTCAGACCTACACCGACGGTGTGCTCGACTACTACTATTTTGCCGACAACGGTGTCATGCTTACTGGTTGGAACAAAATTGGAAACGCCTGGTTCTATTTCTACGACGGAAAATGTCTCGTCAATACATTTGCAGCTGTAAATGGCATCTGGTATCACTTCGGAGTAAATGGTGCGATGGACACTGGCTGGGTAAATGCAAATGGAAAAATGTTTTACTTTAATGCAAGTAACGGCTCACTCACCAAGGGATGGATACAAGACCAGAATGGAAATGAATACTATCTCTCTGAAGTTGATGGAAGTCTCGCTATAAACACAACTTTACAAATCGGAGGAACTTATTACACTTTTGACTCGCAGGGAAAATGCATCGGCAAAGACCAATACACTTTTGTCGGAGATGCAAATGGCAATTCAAGTTACTACACTGATGGTGTTCTCGGCAACAAGGGAACAGAGGTGGTTTATGGTGTAAATGTCGGTGTCTCACCTGGCATAGGAGTGGGAGTCGGCGGAACTACAAGTTTCCAATACGAGCAAGAGCAGAAGCAGCCACTTCAGGCGGGTTCAACAGCCGGACCGAAATAATATGAGAGTATTAGTTGCGATGTCGGGCGGAGTTGACTCAACAGTAACCGCCTATCTATTAAAAAAAGCAGGATACGAAGTTGTCGGTGTAAATTTTAATTTCACAAAATTATGCGAGCCCGAGTTAGAAGAGATTGCCGAGAAGTTAAATATAAAAATTATTTATAAGGATTTCGCTCACGAGTTCCGAGATAAAATTATCAACTATTTTGTGACAGAATACGAGCACGGCAGAACCCCAAATCCCTGTGCCCTATGTAATCCAACAATGAAGTTCGCTAAACTTATAGAAGTAATGAAAGAAGAGAACTGCGACATGATAGCGACAGGACATTATGCTAATGTAGGGGCGAGCGACGGAGAGGACGCGGCAAGTCAAGCAACTGTAGGGGCGAGCACTGCGAACCCAGTTCGCTATTACATACGAAAAAGTAGCAACCAACAAAAGGACCAGTCGTATATGCTCTATCGCCTTACTCAAGAGCAGTTGTCTCATATAATATTTCCACTCGGTGATATGGACAAAAATGATGTTAGAAAGATTGCAGCAGAACTTGGACTAAAAGTAGCAGAGAAAAAAGATTCGCAGGATGTATGTTTTATTCCAAACTCTTCTGGGGAGAGTCAAGCATCTGTAGGTATGAGTCAAACTTCTGTAGGGGCGAATTCAATTTCTGTAGGGGCGAGCATTGCGAGCCCGTTGGATTATAAAGAATATATCAAGCGTTACGAATTCGGTCAAGACTACCGAGAAAAAATCGCTCGAGGCCTTTTAAAGGAAGAAGAGATTTTGGCTAAGCCATATTTTAAGAAGGGCGAGTTCGTAGATTTAGATGGAAAAGTTCTGGGTTATCATAATGGCATCATTAATTATACAATCGGCCAGCGAAAGGGACTCAATATTGCCTTTGGGGAGAGAAAGTTTGTAGTTAGAATTGATGCAGAAAAGAATCAGGTTGTTCTTGGAAGTAATGATGATTTGATGGCAACAGAATTTAGGATGAAGGATGTTGTCTTTAGTGGGCACGATGAAAATATAATAGGAACAAAGTTTTATGCAAAATTGAGATATCGCCACGATGGCACACTTTGCGAAATCACCGAGGCTTCGCCAACTTGTAGGAGCGAGCATTGCGAACCCGAAAGTATGATATACACTTGCCACTTACTAGAGCCAGTTCGAGCAATAACACCAGGGCAGTCGGCGGTTTTTTATGACGAGGAAGGGCGAGTGATGTTTGGGGGGATCATTATATAATATACACTACTTGTTTTTGCTCCAACTATTTTCTTGAGAGAATCACAAATAGTTATGTAAGTATATGAAAATATTCAAGAATGAAATAAAAATTAAAGTGCACATAGTAGTGTTGCTGCTAATAACATTATTAGCCAACATATTATCGTGTTCACCAAAGACTGATAAGTTAAGAGGTGTTTCGCCTATAGCGATTAGCGACGAGACTAGCATTACAGATGATTATAAAATTGGCGACAACAGTGATGATGAAAGTGATTCGTCTGACACCACTGATGACACAAGTGAAACTTACACCACCAAGAAAACCTACATTGACTTCACCGCCCCATACGCCACCTACTCAATAATCAATGACGGCTACGCAGTTTTATATAAGGTTGATAGGGGTAAGGTTGCGAATTATAAAAACAAGACAGTCGCTGTAAACGCAGGGCATGGCACCAAGGGTGGTGCGAATGTAAAGACATTTTCACACCCGGATTTTTCGCCAAAGTACACTGGCGGATCAACTGCAGCAGGTTCAGTGTTGTCGGCTGCTGTGTCTGCGGGGATGACATTTGAAAATGGAATGACGGAGGCAAATGCCAACCTCGTTATCGCCTATGCGCTAAAGGATAAGTTGCTCGCAGATGGATACTCTGTCCTTATGATAAGAGAAGATGATGACTGCAGACTTGATAATATCGCGAGGACGGTGATTGCAAATGAAAATGCCGATGCTCACATCGCGATACATTTCGACTCAACTAATACTGATAAGGGAATATTTTACATAGTGCCATACAATGATGCACGATATCTCAATATGGAGCCGCTAAAATCCAATGTGCAGAATATAAAAAAACTTGGCGATAGTGTGATTAGTGCATTTAGAGAGATGGGCGAGAAGATTTGGAAGGACAAGGGGACCTTGCAGGGCGACTTGACTCAGCTGTCATTTTCAACTAATGCAAGTATGGATATAGAGCTCGGTGATAGAAAGACAGTGCTGACTATGGAAAAAGCAGAGACATTTGCCGAGGGGATAAAGAGAGGCGTTGATAAATATTTCGGATTTGAGAGTGTCAATTGATATTTCAAGTTGCCGTGGTAGGATTATTATATGAAGAAAGTTTTTAGAAAAATAATATATGTGTCGTGCTTAGTTAGCGTGCTTTTAGCATGTTTTTCTTGCGGCGAAAAAGAGGTCGAGGGTGAGAGCACAAGTATTTTCACCATTGAGCCTGCCAACCAATTCGCAGTCGACAAAGAAACTGAGGTTGAGACTGTTGAGCCAACTAAGGCTCACAGGGAGTATCCTGCTGATTTTAAATTGGTGCCTGACACAGAGGTCGTAATTGGCGAGAGACAGTTTTTGACTAAGATTAACTACATATATAATAATATAGAAAAATTTGAGAATTCCAGCATCATAGTTGAGGGTATGTATGGGATGTATAAGTCTTGGGACGAGACCTTTGTCTTCCCAATTGTGTATCGAAATGGCCCGGCCGAGTATGGCGACGACCAGTATGGTGGTTTTTATCTCGTGAACATCAATCAAGATGCATATCATTTAAATGACTGGGTAAAGGTTAAGGGAAAGCCATTCATCTATGAGCACACAGATTCAGAAGGTGAAGTGCAGAAGTTTTTGTTTTTAGTGGTTGAAAGTGCAGAGGTTATGACGCTTAAAGATAGAAAGGCGGAGATGGTTAATAACTAGGGAGATAAGTAATTTAAATGCAGATAGAAAATGATAAAATAGAAAAACAAAAAGTCTTCAGAAAATTTGTAGAATTCTTTGGCTCTTTGATTGCAACTAAAGTTATTTTTGTTTTTGCTTTGATTTTGAGATTCATAGCATTTTTGCTGTCGCTGCCATATATAAATCAGCATGATGTGATACAAAGATATGGGCATTTTGACTATGCTATGTATTTATTTATGTATGGGAAACTTCCACCTATAGCAGATTATGAGTTTGCACAACCTCCTGTGAATGCATTTTTGCAGGCTATGGTTATGAAGTTTTTAAGTTTGTTTAAAGATTATACTGGCAACTATTTAGATTTATATGCTTACACAAAAATTTTAACATTGATTTATTCTATATTAACTTTAGTAATTATTTATAAAATCTTAAATGAGTTTGATATACCAAGAGCAATGAAAAATTTTGTGCTGGCGATTATGTCATTTTACCCAGGGCTTGTCATAATGGCAACCCAATATAGTAATGACCCGCTAGCATATATGTTTTTTTATTTGTCGCTCTATCTAACTGTAAAATGGTGCAAGAATAAAAAACTATCTACTATCATATTGCTTGCATTATCAATCGGCTTAGGAATGCTGACTAAAATATCAGTGGGATTAATAGCATTTATAACGGGACCGATGATGCTGGTAGTTTTATTTAGGTCGTTTAGAAGTGGTGCGGAAGAGCACAAAGTAGGTCATCGTGAAATCATATCGCAGCTAGTTATCTTCGGACTTATCGTCTTTCCGATAGGATTATCTTTTTCTATAAGAAATTATTTATTATTTGGGATGAAATTTGGGGAGATTTTTGAGATTGTGGGCGAGTCATTGATGGCGATGAGACATTGGAATTGGACCTTTGTTGATAGGTTTTTATCTTTCCCTGTCTGGAGGATTGTTGAGACAAATACTGACGTGTATAGTGGATTGCGAGAATCAAGCAGTTGGCTTACTGAGACAATACCGCCAACAGTAAATGGAATATATCATAGTTATGTAGAGTATAATGTTTGGATAGATTTAATTAAGACAGCCACCCATGATGAGTTCAATTTTAGTAACACATTGTGGCATCCTCTATGTGTAGTATTATATGTAGGAAATTACATTTTTCACATATTTGGGATTTGCACTATGGTATTGAATATCAGTGACCTAATAGTTGGCATCAAAAACAGGACCTTAAGCCATGAAGACCCAATACTTAACCTAAGAATTATGTCGATAATGCTATTTATACTGGCTATAGTAGCATATGTGGGATTTAACATTAAATATCCCTATTCTTGTAACTCAAATTATCGCTATATAGCCTATATTACCTTTGCATTTGCTATAAGTATTGCTATAAAATGCTTGCAAAAAAGGGCGAAATAGTGTAAAATTATATCTAAGGCGATTTATCGTGCATTTTTTTATTGAAAAGGTAAAATTATGAGGAAAATATTGTTTAAAATTATATCATTTTCTGTTTGCATAATGTTTTTTTATGCTACATCACTTTTTGCTGCAGGTTGGGCAAATGATGGTGGCGATAACTGGTTTTATGTTGAGCCAGACGGAACTTATGCAGTTAGTGTTATAAAATCATCAGGTGATGATAAGTATTATATAGATGAAAATGGTGCAATGGTTAGAGATTATCTCCTTGAGGATTATAATGATAGCATATATTATTTTGATGACAGCGGTAAGATGGTTAGAAACACATGGGTTGCAGTTGAACCAACTCAGGTATATAACCAGATGGATAACCCACCTACAATATATTTATATTATTTTGGAAATAATGGAAAAGCATATAAGGCTAAAGATAGAATTGCAAGAAAGACAATAGATGGAAAAAAGTATTTATTTAATGAAGGCGGGCAGATGCTTTCAGGTTGGATAAATGAAGATGGTGAAAGATACAATGAGTACGATACAGAGGCTGATCCTTTTGTAGGATTTTGCTATTTTGCTGGAGATGAGACGGACGGAGTTCTTAGAGAGGGCTGGTCTGCGTATGAGGAAGGCTCTGTAGAGGATAGATATTATATGAGAAATACACTTTGGTTTTATTTTAGACCAGGTGATAATAAGAAAGTTCAGTCATCAAGCGATAGTAGTTTTGCTACAAAAGTGATAAATGGACATAAGTATGCATTTGACGACAATGGTGTAATGGTTGAAGGATGGGATTCAGATACTCTTGATGTAAATAATAATAACAATGCAATCAGATCAAAGCAATACTTCATGGAAGAGGGAAATGAAGTAGGTAGAATGGCTAAGAGAGAGTGGGTTTTTGCAGTTCCTTCTATGAAACAAAATCTTGATGACCATGACCAAGAGATAGAGAGATGGTTTTACTCTACAAGTGGTGGTGATATAGTAAAGGGCCAGATGAGGAAGATTAATAATGAATTTTACGCATTTAACTCTGAAGGTATAATGAAGTCGGGGCTTTGTATATTAGATAAGGGAACTAGAAGATATGTTGATTCCATAGATGCAGAAAGAACAGATGCCTTTGATTTCATAGTGAGCAGACACTATGTAAGCACAGATAAGACATCTGGTACACAACTCTATGAGATTTTTGATGATAGTAGCCAAGTGATTTTTTACTTTGACGAAGGCAATGATTCGGAAAATGATACTGTATCGACTTTCGGTAAAAGAAGACTGGGAGAGAGAAAGGTAGCTTTTGCAGATGATGACTATGCTTTTGCATCTAAAGCAAGTGGTGAATTTGAAGGATATAAGAATAAAAGATATTACCAAAATGGTATCAAGCTTAAGGCGGATCCTGCACTTGGCATAGGAATGGTTTTTCTTGGCTATTCAAACAGTGAGTATGGCGATTCTGTTGACTATAAGCCTATATATAACAATTCTCCAAATTCATGGGCGAGACCAGATAAAAACCATAACGGTATAATGAGCGACTATATGGTTCTTAGGAAAACAAGTGACTATATAGCAGAAGGTGTATACCCAGTGTTTGCAGCCATTGATGGTTCCGGAAGAAGATATACTAGAAATTATTTAGTAAAAAGAGATAAATCTAAAAATTATTGGGTTATAGGCAATAATGCCACAGTGCTAAATATTTATGAAGTGCCAGTTAGATATAGTAATGTCAATGGTGTATGGACTTGGCAATTTCAAAGCGATGTAGCCGATAGTAATGGTAAGGTTAAGAAACAGTGGATTAAATTTGGAAATCAGGATGAGTATGGAAAAACCTGCAAAGAAAGTAAAAAAGATCCAGGAGATTATGCTTTAAGTCTAGACGATACCTATTGTGTAAATTTCAGATTTGCAGATAATTAGTTTTAGGGGCTTTCAAGCCCCTATTTTATTGTCTATTATAGAAGGGGACAGCTATTAAGAAAATTGTAAGTTATTTTTATTAAAAATTATATTGCAATAAAGGAGCCATTGTATTATCATTATCGCATACTAAGTGTACAGCTTAGAAATAAAAAAAAGGAGATTTAAATCTTATGAAGAAACAAACAAAACTCGGCTTGGTTTTAGCTGCAGCAGCCGTTATTTCTGTTTCAGTTGCTTCACTTGTATCAGCTAGAGGCTGGGTACAAAATGGTGCAGACTGGTATTACGTAGATAACAGCGGTGAGTATGTAACTGAATCTATCCAAGCTTCAGGAAACTCAAAGTTCTATCTTGGCGAGGATGGAACTATGTAAAGAGACTACTTCCTTGAGGATTACAACAGCAACGCATACTACTTTGGACAAAATGGTGCAATGGTTACTAACACTTGGGTAGCTGTTGAGTCATCTAGAGTAGAGAACCAAGAGGACTATGTACCAGATAATTACTGGTATTACTTCCAAGCTTCTGGAAAGGCTATGAAGGGAAGCTCAGGAAGCCCAAAGAAGACAACTATTGATGGTAAGAAATATGCTTTCAATGAGTATGGACAAATGCTTACAGGTTGGATTACATCTGACGGTAAGGTTGTAGCAGAAGACGAAGAGAACCCATTTAAGAGCGCTGAGTATTATGCAGGCGGAGATAACGATGGTGTTCTTAGAGCAGGTTGGTTAACTTATTATGATGGATGGGATGGAGATGAATATCAATCAGACTATACTAACTTATATTTCTATTTCAACACATCAAATAACAAGAAAGAGAATACAAAGACTAAGAAAATCAACGGAAGAACATATGCATTCGATGACAGTGGTGTTATGAACTCAGGTTGGGATCCAATGGAGCAAATGGCAACAGAGGTTAACAACAGAGTAGTTTACTTCTCTGGCGAGGATGATGGTCATCAAGTTAAGAAGGGATGGGTATTTGCCGTTCCAGCTCAATCAATTGACAGCAAAGCTTATAGTGATGATGAAGAGAAGTATATGTACTTCAATGCTTCAGGTGAAATCCTTCGTGACCAATTCAAGAGAATCAATGGTAAGTACTATGTATTCAGCAGAACTGGTATCATGAAGACTGGTATCGTTATCTGGGCTCCAGATACAGTTTCTGATGGTGCTGGTAATAACTACAGATACATTAAAACTTTAGACCTTGATTGGCAAACTGGTGAGGAACTTTCAAAGAAAGGTATCCTTAGATATGATGATGGTCAAAATGATTATTTCTATGTAGATACTAACGGACTTGCATATTCAGGCTGGACAACTGGAAATGTAACATTAGGACAAACTAGTGTTAAACTTCACTATTTCGGTTCTGATGGTGCAAGAAAGACTGGTGCTAACACTGTAGAGTTTGCTGATGATAATTTCGTATTAAATACTAATGGCAACGGTGACAAGGGATCAGGAATCTTTGCTAAGAAGTATTATTCTTTAGGAATTCAATTAAAGGCATCTCAAGATATTAGATATGGTATCTATAATGGTGCTTCACCATCTGCAACTTCAACAGGCAATGGACCTCGTCAAGCTGTTGGTATGCCTTTGTCTAAGCAAGCTACTAAACAACCAGGTCAAAAAGTAGTTGACGATGTGTATAGACAAAATCTTGATACAGGAAATTATGCTGTATTGAATACTGGTGGATCAAAAGTTAAAGGTAATGCAACTGCTAAGAAAGATGCAGATGGAAATTACTGGTTAATCAGAAAGAATGGCGATTCATTAGAGGGAATTTGGACAGTAAATGTAAAAACAAATGCTACATTCAACACTTCATTAAAGACTAGATCAATTATACCAGATCCAGCAGATGTGAATAAATTGTATAAATGGTCATTAACTTCATATGATGAGACAAATGGTATAGGAGGATGGATTAAAAACCAAACTAAAAACGCCGTAAATACAGGTGTTCAACAAGTTACTATCGCTTCATTAAGTAGCTTAGAGTTTGATCCTTCTAGACAACCACGTACTTTAACAGATAATACATTAAACATGTGGTTCGATATGTCAGTTATGCAGAATGCAAATCCATCTTCATTAGTTAATTGGAAGTGGAGAGTAATGAGATCAGGAAATCAATATTACTTACAACTTGAGCAAAGTGAGTCAGGATATGGTTTCCAATCAGATGTTAACGATCAATCTAACAAGTGGATTCCATATGGTATCTTAGATAATTCTAAGAAGTCTGTATGCTATACTGCTCAAGCTAAGCAAGTTGGTAATACTACAGGTATTACAAAATTTGATGGTACTGCACAATATTATGCACCAGACAACTATTTTGCATATGAAGTAGTTCCAAACAATGATTACTTCTTAAACTGCTACTGGTTAGACAATTAATATTTGATATAATATTAATTCTATAAAAACTCCTAGCCCTCGGGCTGGGGGTTTTTTATTGAATAAAAATTAAAGATTCCAAAAAAATCCCTTGTATTGAGAAAAATCGCATTTTATGCTATAATTAAAAATTAGGTGAATATGTTTAAAAAACTTATATTTATTACAATTTTTATAGGTATATTGATAAGAATTATAGGCATCAATGTGTTCCCGGTAGGTCTTAATTGCGATGAGGCTTCTGCTGCCTATGATGCATATAGCATATTAACGACTTTAAGAGATAGAAACAATATCTTTTTGCCTGTCTATCTAATGGCATGGGGAAGCGGTCAAAGTGCACTTCTAACATATTTGATGTTGCCGTTTATCAAAATCCTTGGGTTAAATTTGATTTCAACAAGACTCCCTATGGCAATAGTTTCTTCAATATCTCTTATTGTTTTTTATAAAATCTTAAAAATGTCCTTTGATGAGAAAGATAATAATAAGGATTTTTATGTTTTTTTTGGAACATTATTTTTTGCCCTAAATCCTTGGCATATTATGAAAAGTAGATGGGGACTAGATTGCAATCTTTTCCCGGATTTAGTTCTTTTTGGAATGTATTTTCTAATTAATTATTTTAAGAGTAGTGAAAAGAAAGATATATATTATGTTTTAGCTTTCGTTTTATTTGCCATTTCGGCGTATTCGTATGCTTCAGCATATTTATTTCTTGCGATATTTTGTATATGCATTTTTATATATGGACTTAGAAATCACAGGTTAAATAAAAAACATTTAGTTTTAGCGGTATCTATAACTATTCTCATTGCATGGCCATTAATATTATTTATAGTAGTGAATTTTTTTGATTTGAAAAGTATAGAATTAGCATTTATGACAATACCAAGACTTAGAGGAAACAGGATGCTCAGTCACTCAATACTTTCAAATGATAATGTTTTGCTTTCGCTTTTTAATAATATAATTTCTTCATTTAAACTTTATATTTTTCAATATGATGCGTATTATTGGAATGGAATAAAGGGAATAGGAATGTATTATTTATTTTCTTTCCAAGTATTTATAGTTGGAATTACTAATTATATTAAAGGGCTTGTTTTTTCAGATTATAAAAAAGAAAATATTGTAGATAGAGTATTTTTCATATGGTTTATTTCAGGATTTGTATCAAATTTGTTTCATTTGAGTATTAATATTAATCGTGGGAACATAATTATAATTCCATTAGTATATTTTATAATTAAAGGGTTTCATTTATTATTCTATAAAAAGATTATGAGAGGTATTTCAATTTTGCTTCTTTTAATCAGTTTTACTTATTTCTCATATCTTTATATAGATGGGAATATAAAAAAGGAAAATAGTATTTTGATTGAAGGCATTAATTCAAATTATACTGAATGTTTTGCAGTGGGATTAGAGCCGGTTATTACTTATGCAGATGGGATAGGAGCAAAAGAGGTAGTTTTTTACAGCGATGTAAAGGAAAGTTACATTTATGTACTTTATTATTTAAAAACTAACCCACAAGTTTTTTATAAGACAAGGAAACTTTACGATGATGATATTATATTTGATGCGGTTAAATCCTTTGACAAATGGAGGTTTGATAGGCCAGATAGTCTAGCAATGGATAAAAACCATGTATACATTTTCGAGAAAGAAATATTGCCAATAATAGACACTAACTACTTTGATGTAAAAGAAATAAATGACTACATCGTAGTTCAATATAAGGGATAAGCTTGGATAAAAAGTTTTTAAAAATAGAATATATTTTGATTTTGATATACTCGTTAATTACTAAGTTTTTTGTATCAATTAATTCAATTAGATTCAATGAAGTGTTTACTGAGTCAGACCAATCAATTTTTTTTAGTATTGGTAAAGCTATGCTTAATGGCAAGGTCTTGTATAAAGATGTGTTTGACCACAAAACACCTTATATCTATTTTTTTAATGCCTTAGCGGCAATATTTGAAAAGAACCATCTCGGATTATTCATTATAGAGGTTTGTCTTTTATCAATTATATTGATTTTTTTATATAAGACAGCAAGAATATTTGTGTCAGGCGCAAGGGCGTTTTTTGCAACTTTATTTTTATCAATAATATTATGTATACCTGAAATTACTTTTGGATATAGTAGAACTGAGATGTATGCAATTGCCTTCATAATGCCATCAATTTATCTATTTACCAAATATTTTTTATTAGATAGTGATGACAAAAACTATGCCGATAAGATGTTTATAATAGCTATGCTTGCCTGTCTAACACTCATGACGAATATCCGCGCAGTCATAATTTTTATTCCATTTGCGCTACTTACCTGTGTTAAACTTATAAACGAGAAACGATATATAAATATTTTGATTCTATTTTTGGTTGGCATCCTTGGCGTAGTTATTACACTAATACCATATACTGTTTACGCAATTTTTACAGACAGTATCTTTGATGCAATATATGCAATCATCACGACAAATATAAATTATGCAAAATCAAATTCAGCAGTTGATAAAAATTTACTCTATGTAGCCGGCTTATTTATATCTCAAAATAAAATGTTCTTTACATTTTTGTTTTTATCATTTGTTTCTTGGTTCTTCATTAAAGTAGATTTAGAGTTAAAGATATCGATAATTGCTTCATTTGTCATAACATTTATATATGTTGTATTTTCATATAAGACAAATGTCTATTATCTCGTGATACTTATGCCGTACCTGCTTTCGCTATATTTTTTATTGTCAAGATTTATTGATAAGATATTAAAAAAAGCTACATTACCAGTGCTCATTCTATCATCTGTTATATGCTTGCTTATAAATATGTACATTAATAGAAGTATAGATATTCGATATACTAATTGCGTAAATAGGGCTGCCCGAATTAATAAAGCTATTGAGAACAACATTAGTAATAGAGAAAATATAAAAGTTCTATCATATGGATTTAATCCAGAGGTATACATATACACAAAAGATGTTTTAAACTACAAGTATTTTATTATTCCGAATGTATCATATAAGGCAGATCCAACTGCCTATGAGGCACAGTATAACTATATCATGTCAGCGGACCCTGATGTGGTTGTATATGCAAACTCAGCAACTGGAAACAATATGCCTAAAATGATGTTTGACAGGTTGAGGTATACCTTGAGTACATCTTACAAACTTGTAGACGAGTTTAAAACCAACAATTTTACGGGCACATTCTATATATTCATAAAACTATAAAATAGATAATATGAATAAAGAGAATTTAATAAAAACTATAAAAGTGATTTTGTTATCGTTAGTGGTTGTTTTAATCGCTGTCTTTTTTATGTCTAAAAAAGCAAACCTCGACATAGATGAGGCATACACATACGGACTTGCGAATAATACATTTCAGATGAATATAGAAAACTTTAAGGAATATGGTGGCGAAGAGCTGTTGATTGATTATGCTGCTGTAAAAGAAGATAATAAGTTCGACATAGCAAATGTATGTTTTAATCAGAAAAATGATACGCACCCACCACTTTACTTTTTATTAGTAAACTTCATAAGCTCGCTTAATGAGTTAAAGTTTTCGATGTGGTATGGACTATATATAAATATTTTGTTTTTGATAATAATCTTCTGGGGAATGGCACATCTACTTAACAAAATTATTAACAATAAGTTATTTTCAATTATACTTACATATATTTCTTTTATACTATATGGTTTCATCAATTTTTATAGTTTTACAAGAATGTATGTGATGTTGTCTGCGGTAAGCATATTGTTTGTTATATTAGTGGTAGATTTCATAGATTCTAATACTAAATATAAAGAAAGCTTGTCGTTATATAATAATATCAAAACCAGCGAGATTGATTTCAAATTTTTAATCAAGTTCTATATTATATGTGTTATCGGAATACTAACTCAATATCACTTTATGATAATCGCAGGATTTTTTTCTTTAGTTTTAGCTGTTCATCTTATAAAGAATAAAAAATTTAAATTACTATTTGCAACTTTTGTAGTTGGAGTTTTATCAATACTCACAGCTATTTTGATTTTCCCACCCATGTTAGATCATATATTCAATACTTCTACAAGTCTACACGCTATCACTTCTTTTGCTAATCCAGAATCGCTTTCAAATAGGTTGCCAAAATTATTATTAGGATTAAACAAAGCATTTTTTGGAATAGGATTATTCATATATATCGCCCTATTTGTTATAGGGGTTGTAATGCTTAAACTTACAAAAAAAATATATTTCAAAAATGTATTTACTTTTATTAAAAATCATTATATATATTTCACTTTTCTATTAGCAGCGATTTTCTATTTTGTTATTGTCTGTGTGACTGTTAAGTTTTCATTCCAGAGATATTTATATAATATTTATCCACTAATTTATATAGTGATTATTAGTCCCATATATCTTATGTTTTTCAAGTTGAATAAGTATTTTATCTTTATGGCGATTGTGTTGGCATTACTTCTCGGTTTGACAACTAATTATGGTATCAGTCCAACTTCGTTAAATATAGAAGATTCTATATTTGAAAATTATTTACACACTAATAGGGATACTAAAATGATATTGCTATATCGAACTGTAGACAAGGAACTTAAAAGAAATTCAGGGAATACTAGCCTTTGGAAGATGCCATCATCCATATATATTTTTAAAGACATGAAGAATATGACCTTTGTGGATATTAGTAATGATGCGGCACTTACAAGTTTTTCAAATGACACCATAGAGGGCTATAACGACATATTTTTGGTAATCTATACATTTGAAAATGATGATTATCTCATTCGAAATGTTATGGCAAAAAACAATGTTTCTAGGTGTGAAAAAGTGTATTTTACAACATATTATCACATGTATCATCTTTATTAGCCCGTGAGTTCGCAGTGGAAATTGCGAGTTTAGTATGTTATAATATTTAGGTATATTTAAATAAATTACAATGGAGGCTCATATGGCCAACAAAAACAGAATACAGGATGCACTCGGTGAAGCGAGAGAACATCTCATATTAAATAAGTACAATGAAGCCATGATGCTCATGGCTCAGATTACTATGGATGTGATTGAACATTTGACAGATGAGGCACTTATAGTGTCTAAGGGTTATGAAGAAGATTTGAAGACACTTAGAGCAAACGGAATATTGGCGGAAGACACTGCACATAATTTTGAAACATTAATCATAAGTGGTGTGCAAGCTCATAATGGTGTTGATATTCCAAAAGAGCATGCTGAGCAGGCTCTGCAGGTTCTCACAAATGAGTTGGATGTTATTTTTAAGAATGAAGACATCAATCCATCTATATCAGAGAATCTTGAAGAGAAATCAAAATTTAATGCAAATAGTCAAAAGCCTCTATATGAATATGATGAAGATGAGGAGCCATACCCAGGTGACTTTAGTAAAGATATGACTACTGAAGGGTCAACTCCTGCCTTTATGCAAAGAGGCGAGGGCGATGTCGACTTCAGACAAAAAGAAAGAATGCGAGAACAGATGCTTGCCTCAGAAAGAAAGATGAGTGGCAAGAAGAAAACCAAACTGATTGCTATTTTAATTCCAATAGTTTTGATTTTGTTAATAGTGTTTGTTGTTAGAGGAATGTTCTTTAGAAGTGAGCCATCAAGAAAAGTTGAAACAACAGCACCTATAGTTGAGACTACCGAAACAATTCCTATAGAGACAGAACCAACTGAACCACCATTGCCACCTGAAGCTGGATACTATGATGTAACTGGTGACTTGGTAAAAATAAGAGATTCGGCTACCACTGAAGGGTCAAAAGTTTTGGGAACTGTAAGTAGAGGTGGAAAGGTTCAAGTAAAATCATTTTATAATAACGACTGGGCGGTAATAGTGTATGATGGAAAAGATGCATATATCTCAAGAAGATACATAAAGAAGGATGAAAATCTTTCACCAATACTTGAGGAGCAAGAGTAGTGGCGAGCCCATAAAAGTGGTCGACATTTTGTCGACCATAATTTATAAAAGAGAGGAACGAAATGCAATTTATAAATAAACTAAAAGATGGCGACGAACTAAATTCTGTCTATCATGTAAAAACAAAATCACAGGCAACTGCAAAGACAGGAAAAGAATATTTTAATGTCTGCCTTTCTGATAAGACAGGCTCAATAGATGCTAAAATTTGGGATGTGAATGCACCAGGCATTGAAGAATTTAAGGCTGGTGACTTTGTATTTGTAGAAGGTGGCGTCATTTCGTATAATGGGCAACTTCAAGTAAAGGTTGCAAGACTTAGAGTCGCTGATAAAGATGAGTTTAAGAGCGAAGACTATTTTGCTACATCAAAATTCAGCAAGGAAGATATGGCGAAAGAACTTGACTCTTTGATATTAGAAGTGAAAAATACTAACTACAGTAAACTTCTAAAAGCATTTTTTGTGGATGATAAAAAGTTTAGAGAGATATTTTTAAATCATCAAGGGGCGAAAGTTGTTCACCACTCATTTGTAAGTGGCTTGGTTGAGCACACACTTAGTACTACAAGACTTGCGAAAGCGATTGCCAAGAATTATGATGATATTAATTTAGACTTAGTTATAACAACTTCGCTACTTCATGATATAGCAAAGATAGACGAAATAGCTTCATATCCAGCGAATGAGTATACAGATGAGGGGTTACTGATAGGTCATATAGTTTTGGGATATGACATTGTTCATAAGAAGATTGATGAGCTAGGTGGATTCTCAGAGGCTGAGACATCCGAACTTTTACATTGCATCCTGTCTCATCATGGGTCAACAGAATTTGGCTCTCCAAAGTTACCAATGTTAATGGAAGCCTATGTGGTATCACAGGCCGACAATACAGATGCAAAACTTGAAATTATGAGAGAGAGCATCGCAAATGCAAAAATTACTAACAAGATGGACCCAAATGGCTTCGTCACAAATAAATTCCTAGGAACGAACTTCCGCGAATCAAAATTATAATATATTTGAGGGGAAACTTAATTGTCAGCAATTATAATACTCATATATTCAGTCATCTGTCGCTTTTTGACATCATTATATTCAATACGGTTTAATAAAGTATTGATGGAAGTTGATGGTGCGTGTTTTTATGATATAGGTAAGGCAATTGTGGATGGAAAGATTTTGTATAAAGAAGTTTTTGATCATAAGGCCCCATATATTTATTTTATTAATGCTCTAGGTTCGCTCATAGATTATAACCATTTTGGTTTATTCATAATAGAGATATTGGTGTTGTTTTTTAGTATATATTACACATATAAGATATTAAAACTGCTTTTTAAAAACAATATGTATCAAGCGGCAGAAGAATTTTCACTTATCGGGGCATTCTTCATGTCGGTACTCCTTACTCTTAGAGAGATAAGTTTCGGTTATAGTAGGACAGAAGCATTTGCAGTTGCGTTTTTTATACCTGCGTTTTATATATTTATAAAGTTCATTGTAATTAGGAACAACTTAAAAGATATAAAGAGTAAAATATTTATTATTGGTATACTTGCCGGACTTTCGTTTATGACAAATATTAAGGCTATAGCTCTGTTTGCACCATTTGCCATATCAATTCTTATATTATTAATTCAGAATAAAAAGTACAAATTAATATTATGGACTTTTATAATTGGTTTATCGGGAGTAATAGTGTCCATACTTCCATATGTAACATATATGTTATGGACGAATAGTTTTGAAGACATGATTTATGCTGTCGTTAATACAAATATTGCGTATGCGGGATCAAAAATAAGCATGAGTTTAATGAAGAATTCAGGTGAAATACTATACTATAATTCTGATGAAGGCATTATTGCAACTATAATTGCATTTACTCAAATGGAACCACTTGTAATGGCATTGATATACATATCTTTCATATTAATATTTGTTGCAAAGTATAATAAATATTTAAAGTTAACTTTATGTCTGCAGGTGATTATTGCATTTTTATATATTATGCTTAGCGGAAGAATACAGACATATTATTTATACATTATGATGCCATTTGTAATTTCAATTTATGTTCTTATTGTTGATAGAGTTCAAGTAATATTTAAAAATAAAAATTTACTTGAATTTTTAAATAAAAGAAATAAGGTAATTACAACGGTATTTGTCATAATTGTAACCCTATTACTTAGTTTTTTAAATAATAGCAGATACCTTTATGCTGCAAACCACAATTATGTTGCAAGGGCTAAAAAAATAAATGATATTGTGGATAATTACAAATCTAATATTATAGAAAGAGACTTGAAAGTGTTGGGACTGGGTTTTATTCCCGAAATATATGTGTATCTTGATGCAAAAATTAATTACAAACATTTTATAGTTCCAAGTGTAGCTTATGAGAAAGATAAAACTGCGTATACAGCACAATATAATTATTTAAGCAAATTGGATCCAGATATAGTTGTTATTCAAGAGAGTCAAAGCCTTTATGGGTTTCCGAATTCACTTAAGCGTCAAATTACTGCCGTTATTAATGAACATTACTTATTGATTGGTGAAGTGTTAACTAATGCAAATACTGGCTCTTACTATGTCTATGGTAAAAAAATAAAATGATAAGTTATGTAAGTGGAAAATTGAAAGAAGTATTGCAAGACAGCATTGTTGTAGAAACCAATGGTGTCGGTTTTGGCATATTTTTCCCTGCATCTAATTTTAAAAATTTACCAGCGATTGATGATGGCATAAAAGTTTTCACATATACAAATGTAAAAGAGGATGAACTAAGCCTCTATGGTTTTTTAACTAGAGAAGATAGAGAAATGTTTTTAAAACTTCTTACTGTAAATGGTGTAGGACCTAAAGGTGCTTTAAATATAATATCTACACTTGGTTTCTCAACTCTTATGAAGGCGATAGCGAGTGAGGATAGTAAACTAATCTCGTCTGTTCAAGGAATTGGTGCAAAGACGGCAAGTAAGATTTGTATTGAACTTGGTGATAAAGTTAGAAAGATGAATTTCGAAGGTAAAGTTGACATCATTAAGCAAAATAATACAGAGAACCAGAAACTTAACGCACTTAAGGATGAAGTAGTAGAGGCGATGGTGAAACTCGGCTTCAAAGAAAATAAAGCTCGAGAAATATTATCTACACTTGATATAAGCGGCGATGAAAGCTCAAGCGATATTCTAAAGATGGCACTAAAATCAAAGTTATAGATTATGAAAAAGAAAATACTAAATTTGAATAGCACTGCCGACGACAGAAAGGACGATGCACAGCTTCGCCCTTATACTTTGGATGAGTATATAGGACAGGAAAAGTTGAAGAGCCAACTTAGTATCTATATTGATGCAGCTAAAAAGAGAAAAGACCAACTTGACCACTGTCTCTTCTATGGACCTCCAGGACTCGGCAAAACCACACTTGCCTATATAATTGCTCATGAGATGGGCGTAAATATTAAAACCACAAGTGGTCCAACATTTGAAAAGCCGGCAGACATAGCATCTATACTTTCAAATCTTGAAGAAGGTGATGTGCTTTTCATAGATGAGATACATAGAATTAATTCTGCAGTTGAAGAGGTCTTGTATTCAGCGATGGAGGATTTTTATATAGATATAGTTCTCGGAAGTGAGGGGACTGCTCATTCAGTTCGTCTAGATCTTCCACACTTCACACTTGTTGGTGCAACTACTATGCCGGGACTTTTGTCTGCACCACTTCGTGATAGATTTGGAATCATTTCCAAACTTGAATATTATGAGGACGAGGAACTTGAAAAAATCGCAAATAGAACCGCTAAAGTTTTAAATGTGAAAATTGATAAGGATGGTGCACGAGAAATTGGTATGAGGTCTCGTGGAACACCAAGAATAGCAAATAGACTTGTTAAAAGAATAAGAGATTTTGCAGAAGTTAAATATGATGGAGTTATAACAAAAAAAGTTGCAGATGAGACACTTGATGTGCTTGATATTGATAAGTTGGGACTTGACGAAAATGATAGAAAATATTTGCAAGTTCTAATTAATAACTCAAATGGAAAGGGAGTCGGCATAGAGACCATAGCAGTAACTCTTGGTGAAGATTCAGGAACTATAGAAGAAGTTTATGAGCCGTTTTTAATTATGAAAGGGCTCATCAAAAGAACAAAGCAGGGAAGAGTTGCAACAGATCTTGCATACAAGCACCTAGACTTACCATATCAGACGACTGTTTTTTAAATTACAAATCGTAGGGGACGACATTCTGTCGCCTCGTAGGGGCGAATGCTTGCAGACCCCACACCGTAGGGGCGAGCACTGCGAGCCCGAATAGAATAGAATGAATAAGCATACAGATAAATTAGAATTATTATCACCGGCAGGTAGTTTTGAATGTGCCAAAGCAGCCATTGACGCAGGTGCAGATGCCATATATATGGGCGGTGCAAAGTTTAGTGCAAGAGCATTTGCAAAATCAGCTGAAGAAAATAGTATAATAGATGCAATCAAATTAGCCAAGTCAAATGGCAAAAGATTTTATCTTACAATAAATACTCTCTTTAAGCAACGAGAGCTTAAAGAGATTTTTTTGTTTTTAGATTCTATTGTATGTGCTGGGATTGATGCATTTATCGTGCAGGACTTGGGTGTCGCAATGCTTTTAAAAAATAAGTATCCTAAAGTTGAACTTCATGCATCAACTCAGATGACCATCACATCTAGTAAAGCAATAAATCTAGTCAAGTCACTCGGTTTTACTCAAGTTGTTCTTGCAAGAGAGTTAAGCATAAAAGAAATAAAGGCTATAAAAAAAGAAGTTGGAAACGATATAAAGCTTGAGACATTCATTCACGGATCCATGTGTTATTGTTATAGTTGTGCTTGTCTTATGTCTAGCTTTATAGGTGGAGAGTCAGGAAATCGTGGTCGCTGTAAAGGGCCTTGTCGCCTACCATATAGCATAGCTTCTCGGTCGGACAAAATGGTAGATCCTACATCACACACAAAACATTGTAGGGGACGACATTCTGTCGTCCCTCGTGCAGGAGATTTTCAAGAGCCTGCACCATACATTTTATCGATGAAAGATATGTGTGCCATCAATTCTCTATCAGGACTAGTTAATGCAGGTATTACATCATTTAAAATAGAAGGCCGAATGAGACAAGCCGACTATGTCTATGGCACAACCAAAACATATCGAAAATACCTAGATGAAATAATTCTCTCAAAAAACTGCGAGCCCAATGAAACTCGTAGGGGCGAGTTACGCGAGCCCGACATCAAAAAGGACGAAAAGTATTTATTAGAACTCTACAACAAAGGCGGCTTCACCAACTACTACGACAAACATAATGGCACTACAATGATACAACGATATGAAAGAAATAAGAAGTGAGTATATGATGTATAAATATTATATATTAAACTAAGAGGTGAGAATTTGATTAGGAGCATATTTAAAAAAAATTTATGTATAGGATTATTATTAGTTTTATTGTTTGTTTTATGTTCTTGTAGTAAATTTGGCTTTGAAGAAAGGTTGTACAATGAAATATGTGACAAAAAATGCTTAAGTGAATATCCTAGGGATATAGAAATTAATAGCGTTGCCACAGTAAAATTAGGAAAATATGAGCAAGATAATAATTTTGATAATGGCAAAGAAGATATAGAATGGATTGTTGTGGAAAAAGAAGGTGGCAAAGCATTATTGCTGAGTAAGTATATAATTGATTTGAAACAATATGATGAACTATTGGGAGAAGACGGACACATAATTAATAAGCAAGATAATTTTGAAGCTATTCTGACAGATTGGAAGAACTCTGATGTGAGAAAGTGGCTCAATGATGATTTTTATGTTGAAACTTTTAATAAAGAAGAAAAGAATATAATATGTGGTTCGGAAATTAGTTTTAGCGTTGAACATAAGAATTTATATAGCCATGGGTCGTTTTCAAAAGAATATGGACAAGTAGAAGAGAAAGATAAATTATTTTTATTAAGTACGCATGATATAAATTTGTATATGGGGAGAACTGGTAATAATCCAAATAAAAAAATAATAGCTGAGGCAAGTGAATATGTAAAGAATATATTTGATAAAAACTATAAAGAAAAATATGTTAAAAATATGTATTTTGACGATAAAGAATTAGAAGGTGAAAGATTTATTAATTATTTTGTAACAAATTGTCAAACTTATATGTTGAGAGACGTTGCTAAAGTTGATGATTATAATCTTGTGAAATGTGTGGATGAAAATGGTTATATGGCTAAATTTGGAAAATGTTTTGAATTAACACCTTATAATTCTTTAGATAGTGATAGAATTAAAAAATATAATAAGGCCGATGTTAACAATTTTGTGATGGGAATTAGACCTGCAATGTGGGTTGACTTTGGTAATAGGGTATTGAGTAAGAAGGAATTAATTGATGATAGAATAGGAAGTGACTCTGCTGTAAAATATTACATTCATGATATTGGTAAAATGCATGCCATTACTGAATATAGTGTTAATACAGATGTGGATGATTATGATACAGTTTGTTTTGGAAAATGGGAGCAAGATGCTAACTTTGAGAATGGAGCTGAAGATATAGAGTGGATTTTGTTAGAGAAAGATGAAAAGAATGCGAAATTGATAAGTAAATATGTTCTTGATTATGGATATCAAATGCAGTTCAATTCACATTTTGCATTTTCAAATGAAGAAGTAAAGTGTGTGAAAGAAATTTACCAAGAAGCTGAAAATAACAATGTTAATTTGTGTGACTATATTAGCAATGATGAAATTTTAAAATATGATGATGCTGTAACAGAGTCTAGCTACGGGTATAAAACGAGAAAGTTTAATGCGCAATATACAAAGTATGCAAAATACCTGATGAATTTTTATCCGGAAGAGTATAAATATGATGGATACTGGATTAAAGATGTTATAAAAGATTTAGGATATGCAGGTGGAACTGATATATCTCGTTGTGTGAATAGGCTGAGAGTGAGCGAAAAAGGTGAAGTGAGCGAATATGGCAAGGCATACTGGAGTTGGGGTGGATACTCAAGTAATGAATATTCTATTGGTACTGATAGATATGTATGTGGAGTTAGACCAGTTATACATTTGTTAATAGATACAATCAATGACTATGAACCTAGCGGTAATAATACATATTTTTATCGTGATTTTGAATATGGAAAAACTTTTACAATAGATAATATTGAAAAAGCTAGACCCCTGCTTAATGAAACAGAAGGAGTGACTTATGACTATATTGTTGATTATAGTTATACTGGAATAGAGCCAAATTTTATTGAGGGGCAAGGATATGTTATTAATGATAAGTATTATAATCAAGGAACTGTGAGAGATATGTTTGATACAATCAAATTTGGAAAATATGAGCAAGACAACAACTTAGATAATGGTCCAGAGGACATAGAATGGATTGTGATACAATTAGATAGACCATCAAAGCATGTGAGACTTTTATCTAAATATGTATTGGATTATATGGAATATCAACATAATGATAATGAAAAAGCAAATAAATACGGAGGAATTGAAAAAATTTATGATAAGAACTATGTCACAAGTGATGT
Organism: Lachnospiraceae bacterium; assembly: GCA_017523785.1. Taxonomy (GTDB): domain Bacteria; phylum Bacillota; class Clostridia; order Lachnospirales; family Lachnospiraceae; genus UBA3633. The sequence goes on from JAFWVX010000032.1 coordinate 26,844, forward strand.
AAGAAAATTTTTAAATAATCAATTTTATGAAAGTGCATTTAGTGAAGAAGAAAAAAATAAATTGCTCTTGGTACATAGTGTCTATGAGAATCATGATGTATATGATAAAGTATATATACCACCTGACTTGCAAGGCTCAAATAGTACGGATGCAACGGTATATACTGATTATGCACAAGATAAATTTTTAAAAGATGAAACTTATTCATTTGAAAAGAATCCTGATGTGAAAAGGACTGATTATTTTTTGGAACCTAGTTATCAGTATATAAATGGATATAATGCGTGTCGTTTTTATGATATTAGACCAAAAGGTGTTCGACCAATGATAGTGATTAAAATTGAATAAATGCTGATGGCGGAAAATGTAGAGATTATATGTATAAAGTTAAAGTAGAAAATTTGAAACAATTTGAAATTGCACTTGCATCTAAGAATGTGAGTGAGATTATTTTGGCGAGAGATAGTTTTGTTGAAAAAGATTTGCCTAAGTTGGTAGAAGGGATAAAAAAATCAAATAAAGTTGCTTGGATCTTAATGGAACGAATTTCTAGATACGAAGAAAATATGAAACCGCATGACTTAAGGCTTGCCACTGATAAAATTTATGAAATTAACAATCTTGGTGGAGTAATAATTCAAAATCTTGACTCATTTGCATATATGCTTCGTAAGATTAACAAAGCCGCAAATGAAAAACTAAAAGTCGAATTAAACTATACCATGAACTGTTATAACAATGAGACAAAGAAAGTCCATCAAAATTTGTATAATGAGAAAAGAAAAAATGCAAATGAAGTGCCCCTACTTTTCACAGCACCAGTTGAATTAAACATTTATGAATTGTCAGAAGTTGGATACGATACATTTATTGTCTATAGTTATATTGATACAATGGTTTCTGCCAATTGCCTAAGAAAAAATCTCGTAGGGGCAGATGCCACACAAATGTACCACAGCGGCGAAGCTTGCGAGACCGCAAAACCTTGTAGGGGCGAGCACTGCGAGCCCGCATGCAAATATAGATTCAACTTCGAAAATGTCCACGACTTTTCCTCTTATATAATAGACAGAAAAGGCAAGAAGCTCTACTACAAAACTTACTGCAAATATTGCTACAACAAAATATTCAACACCGAGCCACTATACTTACTCGACAAAATTGATGAACTAAAGTTTAGGGAACCCTTAGCCCGTAGGAGCCAGTTATATGAGCCCGTGACCCGTAGGGGCGAGCACTGCGAGCCCGCATACCGAATAGACTTCAGCTTCGAAACTGAAAATGAAGTCCGCAACATTTTAAATAAAAAAATCCCCGAGAGTTTTACTCGGGGACACATAAAGAACTCGATTAAATAATTAGTCATCCTCTGCATACGAATCATTTTTATTGAGATTTGGCCTTTTGAATCTAAATACTTTAGTAAATTTAGTTCGTTTGGTAATTTCATAATCAGCTTCTTGTATCTTTCCTGACTCAATCTCGTTTTGAAGTTTCTTCTTTGTATCAGCCTCAATTCTCTTTTGAGGATAGACAACTTCATTCACGCAGGCACCGATGAAAACAATATTGATACAAATGAAAATCCAGAATAGGACAATCATTATACCAGTAAGAGAGCCGTAGGTACTAGTGTTTATAGGAAACTTTGTGAAGTAAATTGAAAATAAATTTGAAACTATTATCCAAGCGAAGGTGGTAAATACAGCGCCATAAATGTTTTTGAAGAAAGACCTTTCAAAGTTAGTTGTGGTTGTATAAAGCGACATTGTGAGAATTATGAGCGCGATACTCGATACGAGATATTTGTAACTAAGTACGTGGTCGATAATATCTGTTGCAAATGGAAGATACAGTTTAACAAATTCAAGTATCATACCGCCAAGCATGAGCAAGATAAAGGTCAGAATGACTGCGAGATAAAGAACTAGCATATTTACGATTGTAAGGACTTTTAAAATTGCATAATTACTTGTATAATTAATATCATGGATTTTTCTGATGCCGACTATAAACGCAAATAGGCAGGTAGAGCCGGTAATGAATGCTGTGAGTATGTTGATGTAGATGACATTTGTTCTAGAAAGTCCTCTCGCAATTAGCAGTGTATAGTTGACAATATTTGTAATGTATGGCAGATTAGGGAATAAGAGGGTGATGTTTGTGGTGATGTCCTCAATTCTAACCTGCGGAATCAGCGAGATGGTCGAAAAAATGAGCATGAAAAGTGGTATACTTGATATAATAAGGAAGAAGGCTGAACTCGCTGAATATATAGGGATGTCATTTGACATGTAGAGCATTACAATATTTTTGACAAACGTTATAAAAGTTCTAAGCCACTTTGGTAGTTTTTTATAGAATTTTTTTAGAGCGTTTCGCATACATTATATTTTACATTAAATGGTGATTATTTTCAACATGGTTATATAAACATAAGTACACTCTACATTTGCAATCCTCTCTGAAAATAGGTCGCTAAAACAAGATTTTTTATGCAAGCGCTGGCTCTGCCTCACTAAGAACTTTGCAAACTCGCTTCGCTCAGACAGTGCTAAAGTTCTAAAGTTCGGCTATCGCCATCGTTGCAAAAAATCAGTTTTCGCTCCGACTATTTTCTTGAGAGAATTGCAAATATAAGTGACATGATTGTATATATAGTGTAAGTGTTAAAAACTATTTGTTGTACTCGATATATTAATTAAATATGAGTGTAATTAAGTATAAGAAGGAGGGAATATGGATTATTTATTTATAGTCTTAGTAGCGATTGTTGTTATGTTATTATTTGTTATAGTATTTACTATAATTATTTTTGCTCGTATAAGCAAGAAGCAAGCTGATACGAAGGATATTTTTAGTATAATTAGTAAAATGGAAAAGAATGTCATTCAAGATGCGAATGACAACTTTGTTAAGATACTAAATCAAAACCAGAGTAATTCAAATAACATTTCGAAGGTTATGCAGGAGTCGCTTGAAAAGATTAGTACTACAAATGAAAATAAATTGAATGAGTTGCGAAAGGCGAATGAGGAAAAACTTGGTTTGATTGAGAGAAACATAAATGATAAACTTGACAAATCACTCAATGAGAGACTAGATAGTAGTTTCAAAAACATTGGTGAGCAATTGCAAAATTTACAAGTGACAAATGGGCAACTTCTCAGTATGTCAGGAACCATTGCAGATTTGCAAAAATCTTTATCAAGTGTTAAAGCTCGCGGTGTGTTTGGCGAGAAACAACTTGAAAATATTCTTGAAAGCATCATGACAAGTAATATGTATGAGAAACAGTTCAAGATAAAAAAGAGTTCTGATGAGAAAGTGGATTTTGCAATTAAAATACCAAATAAAGATGACGACGGCTTTGTTTATCTTCCTATAGATGCGAAGTTTCCAAACGACAGATACATGGATGTGGTGAATGCAGCAAATAGCAGAGATGAGGGTAGATTAAATGCTGCAATTAAGAGTTTGAAAGATGCTATAGTATTCCAGGCTAAGAGTATTTCGGAGAAATATATTGAGCCACCGCTCACAACTGAGTTTGCAATTATGTTTTTGCCTACTGAAGGACTATATGCTGAGTGCTTGAGAATAGATGGCTTAGCAGATGATTGCCAAAGAGATTATAAGATACTTCTTGCAGGACCTACGACTATAACTGCACTTATAAATAGCTTCAGCATTGGATTCAAATTTTTGCAGGTAAATAAGAATAGTAAAGAGATCGCTAAGATTTTGCAGGCAATTAAAGTTCAGTATAATAGATTTGGCGAAGAGATTGATAAGACAAAGAAGAGTCTTGAAAAGGCGACTGAGTCAACTGACCAACTCGCAAAGAGAAATCAAATGATTACAAATAAACTTAAAAGTTTCGACAGTATAGGTGTCAGCGAGTCCGACGCAGTGCTCGGCTTAGATGACCTACAAAATCCGTAGGCAAGCGTCAACCACGTCATTTTCCGAATGGATATACACTTGTTTTATAAACATCGTAGGGGCGGATATCATCCGCCCGCTAATATATTATGAATCTACCAACAAGAAAAAAGTTAAGAATTAAAGATTATAATTATAAAAGTGAAAATATTTATTTCATTACAATATGTTCAAAAAATCAAGAGTGTATTTTTTGTAATATTGATGAAGAGATTGATAGTGTTGGTTTTGATACAATTAATTTTAATAAATATATACATTACTCAAATATCGGATCTATAATTGTTGAATCTTTAAAGAATATTGAGACAATATATAATGGTGTTGTTTTAAAGGAATATGTTATTATGCCTAATCATTTGCATATGCTAATTGAGATTACTGATGATATAAGTAAAAATCAGAATAGCATTGACATTTTTAAAATAGTAGGTAGTTTTAAGAGATATGTGACAAAAATGGTTAATAAAGGTAAAAAAAATAAAATGGAAGTATGGCAAAAATCTTTTTATGAGCATATTGTGAGAGATGAAAAAGATTATAATAGGATATTAGAGTATATGGTTTATAATCCATTTAAGTGGAAATTGGATGAATACTATAGGTAACGGGCGGATGGTATCCGCCCCTACGGAGATATTGCAGAATTGAGTCTAATAGCTTTGGCATTAAATTATGAGAGTGATATTAGAAAATAAAACCGCAGAAATAGTTGAAAAGAAATCACGCTTCATAGCGAACATATTTTATGTGGAGTCAGTTGAAACCGCCGAAGAGAAACTTGCGGAAATCAAAAAGAAATATTACGATGCAAAGCATAACTGCTTCGCCTATATAATTGGCACAAACGGCGAGCAGGTTAAATCCAGTGACGATGGCGAACCACAGGGTACTGCAGGTCACCCAATGCTAGATATATTGAAAGGAAATGAACTGACAAACTGTATCGCCATAGTAACGAGATATTTTGGCGGAACCTTACTCGGCACCGGCGGACTAGTGAGAGCCTATAGTGACAGCTTAAAGGCAGCAATCGCACTTGCAGAGTTTTCAGAAATAAAGACTGCTTACGAAGTGCAATTTGATTTAAACTACGATGACTACGGAAAAGTTGAAAAGTTAGTTCAAAACTACAACAACTCCGAGAATAGTATTTATTCACTTGATAAAACATTCGAAGATGTAGTAAAATTAAGATACTTAGTTTCACAGGATATTTTCGATAGCTTCAAAAACGAAATAGTTAATATGACCAGAGGCAAAACTACGCTCGACGAAAGAATTTCCCGAACGTATTTTGTCGCTAATAATAAAATAAAATATCTATAAATATCAGAATAAATTTTTAAATTTGTAAGTCGCTTAAGAAAATAGTCGGAGCAAAAACAGATTTTTTATTTGCGACCTATTTTCAGAGCGACTTGCAAATAGCAACATTTTATAGTGAGGAAAAATATGGCAGGAAATTCTTTCGGAAAACTTTATAGGGTTACAACTTTCGGCGAATCCCACGGCAAAGCCCTTGGCGCCATCATCGACGGCTGCCCAAGTAATTTGTCATTGAGTGAAGAAGACATTCAATTATATTTGAATAGAAGAAGACCAAATGACTCAGACTTGTCGACTCCACGAAAGGAAAAAGATAAGGTCGAAATTTTGTCCGGTGTATTTGAAGGAAAGACACTCGGCACACCAATTTGTGCATTGGTTAGAAATGAAGACATAGTAACGAGCGAATATGGCACACTTAAAAATATTTTTAGACCAGGTCACGCTGACTACACTTATGAAAAAAAATATGGCATTAGAGATTATAGAAGTGGCGGTCGCTCTTCTGGCAGAGAGACGATCGGTAGAGTGATTGGAGGAGCAATCGCAATCAAAGCTCTCAAAGAAAAAAATATAACTGTCACAGCTCGCGGCAACTATGACCTTTCAAGACTCTCAAATGGTGCTGACGAAGTTGATTATGAAAATGTAGAGGACTCAATTGGTGGCATAGTTGAGTGTGTTGTGAAGGGTTGTCCTGCAGGACTTGGTGAGCCTGTATTCGAAAAACTTGACGCAGAACTTGCGAAGGCTTGTATGTCTATTGGGGCTGTTAAAGGAGTTGAGATCGGTGCAGGTTTTGATGTGGCTGGCATGCTTGGCTCAGAGAATAATGATCAGATGACAGTTGGCGAAAAGTTTTTATCAAATAACGCTGGCGGAATTCTTGGCGGCATCAGTAATGGAAATGATATAGTGATAAGACTTGCGATTAAGCCAACTCCAACTATTGCTAAGAAGCAAAAAACGATTGATATATATGGAAATGAGACTGAAGTAGAACTAAAAGGAAGAAATGATGTGTGCATAGTTGATAGAGTAGTAGTCGTAGTGGAATCAATGGTGGCAATGACTATACTCGATTATTATTTGCAAAATATAAATGTCCAAAATATATAGAAAAATTATAATAATTGTTTCTATTTTAGTCGTCATCTGCTTCGCAGCGGTGATGTTTGTTTTATATGGAAATAAAAAAAGCGATGGAATCTATCTTAATGAAACAATTGTAATAGATGACGAGTCGTATGATAAGAAAGAAAATGAAACTGCAGATAGTAATGAATTAAGCGAAGCAACTGAAGTAATAAAAGAGAATGAGAAAGAGAATGTGAATGATAACGCGACTGAAAATGAGAATGAGAGCGAGAGCATTGCAATACCACTTACAAGCGATGAAAAATATAAAGCATCTAATAATTTCAAAAAAGTTGACATTAGAGAAAAAAAAGATGTATTCTGCTTTGCTGGAGATGTATTTTTATCAAAAAAGCCAAGAGCAGCATATGATGAGAAAGGTTTGGATGGAATAATTGATGAAAGTTATTTAAAAATTCTTAAAAATAGTGATTTAAACATAGCAAACCTTGAATGCTCTATAACTGATAATATTGAAAATGCAGAGGACAAAACATTTACTTTTGCACTACCTACTAAATATGTAAAACCAATTACTGAAATTGGAATTGATTTATTTACAATGGCGAATAATCATTCGCTTGACTATGGTGCAAATGCAATGTTAAACACTATAAAAGTTTTGAATGACAACAAAATTTTGCACATTGGTGCAGGAAAGAATATTGAAGAGGCGAAGAGGGCATATATCAAAGAAATTGATGGAAAGAGGTATGCATTTCTTGCTGCGTCGGCAGTGTTACCTTCTGATAATTGGAAGGCGACTGAAACTAGAGTGGGTGTATTTGATGGATATGATATTAGAGAACTCTGCGAGGAAATAAAAATTGTAAAGCCATATGTTGACAAAGTGATTGTCTATATGCACTGGGGTAGAGAACTTGAAACTGTCTCAAACACTTGGCAAAAACAATATGCAAGAAGGATAGTTGATGCAGGAGCAGACTTAATCATCGGATCGCATTCGCACATCGTACAAGAAATTGAGTATTATAAAAATGTTCCTATAGTATATAGCTTGGGAAATTTTATCTATGGCGGCACGATGAGAGACACGATACTGGTGACTGCGACATTTGACTATAGCGTTGATAAAGCGGGGCAGTTGCAACTTCAAATATTTACCGGCATTTCAAGCTATGAGAGGGTTAAAAAGGACAGGAATAAGGACGAAATCGCCGCGAAGATTAAGGAACTTCAAGATAAGAGCAGCACTTGCTATATAGGCGACAATGGCATTGTATTCACGATGGAGCAGGTGGCTGAGGCATTAAAACAACTTGAAAGTTCTGGCGAAATAAATTAAAATATCATTTATGAAATTAATCGTTGGTTTAGGAAATCCAGAAATAAAATATGCATTCACCAGACACAACACTGGTTTCCTTGCGATAGATGAATTATTGTCACGACTTGGAAATCTTGGTTTGGAGAAAGATATGTTTGATGGAATATTTACAAAGACTAAGATTGATGATGAGGATGTGATAATTGCAAAGCCAATGACCTATATGAATTCAAGTGGTGATTTTATAAAACCACTTGCAGATTTTTATAAAATTGAAGCGAAAGATATAATTGTAGTTTATGATGAACTTGCACTTCCGGTTGGCAAAGTGAAAGTTACAAAAGAAGGTTCGGCAGCAGGGCATAACGGAATAAAATCTATAATTGCAAATCTTGGAACAGAAAAGTTTATAAAAATTCGAATCGGAATTAAAGATGAGAAACCATTTATTAGTCAGATAGATTTTGTACTGATGAAATACACACCAGAGGAATTAAAAGCGCAAAAAGAAAATATTGATAGGGCGGTTGATATTATTTTCAGTATTATCAGAAATGGAATTGATAAAACGATGAATGACTTTAATGGCGTATAATGTTCTATAATATAAATAGCAATCGAGATTACTTGAAATTGAAAAAGTGCCTTGGAGAAAATCCGAGGTCAGTTTTAGTGCGCAATATTTGTGACAACGCAAAGGTTAATTTTGTCGCAACTTTCGCCGATAGGCAGAAACTTGTGGTGCTCCCCGATGAGAGGAGTGCTATTTTATTTTATGAAGATGGCAAATTTTATGAAAAGAACATTTACTATTTTGGCGAGAAGGATTTGTTATTTGCAGCGGCTAGTGTGGATGATGAAAAACTTCTTAAAGATAGAACAATTGTATTAAAGAAATTATTAAATAAAGAAAACATAACCCTCGTCACAACTATTTCAGCCTGCCTTGAGAAACTTCCTTCACTTGACAATGTGATGGATAGAATTATTAAGCTATCTAAAAATAAAGAGATAGTTTATGACGAATTCATTTCAAAACTCATAGACCTTGGATACGAGAGAGTGAGTGAAGTTGAAGTTCCAGGGGAGTTTGCAGTTCGCGGAGGAATCATAGATATATACGAGGTGTCAAATGATGACCCAATCCGTATAGAATTTGTTGGTGACTTCATTGAAAGCATAAGGCACTTTAATATAGAGACAAAGAGGTCTACGGAAGATATTAATTCAATTGAAATACTGCCAATAGTTGATGATAATAAAAAAAGTGGAAACACATTCATACTTGATTATTTCCAAAATAATGCACTAATCTTTTTTGATGAGCCGAAGCGTCTAAGCGATAGAATCAATCTCATAATTGATATGCTAAGAGAAAGTTATGAGAGTAGGCAGATAATTGAAAAGGATATAGACTATGAGGACCAAGATAAGATTAGACCTGTAGAACTTTTTGATTCAAAATACATCTTAGATAGACTCACAGAAAAAAATTGTATACAGCTCACAAGTCTTGATGATTCGCCATATGTAAATGAAGAGAAGTTCAGTTTGCAAAAAGGTTCCTGGGATTATGATTTTGATTTCATGATGACGACACCAATTTTTGATAAAAAAGATTATGCAAAAACTAAAAGTGAAATCAAGTCATATCTTGCAAAAGGATTTGCAGGGCTTATAGTTTTAAATTCTCACACAAGGGCAGAGAGACTTGCAGGCGAATTTCAAGATGAAGGCATCAATGCATTTTTGATTACTACACTTGATGATAAAATAAATGACGGAAGTATTGGTATATATGTTGGAGAGTTATCAAGTGGATTTATAGATGAGACTGACAAATTTTTCATATTTACTGAGAAGGATTTATTTGGAATAGAGCCTGAGAGAAAGAGGCGAATACTTAAGAATAAACATAGAGATGGCTATGCACCAATAAATGATTTGGGCGAATTAAAGCTTGGCGACTATGTAATTCACGATAATTATGGTGTTGGAATATTTAAAGGAATCACTCGTCTTGAGACTGATGATATAGAGAAGGACTATGTAAAAGTTGAGTATGCCGATGGTGGATTTTTGTATGTGCTAGCGACTAAGCTTGAGTGTCTTGAGAGATTTGCATCTAAAACTGCGAAAGTTCCAAAATTAAATAAACTCGGCACAAATGATTTCTTAAAATTAAAAAAGAAAGTTAAAATTGATATATTAGAAACTGCGAAAGATTTGATAGAACTCTATGCAAGAAGACAGGAGTCAAAAGGATATGTTTTCAGCACTGACTCTGTGTGGCAGAGAGAATTTGAAGAGACATTTCCATATATAGAGACTTATGATCAACTACTTGCCATAGAAGCTGTGAAGACAGATATGCAGTCAGATAAGACCATGGATAGATTGATCTGTGGTGATGTAGGATTTGGAAAGACTGAGGTTGCAATTCGTGCTGCATTTAAAGCCGTGCAAGACGGAAAGCAGGTGGCTTATCTTGTGCCAACTACAGTTTTGTGTATGCAGCATTTTAGAACGTTCACTGATAGATTTACTAAATATCCTGTCAAGACTGCGTTCCTCTCAAGATTTAATTCTAAAAAAGAGAACAATTTGATATTAGAAAAAATGAAGAATGGCGACATTGACATAGTGATAGGCACTCATAGAATGTTGTCGGATGATGTGGTGTTTAAAAATCTTGGACTTCTTATAATAGATGAGGAGCAAAGATTTGGAGTTAGCCACAAAGAAAAAATAAAAAAACTTCGTCACAACGTAGATGTGTTGACACTCACTGCGACTCCAATTCCAAGAACGCTTTATATGTCATTATCAGGAATTAGAGACATGTCTATGTTGACTGAGGCTCCGCCCGAGAGAATGCCAATCAAAACTTATGTGCTTGAGTTCAATGAAGAACTTATAAGAGAGGCGGTCAATAGAGAATTAAAACGAGATGGACAGGTGTTTATAGTCCATAATAGAGTGTCGGACATCTATGCATTTGCAGATAAAATTTCCAATCTCTGCCCTTATGCTAAAGTTGGCGTTGCACATGGAAAATTGAAAGAAGATGAGTTGTCGGATACTATGATGGAATTCATCGACAAGAAATTTAATGTGCTCGTGACGACTACTATCATAGAGACGGGACTTGATATACAAAATGCAAACACTTTGATTATAGATAATGCGGAGCAATTTGGACTTGCGCAGCTTTATCAGTTGAGAGGTCGTGTTGGTAGAAGTAATAGAACGGCATATGCATTTTTTATGTATAGGAAAAATAAAGAGTTGACCGATGACGAACTGACAAGACTAAAGGCGATAAAAGAAAATACTGCGCTTGGATCAGGGCTAAAGATTGCAATGAAGGATCTTGAGATGAGAGGTGCTGGAAATGTTTTGGGACTTTCGCAGAGTGGACACATCGATGCGGTTGGTTATGACTTGTATATAAAACTTTTAAATGAGGCAGTAAAATATTTGCGTGAAAATAGTGCTGATGGTGAAAATATAAATGATGTCGGCATAGATGATTTCGTAAATGGCTTTGACACAATAGTTGATATTGACATTGATGCATTTATACCAAACAGTTATATTGATGATGAAGAAGTTAAGCTTGATGTGTATAGAAAGATTTCAAAGTGCGAAAAGGAAGAAGAGTTTGATGATTTGAAAGATGAGATAAAAGATAGGTTCGGTAGTTTCCCTAAGGAACTTGAAAATCTCATCTTTATCGCGAAACTCAAAATTAAGGCGCATGAGTTTTATGTTACTCATTTAAATGTAAAGAGAAAACTTGTTACCATAACATTTGCAGAGCACCACAAGATTGACGGGCAGTCAGTTGTTGACATAGTAAATAAATTCTGCGGTGCAATCAGAGTTATAAATGGCACTCAGGTGTCACTTACTTATCGCGCAAATATAGAGGATAACCCAAGCATCGACAAATCCTTAAAAATCGCCGAGGCAATAATTAACTCCCTAAAACTACAATCGTAGGGGCAAATATAATATCGTAGGGGCGAGTTTTACGAGCCAATCCCGAAAAAACATTAAAAAATCATTAAAATTAGCCTAAAAAAATGTGTGAAATTGTATTTTCACGCATTTTTTGTTATAATTTATATGAATTGTAAGTAATTGGACCTTATACAAAAAGTATCATTATTTTGTAGGAGAGGGCATGGGTAATTTAAAAAGATGTCTTGCCACATTTTTAATTGTGGCAATGTTATTTACGACCAATGGAATGAGTGTTTTTGCTGTTTCCATTGTAAAAACTTTGAATGCAGAATCAAATAATTTGGTTGCTGAGTCGAAAGGAGTAGGATACTACTACGAACACTATAGTGCTATATACAAAACTAGCAGTTATTTATTTAACGATAGTGATTCGGAGGATTTAGAGAGCCAAAGTCAAGATTCTATTGATTTGGATGAATTGGACAAGCAGAATCAATCTAATGACTCAAGTAATCTAGATAATTTTGATGAAAGTTCAATTGGCCCTGAAAAAAATCTAGATGAAAATGATAATATAGATAAACCAGACGAGCAAGATGATGATAAGAGTGATGATGCCTTTGATAATTATGAAGAGGAACCGGAAGAGGATAAGGTAGAATCATCTGAAAGTTCAGATGAAGAAAATTTAGATGAAGAGAGCTCAAGTGATGAGAGTGAATCATCTGAGAGTTTTGATGAAGAGAAGGAAAAAGAAGATGTAGGGGCGAGTTCTACGAGCCCTGAAGAAGAACCAAAAGATGATGTAGGGGCGAGTTCTACGAGCCCTGAAGAAGAAAATTCAGATGAAGAAAGTTTAGAAGCTACAAGTTCTGAGATAGAGAGTGCAGAGGAAGAGAGCACTTCTGCTTTTGATTTAGATGAGACAACTGATGTAGCAACTGAATCGAATATAGAAGAGACAACTGAGGTAGCAACTGAATCTAATATAGAAGAGACAACTGACCTCGAGGGTGATACAGCTTCACCTTCAGAGCCAGTTGTTTTTGATTTGGCATCAAAGTCTGAAGTTGAAGTTAAAGGCATGGACAAATTATTTGGAAATACAGGGGAGCATAATCACAAACTCTGTGGTGTTGCATCTAACAGTGCATGTACTCACACTTTGGTGGCAAGCCATGATGAAAGCATAGACTATACACCTGTCGCACTCACTGACACAGATGGTGATGGTAATCTAAATAATGAGATTAAAGATTTTTTTGAGAATGCTGATGGAAGTTATTATCTAACCCATGATTTAGCTATGACAGGAAATAGAGATGTGACAATTAATCATGATATAAATCTATGCCTAAATGGTTTTAACATACGTAATGTTGCAATATCTAGTAATTTTGTCAAACTATGTATAACAAATTGTACAACAACTTTGTCAACAGTAAGTACTAATAAAGATGCTTGGTTTAAAACTAGCCAATTACTTTATAATGTTAATTTTTATGCATTTGGTATAAAAATGAGTGAAAATGAAAAATCTATAGAAGATGGCTACAATTTGCAAATTGTTACCCAAAGGTTATTTCGTTCACAACATCCCTCAAATGTAGGCCATATTGATTTATACGGTGTAAGAGTGGCTGATGTAAATATGGATGACTATAGTGATTATTGTATTTCACAAGCATATTATAACAATATTGAAAACTGTCTTTTTGAAAATGTATATAATAATAATTTAATAGAAACTTCTAGCTATGAAGTCTGTAACGTAACATTTAAAAACGTAACTGCTCGTGATCTTAAGTTGAGACGTGCATTCTTGTATTACAATGATGACTATAGAAGGATACATCATATAAAGTTTATTGGAAATAATGATATTTATAATATTAACACTGAGGGTGCAGAAGCATTTAATAGTGCATTTATAAATTGGTATAGACGTAGTACTGATGAAAGCCTACCTCTTGATTTGAGCTTTAAATCTGGAACAACAAACATTCATGACTATGCGATTCGTTCAAATATATTCATAATGCTTAAAGGTGCAAATGCAAATTTGAATATTGCTGAAGATGCTATAGTAAACTTTGATAACATAGGAATGAATGTCTTGACTACAAATGAGAGTGATAGTAAGAGACCACATGCTGCTTTAATATATACAGGTGGTGATGTGGAGAATATTAAGATACTTGGTAAACTAAATATAACAAACACAAAGTTCTTTAATTGTAATTCAGAGAAATATGTTAACCCAAATTTTGAAAATGCTGTACTTGGAGCCATAGTTAAAGATAGTCAGAACCCTATAAAACTTGGTACTTGTAGCATTACAATTTCTAATACCAAATCGTATTCCGATGGCGATATGACTGTAGAAGTTACAGACTTTGATACTTATCCAAGATATTATCCTCATGAGTTTGCGACTGCTTTAAGCACTGGTCTTGACTATCCTATCTTTGAGATATTGGATGGTTCAAAGTTTGATTATCTTAATAATTCGTTTAGTATATATACAAAGTCCGATGAGAGCAGACTCATAACGAATCAGTGGAATGATACATATATAGCTTATTTTAATGATGTTACATATAATGATGTTTTCCACGTTGATAATTTCTTAGATCCAAGATTAGAACTGACAAAATTTCATGAAGAAATAAGAATTTTACCACCACATGATCATAAGACTTGTGGAGTGGCATCTGATTCTAATTGTGCTCACGAAGACATACCTAGTCATACAGGTACCTCATTATATAAACCTCTCGTAGCAGAGGATTTTGGAAGTACTGTAGTTCAAGGTGGATATTATTATTTGTTGGAAAATGTTGCAAATGAAAGTACTTCGCCTACTAAATTAGAGTTGCAAAACGATTTATATCTTTGTCTCGACGGCTACACTTTAGAAAATTATGAGTTCACTTCAACTAATTTAGATAAGCATGTATATATTTGCAATTGTTCTATAGATACTAAATCTTATTTGAAGAACAATAGAGGAGATGGAGTAGATGGTCGTGGGTCATATCTCGCATCAAATGTTTCATATAATGTATTTGGTGTTGATTTAGAAGATGGCAGTGGCACTAATTTAGTAGCAAATGTCAATCAGATTTATTTTGCACATATGGATACTGCAACTTCTGGAACTAAGCCAGATGATATTTTAGCACTCTTCAATATTGATTTTGTGGGAAATTATGATGAAACTACTGCCTCAGGTTCTCCTATAGAGATAAAGACATCAAATGAAAAATCTCAGACTGTGTATATAGAAAAATGTAGTTTTGAAGATTTTAAAGTTCACTATAACTATCCATCACCAGTTGCATTTGAAAAGACTGCTATGCTTCAACTTGAAGGATATATGTCACACCGTTCAGTTGTAAATATAAAAGACACAGACTTTATAGAGAATGAACTTAAACATAGATTGGTATATCTTGATGGTATTGATTTGACATTTAAGGGAGAAAATATAATCTCAAATAATACTGTCGCTGACAAGATTATATATCATGCTGAGACAAGCGGCACTAATAGTTTAGTTAAATTTGAAAATGGTGATACACTCATCATGCACAACTCTTATATAGAAGGTGCTACACTTGATACAAAAAATCTTATACAAATTACTAATTTAAATGTAGCAGAGGATGGCGGTCTGCATATTGCTTACAATAAACTTCCTCGTAGTACTTCTGATTATCAAAGCATACTATCATTAAATAACACTGATAGCACTTATACTAATGGAGAAGCCAACATCTATGGTGAGCTTGAAATAGTTGACAATAAAGTTATAAACGCTAGTTTAACTTTAGACGGCATTGGGTTAGCTGCTTTGAATGGAAACAACAAAACAATCAATATCGGTTCATCTTCAGTAACGGTTAAGGGGAATAAGAATTATACTGATGATGGAGCTACAGAGTTTACAGATTTTACTACATATTCAAATCAATATTTGTATCAAGTTTATTCTACTATTGATGATAGCAGCACTGAGGAATCAGTGTTTACTGTACTTGATGGATATTTACTTGATATGTCAAAAGTAAACTTCTATATAGCATTTGAAAATGTAACTGGTAATGTACTTGCTCCTTATGATGCAAGTCATATAAAAAATATAGATACTGCCGCATTTAATAAAAGCATAATAGTTGATTATTATGATGGCGATACTGCTAGACAATTCCAAGATGTATATATGAATAGAAATTTAACAAATGTAACTTTGTCGCTTGGATTATTTCACGAACATACTGCTTGCGGAAATCCAGAGGGTAGTCCTTGTACCCATACATATGGCACTAGGCATACTGCCACATATTCATATGTAGCTGTGACGAGTCTTACAGATTTGAGAAATATAGGCAACACAGGTGGAGCTTATTATTTGATGGGTAATATAGAACTTGATGACAATGAATTACTACAAGTGAATGAAAATGTTGATTTGTATTTATGCTTAAATGGTCACAGCCTTAGCGGCTTAAGTTTTAATGGCGGTAATAATTCTCATCTAGTAATAACTAATTGTAAGTTTACTACTGCAAATATGACATTCCCGGTAAAGACATTAGCACAAGATAATGAATATCCTATGTTTAAAAATCTAGACTTGGAAGTCTATGGTGCAGCTTATGATGATCTAGAAGTTAATAATATAAATATCAATAGCCATCATGTATATTATGATATGAGTCAAGATGAGTTTAGCTTATATAAGACAGATATAAGGGTAAGTAATACACTATATAATACTTCATATCCTATGTTCCATGTTGAATCAAATGATGACATATATGTAGAAGATGTATATGTGGGAGATATGAACTGGGGCAACAAACAGGGATATTTATTTGAATTAATAGGTGACAATACAAATGTAATAAACAACTATTTTAAGAATGTAACCATTGCATCTATTAGTAAGACAGCACTTGATATCAACGAAAAGTCAAAATTTTTCAATCTTAGAAATAGAAACAGGTTATTATTCGAAGCAGACAATTACATAGACAACAACAATATGTATGGTGAAATATTTAATATTAGTAATGATGAACCTGGTGGAGAATTAATAATTAATTCAGGTAGTCTTTATATTAGAAACAATACTATTGATGGATATAGTCCACTTATTAATTCTGGAAAGAATTTCACTATTGCTGAAGGTGCAAGTTTCTATGTGGATAACAACAAAATATATAGACATAATAGCACATATTCACTCATTGATATAGTAAATAATTTCAATGTATATGGTAACTTATATTTGACAAACAATAAACTTGTAGATTGTACTACTGAAAATGCAATCGGAGATGTTATTCTCATAAAATATAATCCTACAACCACGCCTATAAATGTGGGAAATTCTATAATTTACATTGATAATAATAAATCTTATAGTGATGCATCTGCTACTACTGAGTGGACTGATTTTGACCAATATCCTGCTCACAAAATTAATGGCATCATATCTGTTATGGAAGATGATCCAAACTACAGTTTCTTTAGAGTAACGGATGGTAAGAAATTGGATGCTAAAAATTCTTTAATAAGATTCGGCTTTGACAATGCTAATTGTATGGGAACGGTATTCTCGCAGTGGTCTGATGAGTATGTGCAGGAGTTTTCATCAGCTAATTTTAAAGATACATTTGTGCCAGATATCTATAGTTTCGGTGGTAGAAGACTTGGAATGAGTGCTCTTCTAAGTGGTGCGAGAGTTTATATCAATAAACACTATCACAAAGTTTGTGGTGTAGATGCAAATGAAGCATGTCAACATACTCTGGTATCATCTCATGAGTATGGAGTCACTTACGAGTTCCTTAGCCCTGACATAACTCAATCTGAATTTATAAATTTGATGGCATCAAGCACACCAAAAAATTATGTGCTATCAAGTGATATAACTATTACTGATTATTATACAGCAATGTATATAAATTCTGTCATAAATCTCTGTTTAAATGGTCATGTCCTTAGGAATGTAAATTTTAGGTCAAATGGTAATAGTACTGGTAAAATAATTAATATAACAAACTGTTTAGATCAAGAGGCTACTATAGATTCAAATAGACAAACATTTTATGATATTAATGTCAATGTCTATGGAGTTACTAAGAATTATGTATCTGGACAAGGTACTACTGCTTCAGCATCAAATTTAAAAATTAAGGCAAATGACTTTTTCCGAGTTATCTGGACTTCAAGTCACTTACATATGTATGGTGTTAATATAAC
>JAFWVX010000033.1 GCA_017523785.1 Lachnospiraceae bacterium
AAAAACATTATGTAAATACAGATTAATACTATTCCCTGCCATCTCTTAGTTTTTCCATGAATTAACGATGGCACGCAGAGAATAAGCATTACGGCAATTGCAACTGGCACATCAACAATTAAAGATGCATTCATTCCATTTAAAACTTTTGAATTAGGTATCTTAAAAGGTCCTACTATAGATGCAAGTCCAGTAACCAATACTACATTAAAAAAATTTGCCCCTATAACATTACCAATTGATAGATTGCTATGTCCTTTTACTAATGATGTAATTGCGGTAGACAATTCTGGAAGAGACGTTCCAAGTGCAATCATTGTCAAACCTATAACTGACTCTGGCACCCCAAACTTTTTTGCTATAAGAGTTCCATTTTCAACAAGAAGATTAGATGCAAATGCTATGACTATTGCAGAGACGATTATAACCAATACTGACTTTATAACTTTATTGCTTTTATTGTCATCTATGCTTTTTCCTTCTTTGATTTCCTCTATATCAATTTCTGCCTGCTTTATAACTTTGTCAATTTCTTTAGAGCCTGATTTATTTGAATAAATAATATAAAATACATATATTATAAATATTGATACTAAGATAATTCCAGATACCCTACTAAAGCCTTTAAATACATATGCAAATACTACATAAAATGCAAATGAAGCGAAGAAAAAAGTTACTGGAACTTTTAAAGCTTTTTTGTTAACAACACTTGGAGCAAAAATTAAAGTTAGGGCAGAAATAAGTGCTGTATTGCAAATAATTGAACCTATAGCATTCCCATAAGCTATGTCACCATGACCTCTAAAAGCACTAGTTGCCGAAACCATAGTCTCAGGTAATGTTGTTCCAATAGATACTATTGTAGCACCTATTACTATTTCAGATACTTTAAAAATTTTTGCAATATCAGTACTTGCATCCACAAAATAATCTGATGCTTTAATTAGTAAAACAAATCCAATTATAATTAATACAAACTCCAAAACACTCCCATCGGGCTCGTCCAACTCGCCCATACATTAAAATATTATTTATATTTATCAATATTAATATTTACAGGTAATTTTTGTAGGGGCGGACATCCTGTCCGCCCATAATTAGCCAATGTTGTAATATTCGTCTAATTTCCACTTAAATGGGTTATATATAATATATTCATTAATCTTATCAAATTCTTTCTTATTTCTAATAATTCTATCATAAAATGATCTTTGCCAAATTTTTCTCTTACATTTAATAGTAATTGAGCGTTTAAAACTCATTATTAATTTTTGTAAACTCGTTTTATTACTCTCTATCAAATTTATTATTAAATGAATATGATTTGGCATAATTACATAATTATCAATTAATATACTATCAAATTCACTATTTAAATATTTAATATTATCTCTAACTATCATACCTATTTTAGTGTATTTAATATATTTACTAAAATCAATATCATCATAATTATCATTTATAATATCCTCATCAATTGAGCAAAATATATTGGATTTATCTATTGAACATATTGTTATAAAATAACTTCCACTAAGTGAATAGTCATATTCTTTTAATCTTAATCTCTTTCTTTTTTGCATTTTAAATCATTCATCCAATAAATATAATTATCATTGTGGCCGACAGAATGTCGGCCACTACATTTTTAACATAATATAACTATTATTTATAAGAAATCATTGGTGCGACATCTTTTCCTGCCTTGCGGTCATAATAATTCTTTATGATTTTCACAACAGTTCCAGAAAGCAATAGCACACCAATTAGATTTGGCACTGCCATAAGACCATTTAATGTGTCTGATATATCCCACGCAAGATTTAAATTCATAGTGGCACCTATCACTATAAAAATAACATATAATACTTTATAAACATATGTTGATGCTCTACCAAACAAATATTCTATGGTTTTAGTTCCATAATACGACCAACCAAGAATCGTTGTAAATGCAAATAAAGTAATTGCTATAGCGAGTATCTTTCCTGCAACATGAGATAGTCTATTTGACACTGCTAAAGTAACAAGAGATACTCCATTTATATTTTCAACATGAATAGACTTGAATACCATATTTCCATCTGAATCTTTAAGTATTTCACGATTTGATGCATAAGCAGGATTTGCCTTTACTCTAAGAACATTTCCATAAAAGTATGAATTATCATCTGCATCGCTATCTGACAAAGTCTCTACCCAATATTCTTTTCCATATATACTAAGTTCTTTATAGTTTCCATTTCCACTAGGTTTCTCAGTATAAAGAATCGCATTATTTTTATAATCCAATTTAAATGGCATCTTATAAATCTCATTATCAACAAGTAATACATTTCCATCTTCATCTCTTAAAGAATCTTCGATGCATACGATAGTTTCATTTTCAGTTAAATTTTTTAATTGTGTATCAATTGATGGTGCATTAATAGTTGAAGATAAAATTATTAGTGAAGTAAATGTACATACTATTATCGTGTCAAAAAATACTTCAAATATTCCCCAAAGACCTTGTTTTACTGGTTCGGTTTCATTTGATGCTGAATGAGCTATAACACTTGATCCTAGTCCTGCTTCATTTGAAAACGCGCCCCTCTTAAAACCATAAGTAATTGCTCTTTTTAAAACTGAACCAAGAACACCACCAGCAATTGCCGCAGTACTAAATGCTCCTCTAAATATTGATACAAACACACTTGGAACATATTTAATATTCATAGCAACAATTATTATGCCGACTAGTATATAAAACGCAGCCATAAAAGGAACAATACTTTCGGCAACTAAGCCTATTCTCTTTATACCTCCAAAGATTATTAGCCCTGCAAGAGTCGCAAGTGCCACACCCACAAAAAGTGTTGGCAAATCAAAGTTTGTTCTAAGAGCCTCAGCAATGGAATTTATTTGTGTCATGTTTCCAATTCCAAACGAAGCTATAAATGTAAATAGTGCAAAAAGTACAGCTAATAATTTACCAATTTTCTTAAAGCCTAACTGCTTACCTACTCCATTTTCAAGGTAATACATAGGACCACCGCTATAGCCATGCTTTTCATCATAGTTTCTATAGTAGATTCCAAGTATTACTTCAGCAAAATGTGTCCCCATTCCTAATATGGCACATATCCACATCCAAAAAATTGATCCAGGTCCGCCAATTACAATAGCAGTAGAAACTCCTGCTATGTTTCCAGTTCCAATCGTTGATGCAAGTGCAGTTGTTAATGCTTGGAACTGCGAAATGACATTATTCTTTGACTGAATATCTTTCTTATCTTTGCTTCTATTAATAATTCCTTTGATAGTGTTGTCATATACATCTCTTGCATGAGTAATTTGAAATAATCTTGTTCTTATAGCATAAAAAACTCCAACTCCAAGTATTAGACATAGCATAGGAACTCCCCATACTATACCATTTACTATTCCATTATAATGCGAAATTTTCTCAAATAGACTATTTAACATATTATTTCCTCCTGCGAATCAACTGCTTTATTCATCAATTCATCTATTACATCATTTAATTTATCTTCAGATTTATGTATATGATTTAAGCTTGGTTTTGTTACCGGATGCTTTGCTACAAATATTGTGCAGCAATCTTCATAAGGTAAAATAGAAGTCTCAAATGTTCCAATTCTTTTTGCAATATCTACAATTTCTTCTTTGTCAAACCCTATTAGTGGTCTAAATACTGGTAATTTGCAAACCTGATTTGTGCACGAGAGAGATTCTAAAGTTTGAGATGCAACTTGACCTATAGACTCGCCAGTAATTAAGGCAATACAATTTTCTCTTTCTGCGATAATTTCTGCAATCTTCATCATATATCTTCTCATAATTATCGTCAACTCATCATGAGGACATTTTTCATATATTGCAAGTTGAATGTCAGTGAAATTAATAATATGAAGTTTTATTCTACCCGACCACTTTGATACAATTTTCGCTAAATCAATTACTTTTTGTTTTGCCCTGTCACTTGTATATGGTGGTGCATGAAAATAAATTGCATTTATGACAACTCCTCTTTTTGCAATCATATATCCAGCAACAGGCGAGTCAATTCCACCAGATAAAAGAAGCATTGCCTTTCCACTTGTCCCTACTGGAAGTCCACCAGGTCCTGGAATTTTCTCTGAGTAAATATTTATGTGATTTCTAATTTCAACGAATAGTCTTACTTCTGGATTATGCACATCAACTTTTGTATTTTTAAATCTCTCCAATATATCATGTCCAAGTTCCGCAGACACATCATCAGAATGCATCTCAAAAATTTTATTAACTCTTCTTGTCTTAACCTTAAAAGTAAATGTCGGATCATCTCCATAGACATTTTTTACAAACTCAATTATATGATTTGACAACTCTCTATAGTCACTCGTGAATGCAACCTTCTTTATCGGACAAATATCCGAAACACCAAAAACTCTTTTTAATTTTTCTATAACTTTATCATATATGTCAGAAAAATCTTTATTAGAATCTATATAAATCCTCTCTTGTTCCTTATATACATTAAATACACCCTCAAACTCTTTCAAGGTCTCCCTAATTCGACTCACAAGGGCATCCTCAAACTTGTATCGATTCTTCCCCTTAAGTCCAATCTCCGCGTATTTAATTAAAAACGACTCATAGTTCATCATTATATAATACCAAAAATTACTAACAATTCCAATACTTTGATATATTTCTTTTTTACTTTTTTTTACTTTTTTGCTCAAAGAATCTTGCTGTCATTGTATACCATAACTGTGTAGTTATTATACAGTTTTCTCGACAAGCCCTAGCAAAACAATTGTGTCAGAAATATTAGAAATGCGAAGCATTTCTACTCTCACCTTGTTTTGCTGGGCTTGGCGAGAAAATGGGCTTAAAAAAAACCATCCAGTTGGATGGTCTACAGGGGCAGTAAGATTCGAACTCACATTAACGGTTTTGGAGACCGTTGCTCTACCCTTGAACTATGCCCCTATTAACTCAACTATTATAGCAACTAATTTTTCAATTTTCAATATAAATTATTTAAATAATTACTTACATTTTACTTAAGAAATACTCATAATTTATAATAATATATTGTATGGGCGGATACTATCCACCCCTACGAACTGTTGGTATTTGGTTAAAATTTCTTTATGAAACTAATAATTTTTGAATAACTTGTCTACAATCTCGCAGAACTCCTCATATGCAAAAGTCCCTTTTAAATCAGAAAGCGAGTCCCTTAAACCCTCATAATGCCATTTATGAAGTTTTGGGTCATTTTCGTGAAATTTATTCCAGAGTTCTTCCCCCATCACTTTATAATCGCATAACATTGCTCTTGCATTTGAAAGTTTATCCCCAATAGCCACAATTTTAGACTCTCTATCAAGTTTAGCAAGTCTATCTATGGCATATTGCTTTCTCTCTTTCCAAGATTCAGATTCACTCTTGCCATCAACAACCAAATCTGTTTCAGAAGACACGAGATGTGCGACCCTCTCCCCAAACTCTTTTTTTATATCATCAATAGTATAGTCAGTATCTTCTATCACATCATGAAGTGCCGCAGCTGCTAACATTTCTTGGTCATTAGTTATTGTTGCAACTATAGATACCGCCTCCATAGGATGAACTATATAGGGGAACCCTTTACCTCTTCTTTCAACCCCACTATGTGCTTTAATTGCAAACTCTAATGCTCTATCTAAAAAACTAGTATCCATTTTCTTTTCGCTCATAAATACTCCATTAAATTCTAATAATTGCTTTTGTCTGCTCTATAATTTTGTCAATAAAGCTATCGCTTACAGACCTTCCATAAACTTTTTCAAGCATTATTTTAGTATCTTCTCTTCTTTTATTTTTCTTTAAGATAAATATAGTAAGTAAATTTTGAATTGCAACTGTAGAAGAAATAATATCTATATCAGTTCCACCAAGTTGCATAAGTGACAATTTATATGCATCTTCACTATAATCCATTCTCATTTGCTCAATTTCACTTATCGTTTTAAATCCTAAATCAACAAGCACTTCATAAAATCTTAAATAGCTAACAATCTCTACCTCTGCACTAGTTATACTTGCAATCTTATTTATAAGAGGCATAAATGGATTAATCTCTAAATAATTCTTATACGAATCAATGTTAAGTGAAATATCTTTGAACTCGCCTTTTGAAAAGAGTGATCTGATCTTCTTTCTATACTCATCAATTTCATTTCTAATTGTTAAAAACTCATCATCTGCAATTTCAAGTAAGCCTTCAAGTCTTGCAAGTTTTCTTATATACTCTTTAGGAACTTCTACATCAGTCTTATATCCAGTGTCGTGAAAAATTGTTGCCCATACATGTTGAAGGCTAGTTCTCATTTGTATTTCAAACTTAAATTCATTTAGCTTTGGAAATTTTTCATCACTATATAATTCTTTTGGTATTTGACAGATATAATGAAGTGACATATAACCAAATCGATCTACTTCATACATTTTTCTTTTATCAATTGAGTTATTATAATCAATATTAAAATTTTTCTCAATTAAGCTTGCAATAAAATCAACATGGTCATTATAAAATGTTATCACTCTCGCACCAAATAAATCAGTTATATCTGAAATAGTTCTATACTTATATCCTTTTAAATTAAGTTTTCCTTCAAGGCTGCTATATTCCTTAACACGAGTTTCTATTCCAGCAATAAAAATTTTATTATCTTCACAAATAATTTTCCTTAAGTAGCTCTGAATGAAATCTTTCATCGCATAAAAAGTCGGCTCATTCTCTTTAAACTCATCAAGTAAATCTTTTACATGTGTATCCATTTTTTCTCCTTAAATTAAAATAGCGAGACTTAACTCGCTAATGTAGCGAGAGGGGGATTCGAACCCTCGACACCGCGGGTATGAACCGCGTGCTCTAGCCAACTGAGCTACCTCGCCATGGCACTTAGATATGGGGCGTATAGGGCTCGAACCTATGACCCCCTGCTTGTAAGGCAGATGCTCTCCCAGCTGAGCTAACACCCCTTATTCTTAAAGTGCTTATAAATTATACTTGAAAGAGTTTTTTTAGTCAAGTAAAATATATGTATGGCATATGACGGCTTATTTATAAAATCGCAAATAGTGGAAATTAAAGGGCTTATACTAAATGAGCATATTTCCAAGATAACCCAAAGGTCTCATAAAGAGGTCGATTTTCACATACGAAAAAATAATAAAAACTACGTGTTTACCCTGTCTGCTAATCCTAATTTCCCATATATGTTACTTTCTACAAATGACACAAATAATCTTTCTACTCCACCAAGTTTTTGTATGCTTCTTAGGAAATATTTACAGGGTGGATTGATAAAAGAAATAAAGCAGGTAGGTTCTGAAAATGATTCAAATAATAATTACGAGCATTGTTTAGAGCGTATTGTAAAAATTGATATCGAGAATATTAATGAAAATGGTGATATCTCAACTTATTATGTTTACTTCGAGATAATGGGTAAATATAGTAATGCCGTAATCACTGACTCAAATAATACTATACTTGATGTATTACTAAAATCTAATACTGAAAATAAAAGACTTGCCCCAAAAGAAACTTATACAACTGCAAGTGTAGCTAATAAATCTGAAATATTATCAGAGACTGTCGATGGGTTTATCAAAAACATAAACGATGAAATCGCCTTATCTAAAATCAATAATGAATCAATTGATATCTCAAATATAATTTCAAAAAGATATGCTGGTTTATCGAAACCTCTTGTGCTGCATATACTTTTAGAATATTTACAAAGTATCAATGTAAATGTTTCAACTGAAAACTTTAACTATGAGTCTATAAATAATCATTTCACAAATAATATTGATTATGAAAAGTTATTTGTATATATAACAAACTATTTAAATGATATTTTGAATAACATAAATATAATTAAGCCAACAATCAATTATAAAAACGACAAACCTTCTGATTTCTACTTATTCAAACTTAACACATACCAAGGTGAACTCGAAACATTTGAAAATATAAATAGTTGTCTTAAAACCTTTATTGAAAATAAATTCCAAAATATCAATGACTCAAATGATAAGAAAAATCTGCAAACAATTATTAAGAGTCTATATGTTAAGCTCAACAAAAAACTTGATATCTATAAAAAAGACTTAGCAAAATGTGATGATGCTGAAAAATATAAAAACTACGGCGAGCTCGTCTCTTGCTTTGGCTATGACAATAGTATGATTAAAGATGGCATATTAACTTGCAAAGACTACAATAACAATGATGAGGCAGTTAGTATACCAATAGATGAGTCATTGTCTATAGCAAAGAATGTCGAAAAGTACTATGACAAATATAATAAGTTAAAAAGAACGAAAGACAATGTTGAAAAGTTAATTATAGAAGCAAATGACAAACTTGAGCATTTGAATTCGATTGAGCAGTCACTTGAACTATCAAATGACAAAAATGACATATATCTTATCAAAGAGGAAATATTAAATTATTTTGATGAGGCAAATAAGATTCAAAGTTTAAATAAGCAGAAATCTGATTTAAGGGATAGGAATAGCAACAAATCTAAAAACAAGACTAATTCAAAGCAGGGATTAAACTACAACATTCACCACTATAAATCAAGTAGCGGCATAGACATCTATGTGGGCAAGAATAATCTGCAAAATGAGTATCTTACTTTTACCATGGCAAGTGCTGATGACACTTGGCTACACATAAAAAATGCCACAGGTTCTCATGTTATAATAAAAAAGCCATATGAGTTACTTGACGATAAGACCTTAGTAGAGGCAGCCTCTCTTGCTGCATACTTTAGTGAAAAGCGAAATGAGACGAAGGCAACTGTGGACTATACACTGAGAAAGGAACTAAAAAAAGCAAAAGGCAAGTCGCCAGGTTTTTGCATTTATCATAAAAATTATAGCATAAATGTTAAACCGGAAATACTAATAAATGAAATTTAAAAGACGGCAATCGCCGTCTTATTTTTTATGTAACTTAGCTACAAAGAAGCCTTCCCATATTCTATCTGGAAAAATTTTTATATACACATTCTCATTAACTGAACTGCCTTCACTAAATGAGTTGTCGCTTACTTTTAATTTACAAAAGTCTATGTCAAAGCCATTTTCTAAGGCATAATCTACTATATCTTCATTCTCGCATTTAAGTAGCGAACAAGTTGAATAAATTAATACTCCACCACTATTTAATAATTTGCCTGACTTTTTTATAAGTTTCTTTTGAGTAGTAACACATTTTTTTATTAAATCATCTGTAAAAGTTTTCTTGTATCTATCGCAACTTAAATCTAAAGTCCCCGAGCCTGAGCATGGCGCATCAAGCAAAATCTTATCAAATTTAAACATGTCATTTAAATCAAGTGCATTTATATTCATAAGAAGGGCATTCGCACCCTGCTTCTTACAGTTATAATTAAGTTTTTCATATCTATCCTTATGAAGTTCGACGGCAGTAAGGTTAACCTTATTTTTACATAGGCTTTGAATCATTGTTGTCTTACTACCAGGAGCTGCACACATATCAAGAATATTTTCTTTCTCATGTGGATCAAGTATATAGACTGGAAGCATCGAAGATAGAGATTGTAGATAGATATGTCCTTCTTTATATATAGAAAATGTGGTGATATCTAATCCAGTTCCACTATCAACTCCATCTTTTTGATAATAGTCATTAAGGATAATTGCATTTTTAAAATTCTTGTTTTCAGTAAATGTTATATCAAGCTTTTTCAGATTGTCTTTTATATTATCAATATCATCTTTTAACTCGTTTACTCTAAAAGTAGTAACTTTCTTTGCACTGAGGCCATTGATAATTAGTTCGATCTCTTTATCACTATATTCACTTTCTTTCAATTTTTCAATTAAAAACTCGTGCGCTGTATCCATATTATCTCTCATCAATGTCAAGCTGAAGTTTACTTAGTATGTCAATTTTTATTTTGCCCTTCATATTGATAACAAAAGAATTATCTAATTCATCAAAGTTAATGGCTTTCTTTTTGCTCCAATACTTTTTTAATTCACTAAATCTCAAATAATAAGCAGTTGACTTTTTACTAAAATAGAGCAAAATAAAAGAAATACCTCCCTGCTCCTCAAAATCCTCCATAAACTCAAATTGGTGTTTATGGATATTAGACATTGGAAATGTATCTACACTACATTCCTTAGCATCAAAGCAAACTGGTATTTCTTGGACAACTCCTATGTAATCAACCGTTGACTTTTTATCAAAATAAGCTAAAGTTATATGTCCTTCTTTATCCATCTTTGTCGGAACTATAGGTGTGGGAATTTTTTGTATTAGAGCAAGTTTTTTAACACGATAATCTGATATCGTTTTATTGACCATATCTTCTAATACACTACCTCTTAGTCCCCTCAGTTTCATATTACTTTCCTAAAATTTCCTTCCACTCATCAACTATTTTGTTTTTATCTACAAAATAGTCCATTCGCATCGCTTTTTTTACTCTTTCATAAGTAGCATCGGTTTTATTTATAGCCTTCTTTGTTCCTGCTTCTAAAATATCATATACTTCTGATAAATTGTTTTGCCATTTTTCTCTTTCTGTTCTAAACTTAGATATCTTTTCCTCTAATATGGCAAGTAAAAATTTTTTACATTTGACATCGCCAAGGCCACCTTTTCTGTAATGTTCTTTCATCTCATCTAAGTTTTTATAATCATTTAGATAATCACTAAAATGCCTATCCTCGCAAAATACATCTAAGAAATTAAACACTGCATTTCCTTCAACTTCACCAGGGTCACTGACATTTAAGTGATTTGGGTCAGTAAACATTGACATAACTTTAGTTTTGAGCGAGTCAGCAGGCTCTGACAAATAAATACAGTTGTTGAGTGACTTAGACATCTTCTCTTTTCCATCAAGTCCTTTAAGTCTTGTTGCCTTCTCATTTTTTGGTAACATAATTTCAGGCATAACTAAAGTTTCACCGTATATTGTATTAAATTTATGAACTATTTCTCTACACTGTTCAAGCATTGGCTTTTGATCTTCGCCCACTGGGACAACATTTGCATCAAATGCAGTAATGTCAGCAGCTTGGCTTATTGGGTAAGTAAAAAAACCGACTGGAAGTCCCTCATCACCCTCATTAAATCCTCTTAAAACCATCTCGGCTTTCACTGTTGGATTTCTTTCAAGTCTTGGAACAGTAACTACATTCATGTAATAAAAAGTTAGCTCTGTAAGTGCTGGCAGTGCACTTTGAACGCATATAGTTACTCTATTTGGATCTATGCCAACTGACAAATAATCTAACATTACTTGAATAATATTATCTCTAATTTTTTTTGGATTATCAAAATTATCTGTCAATCCTTGACCATCTGCGAGCATTACATATATTTCATCAAAACTTTTATCGTTTTGAAGATTTAAACGATTATTAAGTGAACCTACATAATGTCCCAAATGTAATTTTCCAGTTGGTCTATCGCCAGTGAGTGCTATTTTACCCATAATCTCCCCCAACAAATGCATTTTTAATTAATGTTATTTCATCGCCATCTATACTTACTACATCAAATCTGCAAGCAGTGTTTTGACTTAGTTTATGTGCCATAAGATAAACTTGAGCAACTTTGAAAATCTTTTTTTGCTTATTTTTATCTACAGCATACAGGCCTTTTGCAAGACTATATTTCTCTCTATATTTTACTTCTATAAAACAGTAGTAGTCCTCATTTTTCCCGACTATGTCTATCTCGCCAATTTTACAATTAAAATTAGTTTCTAATATTACATAGTCGTTCTCTTCAAGATACTTTCGTGCCTTTTCTTCGTAAATTTTTCCTACTTCTCGTTTATTCATCTATTTAAGAAAGATAAAAATGATTTTCTATGAATCTCGCAAGGTCCTATCTCTTTCAACTTATCCATATGATACTTGGTTCCATAGCCGCTGTGTTTTGCAAATCCGTACTCGGGATACTTTTTGTCATACTCTTCCATCATTCTATCCCTTGTAACTTTTGCTATGATGCTAGCAGCCGCTATAGATATAGATAGTGCATCCCCATGAATGATACTCACCTGTTTTACATCAATATTTTTAATCTTCAACGCATCTACAAATAGCATATTGATGTCTTTGCCAAATTTCTCTCTATACATAGAGTTAGCATTGTCAAATGCTTCTTTCATAGCAAGGTGAGTTGCTTCAAGTATGTTTATTTCATCAATAACTTTTTCGCCTACTATTCCAATTCCAGTAGCCAGCGCCTTTTCATTTATCTCATCGAATAATTCGTCTCTTTTCTTTTTAGAAAGTTTCTTCGAATCATTTAAAAATAATATTTCTTTACTTTTATCTAGGACCACACAGCCAGCTACAACAGGACCTGCGAGTGGACCACGACCTGCCTCGTCAATTCCAGCAATGATGTATTCGCTGAAATTGTTCTCAAATTCTGACATCTCACTTAGGCGAAGTCTCTCATTATTCAGTTTTTCCTCACTTATCTGTCTCATATTATCGGGCTCACATAGCTCGCCCATACCAAGAATTTATTTTTCTAAAAAAGTTTGTTGGCTCTGCCGCAGCGTATAGCTAAGAAAACGCTTCGGTTCTATCCATAGGTTTCCCACCGGCGTTTTCGTGCTGTATGCTGCGGCAGGAACAATGTATGTTTATTAAGTTATTCAAGGCTAATCTTACCAATTAGACCTTTGCGGAAGTCATTTATTATAAGATTAGAAACTTTATCGTAGTTTATTCCGCCACCCTTCTTGTAAGATGCGGTCTTCTCGGCAATTTCATCCATAACTTCTATGGCAGTGCTACTGTCATTTACCTTATCAAGCTTGTATCTCTTAATGATCAACGCACTATATTTGCTATAAACTTTATTTATGAACTCATAAGCCAAATCCTGCTTCTCAAGTATGTCGTCATTTATTGAACCAACAAGTGCAAGATTTATACCTACGTCATTATTTTCAAATTTTTTAACTGTGACTCCTGGTGTATCAAGCAGCAAGACTTTGTCGCTAATTTTAGTCCACTGGAGTTTCTTAGTAACACCTGGAGTGTTTTCTACCTTATTGACCTTTTTCTTTACATAGGAATTGATAAATGTGCTTTTGCCAACATTTGGCATTCCGACAACCATTGCCTTAACTAAGGTGTTTACAATTCCCTTTTTAGCATTCTTTTCAACTATCTCTTTAGTCAATAAATCTATCTTCTTATCTACTTCTCTTTTTATATTATTATTTCTGCTATCGAGAAATAATATCTCTCCATCAAAATCCTGTATAACTTCTTTTACTCTATTTTTAGTAAAACTCTTAATAGCGTCTTCATCAGCCGAATCAACTTTATTTACTACTATCAGTCGCTTTTTATTTTTAATTTCGTCATTTAAAAAATTGATTGAAGACAATGGGCAACGCGCGTCAATTATCTCAATCACTAAATCTACTTCTTTTAGATGTTCTTTAATCTCTCTCCTAGCCTTCGCAATATGACCAGGATACCATTCAATGTTCATTATCTAATTATAAACCAAACTTTACCTATTATGTCTTCTCTTGCAATATTTCCGACATCGGCAAAACGAGAATCCTTTGAGCTATCAAGATTGTCACCCAAAACATAGTACTCATTCTCGCCAAGTTTTACATTTTGCTCGATATTTGATGAGAGCGAGTTCTTTAAATCCTCAGACTCAATCTGAATGTCGTCAATATAAAAATTTCCATTACTTATAGTTATAGTTTCACCAGGCAAACCATATATTCTTTTGATGCTCTCTTGACCATTGTTATTAAATGCAATTACATCTTGCTTGTTTAGCGGAAAGAGATTTCGATATAGTCTATTAACTAAAACTATATTGCCATCATTTATATATGGTGCCATACTAAAACCTTGCTGCAATACTTGTCCAAAGAACAAGTAACTAACCGTAAATGCCAATGCCACAGCAAAAACTACATCTGCAACTATTCTGCAAATTTTTATTACGAAGCTTTCGTCCAATTATGCTTGTGCTTCCTCAACGTTCATATTTTCTTTAACTTTAGCAGCCTTACCAACTCTCTCTCTTAAGTAGTTGAGTTTTGCTCTTCTTGCTTTACCTTTTCTTACTACTTCAACCTTAACTACCATAGGGCTATTGATTGGGAAAGTTTTCTCAACACCTACACCATTAGAGTTCTTTCTAACTGTAAATGTCTCTCTATTTCCGCCGCCTTGTCTCTTGAGAACAACACCCTCGTAAATCTGTACTCTTTCTTTTTCGCCTTCACGAATTAAATTGTGAACTTTAACACTATCTCCAACACTAAATTCAAGTTTTTCTTTTCTAAGTGTTGCTTGTTCAATCTCTTTTACTTTAGAATTCATATCATCCTCCTAAATTTTATCTTTCAAATATTTTTCATATAAATCTGGTCTATTCTTCTTAGTAATTTCTATTGCTTGTTCTAATTTCCATTCAGAAACTTTTTTATGGTCTCCGCTTAGAAGTATGTCTGGAACTTTTAGCCCCTCATACTCATAAGGTCTTGTGAACTGCGGATACTCTAGTAAATTATTCATAAATGATTCTTCACTAGTTGATTCATCATTTGATAAGACACCTTTTACAAATCTCGCAACTGAGTCTATGACCACCATCGCAGGAAGTTCTCCACCAGTAAGAACATAGTCTCCTATTGATATCTCTTCTGTATTTATAAGTTGCAGTGCCCTCTCATCAACACCCTCGTAATGTCCGCATAAGATATTTATCTCAGTTTCCTTAGACATCTTGATGGCCATTTCTTGATTAAAGGTTTTGCCCTTTGGTGACATATAGTAAGTTTTAATATTGCTTTTACCTTCCATGATTTTTTTATAACAGTCATAGATAGGCTGAGCCATCATCAACATACCATTTCCACCACCATAGACCTCATCATCAACAGAATTTGCTCTTTGTTTTGTAAAATCTCTTATATTGAAAACATTGATTTCTAAAAGTTTCTTTTCAATTGCCTTCCCTATAAGACTTTCCCTCTTGAAGTCGTTAAACATCGCTGGGAAGAGTGTCATAATATTTATTATCAAATCAGACCTTCTATTGTTTTAATTTTGATTATAGAGTTGTCTATGTCAACATTCTCTATAAAATCAGAAACCATTGGTATAAGTAAATCTTTTTTATTGTAGTCAACTACTAGTATGCTATTTGCTTTTGTCTTCATAATATCTTTTACATTTCCAATAAGTGCATCATCTTTATAACACTTAAATCCTATGAGGTCAACTATGTAGTATTCATTATTTTTAAGTTCTACTGCATTAGTCCTATCCACATAGATGTTGCTACCGACAAACTTGTTTGAGTCCTCTATTTTGTCAAAGCCTTTAATCTTTAGTATGCAAGTATTTTTAATATACTTTACACCCTGAGGCTCGTAAGTCTCTGCATCATTAAATGCTTCATCTTCAGCGTCTTCATCTTTAAGTATGTAGAACTCTTTCAACTCGTCAAATCTCTTGACATCATCAGTAGTTGGAAATATTTTTACCTCACCTTTAATTCCGTGAAGAGATATTATTTTGCCAATACGTAAAAATTTTCTCATCTTATGTCTACTACTACTTTCACGTCTCTTATAGTCGCTATTGCACCCATTATTGCTCTTATGCTTTTAGCAATTTTACCTTCATGTCCTATTACTTTTCCGAAATCATCCTTATCAACCTGCACTGTATACCTTATAAAATTGCCGTCTTTATCTTCTTTGATGTTAACCTGATCTTTCTTTACGACTAACTCTTTTACAATGTATTCTAAAATATCTTTCATATAGCCACCTATTGAGTTATTCCTGTTGCCTTGAGAAGCTTTCCAACAGTCTCTGTTGGCTTTGCACCATTACTCAACCACTTCTTGCAAGCTTCGGCATCAATTTTGATTTCAGATGGATCTTTATAAGGATTGTAGTAACCTATCTCCTCAATAAATCTTCCATTTCTTGGGTAATGTGAATCAGCAACAACCACTCTGTAAAATGCATTATGGGCATGTCCCAATTTCTTTAAGCGAATTTTTACAGCCATTTAATTATTTCCTCCTTTTAAAGTTTTTTTAATTATTTTATTTGATAAACTAATTATCTGCTTATTTCCATTTGCTGCATTTTTAATTTCATTTGCCAATTTTTCAATATCTTTAAATCTCATACTTAGCTCAAGTTTACTGTCAATTTCTTTCAGTTTTTTATCAGCATTCTTAAATAAATCATATGCTGCCTGTCTTGACATATTAAGTTCTTCTCCAATCTCTGTAAAAGACAAATCGTCAATGACATGATACTCATATACAATTTGCTGGTTCTTACTAAGTATGCCACCATACAAATCGTAAAGTATAGATTTGTTAAATATCTCTTCCATAAGCAGTAAAAAAGTCCGCCAAGTCGCGGACTTATATATTATCATTTATTTAGTTATCTGTCAAGTTTTTTTCTTGGCACTATTTAGTGATGCTAATTAGTTGATATTTTCACAGCATCAACATATGCTCTTGAAATCAAGTCTATAAACTCAATAAAATCAATGTTTTTTAGGTCTTTGAATGCAGCATTTGGCTTAGCCATGCCTCTATCATCAGTGAACTCAGATATAAGGGTTAGCATATTGTCTATAGAGTTGCCTTTCATGAACTCGCCTAGGGTATTTAACTGCAACTTCATCTCATATCTTGGTAAATCTATCTTAGTATATTTTGAAGTGTTTGATAACTCATTTAAAGTGTAAATCTCTTTCTCACGGCTTCCTAAGATTTTACCATTGTTCATGAGGGTCACTGTATTTACAACATTATCAAACATACAAGAACTGATTACCTTAGTTTTGTCTGTTGTGATTAGACAGTAGTTAGAGACAAAGTTTACTTTTCCATTTTCAGTATCTGTTGAATCAACAATGTCTCTTTTCTTCAAAATCTTATTTACTGACAGGCCTAGTGTGTCACCATTGCTTGCTCCGATAAACCTTGCATTGTCAATTGCATTTTCAAGTGCATTTATAAGTGGTGCATAACCTTTCTTGCCTATGAATCTACTTTTAATCTCTTCGAAATGTCTATAAGTCAAAACTTGTTTTTCAAAATCAAAAATATTTACATAGTTGCCATCATTTACCATTCCATTAAATCCCTGTTTAGATTTATCAGAGGTAAATACATATGCCTTTGCTCCACCAGTAGGTATTTTTCCAAATCTATCAAAGCTAATATTGCTAACTATGTGGTCAAACTTAACTTGCTCGATTCTATTATTCTCATTTAAAATTACTGCGCATATATATTCATTAGTTAAGAGGCTTCCATTACGATTGTAATCAGCATCTTGAAATGTATTCATGACATATCCGCCGATGCCTGTTTTGAAGCCTTCACGATTTACAACAGTTCTCTCTATAGCATATTGAACATCTGGCTCTGATAAAGAAATTTTTTCTATCTTATCCTCTGTCTCTTGAACAACTGGTGATGATAAGAGTGATGAAATAATACTTCTATAAGTGTTTGATGTGTCAGTTGCTCCTGTAACTACATCTATCTCTTCAGCACTCTGTTTGTCAAGTGAACTATCTATCAATTTTTGCAATGCCTGAATTGCCACGTCACTATCACTATGTTCAGTCACAACCACTTCTTTGATAGTTCCAGAATTATCCACTTTTATCTTTAGCCCTATCCTACCTTTTTCGCCTACAGCTGAGCCATACAAATACTCGCCACTATTTACATACCCATTCAATAATTCATTTGCAATAAAATTATAAATATTATTGCTAAACAATATGTAAATTGATGAAATTACAGCAAATATTAATAGTGTAATTATGCTACTTCTCTTCATTTCTTCCCCTAAAAAATATATAATTATAATCTATATATATTTGACTTTTTTTTATACTTGTGCTAATATTATAAGGCTCTCGGGGTGTAGCTCAGTTTGGCTAGAGCACCTGGTTTGGGACCAGGGGGTCGCAAGTTCGAGTCCTGTCACCCCGACATACATTGGTTTTATGAGATTACTCGTAAGGTCAATGTATTTTTTTTGTCATTTTTACAATCACTGGAATCACTATGCTATATACAATTCCAACCAATATTGAAACCATTATTCTTAAAATGAATGGTCCAAATACAACTATGAAATTATAATAACCATATATTAAAGCATCTACGGCAATTACAACTGTGTTTAGTATAGTGAGGACTACTTGCAAAACTATAATAGTAATCCAAAACTTTACTCCGCCACCGACTTTAACTATCTTATTTTCAAATAAATAACCACACACACCACCTATGATTGTCTGTGGTAATACCCAAAACAGAGTCGTAGCTGAGAAGCCATAGGTAACTAACTGATTAATCAGCATTCCCAAAAAACCTATAATTGCTCCTGGTGCAGAACCAAGAGTTATTGCACCAATGTAGATTGGCAGGTTTTGAAGGGTGAACTTCATTCCCGAAAATGACACTGTTCCATATATACTGAGCACAACAAAAATGGCAGTATATAGTGAGATTAAAACTAGTTTTTTTACATTGTTATTCATATCTTGACAATTCCTATCATTTTTTGTATTATTTATAAGCAATGAAATAATCCGTGTCATATTTCATTGAATATATATTAGGAGAGAAAAAATGGCAAATATTAAAAGCGCTAAAAAGCGTATCAAAGTTACTAAGACCAAAACTGAAAGAAATAAAGTTCAAAAGTCTAAAATAAAAATGTTTGTAAAAAAGATTGACCAACTTGTAAAGAGTGGTAACAAAGCTGAAGCTGATAAAATATTAGTTGAGGCTACTAAGGCAATCGATATGGCTGCAAGCAAGGGTGTTTATCACAAGAATACAGCAGCTAGAAAAGTAGGTCGTCTCACTAAAGCAGTTAATAAAATTTCTTAAACAGCCATAAGGCTGTTTTTTTATTCGTCTATTACCACGTAAGTCTTTCCAGTATAAGTGTCAGTATAAACAGTTCCAGACTTTACATATTTACTTTCAATGTCTTCAAATGAAATAGCACTATTCTGTCTTGCCTCATTTGTATCAAACTCTTGTAACTTAGAATCTTCTACAACTTCTTTTTGCTCTTGACCATTGTATGCTTCTTTAATATCTATCTTCCAATTAATAACCAAAGCGAGCATTATACCAACAGCCAACACCAACATTGCATCTGACATGTTAGAAACTCCGTCCATTGGGTTTCCAGTGTCTTCGCTATTAAATATTCTATTTTTTTGACTTAATTTATTTTTCATACTTATTTACCTTTGCGCTCTGCCTCAAGAACTGCTTCCATAATTAGTGTGAGCATTATCTTGTCTTTAGCATACCATCTTCTTCTGATTAAAGAAATAATTGTGCAAATAGATGCTGCTATAAGTCCGATGACAGTAGTATCAAATGCAGCAAGAAGTGAATAAGAAAGTGTTGCTGTATCACCTTGTGCAAGTGCAATAATACCAGGACCAAGTGGTATGAGAGTTCCAAGAAGACCAAAGGTTGGTCCAAGCTTTATCAATAAATCTGATTTCTTAACTACAAAATCAAGATTCTCACTATAGTTATCAAGAAGTGATGCTGCAAAGTTTTCCTTCATCTCATCACTGAGTGAATTATGAATAGTGAGCTCTAATAGTAGTCTCTTTTGTTTTGCAAGCAAGGCACTATTTTTTATAATAGTTGCTGGATTATTCTTTCCATTTTTAATAGCATCTATTACACTTGCTGCTTTAACTGTGAGATATTTTCTTTGAAACATCTCAGCTATAAGTCCTCCTACCATAATTAAAGATATAATAAGCATTACAATCAAAATCGCTTTAACTGGAGTATCCAGCAAAGTGACAATTTGTCTCATTATACTATTTGTAGTAATTCCATTTAACATTCTCGCACCTCAATACTAAAAATAATTATTATTCTTTCTATCTTTTGTACCAATCACAAATGTGAGAGCACCTAATAAAAACATTAACATAATAACAGCAAAAACCATTCCCTTCATGTTAGTCACTGACAAATGCTCTGGGTTTAGTCCTAAATCGCCATTTCTATCTAATTCAAAAATCTTTTTACCAGCATGTTCGCCTTCAGTCTCTTTTTGATACTTGCCTCTATCATTGGCATTTCCTAGGCTCTCATTCTCTCCGTCGTCGCCAGTCTTATCCTCTTCTTTCTCTGCGTCCTCGCCGCCCTTAGAACCTCTGCCATCTTCTTCATCAAATGTAGTTTTATTCTCATCAACCTTAGATTCATTTTGAGCAGTTTGTTCTACACTCTCATCAGGCACTTTCTCTTCTTCAACTATGGTTGTTTCTTCCGCAATAAGTGGTGAATCGAAAACTTCAAGTGTTGGTTCAGCCTGTGTCTCTCTTACTGTCTCTTCTACAGCCTCGCTTGTAGGTCTATTGACAGTTGTTTGATTTACATTATAAGTCACCAGATTCTTTGCATTTGTCGCTGCCACAAAATCTCCAGGCTCAAATTCAGAAGCAACTGTTGTCTCAGTAACAACATGTTCCAACAAATTAAAATCCTCTTCGTAAACTGGAGTTGGCTCTATCTTAACATCATTATACTCTACTTTCTCAACATATCTAGAAGTTGGGACTGACCTTTCTTCAGTATGTTTTGGAGTTGTAGCAACTGATGTAGGAGCTGTACTAGCTTCAGTTTGTCTTGGAGTATCTGCTACTGATGTAGGGGCTGTCCTAGATTCAGTTTGCTTTGGAATATTTGCTCCTGATGTAGGTGATGATATTTCAGCCCTTGTTTCTAATGTTGTATTCTGCCTCCTTGTAGTTTCAACATACACTGGAGTTTCATGCTGTTTCTGTGTTTCAGGTTGAGCAATTTTTGCCTTGACGCTCTCCTTTTGTAATTGCTTTTGAATTGAGTTTTGAATACTTTCTCTTTCAGCTATACTTGCTTTTACTGATTCAATGTCCTTTGCAGTTTCAAGAACTCTCTTAAGAGATTCTGCTCTTGATTCCTCTATCTGTGCCTTAAGTGCTCTAAGTGAGTCTGCCTTAACTGATCCAGTTGTTCCACCAGATGTACCTGAACCTTTACCAGCTTGGTTAGCTGTATTTCCAGTTCCAAGACCTTGACCAGCAGCCTGTCCGAAAGTTCCACCTGCATCATTATATGTTCCAGAATTGCCGGCATTAGAAGCATTGTTATCTCCAGCTCCGCCTCCGCCACCGCTTCCTCCGCCATTGTCTATTGCTATAACACTGAATTTATTCCAAAGTTCGTCATAATATTCTGCACCTTCAATCTTGTGCCCTACTGGTTTCTTTTTTGTAGTTTCAGTTGTACTTGTAACTGTTGCTGCCAGATATTGAATGCTTTCAAAATTTGGCAAAATAAATGACAACAAAATCACTGTCACTATAAAACAAGATATAAACTTTTTAAACTTTGCTAAATTCATCCCACTAATTATATTAAAATTTTGTGTCCATTCTGTTAAATATTTTAGTTCAAAACATCCTGTATAGGCTTTATTTCAATATCTTTATATTTCTTAATCATATTCTCATCTAAACTATCAACATTTGTCTTTGGTAAGAATATAATCTTGTAGCCAAGTTTTATTGCTTCTTGCACTCTTGAATTAATATTGGTGATACTTCTAACCTCACCTGAAAGTCCAACTTCACCGCAGTATATACAATCATTCTTAAGTGCGACATTTTTATATGATGACACTATTGCCATGATAATCGCTAGGTCAATAGAAGTATCTTTTAATTTCAGTCCACCTGTTATATTGATGTAAATGTCATACTGATAAAGTGGTATATTCATTCTCTTTTCAATAATTGCTATCAAGAGATTTAATCTATTTACATCTGCACCATTTATAGTTCTTCTTGCGATTCCAAATGCAGACTTTGTGACAAGTGCTTGGATCTCAAGTAGTATTGGTCTTCCTGATTCAATGACACAAGTTACAACACATCCCGTGGCATTACTTGGCCTACCTTCTAAAAATATTTCTGAAGGATTCTTAATCTCTCTTAATCCTTCACTTGTCATCTCAAAAACTGCAAGTGCATCACAAGAGCCAAATCTATTTTTATTACATCTTAAAATTCTTAAATTCTTCAATTGGTCATCTTCGAAGTACAGAACTACATCAACTATATGCTCAAGTAGTTTTGGACCTGCTACAGTTCCCTCTTTAGTTATATGACCTACG
Source organism: Lachnospiraceae bacterium (assembly GCA_017523785.1). Lineage (GTDB taxonomy): Bacteria > Bacillota > Clostridia > Lachnospirales > Lachnospiraceae > UBA3633. Next base: position 22,314 of record JAFWVX010000033.1, read on the forward strand.
ATAAAACTACTTATGTTATATTCTTTGCAAACTCTAAATATCGCCTGTGTACATGCCCTGACCTGGGTTATAGAGCCTGGCACCTTGTCATCAAGATTGAGTGCCATAGTTTGAATCGAATCTATAATAAGTACTTCTGGTTTAGTCTTAATTACTGTGGCAATTATAGAATCCATGTTTGTGTCAGAAATAAATTTTACACTTTCGCTAAACTTGCCAACTCTATTTGCTCTAATCTTTATCTGATTTAAACTTTCTTCACCTGATACATATAAAACATTTATTCCCTTATCGCCAAGTGCTTTCACAACTTGTAGTAAGAGTGTTGACTTGCCAATTCCTGGTGCTCCGCCGATAAGTGAAAGTGATCCTTTAACTATACCACCACCAAGCAAGTTATCAAATTCAGATATGCCAGTTAGGACTCTCTCTTCTTTTACATCTTCTATGTTACTAAGTGACTTTGGCTCTATAACTTCTGCAGTAGTGTTTATGCCTATTGAATTGCTGATAGTTTTACTAACTTTTTCAGCTTCAACAAATGCATTCCACGAACCACAACTCGGACATTGACCAAGCCATTTTATAGATTCAAAGCCACATTCCTTGCAGTAAAATGAAGTTTTATTTGTTTTCTTACTCATCAACTTTCTTTATAACAAGTTTTTTATTCTTAGCAACTATAGATAGACTATCTCCTGCGTGGATATTGCCTCTAAGCTTTTCCTCAGCAAGTAAGTCAGTAAGCATTGAAGTCAAAGTTCTCTTTAACTCTCTTGCTCCAAACTCTTCTTTATATCCTTTCTCAAGTATCAACTCTTTAGCTGACTTCTCTATCTTAAAATCAATGTCTAAACTTTCTTTAGTTCTATTTTTAATCTCTCTTATATTTAAATCTAATATCTTAGATATCTCATCCTTAGTAAGTTTATGGAATACTATGATATCATCAAGACGATTGATAAACTCAGGTTTAAATATCTTTTTAACCTCAGCAATGACATTGTCCTTCATTTCCTCATAGTCTTTCTCTTTGTCCTCATCAAGAGTGTCAAAGCCTGGTTTAGTGTTGTCAATAATTCTATTTGCACCAACATTTGAAGTAAGTATGACAATAGAGTTTTTGAAGCTAACCTTTCTACCCATAGAATCAGTCATATGACCTTCATCTAAAACCTGCAAGAGCACATTGAATATATCTTCATCTGCCTTTTCTATCTCGTCAAATAAAACAACTGAATATGGATTTCTACGAATTTTCTCTGTAAGTTGTCCTCCCTCATCATGTCCTACATAGCCAGGAGGCGAACCAATCAATTTGCTTACAGTATATTTCTCCATATACTCAGACATATCAAGTCTAATAAGATTTTTTTCACTTCCAAATAGAGTATCACTAATCGCCTTACAAAGTTCTGTCTTTCCAACACCGGTAGGGCCTAGGAATAAGAAGGTTCCTATTGGTCTATTTGGGTCTTTAATTCCAACTCTATTTCTGCGAATTGCCTTTGAAATTACATTTATAGCATCTTCTTGTCCTATAACTTTTTTATGAAGAGTGTCCTCAAGTTGCATCAGTTTTTCATTTTCATCTTCTGTAAGTTTCTTTACAGGAATCTTAGTCCAACCTGATACAACATCAGCTATATCTTCCTCAGTAATTCTTAACTCATTTTCTTTTCTCTTAGCCTCAATCTCTTTTATGAGTTCATCATATTTATATTTTTTAGTTAATTGTTTTTTCTTAACTTCTGATGCCTCTTCAATCAAATCCTTAGAAATTAATTTTTCTTTTTCAACTTCAAGTTGGTCTATCTCCGCCTTTAAGTCTTTAACTTCTTGTGGCACATCATAAGATTTGATTTTCAATTTACTGCAGGCTTCATCAATTAAATCAATAGCCTTATCAGGTAAGTTTCTATCTGGAATATATCTAACACTTAATTTTGTTGCAGCCTCAATTGCCTCATCAGATATGGCAATCTTGTGGAAGGTCTCATAACGTTTCCTAAGACCTTTTAATATCTGTATAGTCTCATCCTCACTTGGCTCCTTAACTTCTACAGTTTGGAATCTTCTCTCAAGTGCTGCATCTTTTTCAATATGCTTTCTATATTCATCTATAGTCGTCGCACCTATGACTTGTATGTCACCACGAGCAAGTGCAGGTTTTAAAATATTTGCAGCATCAAGAGCGCCTTCTGCTCCACCAGCTCCTATAATAGTGTGAATCTCATCAATAAATAAAATTATATTTTTATTTGAAGATAATTCCTCTATGATTCTTTTGATTCTCTCTTCAAATTCGCCACGATACTTAGTTCCAGCAACCATTCCACTCATATCAAGTGAAACCACTCTCATATTTTTAATTGTATCAGGAACAAGTCCCTTTACTATGAGATTGGCAAGTCCTTCTGCAATTGATGTCTTTCCTACACCGGGCTCACCAATTAGACAAGGGTTGTTTTTTGTTCTTCTTGATAAAATTTGAACTACACGATTTATCTCCTGTTCTCTTCCGATAACTGGGTCAATCAAATCATGTCTAGCATAGTCAGTCAAATCTTTAGAGAATTGGTCAAGCACTGGAGTGTCTGACATTGGGTCAAACTTTTTAACATTTGCAAATTTATCATTTGCACCGATACTATTTAATAAATCAACATAGATTTTTTTAACATTAGTACCTTTTATAGTATTTAATATTTTAATAGCAAGACAGTCATTGTCTTTAAGTATTGCCATCAAAATATGCTCTGTACCGACTTTTTCATTATGTAGCGCTTCTGCCTCTTCTTCTGCACGTCTCAAAATTCTTTCAGCAGACGGCGACTTACCACTTGCTTCTAGTGTGCTTACATCACTGCCAGAATCGATATTTTGTTCTATCATCTTTCTAACTGTGATTTCGTCTACACCATTTAAAACAAGTGCACCATAGGCTGAACTATTTTTTTCCATAAGAAGTGCAAGCAAAATATGTTCAGTACCTAAATATGAATGTCCAAATTTAGCTGACTCACTAAGTGCTATATTTAAAACTTTTTTTGCTTTTTTGGTATATTCCATTTACTATCCTAAATCTTCTATATCATTACTATCAGCATCTGCATCTTTAGTCTTAGTACTTGTAAAATCTTTATCATCATCAAGTGATGAATCATTGTAACTTGTTGAACTCAACTTTCTTGGCTTTGCAGAAAAATAGTCATCGTCATCATCATCAAATTGATATGGGTTTGATTTCTTTCCTGAGCCACCCTTAACTATCATTACGATAAGAATGATAATGAGAATTATCACAAGTGCTGCCAATACAATAGTTACTGGGAATAAAATTCCAAATCTCTTTGTAACTAAAGTATAGTCCTCATTTAATCTCTCATATCTAAATGCCATCTCTTCATAATTTCCTGAATTTGGTTCTGGCACATATTTTTGTATTGTATTTTCTCCACTATTAGTGTCATATCTATAGAATCCTACATCACCACTTTGATTCATGGCATATACTAAGAATGTTTTTGGAGATGAGCCTTCAGGTGTGTCATTTGGACCATAAGCCTCAATTGACTCAGCACCGTTTGCATATTCCAATTTCTTATAGCCGCTTGGAATCTCTACATCCTCAGGCTTAATCATTATTGTAATTGTATATGCTTGCGATGTGATTTTCTTTCCATTTGCAATAGTTGAATTGCCACTAGTAATACCTGTTTCAAACTTTGTGACATTTAAAACATACTGCTTCTTTGTCTTTCCATCTGGTGCAGTCACATCGATGGTAACCTTGTTCATACCAGTTTGGAAATTAGCATTTCCAGATATACTAACTCTTGCATCCTTATCTTCAGTGATTGCTGATATCACAAGTGATTCAACATCAGCATTTACTTCAGTGTTGTATGATAAGATGCTTGGATCAAAGGCTCTATCTAATTCACCTGGAGAAAACTCAAGTGTTTTAATATTTGCATTCTTTGACTGAGTGTTTGATGGATTTATAGTAATCTTTGATGTTCCAAGTTTAGTGACATTTACAAGGTTGTCAGTTGTGTCTGTAACTTCTTGGTCAGCAATTGTAAGGTTAGTTGTACCAGCAGAGAGTGCTCTAAACTTTAATTGATACTCAAGAGTTCTTGTTCCTGAACTCTTACCAATGCCACCTCCAGTTATTCTAACTGTGCCAGCACCACCCTCATAACCAGTTCCTTCCAATAACTCAACCATGTTTGGGTCATATTGAACTGTTATGTCAGCATTTTTAAGTCTAACATCTGTAGACTTAACTTTACAAGCAACATTGAAAACTTTGTCTCTTGTAACTTTTGGGTCACCAAATTGAATTACTGCAGTTCCTGCGAATGCCGAAAATGCAAATGCAAAAACTAAAGCCAAAATTGTTAATAAAAATTTTAATGATTTGAAGTTTTTCATGCTTCCTCCTACTCTCCAGGTCCAACGCCTATTTGAACTTGTGCGCCACCTGTGTTAATTAGTTGTCCTCCCGGACCATATGAATCTATATAATTATTTTGTGAACCAATAATTATTCCACTATTTGTAGGTATGAGAATCTGTGGACTTTGTGTTACAGGATTGACTTGCACGTTCTCAGCACCAGGTTTATAAAAACTAATATTGTATTGTCTTATATCTTTATTCTCAGCTACACAGTAGATTATTGCAACTGTGTAAGATGTTGTCGTCAAAATATTCCCTATGCCACCAACTGCCGCTTTCTTGTCATAGGCTTCTGCATTTATGAAAACAGAATTTGTATCTGCCGTTAACATTATTGAATAATCACTCACATCAGGATTAAAGGTCGGTGTCAAAATATAATTTGCAACTGCGAGTGATTTTAATTTATTATTTGGACTGCCATCTTTTGTAGGTATAGGACAGGCTGTCTCTGGCATGTTGTTGTAAATTGGAATTTTAAACTCATGTGGCATTTGAAGCACTATCTCGTCATAGGCATTTCCAAGTAACTGTCCTTCAGCTGCTGCACCTGCGACATTTGTCATATACTGGTGTTTGAAAAGATTATCTCCCTGCACATTCCATTTCTTTAAGTAAAATGTATCTTGTCCACCTCGCACATAACTATTTGCATAAAAGTCGCAAAGTCCATAAATGCCTTTCTCTTTTGAATTCCAAGGTCTATTGTATGAACCTGATTGACTCGCATATTTTAGTCCATTTTCAATTGCCGTCAAATCACTACTTGCAAATGCATTTATATTTCCAAAGTTATAATATCCTTTAAATTTTTTATTAGTTCCTGATACTGAGTCACTTCCGTTTTTGCCCTGCTCCTGAAGTATCATTGAAACTATACAGTATGGATTACAATTTACCTGCCTACATGCATCATATATAAGTTCTGCATATGAGTAAGTACCCTTTGGCATATAGCTATATTGAAATGATTCTGATACATCTTGCCCACTACTATACTGTGATGGATTAATTACATTTGCCTGACCTGAGTTATTTTGATATGGTATGCCTGCTGCAGGACCAAGTTCTTCTATACTGCCACCTGGGCCGCTTGGTGCATAATACACATTACTAAAGCCAGTTACTAGTCCATCATCCTCTCTGTCACTCATAAGTATAGGTATAACTACTGTATTTGGATTCCAAGGAACTAGTTCTGTTCCTGGATATAATATTCCAGCGTTAACTGAATTGAGATTACTTGTAAGACCTTCAGTCGTGACATTTGAATCAAGGAATGTTCCTTTAACCATTTCTTTAATGCCTGCTATAGAGTGAATGTTTGCATTAAATGTATGATGCTCAAACTGAAATACATATGGGTCGTATAAAAAGTTTCTTGGGTCTAAGTAAGCAGCTGTAACTTCTCTACTTGCAGCAACCCATGCATTTCCATCAAAGGTTGGCCATTTAGAATTTACCCAGTCGTATTTTCCTTCATCAGTTGATTTATACGATGAAATTGAAGTAACGTTTACAAGTGTTCTTGTTCCAATAAGTTCATTATCTAAAACATAGTTAAAATCTAAACCTGTTCTATGCAATGTAAAAATCCAGTTTGGATAATTTGCATGCAAGTCTCTAAGCCCTGCCTTATAAGACTCAGGGAAACCCTTCCTACTTAAGTCTGCTTCAAACTCTGCATCATACACATAGGTTGAAGCCTCTTTAGTAAAGTCAGATCTTATAAATCCATTTTGTCCGTTATAATTAAACTTATACCATTTCTTGCCATTTGAAGATGCATCATTTTGCATATCAAGAGGCATGAGTCTATATCCAAGTGTGACTGTACCAAGTATTCTGTAATTTGTTCCTGGTCCACTACGCACATTAACACTAGTTCCCTTAACCGTAACGGAACTTGGCAATGCATAAGTATAAATCGCACCCAAATAACTAAAATGCGGATTTATTATGAAAAAAGAGCAACACAACAAAAAAGCAAATGCCCTTTTTAGCATTTTTCTAAGCATTTTTATCAATATATACATTATATACTATTTAGTCTATTTTTACAAGAAAAAAGGGGCTATTTAGCCCCAAATTTCACAAAACTTTCATAAATTCAACATAATTAGCATATTCCTTGAGCAAGCATTGCTGTAGCGACCTTCTTAAAGCCTGCTATATTTGCACCTGCTACGAAATCACCCTTAAGTCCAAATTCCTCTGCAGTCTCAGTAACCTGCTTATAAATATTTTTCATTATATCTTTAAGTCTATTATCAACTTCATCAAATGTCCAAGAAAGTCTTATAGAGTTTTGGCTCATCTCAAGACCTGATACAGAAATACCACCAGCATTAGCTGCCTTACCTGGCATGTACAAAATCTTGTTTTCTTTCATTACATTTATTGCGTCGATGTTGAGTGGCATGTTAGCACCTTCAACTACAAGTTTAACACCATTCTTAACCATAAGTTTTGCATACTTCTCGTCAATCTCATTTTGAGTCGCACAAGGTGCTGCTATATCAAAACTCTCTACCCATGGCTTTTCATTCTCAACATACTTTGCAGTCTTTACATAGTTAAGATAATCTTTAATTCTTCCACGCTTAACTTCTTTTATATCTTTAACTGCATCTACATTGATTCCATTTTCATCATATACATATCCATTTGAATCAGACACTGTAACAACCTTTGCACCAAGTTCTTCAAACTTCTTAGCACAGTAAATTGCAACATTACCAGAACCACTGATTCCAACTTTCTTTCCTGCAACGTCGCCACCAACACCATTTAAGATTTCAGCAGCAATGTAACATACACCATAACCTGTTGCCTCAGGTCTTGCAAGTGAACCACCATAAGTTAGTCCCTTACCTGTAAGCACACCTTCATAGAGACCAGTTAGTTTTTTATACTGACCAAACAAATATCCGATTTCTCTTGCACCTGTTCCAATATCACCGGCAGGTACATCAGTGTCTTTGCCAATATATTTAAATAACTCACTCATAAAACTTTGACAGAATCTCATAACTTCATTGTCAGATTTTCCCTTTGGGTCAAAGTTACAGCCACCTTTAGCACCACCCATTGGAAGACTTGTGAGTGCATTTTTAAATATTTGCTCAAATCCCAAAAATTTTAAAATGCCTTGATTAACACTTGGGTGAAGCCTTAAACCACCCTTGTAAGGACCGATAGCAGAATTGAATTGAATTCTGTATCCTTTATTCACATGAACTTGATTCTTGTCGTCAACCCAAGGAACTCTAAAACTAATAATTCTCTCAGGCTCCACAATTCTCTCAAGTAGTCCAGCTTCTTTATAGAGTTTTTCATTTTTTGAAACAATCGGCTCTATAGTAGAAAATACTTCTTTCACTGCTTGATGAAACTCTGGCTCATTTGGATTTTCTCTTACAACTTTGTCAAATACTTCATTTACATATCCCATACTTTACTCCTTTTCCATCGCAGAAAGTTTTAATGCTCTGTCCTCTGCTATTATAGTTTCTATTAATTCATTTATATTACCCTTCATAATATCATCAATATTATAAAGGCTTAAACCTATTCTATGATCTGTAACTCTTCCCTGCGGGAAATTGTATGTTCTTATCTTTTCTGATCTGTCCCCTGTTCCTATTTGGCTCTTCTTGTCACTTGCATATTTACTGTGTTGCTTTTCTTGTTCAATATCATAAAGCTTTGCGCGAAGCATAGCCATAGCTTTATCCTTATTTTGAAATTGCGATCTCTCTTCCTGGCATGCAACTACTATTCCTGTAGGTTTGTGAATGAGTCTAACAGCTGAAGAAGTTTTATTGATGTGCTGTCCACCTGCTCCACTTGACCTAAATACTTCCATCTCTACATCGGCGGGATTAATCTGTATATCTACCTCATCAACTTCTGGCATAACTGAAACTGTGATAGTTGAGGTATGAATTCTTCCACTACTCTCAGTGATTGGAACTCTTTGAACTCTATGAACTCCTGACTCGTATTTAAATTTTGAGTAGGCACCTTTTCCATTTACCGAAAAAATAACTTCCTTAAATCCACCAAGTCCATTTTCATTTACACTTAAAAGTTCTGCCTTCCATCCCATAGTATCAATGTATCCCATATACATGCGATATACTTCAGCTGCGAAAAGTGCTGCCTCATCGCCACCTGCCCCCTGTCTAATTTCAATAATTATATTTTTGTCATCCATAGGGTCCTTTGGGATAAGAAGCAGTTTTATCTCATCGTCAAGTCTCTCTTTTTCTTTTTTAGCATTTGCTAAATCTTCACGAGCCATCGCGAGCATATCTTCGTCAGACTCTGTGTCAATTATATTTAATGAATCTTGCTCCATCTTTTCTGCAGCAAGGTATGCTTTGTAGGCATTAATTATTGGTTCAAGATCATTTTGTTCTTTCATTAGTTTTGTATAACGATCAATATCCTTAGCAACAACATCAGTGCTAAGTTCCTGCATTATTTCTTCGTAATGCTTATATAAAGTTGTAAGCTTGCTATTCATTTTCTAAATTATAACAAAGTTATATTATATAGTAAATATTATAACTCTATCATTACCTCCTAAATCTTTTACTGTCTCTATATGGGTATAACCTGCATCTTCAAAAATTTTCTTAACATCTTCTGCCTGGTCATAGCCAATTTCTAGATATATCTTTCCATTTTCATTTAAATAGTTCTTCGCATCTTTTGAAATGGCCTTATAATACTTAAGTCCGTCCTTATCACCATCTAAAGCGAGCCTTGGTTCAAAGTCTTTGACCTCTTTTTGCAACTTCTTTATCTCATCTGACCTTATATAAGGTGGATTTGCGGTTATTATGTCAAATGCCTCTATGCCAAGTTTTTCTTTAATCTTATTAAGGTTATCAAACATATCACTCTGTAAAAAATAAATATGCTGACTCATCTCATCGTCTAAATTCTTATCAAGTATTAAGTCATCAGCATTCTTTGCAGCAACTTCCAATGCATCATCTGATATGTCTGTTCCCACTACTAATTTGTAGTCACCAAGTGCTGCAAGTGAAATGGCGATACAACCTGAGCCAGTGCACATATCAAGAATGAATTTGTTTTTATCTTGGTTATCGGAAATTACTTTTTCTACAAGAGTTTCAGTATCCTGTCTCGGTATAAGCACATCTCTATTTATATTAAACCTTAGTCCGCAAAAATATGATTCGCCTGTGATATACTGAAGTGGGAAATGCTGAGCTCTTGCTGATATCAACTCATCAAACTCAGATATGATATTACTAATAACTCTTTTATCATATTTATCTTCAAGCTCATCTTCACACTCAAAAAGAAATCTTGCCATATCCATGTCGAGTAGATTTAGCAAAATTTCAGTTGCGTCAAAATCAGGGTCTTCAATTTTGTTCTTCGCGAGGGTCGATTTGCCCTCGTCGAGTATATCTTTTAATTTCATAATTGATTATATCTGTAGGGGCGGACATTCTGTCCGCCCAAGGGACGACAGGATGTCGTCCCCTACGCAATTATATGTTCCACTTTTTTATTTTACCACTACAAGTGACCTTATAAGCCTCTTTCGCAAGTTTTGCCAGCGGCAAGTCAGAGTTTGAATCAGAATAAAATTTATCTATCACGCCATTTGGAAACTCTTTATAAAATCTATTTACCTTCTCTTCGCCATAGCAATTGACACCTATGTAATCGCCATTTTTAACATTTACTTCAGAGCAGATAAGTTTTACATTTAGCTCTTTACAAATTGGCTCTAGTATATATCTTGGACTCGCACTTATAATCACATCAGTATCTTCTTTTTGTTTATAATACCAATCATAAATCTTGTGCCTATGCTTATCCCAAAACTCTAAAACAATTCTGTCTATCTCCCCATCTTCAAAACTATTTAAAAATCTATAGAATGTCTCTTTCATTTTAGTTTTTGTCACAACATCAAGCTTATACTTTATAACATCTAAAACAAATTTTGGGAGATACTTTATTACTTTTGTATAATGTCTTAGCAAATAATAATAAAAATCTCTTGTGCTGTCATTTTTATAAATTGTTCCGTCGAAATCATATACATTCATAATTAATCTTCATGCTCGCAGTGCTCGCCCCTACAGATAAGTAAATCCACTCGTCCCGGAGGGGCGAGTTTCACGAGCCTATATTATTCACCTACTAACTAAAATTTTCAGATTTAAATTTTCTCCAGTCGAATACTTCTTCAACAGCCTTTATAGCAACCTCGACCTCTTTAGCATCAGGCTCGAGTGTAGTAAGACCTTGCATCCACATTCCAGGTCTTGATATTATATCAACAAACTTATTATCAAATTTTCCTGCAAGTCTTAAAACTTCATAAGACACACCTGCGACAACAGGTATTAGTATTATTCTTGATATAAACTTATGTATAAGTGTAGGTGGATTTATAAACATAAATAAGAAAATAGAAATCACCATTACATAAACTAAGAAGGATGTTCCGCATCTCTTATGTTCTTTGCTTGCTTTTAAAACATTTTCAACATTTAAGTCCCAACCATTTTCTATACAGTTGATGCATTTATGTTCTGAACCATGATATTCAAAAGTTCTTCTTATCTCTTCCATTCTTGAGATAAGTTTGATGTAAAGTACAAAGAGAATTATTCTGACTATTCCTTCTATAAATGCAATCAAGAAATGACTCTCTGTCTTTGTAACCGCCTTAAATAATGAGCCAATAGCTGCTGGCAAAACAGAAAAAACTAATAATGCAAAAATAATAGAAATAACTGTGATCACTCCCATTATAACACCCATAGTTTTTTCATTAACATGTTCATTAAGCCATTTATCTAATTTTGATTCACTTTGATTATTTTCTTCATCATCAAAAAATGATGCAGAATATTCTAAAGTCTTTGATCCAAGGATTAATGAATCAACCATTGAAAATATGCCTCGTATAAATGGCAGACCAAGTATTTTATATTTTTGTGTCAACATAAGATACTTATCTTTCTTGACAACAATTTCACCATTTGGTTTTCTAACAGCAACGGAATATTCATCTTTATTCTTCATCATTATTCCTTCAATGACTGCTTGACCACCGATACCACTATAACATTTTTTATTACAACTACTCATCTTTACATAAAAAATTAAGGGCGAGTATATCGCCCTTATAATTATCCATTTAATCCAAACTTCTTATTAAATTTCTCTATTCTACCACGAGCAGCTGCTGCCTTTTGTTGTCCTGTGTAGAATGGGTGACATTTTGAACAAACTTCTACGTGAATGCTTGACTTAGTACTTCTTGTTGTGAATTCATTTCCACAGTTACAAGTAACTTTGCATTCTTGATACTTTGGATGTACTCCTTCTTTTGCCATTTTTTACCTCTTTTCTATGGTTTCCAACCATAACTTTACTTTTTAGCCTATTAAATATAGCACTTTTTAGCATTTGTGTCAAGAAATCTATGCCTTATCGCGGCTAAAAAATGTCTTAAATTATGCCTATTTTTTCAATTTATTCTGAGCTGCTTCTATATCACTATTTGTAAGTCCAATAGATATTAAAAACTCCTCGCATTCTTTCTTTAAATCTTTTCCATAAATACTATCAACATCAAATGTGCTTTCTAAGGTATTTTCTATGTTTTTAGCTTTGATTGTGTCATATCTTTCATCATTTTCACCAACATTATAATAATTATAATATGTAATCATATAATCTTTAACTACTTCATCAGCTGTAGCCCCCATCATACATTCAATAATTGCACTCATATATCCTGCCCTATCTTTACCTTCATCACAGTGTACCAAATAAGGTCCTTCATTTTCAGCTATAAATTTTATTGCCTTCACTATTCCTTCTTTAAACTCTTTTGCTTTAAAATCAATACTTAAATCTAATGGAATAATTTTAGAAGTTGAATAATAGCTTTCTTCAAATCTATCATAAGCTTTCATCTTCATTTCATTATCAGCTAAATTAATCACTGATTTAATATTAGCAGCTTCCATAGCAGTATCTGCATACTTGTTTCTATTTATAAATGGATTAATTGGCGAAGATGATCTAAATAAAATCCCATCTTTAATGTTAGAAGTCTTAATCATACGAAAGTTTGCAAATTCTTCATCGCTTAAATTTGCATAGTCATCTCTATTATTTGTTCGACTTAAGCCAAGAGAATTTGAAATATAGTTTTCAATATACCCTGACTTCTTTTTCATTGAAATATACACATCATAAGGTTCATTAATAATATATTCCCACTTAAATCCTGGTTCATCATCAATTTTAGTTTTTGTAGCAATTTTTGCAAATGTTGCAAAATCACCCATGTTAATAGCGATTAATACTTTTCCTAAATTATTGTTATTATTAGAATCAATTTCAACACGACAAATCATTTCACCTTGTGCAACATCTGAATAGTTTGAACCTATTGGCATTTCATAATCAGTGTTGTTAATATTAACATTAACTATATCTCCATAATCAAATCCATTTTTTAAAAATTCATCACCACTTGCATCTAACACTATATTTCCGTATTTTTCTATATCATTTATTGTAGTTCTAAATGTAGAGTCAGTTTTATTAGAAATAATGTTTTGTTGTTTGGTACAAGAAAATAAATTAGTAACAAGTAATGATGCAATTATAACTTTAAACAGTTTTTCATTTTTTAAATGCCCTCCAATTAATAAAAACTATTATAGCATAAATTTGGTAATATGTGTTGCGAATCGAACCCTTACCACCTCGCTTCGCTCGGTGAGTGCGGGTTCGAGTCCCGGAATGCAAGCAAAAACAAGAATCGAACCCTTCCCACCTCGCTTCGCTCGGTGAGTGCGGGTTCGAGTTCCGGAGTGCAAGCGCATATCGAACCCTTACCACCTCGCTACGCTCGGTGTGTGCGGGTTCGAGTCCCAGAGGGACAGAAAAAAGAAGGGCGATAGCCCTTCTTTTTTCTGTGCACCTCCAGGGAATCGAACCCTGGACAAATAGATTAAGAGTCTACTGCTCTACCAGCTGAGCTAGAGGTGCGACATAACTACAATATTATATCATAAAAAAACATTATGTCAAGAAATTATTGATTTTTGCCACAGCATTTTTTATACTTCTTGCCACTTCCACATGGGCATGGGTCATTTGGATATACTTTTGGCTCTTCCCTTTTTACTATTTGCTCATCCTTGCATTTCTTATAAAGTTCTTTTCTTTTATCATCAGATAAAATGTTGTTCCACTCATCAAGTTCATAGAGCCAACTTGCTTTAGCCTTTACCATATTGTAATATAAATCCTCAGGTTTAATTTTAATCTTAACCTTTGAAGTCTCTTTAAGTTTATCAACTGGATTTGGTTTTTCAATTGACTCATTTATGCCCTCTAAGAAACCTACAAAATAAACCACTTCCATACCATACTCATTTGCAAGCCCCTCGACAGTTCCAGTTACTTCCTTATTTACATCCGATAAGAGTTTTTTGTAAATCTCTTTCTCTTCCTTAAAATACTTCTCCCACACTTTTTGCATAGCCTTTTGGTCAGTTGTATCATAGGCTATCTCGTGCCAACTTTCTAATAATGCCATTTAATCCTCCAAAACAATTTCATAACTAACTATTATTATATAATTTTATCTTTAAATATTATATCAAAAATGCCAATAATATGCTATAATATATTTATAAAAACAATGCAAACTAATATAGGCTATTTGTATTAGAATTTAGGCATTGTGGCGGAGGTAAATATGAAGATAATTATTACAGGCAAAAATGTTGATTTGACTGATGCTATCAAGGAAAGGGTAAACGAAAAGTTATCAAAACTTGACAAGTTTTTCACAAATGAGACTACTGCTACTGTTACATTAAAAAAGGAAAATGGCAAAGACGTAGCAGAAATCAATATTCCGGTTAAGGGAAATCTCTTAAGGGTTTCAGAAAAGCAAGATAACCTTTTTGCAGCAATTGACACAGCAGCTGATAAATTGGAAAGACAAATTAGAAAGTATAGAACAAAAATCCGTGACAAGAAAATCCAAACTATAATGAGAAATAATGTAGAAGGTAACTTCTCAGAAGAGAAAGTAGATGACGAGCCAACGGATATTAAAATAGTTAAAAAGAAACAATTGCTACTTAAGCCAATGGATGAAGAAGAAGCTTGTATGCAACTTGATATGATTGGTCATTCTTTCTTCATCTATGAAAATACTAACGGAAAAATCTGTGTAGCTTATAAAAGAGGCGATGGCAACTTTGGCATTATAGAGCCGGATATAGAATAAATAGTTAAATTAAAAGAGGGCGAAAGTTTCGTCCTCTTTTATTATGCGTTATCAGTTTAACTTCCAAACGGATTTCTTGTCTTTTGATACTCAGCGCATGTAGTAAATATATCACTCTCATTAGCAGGGTCATAGCATAAGTTTGCAAGTTCATCAATGTCCTTTTCCATTTTTCTCTTACATGCTTTGCAAGAATAATGCGTGTGAATCCATTTTGGGAATAGGATACCCTCCGTTTTCCCACAATTTTCTAAATACGGACATACGTGATCATTTCGTTTACCGCTCGATCCAATAGAACTCCAAGTACTCATAATTATAATCTCCTTTATTTTTTATATTTTTATAAAAATCATTTCTAATTATATAATTATTATAATTTCATTTAATACTTTAAGCATTTCTTTAAGATCAGAATCTTTAGCAAAAAGCAAAGTAAAAGATAAACTGCGATGAAAATTAATCCACCAACAATAATAATGCCAGAACCAAAAAGTTCATTAGTTAAATACATTTCAACAAAAAATGATATAAAATGTAGAAACTCTCACCATAGTCATTCTCCAATTGAGCTGTACTTACCCTCATATTTTATTTATTCTTTAAGCAATTATCTATTCCAACTGCTGCCTTCTTTCCTGCACCCATCGCAAGTATTACAGTTGCTGCTCCTATTGCTGCATCACCACCTACAAATACGCCTTTAAGACTTGTAGCAGTAGTTTCCTCATCGTGTGAGATACAACCTTTTTGATCAGTGTCAAGACCCTTAGTGTTCTTTGGAATCATTGGATTTGGTGTTGTGCCAAGTGCAATTATCACCATATCACATTCCATCTCATACTCTGAGCCTTTTATTTCAACTGGTCTTCTTCTTCCGCTCTTATCAGGTTCTCCAAGTTCCATCTTGATAAGTTTAACTGCTTTTATATTGTCATTTTCATCGGCAATCATTTCAACTGGGTTAGTTAGTAAATCGAAAATTACACCTTCTTCTTTAGCGTGGTGAACTTCTTCAACTCTTGCAGGAAGTTCTTGTTCAGACCTTCTATATACGATATGAGTTTCTGCTCCAAGTCTTAAAGCAGTACGTGCAGCATCCATTGCTACATTTCCACCACCAACTACTATTACTTTCTTTCCAACTTTCAATGGTGTATCATAGTCATCTCTAAAGCCTTTCATAAGATTTGCTCTTGTCAAAAATTCATTTGCAGAAAATACTCCATTTGAATTTTCTCCAGGTATATGCATGAAACTTGGAAGTCCAGCACCAGAGCCAATAAACACTGCATCAAATTTCTCAACAGTTAATAAATCTTCTATAGTAATTGTTTTTCCAATTATGACATCCGTTTCAATTTTAACACCAAGTTTTTTCACATTTTCAACTTCTGCATTGACAACTTTCTCTTTTGGTAGACGAAACTCTGGTATACCATAAGTAAGAACACCGCCAGCGGTATGAAGTGCCTCAAAAATAACAACCTCGTAACCAAGTTTTGCCAAATCAGTTGCACAAGATAGTCCAGCTGGCCCAGAGCCAACTACTGCTACTCTCTTACCATTTTTCTTTATTTCTACTTTATCAGTAAATCCATGTTCTCTTGCATAATCAGCTGTAAATCTTTCAAGTTTACCAATAGATACTGGCTCGCCTTTTATTCCAAGAATACACTTTGATTCACACTGAGTCTCTTGCGGACAAACTCTACCACAAATCGCAGGAAGAGAGCTATCAAGATGAATATATTCTATAGCTTTCTCAAAATTTTTATTTTTAACTTCTGCAATAAATTCAGGTATATGAAGACCAACAGGGCAACCTTTTACACATTGTGGATTTTTGCAATGTAAACATCTCGTAGCCTCTAACACTGCCTCTTCTTCATTATATCCATAACAAACTTCTTCAAAATTCTTTGCACGAACTTTTGGTTCTTGTTCTCTAACTTTTACTCTATCTGCCATAACTAACCTCCACAATTGCCACATCCACCATGATGTGTATCGCCTTCATTATATTTAAGAAGTGCTCTTCCCTCTTCAGTACTATATTGCATTTGTCGCTTCATTACTTCATCATAATTAATTTTATGTCCATCAAACTCAGGTCCATCTATACAACAGAACTTAAGTTCACCGCCGACTGTAAGTCGACAAGCTCCGCACATACCAGTTCCGTCAACCATAAGCATATTCATACTTACAATTGTGTGTATTCCAAGTTCTTTTGTCATAAGAGATGCAAATTTCATCATGACTGCAGAACCAATTGCTACGCAGTGATTGTAAGTTTTTTTAGATGTGTCTTCACAGGCATCTTTACCCTTTACAGTTTTTCCATCATCAGTTACATAATTTGCATCTGCTAATGTTCCATCGCATAACATTTTTAAAACATTTGTTACAGGTCCTTTGAAACCATATGTTTCATCATCAGTACATATATATACATTGCAATTTAATTTTCTAAATTCATCTTCAAGTATAAGTAAATTCTTACTCTTTGCTCCGATTATTACATCAAATTTAACACCGTTCTCACTTAAATATTTTGCCTGAGGATATACTGGAGCGGCTCCCAATCCACCTGCTATGAAAATAACTTTCTTCTTTGCAAGCTCATCTTTACTTAACTCAAGTAGGTCTGACTCATTTCCAAGTGGTCCAACAACATCTAAAAAGTAATCGCCCTCTTTCATTGCGTTGATTTTTTTAGTGCTGACACCAATCTCTTGAACAACGATAGTCACTGTCCCTTTCTTAGCATCAAAATCACAAATCGTAAGTGGGATTCTCTCACCCTTTTCATCCATTCTTACAATTAAAAACTGTCCTGGCTTTGCAACTTTTGAAAGTCTCTCATCTTCAATCTCAAATAGGACAAGTTTTTCCGCTAAATCTCTTTTCTTGACAATTTTAAACATGAGCCCTCCTTAATATTCTATATAAATATAAGCAAATATAATTACCTTCACTATTGTATCAAATTTCGAGCAAAATATCTATACTTTATTAGATATTAAGCATTAAAAAGGGGCGGATATTATCCGCCCCAACAAATACTAACGTAATTTAGCAGTTAAACCCTAAAGTTTTCAAACTATATAGTTAAATTATTCATATTTAGAAATAACCTTGTTAATCATATCATTCATTTCATCAACAGTATAATATTTACCTGAGCAATTCTTATGATTTTTCTCATATTCCAATATTTTTGCATCAATCTCAGTTGATATAACATCAGTTATTTTATCTTTAACTAATTGTTGCATATACGTTCCCTTCTTTTACTAAAACAAAGTTATATACATAACATACTGTTATATTATATATATAATCTCAATTTTAATCAAGAAATTTTACTTCTATCATATTAAAAACTTAAATTAATTGTTTATCAATCGTCACATACTTAACCACCGCACAAAGACTTTTAGAGCTGTCTCCAAGTCCTTAATATTTGGGTAGCATAGTCTATAAAAAAAGAGCAACCGAGGCTGCCCAATTTATAGCAAATAACCATTATATCAAAAACTAAAATGAGATAAATCCTTATTTTATTATTAATATAGCTATATCAACCTATACATCTGTATTAACTTCCTATCTTCCCTACTCTTACTTTCCTTATGTTAAAGGTCTTGAATCCAATATCTTGATACATCTTTACAAGTTTATCATTGTTTTCTGATTCTAAAAATTCTACTACCCCGCCACACGCATTTTGGATATCAATGATATTGTTTAGGCAACAGTACTTTTCTTTAGTCAATAAAAATTAAGTACAACTTTAGGGCTTAACTTTACCGTTCCCATAATTTCAAACAAAGCATGTCAGCAAGATTTTTCTTTTTAATTATCATATACAAAATTGTTATCTCATCATAATTTATTTTATCAAATTTTATAGTATTTTATCAAATTTTAAGCCAGTTTTCCATAGATTTTTACTAGTTTGTGCAATTATTTAGAACAGCTTTCAACCTTTCTAATTCCTTTAAACATTTGCTACTTCTATTATTTTCAATAATTATATTTAAGACAAACAAATACATATCAATTTCGGAATTAAAATCAAGTATTGTATTTTTTTTGCAAATTTTAATTAAATTTTCTTTATTTGTTCTTCCTTTCTCATCCAAAACAACATTTTTAATGAATATGCCTTGGTATTTAATATTGCTGTTTACAGCTTCTTGCACTTCGCCGACAGTACCCTCACCAAATCTATCAAAAAAAATGGCAATAAAAATATCTGATTCTTTTAGACTTTTGTTTATTTCATTTTGTTTACCACTCTTTGCTACTGCCTTACTAGTTTCCTCACAAAAAAATGAATAGACAATTTTATCATCATTTATTAAAATATTATTAACTTGTCTAAAGAAGTCAGCTAACCGTATTCTTAAGTCACTAAACTCTCCTAGGGTAGATGAAGCTACAAAAATTCTATATTCTTTCATCAGTTACTCCTTCCTAAACAAATTATTTACAACTCTAAAGCAAGCAAACCTACCACTAATACTAAGTGCTCTACAATCAATTGAAAACCTATGCCTTGCAAAAGCTACTAATATCCATTTTTGTGGGAATATAGGATGTTTATAATAATTGATTTTCTTTCGTTCACATGCATAATCTAAAATTAACTTTATATCTGATGAATAACACTTATCTATATTTTTTATAAATAGTATTCCAGGTTGGTTATAGTCACTATTTGAATTTGTACTAAATACAGGTAGATACTTTAGCACCTGTTCAGCATTTTTTATATCATTGCCATCAATCCTACTAATTACTAATTTACAAATTTCATCTTTTCGAAATAATTTATTACTTTTAACTATATTTTCATAACTTAAACCCTTAAAAATAATATCCTCATTATACTCATCAATATAAAACAATAATGGCGTATAGATACGCCCACTTAGTGCACCCATGAGTTGCATTCCAATTTGCCAATCAACTTCATTTTCATTTTTCAACACAACCGATCTACTAAAATCATCAGAATCAAAATTTCCCTTTTTTGGCTTTGTAAAAACTTTTAATTCTCCATACTTGTTTAAAAAGAAATTATATAATAGCTTTGTATTATAATTTATATCCTTATTACTAATTACTTCTGACAAATCAAGGCATTTCTCTGCATCAAAAATATCATTGTATTTGAATAAGGTTTCAAATAAATATTTTCCTCTATTGTAATCATTTTTATGATATATTAAAAATTGAACAAATTCCCACAATTTGGAAGTATAAAAATCTATGTCTTCTAGTGAAATCTTAATAAATAATTCGCAAAGTTTATCTAAATGCTTATCTACCTCATCATTCTTAAAATCATAATATTCATTTACCTTAAGAATACCAAGTATTAAATCTATATAATCCATAATATTTTTCGTGTGAAGCTCTGCAATATCAACACTATCATATAGTTCCAATATATCATCAATCGCCTTAATATCATTATTATTTTGTTTATCAGCTGAGTATTTTAAAAAGTGTAAATGTAAATAATTACATTTATTTATATATTCACTATTCGATTTTTGCAAATACTCATATTTATTTAGAACCTTATCAACTAAATCGTTGATATTTTCTATATTGTAATTTCCAATTAAGCAATCTAAACTATCAACAGCTTTGTTAATATATTCATCTATATTCTTATCTATAATTTCATTTAAAACCCATTTAGTATCCTCAATAATTTCAAAAATTAAATCTTGTGTCTCACTTTCATCACTTTCTACAACTTTGCCTTTATTAGCATTAATTCTTAAGGCAAATTCATCTATCAATTCTTTTCTTTTGCTTTCAATATTTTCTTGAGTAGTATCCAATTTATTATTTTCGTTTACAATTTCTTCTCTTGGTCTAATTAGTTTTAACGCCTCATCATACTTCCCATCTAAAATTAATTTTGAAATTACTTTTTCTTCATTGGATTTGTCATTTCTCAAAATTGTAGTTAGACATTTGTTTATTCCATCATAACTTTCTCCTACTAATTTATTAATTATAGCTTGCTTAGCACTTATTTCCATGCATAGCTCAAATTTTCTATCATTATCTGTTTCAAAACTGTTTATACTTTCTAATATACTATTGCGTTCATCTATAATTTCTTTTAATTTTAAATTATTAGTGATATACTCAACATCATTGATATCAATTTCAAGATCACTACCCTTTATTCTTAATTTGCCATTGTTTTCCTCTATTTCAAACCCATATAAATTATTTAAACTTTCAAAAAATATTATATTTAGCAATTTATCTTCATTGTTAACAAACTGATTATAGTGAGATATTTTACATAGGTAATCGTAAAAATCTTTTAAATCACTGCCTAATTCCTTTCCGCTTGAGCCTTTAAAAAGAGGTATAATTTTAGGATAATCATTCTTTAAATATTTCTCATAAACCTCAATGAATCTTTCTTTTTTATCTTCAATTGTTTTATCAATTAAAATAAAAACCTCGTCAACCTCTGAATAATACTTTTCTATTCTATCATATAAGCAGAAATCATATTCAGTCACTAATTCTATATATAATTCATTTCTCGATATGCGAGTTTTATTTAACCTATCGATATACTCTCCGACATATTTACACCAAGGCTCCAAAGACTTTGATGCTAGTATTAAAATTTTGTTTTTCATATTATACCCTTGTATCAATTATTTTACATATCGTCACATATTTAACCACCGCCACAAAAACTTTAAGGGCGACTTCTAAGTCTTTGATGTTTGGGTAGGTTGGAGCTATTCTTATGTTTGAGTCATCTGGGTCTTTATGGTATGGGTAAGATGCTCCAGCATCTGTAAGCTTAACACCTAATTCTTTACATTTTGCTACTATGTCTTTTGCTGTACCGTGCATAGCATAAAATGATATAAAATATCCACCATGTGGTTTAGTCCACCTAACCATATCTATATCAGACAACTCTTTTTCAAATGTATTTAACACTAATTCAAATTTTGGTCTAAGTATCTTTGCATGTTCTAACATATGAGATTTTATTCCGAGTAAATTTTTGAAGTAGTGAACATGTCTTAACTCATTAACCTTGTCATAGCCAATAGTCTGAATTTTTAAATGTTTTTTTATGTCTTTAATATTATTATCTGATGCAGCAAGGGATGCTATACCAGAACCTGGGAAACAAATTTTAGAAGTAGATGCGAATTTATATACAATATCTGGATTTCCTACTTTCTCACACTCAGTTAAAATTTCAAGTATGTGGTCTCTTTTTTCTGGTTCCTCATACAAATGATGAACAGTGTATGCATTATCCCAAAAAATTCTAAAGTCAGATGCTTTTGTTTTAAGAGTTGCAAATCTTTTTATAGTTTCATCGCTATAAGTATATCCGTCTGGATTTGAATATTTTGGCACGCACCAAATTCCTTTTATGCTATCATCTTCTGATACAAGTTTCTCAATCATATCCATATTAGGACCTGTTTCTGACATAGGAATATTAATCATCTCTATACCAAATTCTTCGCAAATGGCAAAATGTCTATCATAGCCTGGCACTGGACACAAAAATTTAACTTTTGGAAGTTTGCACCAAGGAGTGTGCCCCATTATTCCAAATACCCATGCTTGCATAATCATAGTATACATAACATTAAGTGATGAGTTTCCATATATCAAAATATTCTCAATTTTGTTTTCCATAAAAGTTGCAAGGAGTTCTCTTGCCTCTTCTATGCCACCAAGTTGACCGTAATTTCTGCAATCTGTTCCATCTTTGCAAATTAAATTCGAATGTTTGTCAAGTACACTCATTAGATCCATAGAGAGATCAAGTTGCTCTTTGCAAGGTTTGCCGCGGCTCATATCAAGATTTAGGTTTAATGATTTTAAATCTTGGATTTCTTTCTCTAATTCAGTTTTTAAACTTGTTAGTTCTTCTTTACTTAATTCACTGTACTTTTTCATATGTCTCCTTCGGACTCGCAATGCTCGCCCCTACGATGTGGGCGGATGATATCCGCCCCTACAGGGACAACAGGTGTAGTCCACTACGATATATTTTCAAATTACAATTCATCTATAAGTTTTGTGATTGCCTCTTTTGTTGCTGCACTATTAAGTGCAAGTCTAAACTTTGTTGAGTTTTGCATTCCATGTGTATACCAAGCTATATGATGTCTAAGCTCTGATATAGCAGTAAACTCCCCTTTAAAACTAATTGCATCATTCACATGTCTATACATCATTTTTTTTATCTCATCTTTAGTTGGCCGTTCTATCCTCTTACCATTTTCAATATACTCTATGCACTCTTTTACAAACCAAGGATTGCCTTTAATCGCTCTACCAATAGCTATAGCATCAGCACCAGTCTCATCAAGCATAGTTTTTGCATCATCTATAGTCCAAATATTTCCATTTGCAATAACTGGAATTTTAACTGCAGACTTTACGTCTTTTATAACATCTTTGTGCACATCTCCACTATATAATTCAGTTTTTGTTCTACCATGGACTGTTATAGCAGAAGCACCTGCAGATTCAAGTGCTTTTGCAAAACTAACCGCATTTATGTGTTTATTGTCAAAACCAATTCTCATCTTGCAAGTGATTGGTTTGTCATTTACAACTCGAACCATCGTCTCAACTATTCTTGCAGCAAGTGCTTCATCTTTCATAAGTGCCGAGCCCTCACCATTTCGCACAACTTTTAAAACCGGACACCCCATATTTATATCAATTATGTCATATTGCTCTTTAACTTTATTTGCAACCATTGACATGATGATTGGATCAGCTCCAAAAAGTTGAAGTGCAATTGGCGCCTCTTTCTTGTCGGTTGCCATTATCGTGGCATTTCCAGGATTATTGTAATAAATTCCTTTCGCACTAACAAGTTCAGTTGTCATAAGTGCCGCACCCATTTCCTTCAAAATAATGCGATATGGCAGGTCGGTAATACCTGCCATTGGTGCTACACATATTCTATTCTTTATTTCTACATTTCCAATTTTAAACATTAAACTAGTCCGTTTAATTTAAATTTGCAAAACTCCGCAATCTGCGAAAATATTTCTGCATACTCTCTCTCAATCTTTGAAAGTTTATAATTCGCATTTATCTCGTCGTAGTTGAAATCGTCATCATTCTTGTAAGTCTTAAACACCAAGTCGTACTCAGTGTTGTCAAACGAAACTTCCGCTACACCGCCGACCTCTTCAGTGAGCTTAACAAAAATGATTTTTAGAGTGTCTTTCACTTCTCTCGGTAGTACATTAAGTCTCTCATCCAAATAATATTTCTTACTATAAGAGTTCGACACAATAATTGGTATTAAAACTGCTGAAGATTCTAATTCGCTATTAAATTGTTCTTCATTATTATTCATTATTTATAATCTTTATAACAATTTGCAATTTTCTAAATAAAATCTTGTTTTCGCGACCTATTTTCGAGAGAATTGCAAATTGCAATATTATATTTAAATATTATTTTGATTCCAACTCCTCAGCAGTCTTAATGAAGTATTGTGGGAACGCCTTCTGTTCAGCGAGCCCCTCATTGATGTCGACATCCGTAAACTCCCCATTCTTATAAACGATTAATCTATTTTTCTTCCCCGCAATCAAAACCTCCACCGCCTTGCATCCCATGATAGAAGCATAAACTCTATCCTTGCAAGTTGGCGAACCTCCTCTTTGGAGATGTCCAAGTATTGTCGCCCTTGTCTCTATTCCAGTCATAGTCTCAATCATTTTTGCCATATCAGCTGAGTGACCTATGCCCTCTGCATTTATAATAATATAATGCTTTTTGCCCTTCTTATTTGCAATCTTAACACGAGTTATGATTTGGCTGATGTCCTCATACTCATTCAATTCTGGTATGATGATTTCCTCAGCTCCAGTTGAAATTCCAGTGTAAGCTGCGATGTAACCAGCATTTCTTCCCATAACTTCAACTATGCTACATCTCTCATGAGAAGTACTCGTATCTCTAATTCTATCTACACCTTCCATCGCAGTGTTGATTGCTGTATCAAATCCTATTGTATATTCAGTGCAAGCAATGTCTAAATCTATAGTTGCAGGAACTCCTATAACATTAATTTCTCCATTGGATAATTCTGACAAACTCTTTGCACCTTTAAATGTTCCATCACCGCCAAGAACCACTAATGCATCAACACCATCTTTTTTTAAAACTTCAATTGCTTTTTTCATTCCTTCAACTTCGCAAAATTCTTTAGACCTTGCAGTAAAAAGAATTGTGCCACCTCTATCAACTATATCAGAAACGGATCTCTTATCCATTTCACGATACTCGTTATCAAGTAGACCATTATATCCTTTTTCAAATCCAAGAACTTTTATTCCATTATTAACTGCACACCTAACTACTCCACGGATTGCAGCATTCATTCCAGGTGCATCGCCACCACTTGTCAATAACCCGATTGTTTTTACTCTGCCCATATTCTACCCCTTAAGTAAAGTTCCTAATATATTTCTTCCAAGTGCAGAACCTATGTTTCCTGCAACTCTTGATGCTGTTTTACTATTTGAACCAAAGATTGCAGATGTCAATGACTTAGACACCTCTCGTCCTATAGTGCTACCAGTAGATCTCATAACACTTTTAATTGCAGTATTCATTTTCTTAGATGCCTGAGCCTGTCTTTTAGCCTCTTCCTTAACAGCCTTCTCATAAGCCTTTTGCTCAGCTTTTGCAATTCTCTCTTGTTCCTTCTCCTGCTGCTTCAATAATTTCTCTTGTTCTTTAGTCAGTTTAGCATTATTTTCTAATTCGATATTATTTGCAAGTGCCTCTTCAGCCTTTTTATTTAATATCTCATACGCCGACTCTCTATCAATATCTTTATAATACTTTGTATAAATAGTTGAGGACTTTATCTCTTTATCACGAGTAGCATCATCTATAGTTCCCATCTTACTCTGTGGTGGTAAAACTTTTGCAAAGTCTACAACCTCAGGTGCACCCTTCTCATCCAAGAATGATACAAGTGCCTCACCAGTTCCAAGGGTCTCAAGAACTTCTGAAATATCTAAATCTTTATTGTCTCTAAAACTGTCGCAGATTGCCTTATGATTTCTTTTATCTTTTGCAGTATATGATCTATGAACATGTTGAACTTTATTTCCAAGTTGTTGAAGTATGGTATCGGGAATGTCAGTTGGATCTTGAGTTATAAAATAAAGTCCAACTCCCTTTGACCTTATAAGTTTTGCCATTTGATCAATCTTCTTCAATAATGCTGTCGAACTATCCTTAAATAAGATATGTGCCTCATCAAAGAAAAATACAAACTTAGGCTTATCTAAATCACCTACTTCTGGCATAGTCTCATAAATCTCTGAAATAAGCCAAAGCATAAATGCAGAATAAACTCTTGGGCTCAATATGAGACTTTGACTATGAATTATATTTATCATTCCCTTGCCATTTGCATCAGTTTTAATTATATCAGCTAATTCAAGTTCTGGCTCACCGAAAAGTTTATCTATACCTTCCTGTTCAAGTGAAATCATAGAACGAAGAATTGACTGAACACTTGGCTTTGTGATATTTCCATAAGCTGAAGAAAAATCTTTTGCATTCTCTCCAACATACTCAATCATCTTCTTCAAATCTTTTAAATCAAGAAGTAGTAATCTCTCATCGTCAGCAATCTTAAATATTACATTTAATATATCTGACTGAGTTTGGTTTAATTCAAAAATATGTGAAAGTAGTGTTGGACCAAATTCACTTATTGTAGTTCTAATTGGAAGTCCATTTTTTCTATCTATCTCAAAAAACTGTGTAGGATATTTTTTATATGTAAAGCCATAGTCATTTAACTTAAACTTCTCAATTCTCTTCTTCATGTCATCACTGTCAATACCTGGTTCACACATTCCTGCAAGGTCGCCCTTCACATCTGCAAGGAAAACAGGAACACCTAAGTCTGAAAAACTTTCTGCCATTACTTTAAGTGTTATAGTTTTTCCAGAACCAGTTCCGCCCGCGATAAGTCCGTGACGATTTGCCATCTTTGGTAAAATATAAAACTCCTTGTCACCATTTTTCGCCATCAATATTTTATCATTTGTAAACATAGAACCTCCACGATAGAATCATTTTCTATATACAAAAAATGAACTCGTATTATACGAGTTCAAAATAATTATTACTTTTTATCTGTTGTAGTATCCTCTGCCTTGTAATTTGGTTTTTCACTTCTCACTATCGCCTGCTTTTGCATTGGTATTCTACAATTCTTATTATTTCCAAACTCTACAATTACTGTATCTGCTGTCATATCTATTATGATTCCATAAAAGCCCGATGCTGTTAAAACGCTGTCTCCTATGGCAAGTGAAGACATAAGTTCCTTCTTCTTTTGTTCTTCCTTCTTTTGAGGTCTAATCATTAAGAAATACATAATGGCAATCAAAAATACTACATAAACTACCATTATCATCGCAGAATTTCCTCCTAATATCCCACCACCTTCAGTTAAAAATAATCCCATAATCGTCCTCCTAATATTACTTAATTTTATCACAAAACGAACATAAAGTAAACAAATTGATTAATCGTCTTTTCTGTATCTAATCATTCTAAATCTTGGATTTCTAATATATATTTTTCTTCCAGGAGCATCGCCAGTAACTATAGCCCTTATTTCCATATTTTTCTCGTCATCGTCTAGGTACTCTTCAATGATTTCAGGTATGTCATCACAGAACTCGTCATATACGGCTACAGACTTTCCATTGAGATAAAGTTCAACTCCGCAGTATGTATCAGCAGTTGACTCGCCGTGAGTTTGGTGTGCCACCTCAAATGTAAAGTAGTTAGCTTTGAATTTTGACTTGTCATCGCTAGTTGTAAACTTCACGTAGGCACCATTTCCCTGGAGTACTATAACGTCATTCCAAATTTCTCCACCCCAGATTTTTACATTGTCAGCCTTCTCAGTATATTTATTTGATGCAGAGACAAACTTTCTCATGTCTCGTCCTGCAACTATACTCTCAGTTGCACTTACATATCTAACCTCTTCCTCTTTCAATGCATCATCAATTATAGCCCAGTTACTTCTAGTCGCAATAGGTCTTTTTGAAACTAAACTTCTAACACCTTTTGAAAGTACATATCCTTCTTCAGGCATTATGAACTCACCCTTAGGTCCAATCAAACTCTTTCTATAATTTTCTTCATCTCTATTAAGGTCAGCGATGATTAAGTCTTTCATATTTTTTTTCTTAGTAGCATTTAATCTTCTAGTCTGAGAATAAGTTCCCAAATCAAAGTATTCATTGTCGTCAACTTCTCCAAGTGCAGCATTTGCAGAATAGAGAGGTCTGCCAGTTGACTTATAAATTCTTTGGACAACTCCGTTAATCACCCACTTGCCTTCGTCATTTACATCTTTTCCCTTTACAGTTGACGCAGTAGAAATTGAACCATCCTCTCTAAAACGATAACACTCTGCTATGTTGTCACCATTGTCGTCAATCCATCTCCAACCAACCGCAACCTGACCATTGTCGTCTAAATATTTCTTAACTCCATTGTCAAAGAAAAAGTGACCAGCAAATGCTGATTGATTTAAAACCATTGCACATAATAACAATGCTATTATTTTATTTTTTAAACTTTTCATTTTCATTATACAAATCCATTGCGGCTCTTATAACTTTATCCATATCGTAGTATTTATACATACCGAGCCTTCCACCAAATATTATATTATCTTTTTGTGAAAATTCTTTGTATTTATTATAGAGTTCCTGGTTCTTTTCATCATTCATTGGATAGTATCTTTCCAAGCCAATTTCCCAATCCTTAGGATATTCCTTAGTAATTACGGTATATGGCGACTCATCCAATAAGAAATATTTATGCTCAATAATTCTTGTATAAGGAATTTTTCGCTCAGTGTAGTTTACTACAGCATTTCCTTGGAAGTCATCTTTATGCAAAACTTCTTCCTCAAATTCCAAACTTCTCCAATTTAACTCGCCAAATTTATAATCGTAGTATTCATCTATTGCACCAGTGTAAACTGTGACATTTGCCTGATACTTGTCTTTATTTTTAAGATAGTCAGTGTTCAGTTCTATGTCACAACCTTCAAACATATTTTCAACCATCTTGGTGTAGCCATTGAGAGGGATGCCCTGCTTGCTATCGTTAAAATAGTTATTGTCAAATGTATATCTAACTGGAATTCTCTTTATAATAAATGCTGGCAAATCTTTACAGTCGCGTCCCCACTGCTTCTCAGTATAACCTTTAATGAGTTTCTCATAAATGTCTCTACCTACAAGACTTATTGCCTGCTCTTCAAGATTCTTTGGTTCACCTTTTATCTCTCTTCTTTGATTATTAATTATTTCTTTTGCTTCATCGACGGTAGAGATACCCCACATACGAACAAAGGTATTCATATTAAATGGTAGGTTATATATCTCACCTTGATAATTTGCAATAGGTGAATTTGTAAATCTATTGAAATCAGAAACCTCATTTACAAATTTCCAAACTTCCATATCGCTAGTGTGGAAAATGTGGGCACCATATTTATGAACATTGATATTTTCTATCTTCTCATCATAAATATTTCCAGCAATGTGATTTCTCTTTTCAACAACTACTATCTTAGCATCTTTATTATTCTTTTTTATTAGTCTTGCAAGAGTTGCATTAAAAAGTCCTGCGCCGACTAAACAATAATCAATCATCTTATTCTTCTTCCCAATTTGTATAATAAGCTTTTACATCTTCATCTTCATCAAGTAAGTCAAGTGTCTTTCTCAAGCCATATACTGCATCTTCATCAGTAACAGACACATAATTCTCTGGTATCATAGTTACATCAGCTTCAAGCATTTTAATTCCTGCCTTCTCAAGTGCTTCTCTACAAGTTGAAAAATCACTTGGTTCTGTGAGTATCTCATAAGAATCATCCTCTTCATTGAAATCAGATGCACCATTTTCAAGTGCAAGTTCCATGAGTTCATCAGCAGACTTGTCGCATTCCTCTTTATCTACAAGTATCTGTCCCTTCTCTTTAAACATATATGAAACAGAACCTTGCGAACCGAGATTTCCATTTCCCTTTGTAAATGCAGAACGAACATTTCCACCAGTTCTATTTTTATTATCAGTAAGAGCACGAACCATTATAGCAACACCAGATGGTCCAAAGCCCTCGTAGACAAGTTCTTCAAAATTAACAGCGTCGACATTTCCAGCTGCCTTCTTTATACCCTTCTCAATGGTGTCGTTAGGCATATTGTTTGCACGAGCTTTTGCAATTACATCACGAAGTTTTGAATTGCTTGTTGGGTCTGGTCCTCCCTGCTTAACTGCAATTGCTATTTCGTGACCGATGACTGTAAATATTTTTCCACGAGCAGCATCTGCCTTTTCCTTTTTGTGTTTAATGTTATTAAACTTACTATGTCCTGACATATATCCTCCTAATTGACATCAAGGCAAGTCATTGCCCTTTAAATGCCTATGTCTTATAACTAAATATTTTTTGTATTCATTCTTGCTATGTCGTTCATCTTTTTCTGTTCACTCTCTCGATTTTTTAGTCTTTCAAACTCCATCATATCTTTATATAGTTTTATGCCTATCCAATATATGATAGAAACAAATGCTAAAGTAATAATCATAGCAAGTGCAAGTTTTCCATTTTCATGGGTGAGTGCATAAACCATTACACATAATATGCCTGTAATAATTATTAGTCCCATCCAAGCAAGGACTTTTGCGATTATTTGTTTTTTACTTATATTATTTTCCATTATCCCTCTTTCTTCATTCCTGCACGTTTTCTTAAAGTTGGGTCAAGTATTTTTTTTCTAATTCTAAGACTCTGTGGCGTAACTTCCAAAAGTTCATCTGTATCAATAAATTCAAGACATTGTTCAAGCGACATAATCTTTTTAGGAACTAATTTCAATGCCTCATCAGCACCTGAAGATCTCATATTAGTAAGTTTTTTTGTCTTGCAGACATTTACCTCTATGTCTTCGTTCTTTGGGTTTTGTCCAACTACCATTCCGCTATATACCTTGTCGCCTGCTCCTATGAAGAGTAGTCCTCTCTCCTGCGCATTGTATAAACCATAGGCAACTGCTACACCTGATTCAAATGCGATGAGCGAACCAGTAGGTCTATAAGATAGGTCGCCAAGATATGGGCCGTAGCCATTAAACATAGTATTTAAAATTCCAGTTCCTTTTGTATCAGTTAAAAACTCACCTCTATAACCAATTAGTCCTCTTGATGGAATTAAAAACTCAAGTCGCACAAACTCACCTTGACCCTTAGTCATTCCATTTAAGACACCTTTTCTTTGAGTGAGTTTCTGAATGACTGCTCCTGAAAATTCTTCAGGCAAATCTACATAGGCAAGTTCCATTGGTTCAAGTTTATTTCCATTTTCATCTTTTTTGTAAATAACCTCAGCTTTAGAAACTGCAAACTCATATCCCTCTCTTCTCATTGTCTCTATTAAGATAGAAAGGTGCAACTCACCTCTACCTGAAACTTTGAAACTATCAGGCGAATCTGTCTCTTCAACTCTTAAACTTACATCAGTGTTTAACTCTTTGAAAAGTCTCTCTCTTATATGTCTTGAAGTAAGGAACTTTCCTTCAGTTCCGGCAAGTGGTGAATCATTTACCATGAAATACATAGATATAGTTGGCTCACTTATCTTTTGGAACTCTATAGGACTTAAATCACTTGAATCAGTTATCGTGTCGCCTATATGCAAGTCATCAATTCCAGTAACCGCAACTATAGAACCAAGTTTAGCATCCTTCACTTCAACTCTCTCAAGTCCCTCAAATTCATATAATTTTGAAATTTTTATTTTTTCTTTTTTACTTGCATCGTGATGATTTACAACTACCATCTCACGATTCACTTCTATGTTTCCTTGTTCTATCTTTCCAATACCAATTCTTCCTACGAACTCACTGTAATCAATAGTTGTAATTAGAAGTTTTGCAGGAGCATCTACATCGCCATGTGGTGCTTTAAAGAATGAAAGTATAGTGTCAAAGAGCGGAATCATATTTGTAGATTCGTCTTCAAGTTTTAATTTTGCATATCCAGCCTTAGCAGACATGTAGATGAACGGACAGTCAAGTTGTTCATCACTTGCATTTAAGTCCAAAAATAATTCCAAAACTTCATCAACTACTTCTTGAGGTCTTGCCTCAGGTCTATCAATTTTATTTATACAAACTAATATAGGTAATTTTAGTTCAAGTGCCTTTGACAACACAAATCTTGTCTGAGGCATGGTTCCTTCAAATGCATCAACGATAAGTATCGCACCATCTACCATCTTCAAAATTCTTTCAACTTCGCCGGAGAAATCTGCATGGCCTGGAGTGTCAACTATATTTATTTTGACACCTTTATAATTAACTGCAGTATTTTTTGAAAGTATAGTTATGCCTCTTTCTCTCTCAAGGTCATTTGAGTCCATTACTCTAGTTTGGACTTCTTGATTCTCACGAAAAATTCCTGACTGATGCAAAAGTGCATCAACCAAAGTAGTTTTGCCGTGGTCTACGTGCGCGATAATCGCAATATTTCTAACATCTTCTCTTGTAATTTCCATAATATCCCCAATTGCCGCTTTTACTCATTTTATGCGACATAAAAATATATGGCGGCTGCCCGCCAAACTCTAATATAATTATAGTATTTTTGCATATTATAGTCAATAAAAATAGGGCATTTTTGCTTAAAATTGCCCCATTTTTAAAAGAAATTTAATAATATTATTTTTTGAGGAATGCTATCTGCCTATCTATATTTTTAGGCGAAGCACCACCGAGACTGGTTCTTCTATTTACACAGGTCTCTAAATCTATAAACTTATACACATCCTTATCAAATAGTTTAGAAAACTTTTTATAAGTTTCAATCGGTAGAGTCTCAAGTGTTAGTATTTCATTTTTTGGAATGGAATTATTCTCGACACAATATCTCACAATGCTGCCCGAAATTTTATATGCATCTCTAAATGCCATTCCTTTGGTTACGAGATAATCTGCGAGGTCAGTCGCATTTATAAAACCTGTAGATGCATCATCTCTCATTTTCTCTTTATTGATTTTCATAGTTGATAGCATCTCTATGAAATGTTTAAAGAATTCTTTACTGTATCCACAGAATCAAAAATCAATTCCTTATCTTCTTGCATATCTTTATTGTATGCAAGTGGAAGACCTTTGAGAAGTGTAAGTATATTTAAAAGATTTCCATAAACTCTTCCAGTCTTTCCTCTCACAAGCTCTGCCATATCAGAGTTTTTCTTTTGTGGCATGATAGATGAACCTGTAGTCACTGCATCTGATAATTCTATATAATTAAACTCTGCACTTGTAAATAAAATTGTCTCTTCCGCAAGTCTCGATAAGTGGATAGCTATAATAGATAAATCTGATGCAAACTCAACTATAAAATCTCTATCCGAAACTGCATCAATAGAGTTTTCGCAAATAGAATCCATCTCTAAAAGTTTAGCCTCATAAACTCTATCAGTCTTATATGTGGTTCCTGCAAGTGCGCAAGCACCTATAGGTGAAACATTTACCCTCTTATACAAATCATAAAGCCTCTCCATATCTCTCTTAAACATCATCCCATATGCAAGTATATAATGGGCAAATGTTATCGGTTGAGCTTTCTGCAAATGAGTAAAACCTGACATTATAGTATTACGATTTTTATCTGCAATATCTATTATAAGATTGATTAGTTTGTCGAGTGTAAAATTTATCAAAGTGATTTCTTTTCGTAGATTAAGTCTCACGTCAAGAGCCACCTGGTCATTTCTACTTCTTGCAGTGTGAAGTTTTTTGCCAACATCACCAATTCGCTTTGTGAGAACTTCCTCTACAAACATATGTATGTCTTCAGCCTTATCGTCAATTTTTAGTTTGCCACTCTCTATATCTTTTAAAATTTTAACTAAGCCATCAGTGATTTTTTTTGCCTCTACCTTAGTTATAATATTACAATGAGAGAGCATAGCAACATGTGCCATGCTCCCCTCTATGTCTTCTTTATACATTCGTTTGTCGATTTTAATTGATGAGTTGAACTCATCGGCGAGCACACTGGTTTTAGCAGATGTGCGGCCTTTCCATAATTTTGACATTTTGCTCCTACGGGCGGATAATATCCGCCCCTACAAATATATGTATGGGCGAGCTATGCGAGCCCGCTTTTCTTTTTCATTAGTGAGTTCACTTTTGTTGAGAGACCAAATAAATTTATAAATCCAGTTGCATCTGCCTGATTATAATCGCTCTCTCCAAATGTGCAGAGCTCATCATCATATAATGAATATGGACTGCTAAGCCCCGCTTTAATTATATTTCCTTTATATAATTTAAGTTTTACAGTTCCTGTCACAGTCTCTTGAGTTTTATCTACAAATGCAGAAAGTGCTTCTCTAAGTGGCGAAAACCAATGACCATTATATACAAGTTCTGCAAATGTAATTGCAAGTTTTTGTTTTTCATGAAGTGTCATTTTATCAAGACAGATAGTCTCAAGTGCCTCGTGAGCTCTATAAAGTATAGTCCCTCCTGGTGTCTCATAAACTCCTCTGCACTTCATTCCAACAAGTCTATTCTCTACTATGTCAAGAAGTCCTATACCATTTTCGCCACCGACTCTGTCTAATTCTAAAACTATGTCTTTGGCAGATTTCTTTTGTCCATTTAATTCTACTGGCACACCTTTTTCAAACTTAAGAGTCACATAAGTTGGTTCATCTTTAGCTTTAAAAGGTGATACACTCATCTCAAGGAATCCTTCTTTATCATATTGAGGTTCATTCTCTATATTTTCAAGGTCAAGACCTTCGTGTGATAGATGCCATAAATTTTTATCTTTTGAATAATTAGTTTCTCTACTTATTTTCAAAGGAACATTATGAGCCTCAGCATAATCTATTTCCTCTTCACGAGATTTTATATTCCACTCTCTCCAAGGAGCAATAATTGGCATATCAGGTGCAAAATGTTTTACTGCCAATTCAAATCTGACTTGGTCATTTCCTTTCCCTGTGCATCCGTGAGCTATAGCATCAGCCTTTTCTTTTAATGCTATCTCAACTAAACCTTTCGCTACGCAAGGTCTTGCATGACTCGTGCCAAGAAGATAATCTTCGTAAATTGCTCCAGCTTTCATAGTTGGAATTATATAGTTATCTACATAATCATCTTTCAAGTCAAGAACATATAATTTTGATGCACCAGTCTTTTTAGCCTTCTCTTCAAGACCTTCAAGCTCATCAGCCTGACCTACATCACCTGATACAGCTATGACTTCACAGTTATTATAATTTTCTTTAAGCCATGGGATGATAATTGAAGTATCAAGACCACCACTATATGCTAATACTACTTTTTTTATTTTACTCTTGTCTATCATAATGTACCTTCTTATAATACCTTACTTAAGAAACTGCGAAGCCTCTCATTTTCAGGTTCTTTGAAAAATTTATCTGGGCTATTCTCGTATGCGAACTGCCCTTGGTCGAGAAATGCTACACGGTTAGCAACCTCTCTTGCAAATCCCATCTCGTGAGTTACGACAACCATCGTCATTTTCTCTTTAGCAAGTTCCTTCATAACATCAAGAACTTCGCCAACCATCTCTGGGTCAAGTGCTGAAGTTGGTTCATCAAAGAGCATAACCTCAGGATTCATCATAAGACTTCTTACAATCGCAACTCTTTGTTTCTGACCGCCAGACAACATATTTGGATATGTGTCCATCTTCTCTATAAGTCCAACTCTTGTCAAAAGCACTTTAGCTTTTTCCTCTGCTTCACTCTTACTGAGTTTCAAAACATTTATAGGCGAAAGTGTCATATTCTCTAATATAGTAAGATGTGGGAAAAGATTAAAATGTTGAAACACCATTCCGATCTTTTTTCTCACCTCATCTATATTAGTTTTTGGATTGGTAATCTCTACCCCATCAAAGAAGATACTTCCACCTGTTGGAACTTCCAACAAGTTTAAGGACCTTAAAAATGTTGATTTTCCACCTCCGCTTGGTCCTACAAGACAGAGAACATCACCCTTATTAATATCAGTTGTGATATTGTCGAGGACAAGATGGTCACCAAAACTTTTACTTAAATTCTTTATCTCAAGTAACTTTTCCATACTATGCTGTCCTCTCATTCTTTCTAAGATTTATTTCAAGTCTCTTTACTATAGCAGAGAAAATGCAAGTCAAAAGTAAATATATTCCAGCAACTATAAGAAGTGGAGTCCAAGCATCGTAGGTTCTAGACCTTATTATGTCTCCGCCCTTAGTCAAATCCTGCACTGCCACATAACCTGCAACTGAAGTTTCTTTTATAAGAACGATAAATTCGTTACAGAGTGATGGAAGCACAACCTTAAATGCCTGAGGCACAATTATAAATCTCATAGTATCAAGATATGAAAGTCCTAAAGACCTTCCAGCTTCCATCTGCCCCTGGTCTATAGACATAAGTCCTGACCTAAATATTTCCGCAACATATGCACTAGAATTAAGTCCGAATCCAATTATAGCAATTAGAACTCCACTTGCATCTCTTGATGTAAATATACAAAAGAACAAAATCATAAGTTGGATTACAACCGGCGTTCCTCTTATGAGTGTTATATACACTTGGCAAATCCCATTCGCAAGCTTAATCAATGACCTAAATAATACATTTGAATTCTTTAATCCATTTGTATTATCGTATGTAGTTCTTACGAGTGCGATAACTAAGCCAAGAACTATCCCAAGTATAGTGGCAAAAAGAGTGATAACCATCGTGTTCTTTAAGCCATCAACCAAGTACATATATCTATTGTCTTTTATTAAGTTTAAATGTAATGCTTTACTTATTTTTTCCATGAATTATTTTATATACTTATCTACAATAGCTTTTAATTGTCCGTTTGACTTCATCTCATCAATTGCTGTATTAATCTTATCCAATAAATCTTTATTGCCTTTCTTTACAGCGATTGCATAATCTTCTTCAGCATATGCAGTCTCAAGAATTTTAAATGATGATGAATCTTGCTCAACTATTGCTTTTGCAACTTGGTCATCAACTACGATTGCATCAATCTTTCCTGACTTCATAGCTTGGAAACCATCTATAATTTTTGAATATCTCTCCATTGACTCATCGCCAAAATCATCTGAGCAGTAGATGTCACCAGTAGTTCCTGTTTGAACACCAATTTTCTTTCCATACATGTCTTCAACACCTTGGATAGCACTATCAACTGGAACAACAATTGTTTGAACTGCTGTTTGATATGTGTGTGAAAAATCTACACTCTCTTTACGATCTTCAGTAACTGTCATTCCTGCCATTGCAAAATCTGCCTTGCCACTCATAACAGTTGGAATCAATGAATCAAATGCGATATCAAGTATTTCAACTTCTACTCCGAGTTTCTCTCCGATAAGTTTTGCACACTCAACGTCTATGCCTTTGAATTCTCCACCATCCTTAAACTCATAAGGTGGGAACTCTGCGTTTGTACACATAACTAATTTTGTTGGAGCTGCCCCATCACTTGCAGGTGCTGCTGCCTTTTGTCCACAAGCTACTAATCCTAAAACCATAATGCTTGCTAATGTTAATGATAAAAACTTTTTCATAAATACTTTCCTCCTAAAAACTTAATATAAATTTATTCTTATGCAATATCTTATTGTCAAATGAATAATTATGCAACATTATAGCATTATTATTAGATTTGTCAAGCATTTTATACATATTTATGCAAAAACGTGGCAAAATATGAGCAATTTATGAATATTTTGAGATATTTATGTATTTTAAATTAAATATATTCTACGTATGAGTAAAATGTGCTATAATAGTCTTACTTTAAGGAGGGCACTATGGATAAGTATTATAAAATTAAATTAGATGGTAAAGAGTTTTCTCTTCCAAAAGCTGGTATTGGTGGCAATAAGTATGTGGCAGTATTTGATCCGTATTCAGATATAAATATGAATAGAGCTGCAGCAAAAGACCTCTATAAAAAAATTGTAGAGAATAATCTTCAAAATGTAGATGTTGTTATATCTGCTGAATCAAAGGGAGCCGCACTTGCTCAAAGAGTTGCTGACCTCTGCAATACAGATTTATTGGTGTTTAGAAAAAAAGTTAAAATTAATTTTGAGTCACCAGTTATAGCACACGTTAAAACATTTACATCTGGAACTAATCAGCTTTTTATAGACAAAAAGAATTTAGAAAAATACTCTGGTAAAAAAGCTCTGTTTGTTGATGATGTAATATCAACAGGATCAACAGTATTTGCCATTAAAGATGTTCTTGAGGAATATAAAATTAATGTTTTAAAATATTGTTGTGTTTTTAAAGAGAGTGATGACGTCCATCAAGATTTGCTATATGTAGACACACTTCCAATATTTGAAGAAAACTAAAAAAATGGGCATTGCCCATTTTTTAGCACTTCTTATCTAATACAAGTTCTCGCTTTTCTTTAAGTTCATCCTTGCTAAACTGCCATGTTATATCTTTCGCAAGTTCACTAATTTTCTGTTTTAGTAATTTTTCTTTGGATTTTAGCACACTTGATAATATATTTTTAGATTCATTTAAGTCTTGCTTTGTGATTTCATTCTTGTCAAAGAGTTCTACTATCTGCTTATAATATGTATTGTAGATGTTATTCATGTTCTTGATATATTGACCTTGCAAATCTACAAGTAGCTTCTTGTCAACATCTTTACTTACTATATAGTTTCTAACATCAAACACATTCTCATCTATAAAACTATCTAGTTCTTCACTAAAGTCTTTCTTAACATCTATAATCACATAATATTTTGTATTATATGCTGATGAAACTGTTGCTATGTTAACATCTATTAAGTCCTTAACCTCAACACTTGTCTTTCTCTGCACTATGCCATCAACTACCCACTCACCGTTTTCATTTACTTGGTAACCATCTGGTGTAGTACCATTTTTATACATATGACCTAAGACATTAAAGTAATAGCATTCATAAATCCTATCACTATTTAAGTCGAGCCATTGCCAAGTAGATTTATAATAATTGTCTTTGTCATAATAAATGCGAGAATAATCAAGTTGGGTGGCATAAGAATTAATTGAAATAAAGCATATCAATATAATTATTAAACATTTGCATATTCTCTTCATAACTAATCCAATGGTATTATTTCTTCAGAGTTTTCATTTACATTATCAATTTCTATCTCAGTTTCTGGATAAATTTCAACAATCTTCACATCTGGAATAGAAAAAATATAATCAATACGTTTTTGTTTTTCTTCTTTTAGAATCTCTTGTACTCTCTTATGCTCTTCATTCCAACGAGTACCTAGATCATCACCCGTCCACTCACCCTTATCAAGTAAATCTCTATAATTTGATTGATTATTATAATAATTAATATCTTCAACAATTAAATCCTTATTTTTAGCTGTGCCATCAGTTTCTTTATCTACAAATGGAATAGCAGAATGGGTAGAATAAAATTTATAAAAATATCTATTCTTTATACCACAAGTTTCTTTAGTGCGATTTTTTTCTTCTAATTGATCAGTCAATAATATATTATTGCAATAATAATATTTTTTTATATTTATATTATACTCTTTTGCTAATTCTTTTGTCATTCTT
This sequence comes from Lachnospiraceae bacterium, assembly GCA_017523785.1. Taxonomy (GTDB): domain Bacteria; phylum Bacillota; class Clostridia; order Lachnospirales; family Lachnospiraceae; genus UBA3633. The sequence continues at coordinate 61,886 of JAFWVX010000033.1, forward strand.
TTTAAGTTTTCAAACTTTGGAACATATGACATAATTGAAAATATAGGGTTACTATCTTTATCAAATCCTATGCATATCCCAGGCACATTCTCATTGCAAATATATGCAAAACCAATATCGCCAATTTGTACTTTATCAATAATTATTTCATCGAATTCATTTGATATTCTTTCAATACCTAAAAAGCTATCTGCGCATTGACCAAAAGAATTTCTCAATATTAAAAATAAATAATCTAATTCGTTACATCCATATTCTTCTTTTCTTGTTAAGTCCCATTTTTTCGACATATAATCTATATATGAAGCACCATAACTATATTCGTGTCGTTTAACATTTAACTTATTTTCATATCTAATCCCGATTAATGAGCCAATCCAATCACACACAAACCTTTGAAAACCTTTTTTTGTTTTCCTTTCAGTTGGCACTTCAAGAGTCTCATATAAATTTTGAACTATGTATCCATCTGGAAATGCTGGCTTTCCTTCATCATCAATTTCAGTTCCATCATCAAGAAAATATTTTTGATACTCTTCTTCAAGATAGTTAACATCAATTGTATTTGTATTTTTATGATATGTGCATACGGCAAACTTTCCATTAGGCATTTTCATAACATCTGTATCCATGGCATCCCACTGAAATTCCGATACATAATAAGGTACTTCTTTAATTACATTTTTATTATGTTTTAATATAAAAAATAATATTATTACTAAACTTATTATGCCTATAATATGTATATATGCTCTTTTCATACCACTATTCCCCCCAATTAAGAACTCTAAATATATATGCATTATTATAATATGTTTTATTGTACTTAAACCCTAAAGTTAGACCAATTAATTATATCATAAATATAATTGGAGGTCTAATTTTTTATGAAATACTCGTACGAAATTAAACTTAAAGCAGTAAAAGCATTAAAAAAAGGAATACTGATCAAAGAGCCGTACAATAAGATTAGTCGTCATTGGCGAGACATAGTAAAGCATTGGGAAAAAATTTATGACAAACACGGAGAAGATGGATTAAAAAGGCAATATAGAAAACATACATATAAAGAAAAATTAAATGCAGTAAAAGAAGTTGTTAATGGAAATTCAATAAATCAAGTATCAATTAATAGAAATATGCCTATTAAGTCAATAGTTGACTGGGTAAAAATATATAGACAAAATGGAATAAGTGGTTTAAAATGTATAGTAACAAGGAGCCCACTTATGAAGAAAAAAGATAATGAAATTAAAAAAAGAATTGAGAAAAAGGAAAGTGATTCAATATACACTAAAGAAGAAATAGAGTATATTTTAGCCGAGAATGCATATTTAAAAAAACTTCATGCCTTAGTTCAGGAAAAGAACCAAAAAAATCAGAAATAATTAGAATTATAGATGAACTAAGGCAACAATTTAAATTAAAGGTTCTTTTAAAAGTTGCTAATATAAAAAATCTACATATGAGTACTATAAAAGCAAAAAACATATAGAATACACCAAAAGAAAAGACAAGGAAGAAAAAGAATTATTTAAAAAAATATATTCAATTTTTTATAAAAATCATTGTAGATACTGGTATATTAGAGTTAATATGGAATTAAATAAAGAAATTCATATAAATCAAAAGAAGACTCAAAGAATTATGAATGAAAATGGATTAAAAGCATTTCAAGGAAAGAGTTCTAAATTCCATACTTATAAAGGCGATAATGGGAACCACAAAGAGAATTTATTATTAGACAGCATAGTAAATAATAATACAAATAAAATTCAATATATTAGAAATTTTAAAACAAATAAACCAAATCAAAAATGGACTACAGATGTATCAGAATTTAAAATAGCAAGTGGAAAGTTATATTTATCTCCAATACTTGATATGTATGATAGCTCAATAATAAGTTATGATATATCAACAAAAGCAAACTTTGAACAAACTAAACGAATGCTAAACAAAGCATTTAGAAAATATGTGAATTTAGATGGATTGATATTTCAATCAGATCAAGGCTGGCAATACCAATCAATCTATTATCAGAATGAGTTAAAAAAGCGAAATATAAGACAGTCATTTTCCAGAAAAGGGAACTGTATCGATAATAGCATAATGGAAAATTTCTTTGGTATAATGAAAAAAGAAATGTTTTATGGGTATGAAAAAGATTTTAAAACACTTGAGGAACTTAAAT
>JAFWVX010000034.1 GCA_017523785.1 Lachnospiraceae bacterium
AATAACAATTAATAAAGGCACAATTGTAAACATACAAACCCAAGAAATATATGGCAAAGAAAGTATTCTTAATTTTTTCATATTAAATCTCCATTTTTTTCATAATATGAATATCATTTGGGTCAATATCTATCCCAACCAAAGAACCTATATCTTTCGGTAGTGTTGAATGCACAATCCAGCTATACCCCGCTGAATCCACTTTCATTTCGTAATGCACTCCTTTAAAAATAATACTTTCTACCACTCCCTCTAGTCTTCCATTCCCTACTTCTAAAAGCTTTACATCTTCCGGTCTAATAACTACATCCACTTCCTCATTACAAGCAAATCCTTTATCTACACAAATAAAATCATGGCCTAAAAATCCTACCATATAATCTTTATACATAATGCCACTAATAATGTTACTCTCGCCAATAAAATCTGCAACAAAGGCATTTTGTGGCTCGTTATATATATCTATCGGCGACCCAATCTGCTGAATTTGCCCGTTATTCATTACAACCACCACATCAGACATAGTAAGTGCTTCTTCTTGATCATGAGTTACATACACAAATGTAATTTCTAGCTGCTGCTGAATGTTTTTAAGTTCCGTCTGCATCTCTTTCCGCAACTTTAGGTCAAGTGCCCCAAGTGGTTCATCGAGTAGCAAAACTTTAGGGTTGGTCGCTATGGCACGAGCTATCTCAAGCTTTCTCTGTTTGCCGTATGGAAGATTAGCTGATTTCATCATAGCATCATTTTCAAGATTAAATACTTTGAGTAGTGCCATCGCTTCTTCATCCATAAGTGCCTCATAGCGGTGATATCTTGGAAGTCTAAGTATTCCAGAAATAGTAGAATACCTATATTTATTTTGCAGTGCAATTTTTACATTGTCGTGAACTGTAAGTTTGTGAAATAATCTTATGTTTTGGAAAGTTCTTGCTATTCCCATTTTGTTAATTTCAATAGTATTCTTTCCATTGATTTTATTTACACCATTTAACAAAATTGTGCCGCTTGTTGGTTTATATACGCCAGTTAGAAGATTGAAGATAGTAGTCTTGCCTGCTCCATTTGGTCCAATTAGTCCATAGAGTTCGTTTTCTCTTATTGATAAATTGAAATTTTCAACTGCGTGAAGTCCACCAAATTGTATTGAAAGATTTTTCACAGAGAGCATTATATTTTCTTTCATTTATTTGCCCTCCTTTTTAACTTTTTTATTTCCCAAAGTTTTTAAAGCATTAAGCACAGGGAATTTATTTTTTAAAACTTCTATATATTGTTTCATTGCTGGTGCTGATGTAAATATCATAACAACTATCAATACGATAGAATATATTAGCATTCTGAAATCTTGTAAATTTCTAAGCATCTCAGGTAAGAGAGTAAGAACTACTGCAGCGATTATAGAACCTCTGATTCTTCCCATTCCGCCAAGAACTACGAATACGAGGATTGTGATAGACATATTGTAGCCGAAGTTTTTTGGAAGGGCAGTGAGAGTTGTAAGATTGTGTGCATATAGAACTCCTGCAACACCTGCCATACTACTTGCTATGGTAAATGCGATGAGTTTATACTTTGTAGCACTGATTCCTACAGATTCTGCTGCGATACGATTGTCACGAAGTGCTTTTATATTTCTACCAGTTCTTGAGTTTACTAAGTTTAAGATAATAGTTACAACGATTATAAGTAATATCACACCTGCTGTAAATGAAGAGTAGTGAGGCGTACCTGTGATTCCTTGCGCACCTTTTATAACTACAAATCCATTCTTTGATAAACCAAGTGCCATAGTGTTTTTTAATGAGATATGGGCGCCGTTCTCGTCAAAGCCCAAATAAATTGCATTTGCAATATTTTTAATAATTTCACCGAAAGCGAGAGTAACGATTGCGAGATAGTCACCTTTAAGTCTTAAAACTGGAATGCCGATTAGGAGTCCAGCGACACCTGCAGTGATTGCTCCGATAAGTATTGCTATGATAAATAAATATAATCCCTCAACACCGAGAAATTTCATATACCTTGTAAATACCGCACTGGTAAATGCTCCCACGCACATAAATCCTGCATGACCAAGACTTAGCTCGCCACTTATTCCGACGACTAAGTTAAGTGAAACTGCAAGAATTGAATATGTGCAAAATGGAACAAGTAAGCCATTTAAGAGTGATGATATTTTTCCTTGAGCAGAAAGAATCATGATAATAGCATAGGCAATAATTATCATGAGATAAATGCTTAAGTTGTATCTTGCTTTCTTTTGTCTTTTTAATTTGAAATAATCCATACTATACTTTCTCTATATTTGATTTGCCAAGTATACCTGCTGGTTTTACAAGCAACATTATAATCAAAACTGAAAATACTATTGCATCAGATAACTGGGCTGAAATATATGCCTTAGATAAATTTTCAAGGACTCCGAGAATAAGTCCGCCTATAAATGCTCCTGGAATTGATCCGATGCCACCGATAACTGCAGCGACGAAGGCTTTGATACCAGGCATAGCACCTGTGGTTGGAGTGAGAGTTGGATAAGCTGAGCAAAGTAGAACTCCAGCGAAGGCTGCTAAGAATGAACCAATCGCAAATGTCATTGCTATAGTTCCATTTACATTTATACCCATAAGTGTGCTTGCACTTCTATCTTCAGAAACTGCAAGCATTGCTTGACCCATCTTTGTTTTATTGATAAATGTTGTGAGTGCAAGCATTATAACTATACAAAGAGCTATGGTTACTATACTTTCACTAGAAATCATAAGTTGTCCGTTGAAGAGTTTTAGTGGAGGAATAGTAACAATACTCTTAAAACTTTTTGTATTTGCTCCAAATATAAGTAATGCAATATTTTGCAAAAAATAAGAGACACCTATTGCAGTTATAAGAACTGACAATGAGTTTGCCCCTCTTAGTGGTTTGTAAGCAATTCTCTCTATAGTAATTCCTATAAGTGTGCAAGCAATTGCAGCGAGTAATACACTTATAATTGGGTTAATGCCCATTTGGCTCATAAATACAAAAGTGATGTATGAACCAATCATTAATACATCACCATGTGCAAAATTAAGCATTTTGGCTATACCATATACCATGGTATAGCCAAGTGCTATAATTGCATATATTGATCCGAGACTAAGCCCGTTTACAAAATATGTTAAAAAATCCATAATTAATTTGCTAATACATAAGCACCATCTTTGATTACAACTGCCTTTGGTGTCTTATTAGGCTCTCCGTTTGATTTCCAACTGATGCTGTCACCAGTAAGTCCTTTTTGTGTGATAGAAGTCATAGCTGACTTAACGCCGTTGCAAATATCTGAAACTGAATTTGCTGGTGTTACATTTGCCTTCTCGATAGCGAGCTTAAGTGCATATGCACAGTCATAAGCGTCAGCTGCGAATTGGTTAGGAACCTCGCCATGTCTCTTTTGATACTCTTTAACGAAGTTTACAGTTAAATCGTCAGTAGCATCTGCTGAGAATGGAGTAAGAAGCATAAGTCCTTCAGCGAGAGATTTGTCAAAGTTCTCAAGTGTGAGGATTCCGTCCATACCGTCACATCCGAAGAATGTTGGAGCGTATCCCATTTGCTTTGCTTGGTTAAGAACAAGTGCAGCTTCTGAATAGTAGAATGGTAAGAATACGAGGTCAGCATTTGCTGCTTTTAATTTTGTAAGTTGAGTAGTGAAATCAGTTTTAGAATCTGCAGTGAATTGCTCATCAGCAACTACTTCATAACTCTTTCCAGCTGACTCTTGAATGAATTTCTCATAGATGCCAGTAGAATAAACATCTGAAGCATCGTAGATAATTCCTACTTTCTTTGCAAGGTTGTGGCTATCAATGTATTGAGCTGATGCTGCACCTTGGTCAGGATCTGAGAAACACATTCTGAATACATTTGGGTTTGCAGTGCAATCTACTGCTGAACCTGATGGAGTGATTTGGAACATATTGTCTGCATAAGTTTTATCAGCAACACTTATACAAGGTGATGAAGTAGTAGTTCCGATTAATAATTGCATACCCCAGTCTTTAAGTGAGTTATAAGCATTTACAGATTTCTCTGCATCGTGCTCGTCATCTGCAAAACGATATTCAACTTGGTAACCATTATATCCACCATTTGCATTGATTTCGTCTACAGCAATTTGAATGGCGTTCTTAACAGCTTGTCCATAAACAGCTGCACCGCCAGTTGTAGGTCCAATTCCGCCTACTTTGAATGTTGTTGCCTCGCTTGCTGCAGCGTTAGCATCTGCAGTAGTGCTTGAAGCTTGCTTTTGTCCACATGCGAAAAGTGTAGTAGCAAGTGTTAAAGCAAGAATTACAGATAAAAATTTCTTCATAATAAAAAACTCCTCCTAAAAAGTTGTAGAATAAATATACTAAAAATTAGTATAAAATACAATACTTGATATAACTTTTTATTCAAAAGTATCATATAGGTATAACCAAAAGTTATATGACGAAATGCTGATGTGTAGTAATTGCAAGCGATTATAAAAAGTTATAGGCGGTTAACCTGTAGGCATTTTATTTGGGTGGGGGTTGTTATGTTGATAAAAATGGGTACTTTTTGTATAATATTATTGTGTTAGGATAAACAATAGGAGTAACTAATGAAGTTTGAATGGAACCCAGATAAAAATGCTGATATGAATGTTGAAGTAGATTGGAATACCTCTGTTAGGAATCCTTATATTAATAAATTCACTAGGAAAGAAAAGATTAGAGCAATCTTGGATTGTATGATTGCTGTTGAAAAAGTTAGTAAAGAAAAATTAAAAAAAAAGATAATGCCATCTTGGCATAAAACAACATTTATAACTACTTTATATAGAGGTTAAAAGCCTCTATTTTTTTGTTTTTAATGTATTTTAACTTTGTGATTTGGATTCATCTATTTAAAAAAATTCTTAATAAAGATACTAAAAAATGCTATAATTATAGATAAAAAGTACAATGAATACTTATGTATTGATGTGAAATTTATCGGACATGGTATTTAGTAAAATTGGATAAATTATTAGGTTGTATTTTTAAAATTTTGTTCAAAGTTGGTTATTATTGAGGAAATAAGAATACAAGTAATTGATATTAGGAGATAAAGTGGATTTAAATCAAATAATACAAAATGGGAATATTGTTTTAGTTGGCGAACAAATAGTTAGTTCTTTAACAGCTGTGATTATTAGATTTGTTAATTTTGTTAAGAAAACTCAAATTGTTAAAAACTCTATTGATGACTTTGGTTTTGATGCTTACTTAAATGGAATTAGTGACATCAGTATAGATGAGAATGAAATAAAATCCTTGTTATATAATTGTGACAAAACAATACAGATAGACGAATTTAAAAATTTGTTAAAAGATTATTTCGTTCAAAAAGGTGTATCAGACAGTGCTGCTGAAAGTTTGACAAAAATGTTTTTTGCAAGTTATTTTGATAATTTAAATGATGATAATAAAGCTGCTTTGTGTAAAATTATTTGTGATATAGATGACATTAAAACATTACTTAAAAGTATTGACAAAAGAATTGAACATATAAAAACTATAGATGACATTGAAAACAAATTAAAAACAGATTTAAGAAAAGATGCTGAAATTAAAGATTTTGATTTAAGATACTTTGAAATTGATGATAGTAATTTTATAAGCAGGTTTCGTGGATTTGTAAACAATGAATATGAAAAAGAAATCAATGTTGCTTGTTATTCAATTGAAGAGGGGGTATATTGTATTCTAAATTATTTGAAATATACTGCAAAAATTAGTAATGTCTATGTAATTGATGACGAGTCGACTTGGAATAGTTTAAATGAAGAGGATATTCAAGGCACAATCCTATTACCAAATTTCCTTGCAAAAAATATATATAAGAAATATAAGAATGTTAAACACGTATTTATTTATAATAAAGATAGTAGTTTTATTAGTGGTGAGACGATAGATCTGCGTAAACGAACTATAATAAAATTAACAAGTATTTTGCAAGATAAATATAAATTATCTTATGATGCAGCACATAAATTTTGCATTGAAACTAATGGTAATTATTATTTGGTTAAAAATAGACTTTTTAGTGTTCATGAAGAAAAATTTGCAGACAATAGTGAAAAAAAGGAATTATTCTCTTTATTTTTGATTAATTCTTTTGGAAATAGTTTACAAAGCAAGGAATTTATGAAAAAATGCTTTGACTTAGAATATGGTGATGTTATAGATGGTATTTTAAGCAAAGAGTGTTATAAAAACTATTTCAAAAAATATGATAGATATGGTGTAACTTCTGTAGAATTGCTAGATGCTTTTTCGGTATGGGGGAAGTATGAGTTATATAAAGACATATTTGTTAAAGAAAGAATTAAGGATATCATGGATTATATTGTAACAAATATAAAATTGAATAATAGTAATATCTATGTAGGGTTTATAAAATCATTAATAATTTATAAAACATTTAATTTTGCAATGTCTAATGACGAATTTGATGAATTTACATGTAAAATTATATCACAGATTGAAACACAAAATGATTGGCTGGATGCCAAAAGTATACTTGATTATTTGATTGAATTGTCACCTGATATAATAATCAAAAGAATAATTGATGAATTTAATGAAGATATGAATTCAGGGTTAATGAGTTTTTTTAGAAACAATAAAGAAGATCATTTTTACATTAATATTCTATGGATGCTTGAAAAGAGTTTTTATTTAATAAAAGATAAAATATTATCTTTTAAAGCTTTATTCGAAATATATAGTAAGGATTTTGAATATAAGATGAATGACCCAAAAGATATTTTGAGAAAGCTAGTATTTCCTGGGATAGATTCTCCTGTAGATTTTAGTGATACAAAGAAAATGTTTGATGAGATGATTGATAAATATAAACCCGCTAAAATATGGGATGTCTTTTATGAGAATGTTGAAAGAGGAATAGTTTATTCGTGGTCTAAACCAAAAATATATTATCGTGAGGAAGGAAACAAAAATAATATACAAGATACATGGTTGTATTGTTTTGAAAAATTAGAGCAATTAGATAAGGATTGTATAAAAACTATAAACTGGATTAAAATCATTTTAAATAGTTATCATACATTAAGTAATCATATTGCTATTATCACTAATACTATTAGTGGATTATGTAATAAAGATGATATTAACAAGTTCTATATCAAATATAATCTTTTACAATTATTATATAATTATAATTTTTTTGATAAAGAAGGAATATGGAACATAGATGAAGATAGCAAAAACTTTATTAAAAAATTAATAGATGATATGCAATTTGAAAATAAATATTATGACAGTTTATTACATTTTCAGAATGATAATAATTATAATTTAATTGAGCCTGTTAAAATAAATTCTGAAAATTATATGGAAGAGAATAGGCGCTTAGCTGCAATAGATAAAAAAAAGTATTTTGATGATAACAGTAAACTGGACATAAAGATAATAGTTGATTTGTATAAGACAGTTATTCAATCTGGGGAATTTAATCAATATGATTTCCAAATAGGGCAAGATATAGCAGAGTATATCGATAATAAAAAGTTTAACAAAACCACATTTAAAATTTTAATTAATGAATTTTTGGAACCTGATAATTTTCATAGGGAAATATTTGATTATATCTATACAATTGATTTGGATGTAGAGACAATTGAAAATATAAAGAAAGTATATTTAGATAGGAATTTTAATAACATAAAATTTTATATAAGACTGTTAAATTTTATTTTCAGAATTAATGGAAATATAGTATTTTTAGAGAACGAAAATAATGAAATAAAAGAAATGTTTTGGAAAGATTTTGATGGTCATATTCAAATGAATGAAAATAATCATCAAGTAGTTATAGATATTTTAGAAAATTTGTTAGTGCATGAAAATTTCTCAGCTTATATATCCATTATCGATTTTAACAAAAAACTATTTGATTTCAATGAACTGAAAGAATTGATTTTAAAATTAAGTAAAAATACAGAACTGGATATTAATAATAGTTATGCTTTATCGGATTTGTTGGAGTATTTGTATAAAAATAAGTTTGAAGACATCAAAAATGATATTGAATATTTAATTCAATTATCACATATTGAATTGGAAATTTTGGAAAAGTATCATAATTGTAATTATAAGTGGACACAATATTTGTTTGAGAATAATCCAAAGATTTATGGTGAATTTGTCGTAAAGAACGATCCTAGATTGGATGAAAAAAGTAAAGAAAAATTTGTTAATAGGATTTTACGATATAATGGGTTTATATATAGATTGAATCTAAATAAGTTAAATGAGGACGAGTTTAGAGAATGGGATAATAGTTTTAAAAATTATTTGTATAAAAATATTGAGGATAGAATTCTGTGTGAAGAAATTTATTATGAGAATATTGGTAGCATTATCGGTTTGTCAGATGTAGATACTGATGGTGCTTTTCCTAAAATTCATTATAGAAAATACTTGGAAGATAATTATAATGAGGAATTGTTTAATAGTATTGTTCAAACTAAATATAGCAAGCGAGGAATGTATACACCTAAACAGGGAGAATATAATTATAGCGTTGCTGAGTTTTTTAACAAATGTATTGAAAAGTGTCATGAGTACAAAAATACTAGTATAGTTTTAATAAGATTACGAAACCAGTTTTTAGATGATGCTGAGCGAGAAAGGGAGTTGTCTGAAAATGAAGAGTTTTGAATGGATAGAAAGAAAAATAAATGAATATAAAGAACAAAAAAGTAATAATGTATTTATCTCGCATCAACAAATAGAACTAATTGCTGAAATGTTTGATTCTTCAAAAATATTATCTGAATTTAACATTGAAAATATTATAATTGAAGGAATAGGTGGCAATGGAATTGTGTTTAAATATATATCTAATGATGAGATTAAATGCATAAAGTGTTTATACAATAAACGAAAGAGAATTAGTAAAAATGGAAGAGAAATATTTTTAGGAGAGGAAAGGTTTAAGAACGAAATTAAGGCTATGAATAAGCTATCTAATATTGATGGAGTTATGCCGATAATATTTGATGGGCTAAAAGAAGAAAAATTACCTTATTATATAATGCCATTTTATAAATGCTACAAAAATAAATTAGAAGAGTATGGTTTTAAGGAAAGAATATTACAAATGATAAGACTTGCTAATATTATAAAATCAATTCATAGTATTAAAGATTTAGATTCCCATAGGGATATAAAATTAGATAATATTTTTGAAGAAAAAGGGAATATCTATTTATCGGATTTTGGATTGGTGAAATTTGAAGATGATAAATTCAACTTTACTAAATATGAAAACCATATAGGACCAAATAATATATCACCACCAGAGTTTTATTCAGAAAAGTTAAGAAAAGAAATGAATTATTCGTATCAAATTTCTGATGTATATTTGTTTTCTAAAGTAGTCTGGCAAGTACTAATGAAAGATCCGCATGGTTTTTGGGGTTCATATGTAAATAATAGAGATTGTTTTATTGATGTGGATGTTATTAGGGGTAAGTACCAAATGTTAGAAAATATATTTATTGAACCGATTAATGAGATGATTGTTAATACAACTAGCGATAATATATCACATAGACAGAAGTATAATATAGATTATTGTATAAGTTGTCTTGAAAGGGAACTAAAGTTAATAGAGGAAATGGACAAAATTCAAATATCTTTGTCAGATTATAGAGACAAAATCAATCATTTAATGTTTTTTCAGCGTAGCAATCAAACGGCAATTTCTTTTGATAATGAGCAAGCTATAGGACTTATAATATCGATAATTAAAAGTAAAGATTCAAAAAAAATAATAGAAAGTTATAAAAAGACTAATAGGAAAACAATAAAAATTGATGAGGTTGAGTTGCAATATAGTAATGAAATATTTACAATATACTTATATGAAGGTGAAAATATAAAATACGAGTTTTGTGGAAAAATAAATTATTGTTTAGTTGATAATGAAAAAAAAGAAATATTAATAAGGTTTGATAATGTTAATAACAAATCTTATGTCTCTACATATAAAGATATGAGTAAATATGGTACTGAAACTATTAAAGAAGGATTTTTAGAAGAACAGAATGTAGCACAAAAATATTTGTTAGATAAAGATTGTGAGTTATTGGTTACATTTAATGGTGAATATTTGAATTATTAATAGGATAGTGTGATAATGAAAAACAATTTTACTAAGAATAAAATATTCAACGAAGACACAAGAGTAAAAATCCCAGCTCTTTGTCATTTTTTGTCTCTTGGTTACAAATATATTAATATTTGTGATTCAAGTATAGATTATAATACAAATATATTTAAAGATTTGTTTAAAAAATCTATTATAAAAATTAATAATAAAAATTTTAGTGATAATGAAATAGATGATATAATTATTGATATTAGTAAGACACTTGGAAATAATGATTTAGGCAAAGAGTTTTATAATTGGCTTGTAAATCCTAATGATAAAGTTAAATTGATAGATTTTGATAATATATCAAATAATGAGTTTTATGTTGTAGATGAATTGCCATTTTTAATAAATGTTGATAGTGAAAAAGGATCATTTAGACCTGACATAAATATATTAATAAATGGTATGCCACTCGCTTTTCTTGAAGTTAAAAAACCAAATAATGAAGGTGGAATACAAGAAGAGTTTAAAAGAATGCTTGATAATAGGTTAAAAAAGGATGAGTATAAAAGATTTTTTAACATGATACAAATTACATCATTTAGTAACAATATGGAATATGAAGAACTGGATAGTGATGAAGATGTAAAGGCAGGGTCTTTTTACTCCACACCGAATAGTAACAATACATCATTTTCATTTTTTAGAGAAGATGATGAATCATATTTTAATAATTATAAGTATTTACAGCTTTCAGAAGATAATATAAAAGTATTAATAAAAAAGTGTGGGTATGATGAAAAAGAATATGATACACCAGAGTTTAAACTAAATCTTTCGCATAATACACCTGTAAACAAATTTATAACTTCGTTGTATGATAAAGAAAGAATACTTTATATGCTAAATTATGGAGTTCAGTATATTGATGGCTCTATGTTGGAAAAGCATATTATGAGGTATCCTCAGTTTTTTGCAACAAGAAAAATAATAGAAAGATTAGAGTCAGGTGGGAAAAATGGTATTATTTGGCATACGCAAGGATCTGGAAAGACTGCACTTGCATCTTTTGCTACTAAAGTAATTAATCGTTATTATGAGAACAAGGATATTAGTACAAGATTTTTCTTTATAGTGGATAGACTTGATCTTTTACAACAAGCAAGCGACGAGTTTAAAGCAAGAGGTCTCACTGTAATTAATTGTAAAAACAAAGAAGAATTGATGACAGAAATCAAGAAGCCAATATCAAAAAGTAGAGATAAGAATTCAATTGGGGAAATATGTGTAGCTAATGTCCAAAAGTTAGATTCGGAATTAGAAGAAGTAAGGAATGATTATAATGTAAAAGTGCAACGAATATTTTTTATTGATGAGGCACATAGAAGTTATCAGGCAACTGGTGAATATTTTAAGAATCTAATGACTTGTGATGTTGATGCTATTTATATTGCATTAACTGGAACACCACTTTTAACTAAAAAAGAGAGGTCAAGTTTAAAATTTGGCGACTATATTCACAAATATTTTTATGATAAATCTATTGCAGATAGATATACATTAAAAATTAAAAAGGAAAACATTGATACAATAGCAAAATCTGAAATATTGAATAATCTAGATTTAGAAGAAAAGAACATAGATGAAAAAGAGATATTTGAATCGCCTCAATATATAGATAACCTTGGGAGATTTATTGAAAAAGATTTTAAAAATTTCCGTTTGGAAAATGATGATAATACAATAGGTGGAATGATTGTTTGTAGGACAAATCCACAAGCAAAACTTATATATGAATGGTTTAAGTCTAATTCTAAACTTGATGTTGGACTTGTAATTTCAGATACTACTGACCCTACCCAAAATGAAAGAAATAAGAATTACCAAATAGATTTTAAGAAAACTAATAAGCCTGATATATTAGTTGTGAACTTAATGCTTACGACTGGGTATGATGTGAAAAGACTTAAAAAAATGTATTTGCTTAGAGGACCACATGCACAAGCTTTGCTTCAAACTATATCAAGGGTTAATAGACCATATAAATCGCCAAACGGTAGAGTCTATAAGTATGGATATATAGTAGACTTTGTAGATATAGAAAAAGAGTACAATGCCACAATTGATGCCTATATAAAAGAACTTGAAAGAGATTTAAATAGTAGCGGTGATAATGAGGAATCGCTTGCTGGACTTGTTATAGATAAGGAAGATATAAAAAAGAAATATGATAAATTAGAAGAGGAACTTAAAAATGAGACATTTGGCATAAATATAAATAACTTAGAATTATTTAGCAAGTTTATAGACAATCAAAATAAAGATTCTTTATATAAAATTAGAAGAATACTCAAAAATATAAAAGACTGTGAAATAGAGTTTTTGTTGTCAAGAGCCATTGATTATGCAAAATTAATAGACAGTAGTAGGAATAAAAAATTAAAACAAATTGTCCAATCAAGGATAGATTTTTATAATTTAAAATCAAAGCCTGTTGAGATGATGAACATCATTTCAAATGATGAAGTAGTTAAAATAATATATCAATTCATTAAAAGAAATATTGTTATAATGGATATGTCTAAATTTGATTTATCAGATGAAAAGGCTGATAGGTTTAAAACTGTTATATCTAACATCCAAAATGAGATTAAGAAGAATAAAAACAAAAATGATATTAGGATTGTAAAACTTAACGAGTTATTACAAAAAGTTTTTGACAAAATGAATATAACAGATGCTTCGGATTTAGACGACATATCTGAAGAGCTTGCTGAAATCTATAATAGTATTTTAGAAATTAATGAAAGTAACAATCGAATGGCTGAAAAATATGGTAATAATTTTGCATTCGTAAAGACTTATCAAGATATAACAAGCAAATGCGATATTGAAACAAACGTTTTGGAAAATATGTTAAGAGTTGTATATGAAGATATAGCGGACATTGTAAATGAAGATTCATTAATTATACAAGGAAATAGAAGCTTTATATCAAGTATTAAAGAACGGATAACGACAAAATTAATTTCAAATGGATTATATTCTAAAATAAGAAAATGTTATGATGAAATATTAAATGATTTATATATAAACTTACAAAGCCATATTTAATGAATAACAAAAGGCGGTAATTATGGAAGATATTTTAAGTGTTGAGATTAAAATTAAACAAATAATTGATGAATTAAAAGGCTTGTGCCAAACGAATGGGCTATCTAATCAAGCATCAGAAGAAGTGGTTATAACTTCTATATTTTTATATAAATTTTTAAATGACAAATTTATGTATAACTTGAAAGAATTTTCAAAAGAGATTAAAATGCCTGTTGACAAGATTTTAGAAAATAAGAATTATGAACTTGATGGATTTTATGATACATATTCATCGGATGTAGCATTTACCTATGATGAAACAATAGAATGCCTTATTAATAAAATTAACAGTGATACATTTTATAAAACATTTGATGATGCACTTGAGAGAATATCTAATAATACTAGAAATGAAATATTCAGAGTAGAAACAGCTGAGGGTAAAAAGAATGCATTATTTACCCGTATTACTGAGAATGTTGAAGCTTCAAAGAGAAACAATTTTGCTAAAAATATTTTTGGAATAATAGGAGTTGAAAGATTTGATTTCTCTAGTGTTTTTAAGAATAATTTTGACTTTTATAGCACGATTTTTGAATATTTGATCAAAGACTATAATGTAGCAAGTGGTGTATATGCAGAATATTTTACCCCTCAAGCGATTTCTAAAGTTATAGCCAATATATTAGTTAATATGAGTAATATAGAAGATAAAATATATGATGTATATGATCCATCAGCAGGTTCTGGGTCACTTGTTTTACATCTTGCAAATTCTTTAGGAAAAGGTTCTTTTGGAGATAAAGCAAGAGTTTATACGCAAGATATCTCTGGAAAGTCGTCTAGATTTTTGAGAATTAATATGTTGTTAAATGGACTTACAAGTTCTTTACCTAATATTATAGAGGGGGATACGTTAGATACACCAGCACATTATAATGTTGAGCATAATCAAACATCAGGGATTAAACAATTTGATTTTATTACTTCAAATCCTCCTTTTAAAATGGATTTTTCATCAACGAGAAATAGCATAATCCGTAAATGGGATGAATCAGAAGAACATGATGGACTTAGAAGATTTTTTGCTGGAATTCCAGAAGTTCCTAAAAAGAATAAGAAAAAAATGCCTATATATTTGTGTTTTATACAACATATATTATGGTCTTTAAAAGATAATGGTAAGGCTGCAATAGTAGTTCCAACAGGCTTTTTAACTGCTCAATCAAAAATAGAACATAAGATAAGAGAAACAATTATAGAAAGGCATTGGCTAAAAGGTGCTATATCTATGCCGTCTAACATTTTTGCAAATACTGGAACAAATGTATCAGTTTTGTTTATCGATAAGTCAAATAAGAAAGGTAATATTATTTTAATAGATGCATCAAATCTTGGCAAAAAAGTTAAAGATGGGAATAATCAAAAAACTGTATTAAATGATGATGAAACAAAAAAGATTGAAGATACTTTTATAAAACAAAAGCAAGTTGATGACTTTTCTGTAAAAGTATCATATGAAGATATAAAAGAGAAAGATTATAATTTATCAGCGGGGCCTTATTTTGAAATAAGGATAGAACATATTGATATAACAAAGAAGGAATTTGATAAAAAAATGAAAGAGTATGAGAATGAGTTAACTGAAATGTTTGATGAGAGTAAAAAAATAGATAAAGAAATATTGAAAAGTTTTAGTAAAATTGGTTTGAAATAATGAAGTTAAATATTGGAAAAGATATGTATTTGAAAGGTCGTATAGGTTGGAAAGGACTTAGTAAAAATGAATATCTTGATAAAAGTGAATATAAGATCATCAATGCAACTGCCTTAAATGACGGATTAGTTGACTATGAAAAATGTGGATATATTTCAAAAGAAAGATTTTTAGAATCAGAAGATATAATTGTAAAGAATAATGATATTCTTATATCAAAAGATGGAACATTAGGAAAGATAGGATATGTTAAGAATTTAAAGGAAAAATTAACAGTCGCATCAGGTATTTTTATTCTAAGAAATAGTAAAATCAAAGAACTTAACATGGATTATTTATATCATATATTAAAAAGTGATATTTTCAAAAATTTTATCAATAAGAAAAAAGCATTAGGAAGTACTATAAATCACTTATATCAAAGAGATTTAGAGCAGTTTGAAATTGATATACCAAATTATAAACAACAAACAAGCATTTCTAATATTTTAAATCAAATTGAATTAAAAATGGATATTAATAATAGGATTATAATGAAGCTTGAGTCTATGATGAAAGACATCTATGACTATTGGTTTGTGCAATTTGACTTTCCAAATGAAAAGGGTAAGCCATATAAAAGTAGTGGTGGGAAGATGGTGTATAATGAAAAACTAAAAAGAGAAATACCGGAAATATTTGGATTGAAAACCGTTGAGGATTTTTGTGATATTTTTACTGGTAAAAAAGATGTTAATAAATCACTTGATAACGGAAAATATAAGTTCTTTTCGTGTGCTCCAGAATTTAGATATTCTAATGAGTATTTGTATGATGGCAAAGCTATTCTTGTATCTGGCAATGGATCATATACTGGAAGAACTATATTTGTAAATGATAAATTTGATTTATACCAAAGGACATATGCGATTGTAATCAAAGATGATACACAAGATATAATTGAATTTATATATTTATCTTTAAAAACATATTTTGTATTAAAGGTTAAAGGTGGAACTCATGGCTCTGCTATTCCTTATATAGTTTATAATGATATTGCAAATGAACCAATATTATATAATAAAGAAATAATTATGAAATTTATAGATATTGTAAAGCAATTGTTGCAAAAGATTGTAGCAATTAAGAACCAAAACGATAAATTAAAAGAATATAAAAACTTTATTTTACCACTTCTTATGAATGGTCAAGTAGAGGTTGTGTGATTTTATTATGGCTAGAGACAATGAATTTGAATGTTTGAAATATGTTATTGAGGCTTATTCGGGGAAGATTAAAAGTGATATAGTGTTTAGCAATGTAGATAATGATGTTAAATTACTAAAATACTTGAATGAAGTAAAACCTAACCCATATTCATCTGAGTTTCCAGATTTTCTTTCTGACGATGCGATAGTTGAGCATTTTTCTATAACTTCATCAAAAGAAAATAGAAAGGGCTCAAACTTTAAGAAAGAGCAAAATGTTAATTATATAGAAACAGAAGCTAAAATTAAAGAGTGGCAAGAAAGTTGTAAAAATATGCCATTTGACAGAAACACTGTTAGATCAACCATTATTGAGAATACATATACTGATTTATCATATAACAATTTCATCGATTCGTTAGATAGAAATTTATCGCATCATATAGAATCATTGAAAAAATATGATGTAAAAGATAGAAAAGTTATATTCTTGATAGAACTGCAAGATGCTCCAATGGTTGTATACAGAGATAATACTTTTTATGGGTTTTATGAACTGCATAAGGATAAAAATGCTTTAAGTATTTTAAAACCATATTTGGACTTGCTTGACATTGTTGTTTTTAGAGCTAGCGACAGGATAGAGATTATTGATATTAAAAAGTTTAAAGAACTTTATGGGCATTCTTATAGTGAAGAAGATATTAGAGGTGGAAGGTTTAGAAGTATTAATTTATTATCAATAATTGATTTATGTATATAATATCTAATATGAGGATACCATTATGAAAAAGTTAGAAAATCAGAATATTGAATACAAACAATCTTGGCACGATGAATGTTTGAAGTGGATATGTGGATTTGCCAATAGCGATGGTGGCAAGATTTATATTGGGATGGACGACAAAGGTAATGTAATTGGCATTGATAATCCTAAAGATTTACTTGAAATAATACCTAATAAAATTGCTGACACTATGACAATTTTGCCAAAAGTTAATTTGATTAAAAAGAATAGAAAAGATGTTATCGAGATTATTGTCGATAGTTATTTTAGTCCAGTTAGTTATAAAGGTAAGTATTATCGTAGAGTTGGTGCTACAAATAGAGAAGTTGATGGCAACGAATTAAAGAAGATTTTTGATAAAAAATACAATATCGACTATGTAGATTTTGGCATGGATAATATCAAGTTAAATGATATAGATAGTCGAGTTATAGACATTTTCAAAGAGAATGCGATACGAAGCAAGAGAATGAAAAAATCTGACTTGCAATGTAGCAAAAAAGATTTGTTAGAAAAGCTTAACCTAGTAAATGATGAAGGTAAAATCAAAAGAGCAGCAGTATTGCTATTTAGCAAAGAACCACAAAAATATTTTTTAAATTCGCATATTAAAATTGGATATTTTGACAAAAACGATGCTGATTTAAAATTTCAAGATGAAATATATGGTTCTCTAATAACACAAGTTGATGATACTATGGACTTACTATTTATAAAATACTTAAAGGGCTTGATTTATTATAAGGGTGTACAAAGAATAGATCAATATCCTATTGATAGAGATGCATTTAGAGAAATTTTAGTAAACGCTATAGTGCATAAAGATTATTCTATTAAAAATCCAATTCAAATTAGTGTGTATAAAGATAAAATATATATATTTAATGTTGGGCATTTCCCTTCTAAACTTAATACTGAAGTTGCATTATATAAAAAGCATAGTTCAAAACCATATAACCCAACAATAGCCAATGTATTTTATAAAGCTGGATTTATTGAGGGTTGGGGAAGAGGCTTTGAAAAAATAATGGATGGAGTGAGAAGGAATCCTGGTAATAGACCTAAATATGATATTGATGATGAGGGAGTAATGGTTCTTTATGAGGCTTGCAAGCAGTACAAAAAGTTGTTAGCTGAAGATACTACCCAAACAACTACCCAAACTGCTACCCAAACAACTACCCAAACTGTTGCCCAAACAAAAGAAGAATTAAGCAGTAAAATTATAGATATAATAAAACATAATAAACATGTTACGTTAAAAGAAATTGCTGAAAAATTGAATAAATCTCGTGATGGTATAAAATATCATATTACAAAAATGCAAAAAGCTGGAAAGATTAGACACATAGGAAAAGTGAATGATGGTTATTGGGATATTATAAATTGATGAAATATTTGCTATAATAATAAACCTATGAATATATTTGATTATATGGAAGAAAAGTGGAAAGAGAACGAAGCACCGATTGCATCTCGTATGAGACCAACCACACTTGAAGAGGTTGTGGGTCAGGAAGAAATAATTGGCGAGGGCAAGCTCCTTTATCGTGCGATAAAAGCAGATAAGTTAAGTTCTATAATATTGTATGGGCCGCCTGGAGTTGGGAAGACTACACTTGCGAAAGTCATAGCAAACACTACGAAGGCAAACTTTTATCAGGTAAATGCTACGACTGCAGGCAAGAAAGATATGGAAGCAGTTGTAGAAGATGCTAAGCAAAATATTGCAACTAAGGGAAGTAAGTCTATTTTATTTATAGATGAGATACATAGATTTAATAAATCGCAACAAGATTATTTACTTCCTTATGTAGAAGATGGAACGATAATTCTAATTGGTGCCACAACAGAGAATCCATATTTTGAAGTTAATAGCGCACTCATTTCTCGCTCGCGAATATTTGAATTAAAGCCACTTAGCAAAGAAAATATTTTGAAACTCATACATAGAACATTTGAATCTGAGAAAGGCGTGAAGTCATACAATGCAAAAATAACTGACGATGCAGCAGATTTTTTGGCTAGAGTTTCAGATGGTGATGCGAGAGCAGCATTAAATGCTATTGAACTCGCAGTTTTGACTACAGATAAAAATAAAGATGGTATTATCAATATAGATTTAAAAGTTGCAGAGGAGTGCATACAGAAAAAAGCGGTTCGATATGACAAGGATGGTGACAATCACTACGATACTATAAGTGCATTTATAAAATCACTTCGAGGATCAGACCCTGATGCTGCGCTTTACTATCTTGCGAAGATGCTTGCTGCTGGAGAAGATATAAAATTTATAGCAAGACGAATGATGATATCAGCATCAGAAGATGTTGGAAATGCAAACCCTATGGCAATATGTGTCGCTACATCAGCGGCACAAGCAGTTGAAAGAGTCGGACTTCCTGAGGCTAGAATTATTTTGGCGCAGGCTGCAACTTATATTGCTTCATCTCCAAAGTCAAATGCATCTTGCATGGGAATTGATAAAGCGGAGGCAATAGTTAATGAGACTGGAAATCTTCCTATACCAAGTTATCTAAGAGGAACACATAAGGGTGCAGAAAATCTTGGCAGAGGCATTGGATATAAATATGCTCACGACTACCCAAATCACTATGTGGACCAACAGTATTTGCCTGATGAGATAAAAGATGTGAAATTTTATGAACCTACTGATATAGGCTTTGAACAAAAGATAAGAGAGTATTTTAAAAAGATTGGCAAGTAATGCTTTATGAAATAAAAAATGGTACAGTTTCGCTTGGTGGAAATGAGATTTTGTCTCATTTCTATTTTCGTATGGTGGATAATGAGAAGATCGGCATAGTGGGCAGAAATGGAGCAGGAAAAACAACTTTGTTAAAACTTATGAATGGTGAAATTGGGCTTGATTATAACGATGATAATACTATGGGGGAGATTGTTAAGTCGAAGGACTTTAATCCCGGTTTTTTGAGGCAGCAGTTAGCGGGCTCGTACAACTCGCCCGTACAAGACTCGCCCCTACAAAATGGGATAACAGTTTATAGTTATTTACTTGAGGCATTTAATAAACTGATTGAGATGGAGCAGCGAATTGAAAGTATTACAAATGAGATTGCAGAAAATTATGATGAGAAAAAAGTTGTCGAATTAAATACACTTATAGATACATATAATTTTGAGGGTGGAAACATTTACATAAAGGAACTCAAGACTGGTTTTAAAAAGTTTGGCTTTGACGAGTCAGATCTTGAAAGACCTATTAGTGAGTTCTCAGGTGGGCAGAGTACAAAAATTTCTCTCTTAAAGCTGCTTCTTTCAAAACCAGACGTGTTAATGCTTGATGAGCCTACAAATCATCTTGACATAGAAGCCATTGAGTGGATGGAAAAATATTTGCAGGGCTATAAAAAAAATATTGTAGTAGTGTCGCACGATAGAATGTTTCTTGATAATGTTTGTAATGTCATTTACGATGTGGAAAATAGAGAGACAATTAGGTATGATGGCAACTACACTGACTTTGTTGAGCAAAAAGAAATTAACTATCAATTGAAACTTGCTGAGTTCAATAAAAATATGAAAGAGATTGAAAGATTAACAGCACTTGCTGATAGATTTAGATATAAGGCGACTAAAGCGAAGATGGTGCAGTCAAAAGATAAGGTTATAGAAAAACTTGAGGCGAAGACTTTTAAACCAACTGAGGCTGATACAAAAACTTTTCATGTGAAGATAGTGCCAAACAAGGTTGGTGGGAAGGAAGTTTTGAGATGCACGGATTTAGTCATTGGATATAGTAAAGGTATGACCGGGACGACAGAATGTCGTCCCCTACAAAACGGGCGGATGATATCCGCCCCTACGGAGCACGCGATAGCGAAAGTAAATTTGCTTGTGAATAGAGGTGATAGGCTCGCAGTGATAGGTGCGAATGGAACTGGTAAGTCTACATTTATAAAAACTATCGTTGGAGTGCTTCCAAAAATTTCTGGTGAATATAGTTTTGGCCATGAAATAGAATTTGAATATTTTGATCAGAGAATAGCTGAAAATAATTCTACAAAAACTTTGTTTGATGATTTTTCAGATGAGTTTCCAACATATGATAATACAGAGGTTAGAAATAGACTTGGAAGATTTTTATTTGGTGAAGAGGATATAAGTAAAAGAGTTTGTGATTTATCGGGTGGAGAAAAAGTTAGGTTGTGTCTTGCTAAAATATTTGAGAGAAAACCAAATCTGCTTATACTTGATGAGCCAACTAATCATTTGGATATACTTGGGAAAGAAAGTTTGGAAGAGATAATAAATAGTTTTGAAGGGACAGTTGTGTTTGTGTCACATGATAGATATTTTGTAAAAAAAATTTCTACTAAAATTTTGTTATTTGAAGAGCGGGCTCGCGAGGCGAAATTTTTTGAGTTTGGCTATGAGGACTACGAGAAGTATTTGAGAGAAAAAGATATGTTGGAGAGCCAAAATGATAGTCCGGTAAAAAGTGCAAATGAGCAAGTAACAGAGACAAGCAACAAGCGAAGTTATAATGAAAATAAGCAGAAAAACCGTGATGAGAAGAAAATTAAGAAGTTAGAAGAAGAAATTACCAAGATAGAGGCCGAGATAAAAGAGATCAGCAAGAAATTGGATAATAGCCATATTCAGAGTGATTTTGAGGAACTTGCAAAAATACAAAATGAGATAGATGTCAAGAATGAAGAATTGACTGAGAAGTATAATTTATGGAGCGAAATGCAGCAGTAAAGAGCCAAAACCGCCAATTATAGTAAGAAAAAAGTCATAAAATTCGTTTTTGAAAAAGCAAAAAATTCTTGACAAAATAGGCAAAAATAGTATAATTATTATTAATAATTCATATAGGAGGAATAATATGAAGAAAAGAATCATAAGCTTAGTGTTAGCTTTGACATTCGTATTTGCATCAGTTCTTTCTACTAATGCTGCTTCTTTTTCACAAGGCGCATCTGTTGGTACTGTAACAACTAAGAATCCAACTTCAATGTCTTATAAAGATATTAGTCGTCTTGCAGAACTTGCTACAACAGTTCGTGGAAAGAAGGCAACTATTGTAAATGCAACTAAATACAATGGTAGCAACACAACTTGGATTGCTAGACTTAACTTTGGTGACGGTGGTGACCAATGTGCAGCTGATTTTGTTCTTACTGTAGTTCCATATTCTTGGGATTCTAAGACACAAACAGTTACATCATTACCATTTGCTAATGTTGAAGAGGGAACTGCTAAGTTTGGACCATGCTGGTACTATTTCGGATTATTCGACGATGCTACACATCAATCATGTGGATTTGCAATCGCTGAAAGAATTAAGAGATGGCCTAATTGGACAGATATGTCTTTCTCAGGTGTAACATACAGAGGCGTTGGCTATACTGGATCTTATACTGAGGGAAGTGACCAAGCTTTCATTGAGAAGCACATTCAATAATTAATTATTATGTGAAAAAAAGAAAGTCCATGCGTACGCGATGGACTTTTTTTGTGCAATAAAATAGGTTGACAAAACAAAAATATTTTAGTATTATTAAGGGGCTCTTAACGAGCCCTTTTTTTATCTCGTAAGAGTATCACCGAAAAAGACAGTGCAAGAAACTAAATAAAAGGTAATGGGGCTTGCACACCAGAGTAAGGAGGAAAATAAAATGATGACATTCGTGCCTAAAGCAGCGGATGTAGCCACTAAGAAGTGGTTCGTTATCGACTGTGACGGTGTTGTACTTGGACGTCTCGCTACAAAAGCAGCAGAAGTTTTACAAGGCAAACACAAAGTAACTTATATGCCAAACGTGGATATGGGTGACTATGTAGTAGTAGTAAATGCAGAAAAGATTAAGGTTACTGGAAAAAAACTTGATCAAAAAGTTTACTTCCATCATACAGGATGGCTCGGAGGAGGAAGATATATTACACTTCGTGAACTTAAACAAAAATTCCCAGAGAGAGTAGTTGAATATGCTATAAAGGGAATGTTACCAAAGGGACCTCTCGGCAGACAAATGTATAGAAAATTATTTGTATATGCTGGACCAGATCACAAACATCAGGCACAAAAACCTGAGGCATTAAAGGTATAGGAGGTAAACCCATATGGCAAAATCAAAAGAAAGATATTACGGAACTGGTAGAAGAAAAAAATCTGTTGCAAGAGTTTATCTTATGCCGGGTAAAGGTGAGATAACTATAAATAAGAGACCACTTGATGACTATGTTGGTCTTGAGTCATTAAAGAAAATTATCAATCAACCATTTGCAGCAACTAAGACTGAAGGCAAATTCAATGTATTAGTAAATGTATATGGTGGTGGAACATCAGGTCAAGCAGGTGCCATAAGACATGGTATCGCAAGAGCACTCTTAGAGGTAGACCCTGAGTATAGACCACTTCTTAAGAAGGAAGGATTCTTAACTCGTGACCCTCGTATGAAAGAGAGAAAGAAATACGGCTTAAAGTCAGCAAGACGTGCTCCACAATTCTCAAAGAGATAATATTTATTTCAAAGCCCCCTATCAAAAGGGGGTTTTTATTTATGACATAATATGGTAATATATTATACACAATTAGGTAGTATAATATTATGAGATAAATATATGAAAGGAGTGAGCAATCACTGAGGACTTAAGTTGGTGATTGCCAATTAGGGAAATGTTATTAATTAAGAAAAAAATATGTGTCATGACAATACTTGTAGCAGCTCTTATGATGGCTTCTTGTGGAAATAAGGATGGAGGCTCATCACAGGCTAAAGTCGACGCTACATCTGCTACTGCTGATGAAGATGGGAATGTTGATATTAATGTAAACATGAAAAATTCTTCTTTGCACGGAATTATGTCAAAGAAGTGGCAGAGAGAAGAACCTAGCAACAAGGAAAAGAAAATAATATCAAAGGTTCAAAAAATATTTGATGTCACAAATCTATCTACTGACAGCAGCCTCTTTGAATGTATCTATGGTGGACTTGATGAGAAGATAAGTGTGTGGAGTCTTATGAGAAGTAATAATGAAGAGTCACTTGATTATTATGGAATCATAGTCTACTTCAATGAAAAAGAATATCAATTTGCAAATCTCTGCCATGGAAAAAATCCAGTAGCTGATTACAATGACAAGACAAAAGAGTTATATATTGCGTGTGATGTTGTAGAGGGAACAGGTGTTCATTCAGAAGTTTTATATGTTTTTGATTTGAAGAATGATGAGGTAAAGCATATAGCCACACTTGACCCTTATGATGTTCAACAATATTTTGCAGAAAAAATGTCTTTTGATGTTAAGGAAAATGTTATCACATTTAAGTTTAACAATAAAGTGATAGGCAACATGGTAAACTTAGAAGGTGGCGATGGTGCACTTAGAACTATAGTCGTAGGTGAGCAGATTGCTTATGAATTTGATGAAGAGCATAATATAAAAGTAAATGTAATTCCTGGAATCAAGTTTGGTCCTGGAACAAATATTTATTATGAAGAGTCACCAACACTTGTGGCTGATGTAAAATATAGCAATGAATTTAAATTAAGTAATATAAGAATAACTGAGGAATAATTATGTGTGGAATTATAGGTTTCTCTGGAAGCACTGATGCAAAAAATATAATTTTGGATGGCTTGAAGAGGCTTGAGTATAGAGGCTATGACTCAGCTGGTATTGCATTGCAAAATGGAAATGTCATCAACATGGTTAAGACTTCTGGGAAGGTTGATAATTTAGTTGCAATGGCTGATGCTGACACTAAACTTGCAGGCAACTGTGGTATAGGTCATACTCGCTGGGCCACTCATGGTGTGCCAAGCGATGTGAATGCCCATCCACATATGTCTGCTGACGGCAAATTTGCTATAGTGCATAATGGAATAATAGAGAACCACGCAGAAATTAAAAATAAACTCATACAAAAGGGCGTTAAGTTTTTAAGTGAGACTGACACAGAGGTTATAGTGCAGTTACTTGATTATTACTATGATGGCGATATTAAAAAGACACTTGTTAAAACGACTTCTATGCTTGAAGGCTCTTATGCACTCGGAGTTTTGTGTGTTGATAACCCGGGAACTATCTATGCAGCAAAAGTATCAAGCCCTTTAATAATAGGAATTGGTGCAGGTGAAAATTATTTCGCTTCTGATATCACAGCATTTATAAGTCACACTAAAAATGTTATAGACCTTGAGGATGGAGAGTTTGCTGAGATCAGTGCAGATAAGATTACAATTTTTGACCACAACTTTAAAGAGATAAAGAAAGAAGAGAGAAAGATTACCTGGGATGTTGCAGCAGCTGAGAAAAGTGGCTATGAGCATTTTATGCTTAAAGAGATAATGGAGCAGCCTGCAGCACTTAAGGCTACGATTGAACCAAGAATAAAAGACAATAAAGTAAATTTTGATGAGCTAAATATTGATATTAAAAAGTATGATAGGATTTTGATGACTGCCTGTGGTTCTGCATATTACGCAGGCTGTGTCGGAAGAGATGTCATAGAAAAGTTGTGCCGCATCCATGTTCACACAGAAGTTGCGAGTGAACTTAGATATCGTGACCCTATGATTGATGAAAAGACACTAGTGATTGTAATTAGTCAATCTGGCGAGA
This sequence comes from Lachnospiraceae bacterium, assembly GCA_017523785.1. Taxonomy (GTDB): domain Bacteria; phylum Bacillota; class Clostridia; order Lachnospirales; family Lachnospiraceae; genus UBA3633. The sequence goes on from JAFWVX010000034.1 coordinate 25,581, forward strand.
CTGCCGACACTATAGCAGCAATTAAAGAAGCAAAAAATAAAGGTGCAGATGTGATGGCAATTGTAAATGTCGTAGGAAGTGCAATTGCAAAACTTGCAGATTTCACCATCTATACTTGGGCAGGTCCTGAGATAGCAGTAGCAACTACAAAGGGATACACTACTCAGGTTATAGTTTTATATATGTTTGCAGTGTGGGCCGCTTATAAGCTTGGAAGAATAGATGAAAAGCAGTTATTGGAACTTACAAAGGATATAAAGAGATTGCCAGAGAGAGCTCAGAGAACTTTAGATTTAAATACTAAAGTAAAAAAACTCGCTGACAAATATCATGAGAAGCAGTCAATATTTTTTATAGGAAGATATCTTGACTATGCTGTATGTCTTGAGGGCTCGCTTAAGTTAAAAGAAATTTCTTATATACATTCAGAGGCATATGCGGCTGGTGAGTTGAAGCACGGAACTATTGCACTTATAGAAGAGGGGAGACTTGTGGTGGCAGTTTGTTGTTATGAGCCACTGCTTGATAAGATAATTTCAAATGTGCAGCAGGTTAAGGCGAGAGGAGCTCAGGTTTTAGCACTCGCGGTAGAAGGTAATAAAAAGATATTTACAGAAGCGGATGATGTATTGCTGGTGCCTAAGGCAAATGAGTTGTTTATGGCGGCGGTGGAGATAATTCCGTTGCAGCTTTTTGCTTACTATGTGGCAAAGAACAATAAGTGCGACATCGATAAACCTAAGAATCTTGCTAAATCTGTAACTGTTGAGTAATTATATAGTATGCCGCAGCATATAGTCCGAAAATGCCGGTGGGGAACCTATGGATAGGACCGAAGCGTTTTCTTAACTATATGCTGTGACAATTATATTAATTAATTGGTTACAGATTTAGTAAGATTATAAAATTGATTGTAGGGGCGAGCATTGCGAGCCCGAGGGTAAAGAGTTGGGGAGAAAGAAGCATACTAAATTATTAATATTTTTATCAATGTTATTTACAGTATTATTTGCTTGCAGTAATAAAAAAGAGGTTGAGAGCGTTGCTGCTGTCGAAACTACAAATGACAGTAAGCAAGATGATATAGATTTAATTAAGTTCGGCAAGTTTGAGCAGGATGGCAACGAATCAAACGGCAAGGAGAGTATTGAGTGGATAATTCTTGAGGACACCGGAGAGGATAGGCTACTCATAAGTAAAGATGTTCTCTATGCACTGCCCTTTGACGACAAAGTATTTTCAAAAGAAAATAATCAAGACTGGGAAAAATCTTCACTTAGGAAATGGCTAAATGAAGATTTTTTTGATGTAGCATTTGATGATGAAGAAAAGAAATTTGTCATAGATAGTTATGTGAAGAATGGAAAGATATTTGGAATAAATAATAGCGACGAGCCATCTAGTATGGGTGCAGATACCAATGACAAAGTGTATATATTGTCGAAAGATGAGATGAGAAAATATTTGAGCTTTGAAAGTGAAGGCGGCTCTGAGAAGTATTTGGCTAAGGCGAGTAACTATGCAAGAAAAATTTTAGATGAAGAAAAGAGCAAAGAGAAGATAGCAGTCTGGCATAAGGAGCAGGACTATGATACTAAAGATGATGCATACACTGAGTATTGGCTTAGGTCAACTATCGGTTACACTTTGATGAGTGCGAAGGAATATTTTACTGATATCGTAGATAAAAAAGGACACATATCTAATCATGGTTTTCCATACTATGTTTCAAAGACAGATAAGAGTGACAACAGCACCAAGGAGAGATTTTATAATAGAGGAGTTAGACCAGTAATTAGAATTGCAGGCTCATTTAAAGAAAAGCAGAGCGAAGTTGCAAAGATAGAAGAGAGTCCAAAGATATATGACATAAAAGATATTTACAAGGCTCATACTGTCAAAAGTTATGCACTTCATAAAAATTATAAAGACTTTGATTCAGTGGTGCTTGGCTCTTATGAGCAGGACGGCGACATAGCAAATGGCAAAGAAGGCATAGAGTGGCTCGTATTGAAAAAAGAAAATAGCAGAGCGCTTCTAATGAGCAAATACATTTTAGACTATGTAGAATACAGCAATATTCTTGGCAAGTATACAGTTTGGAAGGATAGTAGGCTTAGAGCTTGGGCAAATCATGAGTTTTATGATAGTTCATTTAATGAGCAGGAAAAAGTTTTGCTTGCATCTACTAAGATAAAAAATTATGACAACCCAGTGTATGGAAATACTTCTGGTGCGATGACCATCGACAAAGTGTTTGCACCGGGCTTTGATGAGTTGATAGAGACATTTGAGATTGACTATGATGATTGTATGAGAGAACCATACTATGATCAAAAAACAATAGATGACTATAGACTCTTGACAGTGTATACAGACTATGCATTAAAAAAATATAGAAAAGAAAAAAGTAATCATAAAGCTGACCCGCTTGTAGATTTTTGGCTTAGGAATCAAGGAAGAAGTGGCGAGTCAGTAAATAGTAGGACAAGCAATGCAATGATTGCTAGACAGACTATAGATTTCAAAGGTTCTGCCTACGATGTATTTCAGTATTCAAGCAACTCAGAGAAAACTATCTCATCAAATCCAAAACTTGGATTTAGACCTTGCCTGTGGATTGACTTAAATGTCTTAAATGAATTTGATGGAACAAGTTATGATGCAAAGACAGACAAGATATTTTCAGAAGATATGCCTGAGGCAAAAAAATATAGTTTTGAAAATATTAATGAAGCGAGAGTTGTAAGTTCTTATAACAACAAAGCGACTATTGCAAATTACGACACTGTAACCTTTGGAACTTATGAGCAAGATGGAGACATAGACAACGGCAAAGAAAATATTGAGTGGCTCGTGCTTGATAAGAATGATGGAGAATATCTATTGCTTAGCAAGTTTGTTTTGGATTACCATCCATTCCATAACAATAAGTTGGAAGGTGTATCTATGTCGTGGAATAATTCAGACATAAGGCTTTGGGCAAATAGTGACTTTATAGACGCAGCATTTTCAGAGGAAGAGAAAAAACAAATATTGCAGAGCAGTGTTGAAAATACAATAAACGACTATTACAATCTGAGGTCAACTGAAGATAAAGTATTTTTACTTAGTATAGATGAGATCGCCAAATATTTCGGAAGCAAGAATGAGAACTATGATGGTAGCACTGTAGAAAATTTTGTAAATATAAATACTAGAGCGATAACATTTGCAACAAATTTTGCAAAAAGTAGAGGAGTCATAATTGGAGGCGGAAGTAAACTATTTGCAGATGAAAACTTGTATTCTTGCGCATATTATACCAGAAGTATGAGAAATTCAATTTATAACCAGGTGATATATATAAAGGAAAATGGTGCTGATAGTTATGCAGGTGCTGCAGATGCTTGGAAAAGATTCGGCTTTAGACCGGCAATCAGGGTTTCAAGCAAGTAGAGACTTAGTTTTGCATTAATATTGTAAATGATGTATAATTAGAAATATTTTATAATAGGGAATTATGGTCAAATTTGGAATAAAAAAATTAATGCCATTTATACTTATGATTGCTATTTCATTTAACTGTTATGCAGAGACAGATGTCATATTGGATAGTTCAAACTATGATTTTTATGCCGACATGGGACCTGGATTTGCAAGTGAGATGGTAGTGGCGGGTGACTCCTATGCTCAACATTTTTATAAAGATGAAAAGGATCGTGATATAAAAATGCATGGATTCTTTAATGAAGGTTTCACGCTTGATATGAATAGGGAGACACTTAGGAGAGCATTTAACTCTTTATATAAAATTATTTTTCTATCTATAAGTGTAAATGACAGACATAAGAGTACACATCCAAGTGTGTTTGAAAGTGAACTAAGAGAACTCTTTGACATAGCGGCTAAGACAAATAAGATAGTGCTAATTCATTCTTATATGTATTATGATTTGGCGAGTGCTCCAGTTTTTCCATTTTCAACTTATGAGTATGACTCGATGGTGAGAAGTTTGATTTTAGAATATAAAAATGTTTACTACATAGATATGAGTGACTGCACTGGAGAAAAATATATGTTGCCAGATGGAGTTCACTACAATAAAAAGTTTAATGATGAGATGTATGACAGAATAAATTTGATGATAGACTTAATAAGGAATAAAGTAATATGATGAGTGAAAAGTTAACAAAAGATGATGTAAAAAAAATACAAGATGAGATATTGGAGAGAAAGACAGTCCTTAGACCAAAGATTTTGGAAGATGTAAAGACAGCAAGGGCACAAGGCGACCTCTCTGAGAATTTTGAATACTATGCGGCAAGAAAGGCAAATAGAGAAAACAATTCTCGTATAGAATATTTAGAAAAGATGTTGAAGCATGCCACCATTATAGAAGAGAGTGCAAATGGCGGAGTGAGTCTCAACAACACTGTAAAAGTAAAATTCGTAGAGGAAGGCATAGATGAATCTGCTTGGGAAGTGGATACATATAAGGTAGTCACATCTATAAGAGCTGACTCTATGAAAAATAAGGTGAGTATTGAGTCGCCACTTGGTAAGGCACTTTTGTCGCATGTGGTGGATGAGATAGTTAAGGTAGAACTTGAAAACGGCACTGGCTACGAGCTCAAGATTATTGAGATCGATAGCACAACTGATAGCAGTGACGACGATATAAAAGCATTTTAATATTGGAGGAAGTATGAGTAAAGAGTTTTATACAATGGAAAAAATTGTAGCACTTTGTAAGAACAGAGGATTTTTATTTCCAGGTTCAGAGATCTATGGGGGTCTTGCGAATTCTTGGGATTACGGAAATCTTGGAGTTGAATTGAAAAACAATGTGAAGGATGCTTGGAGAAAGAAGTTTGTGCAGGAGTCAAAGTATAATGTAGGTCTTGATTCAGCTATACTTATGAATCCTCAAACTTGGGTGGCATCAGGTCACCTCGGTTCATTTTCAGATCCACTTATGGATTGTAAAGAATGTAAACAAAGATTTAGAGCAGATAAATTGATAGAGGACTTTGCGAAGGAGAATAACATAGAACTTACTTCTTCTATTGATGGCTGGTCTCATGAGGAAATGGAGAAGTGGGTGAATGACCACAATGTTCCATGTCCAGGTTGTGGCAAGCACAACTTCACAGGTATAAGAGAGTTTAATCTTATGTTTAAGACCTTCCAAGGTGTCACTGAAGATGCAAAGAATGTTGTCTACCTTAGACCAGAGACAGCTCAAGGTATCTTTGTCAACTTTAAAAATGTGCAGAGAACAAGTAGAAGAAAAATTCCATTTGGTATAGCTCAAGTTGGTAAGTCATTTAGAAATGAGATTACACCAGGAAACTTCATTTTCAGAATAAGAGAATTTGAGCAAATGGAGTTAGAGTTCTTCTGTAAGCCAGGAACAGACCTTGAGTGGTTTGAGTATTGGAGAAAATATTGCATAGATTGGTTACATAATCTTGGATTAAAAGATGAGCAATTAAGGCTTCGTGACCACGATAAAGAGGAGTTATCTTTCTATAGTAAGGCAACTACAGACATAGAGTTCTTATTCCCATTTGGTTGGGGAGAGTTGTGGGGAATTGCAGATAGAACAGATTATGATTTGTCACAGCATATGAAGGTGTCTGGTGAAGATTTGCAGTATTTCGACGATGAGACAAATGAGAAATATACTCCTTATGTTATAGAGCCATCACTTGGTGCAGACAGAGTTACACTTGCATTTATCTGTGCTGCATATGATGAAGAGGAAGTTGGCGAGGGAGATGTGAGAACAGTTATGCATTTCCATCCAGCAATCGCTCCTATAAAAGTTGCAGTGCTTCCACTTTCTAAGAAGTTGTCAGAGCCTGCTATGAAGATTTATGATGAGTTATGCAAATATTATATGTGTGACTTTGATGACAAGGGAACAATCGGAAAGAGATATAGAAGAGAAGATGAGATAGGAACTCCTTACTGCATCACTTATGACTTTGATTCAGAGAATGATCAACAGGTAACTATAAGAGAGAGAGACAGTATGGAACAAGTTAGAATCCCAATAGCAGATTTAAAGAATTATTTTGCAGATAAATTTGTGTTCTAAAATAAATGAAGGTCTTTATTGAAAAACTTAAAGAGTCGGCAACATCAATTCTGCCAATAGTTGTAATAGTTTTTCTTATTTCACTTACTAAGTATTTTACACTGTCGAAAAATGAGTTAGTTGTATTCTTTATATCGGCAATACTACTTATAATTGGAATGACACTTTTCAACATAGGTGCGAAACTTTCTATGACACCGATGGGCGACTATGCCGGTACAGGACTTATAAAAACTAAAAAAATTACACTTATCTTGATAGTGGCATTGCTTATGGGAATACTGGTTACTATTGCAGAGCCAGATTTACTAGTATTGAGTAATCAGGTACAGGATGTGATAGACAGTTCGCGTTTCGTAATAAATGTTGGACTCGGCGTTGGTATATTTTTAGTAATAGCTCTATTGAAGGTAATATTCAATAAGCAGTTGTCAGTCTTGCTATTATTATTTTACCTGTTGTTATTTGCATTGACTGCACTTATGTGTGAGGTTGGTAAAAATAGTTTTGTGCCACTTGCATATGATTCAGGTGGTGTGACTACAGGACCCATTACTGTGCCATTTGTAATGTCATTTGGTGTTGGAATCGCAGCAACCATAGGTGGAAAGAATAGCAGTGAGAACTCTTTTGGTTTTGTGGCACTTTGCTCTATAGGACCGATACTAGTTGTTATTATGTCGCTAATATTGTCAAAAGGTGATTTGGCATACACATTGCCTGACTATAGTATGTCTGCAGTTCTTGCAGAGGGTGTGCTAAATAAACTTGTGCGCGAGTCATTAAATATTATTAAGGCACTTAGTTTCATTTTCATTTTCTTTTTGATTTTGAATTTTATGGTAATGAAACTCCCAATGAAAAAATTAATTCAGATAGTAGTTGGAATATTAATTACCTTAGTAGGACTTGTAATTTTCTTGACAACAGCATCAATTGGATTTCTCCCAATAGGTTTTAGTCTTGGAAGTCAGTTGGTGAAGGCAAAAGAGGGGGTCCTCGTATTTATATGTTTTATAATAGGCAACACTGTAGTGCTTGCTGAGCCAGCGATACATGTATTGACTAGCCAGGTTGAAGAAGTGACTGGTGGAAATGTCTCTAGAAAGTCAATGCTCATAGCACTTTCTATCGGAGTGGGATTTGCAATCGCACTTTCAATATTTAGAATCTTACATGGATTTTCACTTTTATATTATTTGATACCAGGATATTTTATCTCGCTTGCTCTTTCACTTTTTGTGCCACCACTATATACATCTATAGCATTTGACTCAGGTGGAGTTGCGAGCGGACCTTTGACATCAACTTTTATACTGCCATTTATGATAGGTGCCTGTGCAGAGTTTTCAGGTGAAAGCAATGTAATGAGTTTAGCATTTGGTGTTGTATCACTTGTTGCGATGATCCCGCTTATATCAATACAGTTATTAGGCTTTAGAGCTATAATGGCGAAAGTGGTTAGAGATAGAATTTCTATGAATAGAATACTTAGAGCAGATGATAATCAGATAATTTATTTTGAGAATTAATTTTAAGGAAATATATGGCAAAAGATAATAAAGGAAAACTTACATCGACAAGAAAATTGAATTTGCTTTTCACTGTGGTTAGAAGGTCAAAGGCAGATTATTATATTGACTTGCTTCAAGAGTTTCAAGTGAATGCGCAGATGGTCTTAGTTGGAAATGGAACAACTAAGTCAGCGATATTTTCAGAAGAGATTGGTTCAAAGGCAATCATCTTGAGCGTCATAACCGATGTAAACCTGCCAAGAGCACTCAAAACTTTAGAAGAAAAGTTTCATGAGCTAAGAGACGGAAAAGGTGTGGCATGGACTGTTCCATTTGACAGTGTGATGGGTGTGACATTTTTCAATTTTTTAAGTAACAATAAAAGTAGTATCATATAGGGGCGAGTATGAATAACAATGATTATAAATTAATAATATGTATTGTAAATGCAGGATTCTCTGGTGAAGTTATGGACATAGCGAGAAGAGAGGGTGCGACAGGTGGAACGATAATTCACGCGAGAGGAACTGCCAATCCGAATGCAGAGAAAGAATTTCAGATTGCCATAAATCCTGAAAAGGATATGATACTGCTTACTGTGAAAGATGAGATTAAAGATAATATACTTAAGGCTATTTACGATGAGGCTGGCTTTGGCACAGATGCAAATGGCGTGGCATTTTCATTGCCTGTCACAAATGTGGTTGGAATCAAATAATATTTACCACAATTCTGCCACTAATTGACTAAATCCTACCACTTAACATTTTTGAGATTTGATTTTATAATGACACCATAAGATTAAAAAATATTTGAGCGAAATTCTCAAAACAAAATAGAGAGGTGTCAAAATGAAAAGAAAAAATAATGTAAATGTAATATCAAATTCAACAGTAGCAACAGTTGTATTATCAGCATTAGCAATGACTTTATTATCAATACTTCTTATGGCAGGTGCAAGTTTTGCTAAGTCAGTAGAGATTGGTGATGAGTTCGGTGGTCCTGGAATAGGAATGGCAGATTCTACTTGGGACGGTTCTATCACAAATAGAATTTATGGTTACGGCAACATAAATGGTATCGTAGGTAACGAAGTTGTAGAGTCAAATGCATTATGGTCAAATGGACCTACAAGTTACACAGAGTATACTGATGACAACCCTATCGACCACTATTTGATAGATATGGGTCCACAGAGTGCAAGTAATGCAGCCTACAGTCTCCATTTTATAAATGACGGCGGTCCTGGAATGAATGTTCAGTCAAATGCCTTAGGAAGTCCAATGGTTTATAATGATGGCGGTCCTGGATTCACAGTTTCTGGCCTCAGCGGAACAGAGAATGTATATGTAGATTATGGGCCAAAAGCAGTTGATTCAAGCGTAAATCCAAGCGATTATGTGAAATTATTGACTATGAAGCCTGGTGATTTCACATTTGCAGGTGGCTCAAAGGTTGATAAGTTAGGTAAATAGCGAAGAGGCGAGCACTAATAAAATATAGCAAAAATTATAGAATTTATGATATAATAGAACGGTATTGCCGTTCTATTATTTTGCCATATAGAAAGACCTGCGAACGGATAGTTTTAATTGTCTAATATAATTAAGGAGATAATACATGAGTTGTAAAGTAGAAAAGATAGGAACTAATAAGGCGAAGTTCACTATTGAAGTTGACAATGCTGAGTTTTTGAAAGCTGAGGACAAGGCATTTAACAAAGAGAAGGGAAAACTTTCTGCACCTGGATTTAGAAAAGGAAAAGTAACTAAGGAGATGGCATTTAAGGTATATGGAAGAAATGCTTTTCTTGAGGAAGCAGTTAACCAATGCATAAACGACACTTATTACGATGAGGTAAAAAATAGTGGCGAGAAAGTTTTAGCTCCGCCAAAGATAAATGTCATTCAGGCAGATATTGAAAAGAATTTAATATACGAAGCAGAGGTTGCAATAGTTCCTGAAATCAAACTTGGAAAATATAAAGGTCTTACTCTCAAGAAGACTGAAGTTAAAGTTAGTGATGCAGATGTAGATAAAAAACTTGAAGAGGAGCAGGTTAAGAATGCTCGTCTTGTAGTTGTTGATAAGAAATCAGAAAATGGTGACACACTTTGCATAGACTTTGACGGATATGTTGATGGAAAACAATTCAAAGGTGGCAAGGCAGAAAATTATGATTTAGTTCTTGGAAGTAAATCATTTATAGATAATTTTGAAGACCAACTCATAGGAAAGTCTGCAGGTGATGAAGTAGATGTAAATGTCACTTTCCCAGACAACTATGGTGAGAAATCACTTGCTGGAAAGCCAGCACTCTTCAAAGTAAAAGTTCACGAAGTAAAAGAGAGACAACTTCCAGAGATAAATGATGAGTTCGTATCTGAGATTTCAGAGTTTGAAACTTTGAAAGAGTATAAAGAAGATGTGAAGAAGAAACTCGCAGAGCTTAAAGAGAAGCAGGCAAAAGAAACTGACAAGGGAAAGCTTCTCGACGAAGTAGTAAAGAATACTCAAATTGATTTGGCTGATGAAGCTATAGAGGCTCAAATAGATGAGATGCTCTATAATTATAATAACCGTCTCAGATACCAAGGAATTGACTTAGAGAAATATCTTGAGATGATGAATAAGACTAAGGAAGACTTTAGAAAAGAGCAAAGACCAGGTGCTGAGAGAAGTTTGAAAAACAGCCTAGTTCTTGAGAAGATTGCTGAGGACGAGAAGATAGAGGCCACCGATGAGATGGTTGACGAGGAGCTCACTGCTATGGCAAGATCTTACGGTATGGACCCGGAGCAATTTAAAAAGTCATATGCTAACCCAGAGGATACCAGAAGACTCAAAGACGACCTACTATTCCCAGCCGTAATGGAATTTTTATACAATAACGCAAAAATATCGTAGTCATATGCTGCGGCAGGACAAGATGATAAAATGTTAAAGAAACAAAAAGGAGATATTAGATTATGAGAGAGAAAAATTACATTCCAATGCCTTATGTAATTAAGCAGACAAGTAAGGGCGACCGTCAGTACGACATTTTTTCAAGACTTCTTGAAGAGAGAATTATCTTTTTGGCTGATGAGGTAACTGATGATTTGGCATCTATAGTTATGGCTCAGCTTTTACTTCTTGAGTCAGAGGACCCAAAGAAAGATATTATGCTTTATATCAATAGTCCAGGTGGTTCAATATCAGCTGGAATGGCAATTTATGATACTATGCAGTATATAAAGTGTGATGTCCAGACTATTTGTATGGGTATGGCAGCAAGTATGGGAGCATTTTTACTTGCTGGTGGAACTAAGGGAAAGAGATTTGCACTTCCTCACTCAGAGATTTTGATTCATCAACCACTTGGTGGTGCTCAAGGTCAGGCTACTGAGATTGAGATTGCTGCAAATCATATCATAAAGATTAAAAAGCAAATGAATGAGATGCTTGCAAGCTTCACTGGTCAAGATTATGAGACTGTTGCAAAGGCAACTGACAGAGACAACTGGATGACACCAGATGAGGCATTGAAGTTTGGTCTTATAGATAAGGTTATAGATAAACACTAATAGGAGTTAAGACTCACTATGGAAGATAAGATTCCTTTTTGCTCGTTCTGTGGAAAGACAGCGAGTCAAGTAAAAAAATTAATTGCTGCTACTAAAGAGGATACATTCATCTGTGATGAGTGTGTCGCTTGGTGTACTGATTTACTTGAGGAAGAAAGAGCGAGTGAATTAAAAACAAATAACACTGCAAATGAGATTCAATCTATACTTGATAAGATTGACATGCTTAAACCTGCGATGATTAAAAATTATCTCGACCAATATATTATTGGACAAGATGATGCAAAGAAGAGTATAGCAGTTGCAGTTTATAATCATTACAAGAGAATAAAAAATAAAGATCACGATGTAGATATTCAAAAATCAAACTTACTTTTCATAGGTCCTACAGGAAGTGGAAAAACTTATATGGCTGAGACTCTTGCAAGATTTTTGGGTGTGCCATTTGCTATTGCAGATGCTACGACACTTACTGAGGCTGGTTATGTCGGAGAGGACGTTGAAAATGTAGTTCTAAAACTCTTGTCAGCAGCCAATGGGGATGTGGCTAGAACTGAAATAGGAATAATTTACATAGATGAGATAGACAAAATCACCAAAAAGGGCGAAAATGTAAGCATTACCCGCGATGTATCGGGCGAAGGTGTGCAGCAGGCCCTCCTCAAGATTATAGAGGGAACTGAGGCAAATGTCCCACCATCAGGTGGCAGAAAACACCCACAACAGGAGTATATTCAAGTAAATACTAAGAATATTTTATTCATCTGCGGTGGTGCCTTTGATGGACTTGAGAATATAATTGAGAGTAGAATCAATACATCTACAGTTGGCTTCAACACAAAGCTCGTTGATAAAAAAGATATAAAATATGATGAGTACATAAAGAAGTGCGAGACTAAGGATTTGATTAAGTATGGTCTCATACCTGAACTCGTAGGTCGTCTACCAATAGTTGCGACACTTGAGTCACTTGATGAGGACGCACTTATAAAAATTTTGACAGAGCCTAAGAATGCACTTATAAAACAATATCAAAAACTTCTTAAGTTTGATGATGTGGAATTAGTATTTACTGAAGAAGCATTGAAACTTGTCGCAAAGAAAGCAATGGAGAGAAATCTTGGTGCGAGAGGACTTCGTGGAATCATAGAAGAGATAATGAGAGATGTGATGTATGAAGTTCCAGATGAGGAAAATGTCAAAGAGGTAATAGTTACCGAGAAATGTATAACTGAAGGTGCTAAACCCGAATATGTATACGATGCTACTAGACCAAGAAAAGAAAATAAGAGAGTTATAAAGAAGTCAGCATAATTATTGATATTGGATAAGTAATTTATGTGGTGCACAGACAATTATGTCATTATCGATATCTGGATTTAAATAACCGTGAGAGACACATATTTTATCAGGGCAGTTTGCATCAATGCATCTGACTCTGTGGTCATTGATTTCTATGACATTGTATTCAGTGTTTGGATCGCCGATGGTGTAGGTACCTGGTAGATTTAAATCAAGTTTGTTACCATTGACTTCAGTAATTTGAACACCATTAACAAAGACAGATATATTTCTTCTGTCTTTTTTTATCAAAAAAGTAGAAATTAAATATGAGATAAGAGCAAATACAATGAGAGCTAGGGTTGCAAATGTTTCAAGTTTTTTATTTTGCGACCCTGATAGTTTTTCTTTTTTATTAGTTGGCATATACTAATTATAACCTTACAAATATTTATTTGCAATATTTACTATAGATGTACTATAATGATATCGGGCTCGTAGTGCTTGCCCCTACGATGTGAGGGTTCGCGAAACTCGCCCGTATGTAGGGGCAGACATCCTGTCCGCCCGATGGATGACACAATGTTGTCAACTACGAATAAGCTAATTATGATAGATAAGAAAGTTAAAAATTTGACACTCATGGCTCTCTTCACAGCACTTGTTGTGATAGGCTCAAGAATCTATGTGGGAACGCATGACACTTTCCGTTTTCATCTCGGAAACTCTATGTGCATTCTCGCTGCATTTTTGATGCCACCACTCCATGCTGGGCTTGCTTCAGGAGTGGGCTCAATGTTATTTGATATATTGTTTTATACCTCAGGACCTGCCTGCCTCATCACCTTTGCCACTAAGTTTGTGATGGGCTATGTGGCTGGGCTTGTGTTTGAAAAGAGCAAAAATGTGATACTCGCAGGCACTTTAGGGGAGATTGCCTATATAATCTTATATGCACTTAAGACCTATGTTGAGAGAAGATTTGTGATGTCTATGGCTATAGAGGCAGTGCTTCCGCTTCTTGCCGCAAAAGTAGGGGCAAGTGTGGTAAATGCCATTGCCGCAATAGTGGTATCAACAATATTATACAACATGTTAAAAAATATCAAATTATCCTAAAATTTTGCAAATGTCATATTGAAAAGAGAGCCTATTTTTGATAAAATAGAAAGGCACGTTTGAAATAAAGAGGTAGATATGGACGGATTTTTGTTTTGGTTCTTCTTTGCCATAGTTATACTTTGTTGTGTAATTGCAGTAGTGGCAGTTACTCAGGTTGCGCAGATTGCTAACATTATCGGCAAAGATGGGAATGAAGAAGAATAATGTTTGATAGTAAAGTCAAGAGAACTTTAAAATGTATGATGATAGGTTCTTTGATTTATAATATTTTTTTGATTATAGTGTCGGCAATAGTATTTATACTTATTTCAAAAAATAAAAATTTTAATAACAACGAAACTTTAATATATATATTTAAAAATGAAATTAGTGTTCTTATAGGTTTTGTATGTAGCATTATAGGATTATACTCTATGGCAGCATCTCTTTCAAAAGCAATTTCATCAAATGATGAAAAGTATGCGAAGAATCATATCGCACTTATGAGAACGATAAGACTTATAGTATTTTGTGTATTGTTGATTGTAATTATAAATGAAAATGTATTTGGAATTAGTGGCGGCATAATGTTTGCACTTGCAGTGCTTGGCATAAAAGCCGGGGCTTACCTAGTTCCAATAGTTGAAAAACATTTATTATAGAATGTAGGGGCGAGCACTGCGAGCCCGAGTAGTTAAGGAGAGATATGGGATTTTTTCTAGCAGGAAATGAATTAGCAGAATCATTTATGATAAGAGGAGTTTATAAACTTCCTTTTCAATTTTTAGGTAGTGATATTTGGATTACTACAACTGCTATTTCATCTTGGATAATAACTCTTATGATATTGATATTTGGAATCGTTGCAGGAAATAAATTTGCAAATGCAAAAGAAATTCCAACAGGATTTCAAAACTTTATAGAGATGGTAATAGAAGCATTAAATGGGATGGCTGATAGTATTTTGGGATCTAATAGAAATAGATTCATAAATTACATTGGCACCCTTTTTATTTTCATTTTAACTTGCAACCTATCTGGATTTTTGGGAATGAGAGCACCTACAGCAGATTACGGAGTTACATTCTGTCTCGGTGTTTTCACATTTGCGATAGTTCAATTTCAAGGAATTAAAAACCATGGAGTGGGACATTTTACAGGACTTTTTCAGCCACTTCCTGTGCTTTTCCCAATAAATGTTATAGGAGAGTTTGCAAACCCAATTTCAATCTCACTTCGTCTATTTGCAAACCTCTTATCAGGTGTTATAATGCTCGGACTTTGGTATGGAATGGTACCTATACTTGGAAGAATTGCAGTGCCATCATTCCTACATGCTTATCTAGATTTATTTAGTGGATGTATACAGACATATGTGTTCTGTATGCTGACAATGGTATATGTAAACGACAAACTGTAGGGGCGGACATTTTGTCCGCTCAGGGACGACAAAATGTCCGCCCCCTACGGAGAGTTTATAATAAATAAAATAATCAATAAAATATCGGAGGAATTATTATGGAAAACGGAATTACAGGACAAGCATTTATTTATGGCTGTTCAGCAATTGGTGCAGGACTTGCTCTTATAGCAGGTATCGGACCTGGAGTAGGTCAAGGTATTGCAGCAGGTTATGGTGCATCAGCAGTTGGTAGAAATCCAGGAGCTAAGTCAGATATCACATCTACTATGCTTTTAGGACAGGCGGTTGCAGAGACTACTGGTCTTTATGGTCTTGTAGTTGCTATCATACTTATGTTCGTAAAACCATTCAGTATGTAAACGAGTGAACTGATGGGGCGCGAGCAAAGCTTGCTTTGCATAGCGACACAGCAGTGAACGAAACACACCGAGCGTAGAGAGGTGTGATTATAAACTGTAGGGGCGGATATTATCCGCCCACACAGAGGAGGAAAAATGTTTTTAGCCGGAGATAGTTTATTTAGAATCATTGGTTTTGATGGTCAATTGATTTTTGATTCTATAATAACAGGTATAAACGTATTTATACTTTTCTTTGCGCTGTCATATTTTCTTTTTAATCCAGTTCAAAAGGTATTAAAGAACAGAAGTGATAAAATCAAAAGTGAACTTGAAAATGCTAAAAAGTTGGAGTCAGATGCTACAGCATTCAGAGCACAGTATGAAAAGAAACTTGCAGATACTAAGATTGAAGTAGAAAAGATAATTGAGGATGCAAGAAAAAATGCTAAGAAGATGAGTGAAGAAATTGTAGCAGAGGCAAGAACTGAGGCACAGAACATCATCAACCGTGGCAACAAAGAGATAGAGCAGGAGAAAGCAAAGGCGGTAGATGAGTTAAAGAGTCAAGTTATAAACATTTCTACTTTAAATGCATCAAAGATTATAAAAGAAACTGTAAACGCAAAGAGCGAAGATAAATTATTTGAAGAAGCACTCAGTGAGATAGGAGCAAATTCATGGCAAGGCTAGTATCTAAAATTTACGGTGAGGCATTGTTTGACTTTGCAAAGGAGAACAAGCAACTCGAGAAGATGTATGAGGAAACGCAGGATATCATCTTGGTGTGGGAGAGTTCTCCTGAATTAAATGATTTCTTGGCAAATCCAAAAGTTACTACAGATGAGAAAGTAAAATTTGTCAACGAACTTTTTTTGAATAAAATCTGGTCAGGCTCTGCTGGAAATGAATTTAGATTATTTAAAATTGATGGCAAGAAGGGCGACGACCCAAAGGTACTTGATTTTATTTCAATAGTTATTAAAAAAGGTAGAACAAAAGAAATCGCAAGCATACTAAGACATTTCTCGCATCTCACACTTAGAAGCAAAAATATCGGTGAGGCAGAAGTTACTGTTGCTCATGAGTTGAGTGATGATAAGAAAAAAGCACTTGAGGAAAAACTTGTATCATCTACAAACTTCGACAAGTTTTTAGTCAATTATAAAATTGATGAGAGTTTGATAGCAGGTATCAAAGTAAAGATAGATGATAAAGTGTTAGATATGACATACAAAACAAAAATGTTTGATTTAACTAAGAGTCTAAGGGGTTTAAAACTATGATTAATTTAAAACCAGAAGAGATTAGTTCTATAATTAAAGAACAAATTGGAAAGTACCATGAAACTGCTAGCATAGAGGAAGAGGGTGTAGTAATCCAAGTTGCAGATGGTATTGCTCGTATCCACGGACTTAAGGATGCAATGCAAGGGGAACTTCTCGAATTCCCAAATGAAGTTTATGGTATGATTCTTAACCTTGAGGAAGACAACATTGGTTGTGTTCTTCTCGGAAATGCAGATGACATTAAAGAAGGTGATGCTGTTAAGAGAACAAAGAGAATCATGTCAGTTCCTGTTGGCGATGCTATGATTGGTAGAGTTGTAAATGCAATTGGTCAACCAATAGATAACAAGGGACCAATCAAGACAAGTGGAACTCGTCCAATTGAAAGAATTGCACATGGTGTAATTGATAGAAAGTCAGTTAAGCAACCACTCCAAACAGGTATCAAGGCTATTGATGCCATGATTCCTATTGGTCGTGGACAAAGAGAGTTAATAATTGGTGATCGTCAGACTGGAAAGACTGCAATCGCCATTGATACTATAATAAATCAAAAAGGGCAAGGAGTTAAATGTATCTATGTTGCCATAGGTCAAAAGGCATCTACAGTTGCAAACATTGTTAAGGTGCTTGAAGACTTTGGTGCTATGGACTACACAACAGTAGTTGCAGCCACTGCATCTGACCTCGCACCACTTCAATATATCGCTCCATATAGTGGATGCGCTATCGGTGAAGAGTGGATGGAGAAAGGCGAGGACGTGCTCATCGTTTACGATGACTTAACTAAGCACGCAGCTGCATATAGAACACTTTCACTTCTTCTTAAGAGACCACCAGGAAGAGAGGCATATCCTGGAGATGTATTCTATTTACATAGTAGATTACTTGAGAGAGCTTCAAAGTTAAATGATAAATTGGGAGGTGGATCATTAACAGCACTTCCTATCATAGAGACTCAAGCAGGTGATGTATCTGCATACATTCCTACAAATGTTATATCAATAACTGATGGACAGATTTATCTTGAGACAGATATGTTTAATGCTGGGTTTAGACCAGCTATAAATGCTGGACTTTCAGTTAGCCGTGTTGGTGGTTCAGCACAGATTAAGGCTATGAAAAAAATTGCTGCACCTATAAGAGTTGAGCTTGCTCAATTTAGAGAGCTTGCATCATTTGCACAATTTGGTTCAGACCTTGATAAGTCAACTAAGGAACAACTTGCTCAAGGTGAGAGAGTTCGTGAGATATTGAAGCAACCTCAATATAAACCATTACCAGTTGAGAAACAAATCGTTATAATATTTGCAGCAGAGAAAAAATATTTACTTGATGTACCAGTAGATAAGATAATGGATTTTGAATCAGAGTTATTTGCATATATTGAGCACGGTGCTCCAAATGTATTTAGAGATATAAGAGATAAAAAAGAATTGACACCTGAGATAGAGGCAGTGTTAGGAAAGGCAATTTCAGACTTTAAGAAATCAAAGGGCTACGAGGGATAATAGATTATGGCTTCAATGAAGCAAATTAAAAAAAGAAAACGTTCGGTTGAGTCCACTGGAAAGATTACAAAGGCAATGAAACTTGTTGCAACTGTAAAACTACAGAAGACAAAACAGATTGCGACAGATGCTGTTCCGTTTTTTGATGCTATGTATGAAAAGATTTCAAATGTTATAAAGAAATCTCAAGTTGTAACTCACAAGTATCTAAAAGGAAAAGCAGGTGGAAAGAAAGCAATCGTTGTCTTCTCATCAAACAAAGGTCTAGCAGGTGGATACAACTCAAGTATAGTTAAAAAACTTATTGGCGAAGAGGCCACGATAAAGTTTACACCACAGGATACTCTTGTATACGCAATAGGTTCTAAGGTTAGAGATGAACTCAAGAGTAAAGGATTTACCATAGAGAAAGACTTCTCAGAAAAGATGGAAGACATGGAATATGGACTTTACATAATGATTGCTAACATATTGCTTGATGACTTTGTAGCTGGAAAAATAAATGAGATTTATCTCGTATATACTTATTTCAAAAACACTATAGTTCACATACCAAGAGTTTTGAGACTTTTACCATTTGAAAATGTTGAAAAGAACACTAGTGATGACACAGAACTTCTTGGCAAGAAAACATTTGAGGTAGCGAAGTCAAAGTATGAAGACGACCCAGCGATGCCGATGAACTATGAGATGGATGATGAGGAAATGTTAAACAAAATGATTCCTCAATATATATCAACTCTTTTATACGGTGCACTTACAGCATCTATTGCATCTGAAAATGGTGCGAGAATGACAGCGATGGACAACGCAACTAAGAATGCAAAAGAGTTAAGCGAGAAACTTGGTGTTATGTATAACAGAGCAAGACAGGGTGCAATTACTCAAGAACTCACAGAAATTGTAGCAGGGGCTAACGCTATATAGTAGGGACAAATCCCAAACCGTAGGGGCGGATATCATCCGCCAATACTGTAGGGGCGGATATTATCCGCCAGCATCGTAGGGGCGAGCATTGCGAGCCCGATAAGGAGAAGCAAATGGAATTAAAAGGAAAAATAGTTCAAATCATAAGTGCAGTAGTTGATGTGCATTTTGAAAATGGTGTGCCAGATATTTATTCTGCATGTAAAGTTAAAAATGGAGACAGTGTTTTGACTCTTGAAGTTGCACAGGACTTAGGAGATGGAATGGTTAAGTGTATAGCCATGGGTCCAACCGATGGTCTATCAAGAGGACTTGAAGTTACAAGTGAAAATAAACCAATTGAAGTTCCAGTTGGTGAAGAGACACTTGGAAGAATTTTCAATGTGCTCGGTGACACTATAGATGAGCAGGGACCTTGCAAGTCAACTAAACTTTATCCTATCCATAGAGATGCTCCAGCATTTTCAGATCAGTCAACTGAGAAAGAAATCCTTGAGACAGGAATTAAAGTTATAGATTTACTTTGTCCATATCAAAGAGGTGGAAAGATAGGACTCTTTGGTGGTGCCGGAGTTGGTAAGACTGTTCTTATTCAAGAGCTCATAAGAAATATCGCTGCAGAGCATGGTGGATATTCAGTATTCACTGGTGTTGGTGAGAGAACTCGTGAAGGAAATGACCTCTATTATGAGATGCAAGAATCAGGAGTTATGGATAAGACTACTATGGTGTTCGGTCAGATGAATGAGCCACCTGGGGCTCGTATGAGAGTTGGACTTACTGGTCTTACTATGGCAGAATACTTTAGAGATGAAGCAGGAAAAGATGTACTTTTATTTATAGATAATATTTTCAGATTTACTCAAGCAGGTTCTGAGGTGTCAGCACTTCTTGGACGTATGCCATCAGCCGTTGGTTATCAGCCAACTTTACAGACAGAGATGGGTGCTCTCCAAGAGAGAATCACATCAACTAAGAAAGGTTCTATCACATCGGTTCAAGCAGTTTATGTGCCAGCCGATGACTTAACTGACCCAGCTCCTGCAAATACATTCACTCACCTTGATGCAACTACTGTTCTTACTCGTGCACTCACAGAGATAGGTATCTATCCTGCAGTTGACCCACTTGCATCAACTTCTCGTATGCTTGATCCACTTGTTGTTGGTGAGGAACACTATGATGTTGCACAACGTGTGCAAGAGTGCTTACAACAATATAATGAATTACAAGATATAATTGCGATGCTTGGTATGGATGAACTTTCAGAAGACCAAAAGAAGGCAGTTGCAAGAGCAAGAAGAATTCAAAGATTCTTATCACAACCATTCCACGTTGCAGAACAATTTACAGGACTCCCTGGTGAGTATGTATCAGTAAAAGATACAGTTGAAGGCTTTAAGCAAATACTTGAAGGAAAGTATGACCATGTTCCTGAGAGTTGCTTTATGAATGTTGGAACTATTGAAGGCGTAGTTAAAAAATACGAGGCTATGAAATAATGAATAAAGTTAGATTACAAGTTATATCGCCAGAGAAAGTGGTGTATGATGGTGAATGCACAATGATTGAATATAACACCACTGAAGGTTTTGTTGGAATACTTCCTGGACATGTTGCGATGACACAGATTATAGCACCTGGTAAACTTACCATCTATGAAGAGGGAAAAGAAAAACCGATGTATGCTGCAGTGATGTCAGGTGTTGCAACTATAATGCCAGATAATATTACTTTGCTGACAGAGATTATAGAACTTCCAAAAGATATAAATATAGAGAGAGCAAAGGAATCTAAGGCGAGGGCTGAGCAGAGAATTGCAGAGAAGATGGAAGGACTAAATATTGAGAGAGCAGAGCAGGCTATAAAAAGAGCGAATGTACGTCTTGAGGTTGCGGAACTTAAATAAACGGGGCGACCCGTTTTTTTAATTCTATAAATATGTTATAATGAAATTATGTATAAGAGTGAGAAAATAATTCTCGCCTCTGCCTCGCCTCGTAGGAAGGAAATTCTTGAGAGGAATGGTGTTAAATTTGAGATTTTTGTACCTAAGGGCGAGGAGAAAAACATAGTGGGCGAGAAATATAGTGAAACTTTAGTAAATGATTGTGCGGTGGAAAAGGCGAAATCCGTAGGTGCGAACGCAACAATTGTAAGCTGCGACACTGTAGTAGTGAACGATGGTATAATTATTGGCAAACCAAAGGATAGAGAAGATGCAATTAGTATACTTAGGTCACTATCTGGCAAGACTCATATAGTTGCATCATCAGTTTGTGTGATGAAAGGCGAAGAAATAAAAGTTGCTCATGAGATTACTAAAGTAACATTTAGAGAGTTGAGAGAAAAAGAAATTGAAGATTATATAGACCGCTGTAATCCACTTGATAAGGCAGGAAGTTATGGAATACAGGATGAGGGATTTAATTTTGCTGTGAAGGTGGATGGAAATCTTGATAATGTGATAGGATTTCCGATGAATTCATTTAAGAAAATTATTAAAATATAAAGGTAGGTTATAAGAAATGAATGAAAGTACTTATTTAGGAACAGAAAAAACTGGAAAGTTATTACTTAAATTTGCATTGCCAGCAATATTTGGTTTGATAATTCAAAGTTTATACAATATCGTTGACCAAATATTTGTTGGACAAGGTATAGGATATCTTGGAAATGCGGCGACGGGAATTATTTTCCCACTCACCATGATAGGACTCGGTTTTGGTGTATTCTTTGGAGACGGAGTCTCATCAACTATGAGTATGGCACTTGGTAGAGGGGAGGGAAGAAATGTAGATAAAGCAGTTGGCACTAGTATTACTGTATCACTACTCGTTGGAATAGTTTATACTATAATTTATTATATACTTGGAGATAAATTACTTTATCTTGTAGGTGCAACAGATGCAAATCTTGAGATGACAAGACAGTATGGCTTTGTAATATTTTTAATGATGCCACTTTTTATTGCACAGACAACTATGTCAGGAGCTATAAGGTCTGACGGAAGTCCAAATTATGCGATGGTTGGTATGCTTGCTGGTGCAGTATTTAATATAATTGGAGACCCAATTGCTATTTTTGTTTTAAAACTTGGAATAGCTGGTGCTGCATATGCTACTATACTTGGTCAATTTTTAAGTTTCATTATATATGCATTTTATTTTTTGAAATCAAAAAACTTTACTTTAAGTGCTAAGAGTTTTATTCCAAAGTTTAGTGTGCTAAGAAGAATAATGGCACTTGGGTCATCAAGTCTACTTACTCAGATAGCCGTCGTAATTGTAACAGTTGTAAATAATATTTTGCTTGTGAAGTATGGTGCATTATCAGCATATGGTTCTGATGTATCACTTGCTGCATTTGTAGTTATAATGAAACTTTATCAAATTGTATTATGTATAGCAATAGGTATAGCAGCAGGCGGACAGCCAATAGTAGGATATAACTTTGGTGCAAATAAGTATGATAGAGTCGCCGACCTTTTGAAAAAGATGTTGATTTGGACACTTGTGTCATGTGGAATTTGTTGGGCACTCTTTCAAATATTCCCAACATTCTTTGTAGAATTATTTGGCTCTGACAATGCAAACTATATACTATTTGCGACACAGTGCTTAAGAATTTATTTGCTACTTCTTGTGCCTGCGTGTCTTGTAAAAGTATGTGCTATATTTTTACAATCAATCGGAGCTGCAAAACTTGCAGCGCCATTATCTGTATTTAGAGATATCTTGCTTATAGTTTTATCAGTTTCACTTGCAAATGCTTCTGGCATAGAAGGAATATTTTTCGCAGCACCAATTACTGACATTATAACCACAGCAGTTACTGCCGTAGTGATGATAGGTGTTATAAAATCATTTGAGAAGAGTAAAATTGCTGAGGTTGCTACAGTTACAGCAAATATTTCTGAGGAAGAAAAAGAAAAATTACTTGAAGGAATTATTAAAAAATCTATTGATGGAGTTGTTATCGCAATTTCTCGTGAGCACGGAACTGCTGGTAAAAGAGTTGGTGAGGCAATTGCTAAAAAACTCAATATACCATTTTATTGCACTGAGATTATGGAAGTTGCAAGTATACAAAGTGGTATGTCACATCAATTTATAAAAGACATAAATACTAATGACAATACTGCATTTGGAGGATACTATAGTGCTTCTGCCGTTCAATATGCTATGACAGCTCAAGCAAAAGCAATAAATAAAATTGCAGATGCAGGATCGTGCGTAATGGTGGGTAGAGCATGCGACTATGTTCTTAAGGAAAGAAAAAATGTTGTAAAAGTATTTATTCATGCTCCTTTTGAATATAAAGTAAATAAAGTAATGGAAATGTATCACGATGATAAAGAAAAGGCAGAGACATTTGTAAAGAGGTCAGATAGTGCAAGAGCAAATTACTATAGGAGTGTCTCAGGACATGAATGGGGAAATTCAGATATGTATGACCTATCTATAAATTCAAGTATAGGAATTGATGAAGCGGCGAATGTAATTATAAGTTATATAAATAGTGTGAAAAAAACTGCTTAGTGAGGTTAATATGAAAAATGATAAAGTAGTCATACTCGGCTCCACTGGCAGCATTGGGACACAGGCAATAGATGTCATAAAAACTGTCGGTGATAAAAAAATAGTTGCTCTAGCATGTAAGAGTGATGTTAAAAAATTGTATGAGCAAGTGAAACAGACAAAAGTTAAACTTGTTGCTATTTATGATGAAGATGCTGCGACTGAATTTAAAAACATTTGCAGAGAAAAAAAAATAGATGTCAAAGTTTTAGTTGGAATGGATGGACTTATAAAACTTGCGACGCTTAAAAGTGCTGACATAGTTTTGATTTCTGTAGTTGGTATGATAGGTATAAGACCGACTATAGAAGCTGTGAAAGCAAAAAAAATTATTTGTCTTGCAAATAAAGAATCGCTTGTGTGTGCAGGCGATATTATTATGCCACTTGCTAAAAAAAATAAAGTTGAGATAAGGCCTGTAGATTCTGAACATTCTGCTATTTGGCAGTGTTTGCAGGGTGAAAATAAAAAATCAGTAAAGAAAATTGTTGTCACTGCATCTGGTGGGCCATTTTATGGAAAAAAATTATCTGAACTTAAAAATATCAAAGTTGAAGACGCTTTAAACCACCCAAATTGGGCTATGGGAAGAAAAATTACTATAGATAGTTCTACTCTCGTAAATAAGGGCCTTGAGATTATGGAGGCACACCACTTATTTGATATGCCATATGATAAAATCGATGTGGTTGTTCAAAGAGAGTCGCTTGTTCATGGTATGGTTGAGTTCGTAGATGGGGCTATAAAGGCCCAAATAGGGGTGCCATCTATGAGAATCCCAATAGAATATTCGCTTTATGCAGAAAATAGAAAATTTATACAAGAAAAAGAGGTAAATTGGTCAAAAATCGCCAAAATCAGTATAGGAATGCCAGATTTGAAGACTTTTAAGGGACTAGCACTTGCCTATAAGGCCATAAAAATAGGCGGTCTTATGCCATCTGTCTATAATGCCTTAAATGAGGTGGCTGTTTCGCTCTTTTTGGAGCGAAAAATTAAGTATTTAGACATAGCAAATTCTATCGAAAAAGGGATGAAAAAGTTCGAAAAAGAGGGCTTAAATAAGCTAAAATTCACCGTTAATGACATAGAAAGGACTATGGATTTCGCAAAAAAAGTATTAAGAATTTATTAAGATAATAGAAAATATCAATATTTTTTGCTAATATTAATGTATATATATGGAGGGGAATGTGCGTTATGAACACTATTCCGTTGTTTGTGTATGAAAAATAGAAGTAGTACGCTTTGTTTTTGTATTTATAATATAATATTAGGTTTTAATGTTTCCATTATTTAAATTATATGGAGGTGTTGTGATGTGTTTTGATGTAAAGAAAAGAAAGATGATTGCACTAGTATTAATTGTATCACAGTTAATTGTAAATGCTGGGATGCAAACTTTTGCTGTGTCATTTAGCAAGATAGTAGATAATACTTTGGATGCGATGCAACAACCTGAAAACATATCAACAAAATATTATGAAGAGTTTTATTATGAATCAAAAACATATCTTTTTAATGATGGAAACGAAGATAATGAAGATGAAACAAATTTTGATACAGCAAATCAAAATGATGAGATAGAAAATAATAATGACGATAAAGAAAATGATGGTGTAGGTGCGAGCGAAACAACTGTAGGGGCGAAGCTTGGCGAGTCCGAAGAAGATACAGGGGCGAGCACTGAGAGCCCTGACGAAGATGATGAAGATGAGGCAGACACACAAGAATACGAAGAAGAGCCAGAAGAAGATACAGTAGAATACGAAGAAGAACCAGAAGAAGATGAGACAGACGATGTTCCAATTGATGGTGACTACGAAGATGTGCCAGAAGAAATTTTAGATGATGAGACGACTGTTGATGAAACCGAAGAAGATGTAGAGACTACAGAAGAAAGTGGGACTAGTGAAACTCGCC
>JAFWVX010000003.1 GCA_017523785.1 Lachnospiraceae bacterium
ATGTATGTATGTATGTATGTATTATATGTAGAAACTCGCACGCTAAAACTCCTTTGTAGAATTATTATTTATAAATTATATACTAAACTGCACTTCAGTGCAATAGTTATTTCTTAAGAAATTATTAACTTTATTAGCATTAAAATAGCGCCAGTCGTGGCGCTATAATAGGTGTCGCTTATGTTTTGATAATTTTCATTATTCTTACAATCACTTTTGTTTCATTTTCGCAATATCTATAACAGTCTTAAGCATCAGCTGCGCATATGCAGCACTTCCTTCTCCAGTGGGGTGAACTCCATCCTCTGTTATAAAATCTTCACCCATTCTTGCGATTTTATTCCAGTCAGCTATGTAACAATTCTCGTGAGTATTTACAAAATTTATCAAATCTCTATTTCTATTTCGCTCCTGACCTGCGTAAGGCATCACTATCGTAGGAATTATAAGTGGTCTACCTTCTATGCCATTATACACATGCTCCAAGACATCAACTTCTATTCCTCTCATCGCATTGTTGCCAAGCGACAAAATCATTATGTCTCCAATCCTGCCTATCTCTTTCATCGCATCAAAGGCTTCTATTCCAACCACCATCTCCCTGCCTGGAACTGAATCCTGCACAAGATTTCTAAAGCATCTATTCAAATGAGTCTTCGAGAACTCTGCTATAGAATCTCCAATCAGCGAAACCTTTACATCTTTATATTTTAGATAATCTTCTTTTGTCACATAGATAGCTTCACCAAGTATATGATTTAGCTCGTCAATTTTTATAAGTGCATTTCTATATTGGTCGCCGCTCACATCGGAAATGTCTATGCTCTCAGGCACGAAAGCAGTTTTAGTTTCTACCACAGTTGTTTCTTCCTTTCTTTCAGTTTCAATTACTTCAGCTGTTGATTCTGTTTTCTCTACAGTTTGACTACAAGAAAAACAAATCACAATTAAAGAAATTGCAAATATTGATAAAACTATTTTTCTTATTAACTTTTTAATATCTCTTAAAACCATTTTATTTATATGTAACCTTAATCATTGGTCTAACACCAAAGTCATCAGTGTTCACATAATCTCCCATCATTATTATTTCGCCATTTGCAGATACATTCATTACATGACTATCAGAATCGCCTGCAGTTCTTGTCCACCAATCAGCGAAGCCATTTTCATCCACATAGCCACCGATTGATTTAAAATAATTCGTTCCCTCACACTTCAAATATTTATCTTTAATATATTTTTTCAATTCATCATATGAAGGTAAAAATACTTTATCAAAGGTCGTGCCTGATTCAAGCGACCTATACTCTGGATTCTGGTGATTATCGAGTGCACTTGTCATAACAAATTTTGATCCGACATTCTCAAATGCTTCATTGTAAAACTCTTTATTAAGCCATTTCCTTATATTGCTCTTCTGCCAAGGTGTGCTCATATAAATGTCATTATATTTTTTTCTTTCAAGTGCATATTTTGAAAGTAACAATTCAGTCTTTAATTCTTCATTTTTACTAACTATTATCCACTCAATCGGCTCCTTCTCTTCAGAGTTATTTATATAATAATTTCCAAACTGAATAGTGTCTCCAACATTCTTTTCAATCTCCACTGACAATTTCATCTTGTTATCACTGCCAAAATACTGCCAAGCATTTCCAACCTTTCTCCACTCAAGACTTTCAATTGCAGTTTTAAATATAAGTTGTGCATAGACATCAGTTCCTAGTCCCTGTGGATGAGTATCATCTCCCACAAAATATTCTTTATGAGTTTTCATTGTGCTATACCAATCAGCCAAATGACAGTTATCGTGAGTGTCAGCAAATTTTCTAATCGCCGCATTTCTCTGCTGCTCCTGCACCACATAAGGAATTGCAACAGTCAATATAACCATCATTCTTCCATCAAGATTCTCATATATCTCTTCAAGTACATCCACTCTTATCTCATTATCTGAATTTGTTCCGAGTGCGACAACAACTACATCACCGAGTTCACCCTTTTCTTTCATCTCATAGAATATAGGAAGTGCCTTCCTGAGTTGCCTATTTCCTTCAGCATTTATAACAGCCTTTGGGAAATAAACTGAAAGCGAACCTCTTGAACCTTGAGTCACCGAATCACCTATGAAAGAAATTTTCATATTTCTATATTCCAAGAACTCTTCGTTTGTAAGTGTTGCATCTCCACCTATTAAAGCATTGACACTTCTAATTCTGCTAAACACTGTTTGTATGCTGTAAGAATGCAATTCTTCATTAGTCACAAGAAGTCTTCCATCCTTACTGTAAATGCCGTCCTCTTTATTTGCATCATTCACAACATCGTCTATAACTTCTGTCTCTTCCGCCACCGTAGTTGCATTTATTCCATCAGTCAATTTTTTTATTTGGTCCTCTTCATGTGTCTCCGCCTGAAAATATTTCAAGATGTCATTTTCTGTAGTATTTGTGAGCCAACTTGTATCATTCTTATCACTTGACTTTGGCACATCCCCTGATATATGTTTAATCACTATTGCACTGCAAGATATTAGGAGTACCATTGAAACTAGAAGGACTGTCGACAATTTATCATCTTTATGTCCGACAAATAATACATGTTCCAATCTATAAATCATTTCTGACACAACTATAGTCACAAGTATGATTGATAAGAAAAATATTTTCATATCAACATTTGCATGTGCCAAAAGTCTGTTTGAGAAAATAATTATTGGATAGTGAACTAGATAGATTACATAACTTCTCTTCACAATCTCTGTGATTATTTTGTCGAAAATACTCGGCTTATCACTTACTTTCTCAGTACTATATAGCAAAATGAGTAGACAGCCACTTAGTAATGAATATATAATTATGACTTCTATCACCTGTGCGTCAGTTCTAAAATTAACTATCATCGCATAGACCATTATGAGTATCAATAAAACTTCTATAAGTCTATTAAATGCCGGTATCTTCTTTGTAATGTCACTAAATCCATCAGCGACAAGTGCAGCCATCGCACCTATCAAAAATGTTGCAATTCTTGAGTCAAAGCCATAGTAAATTCTTGTGAGATTTGCACCTAGATTTACAAGATGAACCGATAAAGCTATAGATGCAACTGTCAATAAAAAGAAGATAAATAGAAATATATTCTTTCTTGATTTTTTATAAAACGAAAATACAAATAAGAAAAATGCTATGTAAAACTGAAATTCTAAAGACAGTGCCCAGATATGTGTCAGTGGCTTTATACTATTCATTGCCTCAAAGTAAGATTCATTTCTAAGTATCTGTGCATAGTTATTGAAAGAGAAAATACTACTTAGTGCATCGACTGGATATTGCACTAAGAAATTTTTAAAACTGAAAAACATAACTCCGGTCACAATTAAAACTGTCATCAAAAGTGCTGGAGATAATTTCAATATTTTATCAGATATCTTTCGCCAAACATCTTTAAATGATGCCGTCTCTTCTCTCTCTACAATCGGCTTCATCGTGAGAAAGCCAGCAAGTACAAAAAATATAACTACACCAAGATAACCACTTGGCACATAGTTTGGCATTAGGTGATATAAAAATACACCAAGAAGTGCGATGACCCTTAGTGCATCAAAAGATTTTATATATTTTTTATTATTGTTTTCCATTAATTTCATCTCTTTATAAATTTTTATTACTTAACTACATATGTTCCATCAGTCAAAACTATAGGACTGCCATGACTATTGAATATTGCTTGTGCCTCAGCTAAAGACATTTTTTTACCAAAGTTATTAACACTATAAACTATAAAAGAACCTAGTCCATCTTCTGAATTTGTATAATAGTGATACTCATCATAAACTTCCAAGTCGTAGTCCTTCAAATAAACTGCCTCATAATAATAAACATCATGATTATGAATATTATATATCTTCGCCCTTTCACTTTCAGGTAAATAACTATAATCAATAGAATTGTCTCTAACTTCTTCTACAATATGCTTTACAATGAAATTGTCAGGGAATAATGAAATCTTATAGTTTTGATCATTATCTATTAAGAAACGATTTACTGTGATCAATGATGGATAATAGTCTTTTTTATACTCAGGATAGTTTTCGTATCTCCCTCTCTGCAATTTAAATATAATAACTAAATTGCCATCATTATAAAGCAGCAACTCTTTAACATCATCTTTATCAATATCTCTCAAGCCATAAGTAAATGTAATACTTCCATCATCATCTATTTTATAAAGTGGTTTTGAATTACTATAATAATTGTCACTAAGATAAATTTTTCTATAATATTTAATTTCATCTTCAAGTTGTAAAAAAGCAAAATCCAAATACTCCTTTTCCCAACCATCAAGACCTGTATCAGCCTTCACTTCCTGAGCAGTTTTATTCTCTACCCTCTTATCTACTACCTTATTATGTCCAAGCATATTGCTTGCCTTTTCGCTACTGATATTCGCTACATCAATTAAAATCATCGGTCTAACACCAACCCCCAAGTCCGTGTCTTGAGAAGTATTAAAAGTTCCGTCATACCACACAGTCTCAACCATATTAGTATAAGGACTGCTGTCAAAATTAAACTTAGTTCTAAGCCAGTATACACCACAATCTTTATACCAACTTTTTTCTTGAGCAACCATAAGTTTTATACGATACTGCCTGTAAATATTTTTTGCAAACTCAGTTGGCTTTGCAGCAAGCTTACGCACATGAAATTGGTCGTTTTCGTTATCACTTGGTCTCCCAAAACACTCTATCAACTCATCAAATCCCATAAGAGTAACCAAGTCACTTGTTACCATTCCTTCATAGACATGATCCTTTCTGTCTATCTCTGTGTGGACATCAATAGAATAGTTTTTATAAGCCGATCTAGTTATAAAAGATTTCTCTTCATCATCGAATGCAGCATTATAGAAATATGTGTTTAGCCAGTTTCTAAGATTTGACTCTTTCCACTCTATAAATCCAGTTCCATCATAGTATTCATACTTATCTAAAATATATTTGCTTAACAAAAGTAATTTCGTTCCGTCTTTCTTAAGTACAATCCACTCAATATCTTCTTCGCCATTATCTTTATTATTATCCTGTTCGTATTTTCCTAATTTTATACTTTCAAATGTCTCTGCCATTTCTAATACATCATAATCTGCAACAGTTTTTATTGTGTCAAAACTAATATTATTGCTTCCTGAATTATCTAAAGCGGTATTTGTTTCGACATTATTTTCTTTACTTACAACTTCGCTATTGGTAGATTTATTACTAACTTTCAATTCACTATTATTACATGCAAAAATCAAAATGCAAATTACAAAAACAGTTAATAACTTTAAACACTTATTCATAATACTCCTTAATTTACCTTTATCCACATCGCCGGTCTAATCCCTTGACTATTGTTAGAAGGATTACCTTTTAAATCTATCTTTCCAAAACTATTCACTACCGAAACTCTATTATCTTTATCACCTGGAGTTCTTAATGCCCACGATGAGATTCTAGTCTTGTCAAGCGGCTTTGCCTCTAGTAAATATTTATTCTCCATCCCGATACAATTCATTACATCTTCATAACTTAACAAAAATACTTTATCTAATGTATATTCATCGGAACTTAATGAAGATGATGGATTTTTACTAGTCTTTATGTTTACGCTTTGTATCTTTTGCTTTTCATCATCATTAAATACAAAATTGTAAAACTCATCATTTAAATATTGCCTTGCATAACTATCTTTCCATGTAACCAGTTCAGCTTTTTTCTTATTATATTTTACTTTTGTAATGACATCTTTTGCAAGAAGCAGTTTCTTACCTTCCTCATTAGCTATTACATACCATTCTAATTCTACATTGTTTTTATCGTCTAACCATCTACCAAGTTTTACTGTCTCATATATAGAAAGTGCTGCTTCTTTTTTATCTTCAATTACTTTTTTATCTGCTGCTACATCTCTTACATCTTTACTTAAATCAATCCTTGCCATATCATAGCTATCTTTTAACTTAATAGTAATACATGGTCTTATACCATATCTCTTATCATAAATATTTACTTTACTATTAAATCTTCCATTTGCCCTAATTACCGATAAATCCGACTCAGTTATTTGCACATTTCTAATCCAATAGTCACTAAAACCTTTATACCAATTATTTTGTGTATTTGTATTTAAATCTCTAAACTTTATTGCGTAGTCAGTACCTTTTGTGGCTTTAAGTTTAGATTCTTCAACATCTATTCCACCCTTACCCAAAAAATGAAATAATTCTTCTTCGTTTAATATATATATTTTATCTTCTGTATGATTTCCAGCAATCACATAGTGCTCATAATCCTTCACATAAGTATTATCCAAGTATGTCGTATTAATTAAACTTTTTTCATCATCACTAAAAAGTTCATTATACATTGTCTCATTCATCCACTTTCTCAATGTACTATATTTCCAGTCAGAAGCCATACCATATATGTTTGAATCATAAATATATGCTCCTCTTTCAAATACTGGTTTTTCAGTATTGTATGGAAGTGAGTCAAGCACATATTTTGACATAAGATATGCATTGTCATTATCTCTATACAACAAAATCCATTCTACTGATTCTTTATTATAAATTTCATATTGGTCTTTATATTGTTGATAACTACCGAACTTTACCGTTTCAAGTTCTTCAACACCAGTACGAGTATCACAAGACGATGCCATCTTCATCGTCTTTAATCTGTTTATCAATTCTTCTTTATTAAATACAACTTTATTATTAGCATATGTAATTAAATTACAACAAAAAAATAAACTTATTGCAAAAAACAATTTTAAAAACTTTAATATTTTGATTCGATAATTTAAACTATTCATAAACTAACTTTTATAATTCCGATACTGCACCATAGAAGCCGGCTTGATTTTTTAACTTTGCTATGATTATCTTTGGGAAAGTATTTGTGATATAAACTTTTTCCTTCAAATGTTTCATTATGATGTCAGTGATAAAAGTTCCTTCATTTGAAACTCCGCCACCAATCAATATAATTTCTGGCTCATATACGAGCATTATTATAGAAATGACCATACTAAGATAGTCGAGTGATTTTTCAAGTGCAACAAGTGCCTTCTCATCTCCCTCTTTCGCATGTCTAATAACTTCTTGAGCATCGTGTGCTATGTTTGTGTTATACATCTTGTTGTAGACATTAGCAATTCCTCTACCACCAGTAACTGTTTCAAGACAGCCAGTGTTTCCACAATTACATTTTAATGCATCTTCAGAAAAATCTACTTTAAGATGTGAAAGTTCGCCTGCGACTCCGCTCTTTCCTTCTATGAGTTTGCCATTGATTATAATCCCAATTCCTACAGCAGTTCCAAGTGTCATAAGACAGATAGATTTATATTTGCCTTTAAGTGTCTCTTTGTATTCACCAAGTGCAGCTGCGTTTGCATCATTATATACTTTTACATTGACCTTGCTGCCAAATCTTTTTTTAGTCTCTTTGACTATGTCATATTTTTTCTTCCAGTTAATGTTTACAGCTCTCAAGACCTGATTATTGACAACCGGACCTGGTATAGCAAAGCCGATACCAGCAATTTTTGATTTTGTTACACCATACTTATTGTTATCGCAATAGTTTTCAATTGCAGCTAGCATCTCTGCTACGATTGCTTTCTCAGCATTCTTCTCTCTAAACTGAGTGACAACTGAAAACTTATCAATAAATTTTTTACTGCCGTCGAAAACTCCAAACTTAATTGAAGTGCCGCCGACATCGACACCGATGTAAAACTTTCTAAGATTTAAACTACTCTTTTTACTCATAATTATTTCCTTCTCGTCGTAGGGGACGACATCCTGTCGTCCCTCGGGCGGACAGAATGTCCGCCCCTACCATACTTTTAACACTTTATATCCTAGTAGGGGACGACATCCTGTCGTCCCTTGGTCGGACAAAATGTCCGCCCCTACTTTATTGCAAATACCTTGTAACCCAATGGGGTCATATCAACTTCTAATCTATTGTCACTAATTGTAATAACTTCCCCACTCAACAAATCCACCGCCTCATTTCCATTTAATTCTATACTTACATGCTCACCTTCATCGTGGAAAATGCCTCTATTTACAATTACAACTACTTTCTCATCCTTAGTAGTTCTCTCAAATGCATATGTGTGTGCACCAGTATATAAAGTTCTAAACTCACCTTCCGCAAACACCTTCGACTTCTTTCTCATTTCGCCTAAGGCAACATAGTGAGAGCAAAGTTCAGTGTCCTCTTTGCCCCATGGATATGGTTTTCTATTATATGGGTCGTTGTAGCCATAAACTCCAACCTCATCTCCATAGTATAGAAGTGGTGTGCCTGGAACTGTGTACTGCAAAACCGAAAGTGTTTTCAATCTACTAACTGCAAGTAAGTACTTATCTCTATCTATAAAATGATTTTTCTTTTCATCTTCACTCATCTCACTTACATCTCTTGAATCAGATAACTGAGTTATAATTCTAACTCTGTCGTGACCATCAATAAGATTTAAGTTTGCATTAAAGTATTCTCTTGGATAATTTTCCATCTGCTTATAGAAAAACTCAGAGAGTTCGTAAGCAGATATATGTCCTTCCATAAAATTGATTGCATTTACCATGAAAGGATAATTCATAACTGACTTAAGTGAGCCATTTATAAAATATTTTCTATTCTTGTCATAAGAAACTTTATTTGTCGCATCTTCCCAAACTTCACCTACAAGTATACTGTCCTTATTGACTCTATCCATCGCCTTTCTAATCTCTACTATAAACTCATCAGGAAGTTCATCAGCAACATCAAGTCTAAATCCTGCAATGCCAGTTCTCATCCAATGCTTTATAACTGAGTTTAATCCCTTGCAAATGAAGTCTACATATGATGGACACATCTCATTTACTTCAGGCAAATCAGAAACTCCCCACCAACTCTCATACACATCAGGATATTTTATAAACTTATACCATGGATAATATTTTGAGTTCTCGCTGTTGTATGCACCGACACTGTCATAGTTACTAAACTTATTGAAATAAACTGAGTCTGCACCCTGATGACTAAATACTCCATCAAGCACAACTCCGATTCCCTCTTTCTTAGCAGCATGCACAAATGCTTTGAAACTCTTGTCATCGCCGAGGAATGAATCTATCTTCATATAGTCGCCAATGTCGTATCTATGATTGCTTCTTGCTTCAAAAATTGGATTTAAGTAAAGGCAAGTTACACCAAGCTTTTTCAAATACTGAAGTTCTTCCTCTATACCCTTAAGTGTGCCGCCGTAGAATTCGAAATCAAGTACACCACCATTTTCATCTCTCACATACTCAGGGTCCTTATACCAGTCATCTACAAAAGTCTTTCCGTGATTCTTTCCTTCTATTCTCTTTAATGTATTTTCTTTTCTCTCCTCATAGTCTTCGCCTCTCTTAAATCTATCAGGGAAAATCTGATACACAATTCCCTCTTTAAACCACTTAGGAGACTTATCATCTTTATAAACAGTCAACTGATAACTCTTAGGACTATTATCAACTAAGACACCTTCACCACCTGACTGCAAATCATTATTCGAATAAAAATATTTCTCATCAAAACTTTGCAATATGAAATGATACCAAATTAATGCTGGCTCCTTTGGCGCTTTAAATCTTGCAACATAAATTTCTTCATTGTCATTACCTGACTCTTTTTCCATCTCGATCTCAGGAAGTTTTTTGTCATCCTGCCACATAGCAAGATAACACTTAAGACCTTTTATGTGGTCTACCACCTTAAGTCTAAATGTAACCTCTGTGCCAGTTGTAACAGCACCGAAAGGTTTCCTATAAAATTCATCCCTTGAGTTAAAGTATACTCTCATGTTTTTCTCCTATATGTCGCTAGCATTTGTAGGGGACGACATCTTGTCGTCCCTTGGGCGGACAACATGTCCGCCCCAACTGTATGGGCGAGCTGCGCGAGCCCTATTGCACGCCAGCTACTTCTTTGTATAGTTTTTTATATTCTTTCGCAGAACTTGCCCACGAATAATCATTTGCACTTGCATTCTTTATCAAAGTCTTAAATGTATCATAGTCATCATAGTATAATCCTATCGCCTCTTTTATAGTGAATAACAGCTCATGTGCATTTATATTTTGGAATGCAAAACCTGTTCCATCTTTTGTAAACTTATTGAATGGCTCTACTGTGTCCTTAAGTCCTCCTGTCTTTCTAACTATAGGAAGTGACAAATATCTCATTGATATAAGTTGACTAAGTCCACATGGCTCAAATATACTTGGCACTAAGAATAAATCTGATGCCGCATATATTCTTCTTGATCTCTCTTCTGAAAAGCAGATGCTTGAACTTACTTTTCCTCTATATTTATTTTCAAAATATCTAAACGAGTCTTCATATCTTCTATCACCTTGACCTAGTAATACAAATTGCACTTCACAAGTATTAATCATCTCTTCAAATATTGCAGTGAGTAAATCCATTCCCTTTTGGTCGGTGAGTCTACTTACAAGTCCTATCACACAAACTTTCTCATCTTCTTTAAGTCCAAGTTCTCTTTGAAGTCCAATCTTATTTTTCTTTTTTAATTCTAAAGTATTTATATCATAGTTCATAAAAAGATTTTTATCAATCTTAGGATTATAAACTTCATAGTCAATTCCATTTACAATTCCTCTAAAGATACTTGCTCTTCTATTAAATATTTCTTCTAAGCCTTCACCAAAGAATGAATTCTTAACCTCATCCGCATAAGTTGGACTAACTGTAGTGAGATAATCTGAATAGTTGAGCGCTCCCATCATAAAGTTCACTGCATCTTTTTGAAGGAGCTGTCTTTTTGCATTTGGATATCTCTCAAGGTCAAGTGGGTCCTTAAGCATATTTGGGTCAAACTTTCCTTGGAATTTTAAATTATGAACTGTGAAAATTGTTTTAAGTTTCCTAAACTTCTCAAGCCCCTGATACATTTCACGAAGGTACACTGCAGAAAGTGCTGTGTGCCAATCATTTAAATGTAAAACTTCTGGCTCAAAGTCCATATAGATAAGTGCTTCAAGAAGTGCCTTTGAGAAAAATGCAATTCTCTCGCCATCATCATAATATCCGTAAGCCTTATCTCTCTTAAAATAATATTCGTTATCTAAAAAATAAACTATTGTGTTTCCATGCTTAAGCTCATAGAGTCCAAGATACTGATTTCTCCAACTAAATGGAACATAGAACTCTGAAACCTTCTTCATGTTTTTTCTATATTCCTCTTTTATAGAAGAAAATAGTGGCATGATAACTCTCGTCTCAACACCAATCTCATTTAAATATCTTGGAAGTGCTCCTGCCACATCACCAAGTCCACCAGTTTTTATAAATGGTGCAACTTCAAATGCCGCAAATAAAACTTTCACCTCAGGTTTCTTTTCCGTCGGTGCTACAACTGCACTTGCGTTTGTTTGTGCTACAACTGTTGTAACTGGTGCTACTGCAACACTTGTTGGTGTTAATCCATTTGAATTCGTATGGGCGAGCTGTGCGAGCCCCTCACTTTTTATCTCGTTTCCACTCATATCTTCCTCTTAGTCATTTGAAATAATCGCCGGCTTCTTATCAGTTCCCTTATGTACTTCACCTTCGTCAATCACAACTTCTTTCTCAATGATTGCATCTTCAATTTCGGCTTTCTTTCCTATATGACATTTCTGCATTATAACTGCATTTTTAATCTTTGCACCTTCTTCTATAACTGCATCTCTAAAGATAATTGAGTTCTCAACTTGTCCTTTAACTATAGAACCTGTTCCTATGAGAGCATTTTTAACTTTTGCAGTTTCTGTATATTTGACAGGAGGTGCATCGTGAATCTTTGTATAAATCAATCTGTCACCCATAAATAATTCTCTCATTACATTTTCATCCAAAAGTTCTTTAGAAACTTCCATATAATCTTGCACACTGCTTATCGCTCTTGCAAAACCTTTGAACTCATAAGTTGCTATAGAAAATCTATTGATGTTCTCTGCGATTGCATCCATCACATCCATATAACTATAATCTTTATACCAGTCAAGAATTTTTATCATAGCATTCTTTTCAATTATAGTTCCGTCAAGGAAGAGATTAACTTTTTTCTCTTTCTTCTTTAATCTTCTTATGCCTTTAACTTTTCCTCTCTCATCAAAGTCAAGAACACAGTCACCCTCATCAGCTGATGCATCTTTCTTATATACAAAAGTAATGTTTGCATCTTTTTCAACATGAACTTTCTCTACATCTCTATAATCAATATTATAAATTTTGCTGCAAGTTGAAAGCACCAATCTATCAAACTTAGTCTTAGTGAAAAATTTCATATTACCACAGCAATCTCTTATAGAAAACTTTCCCTTTCCGAGATCATATCCATAAGTAGAACCAGGCAAGATAAAAAGTCCTCCATTCTTTCTTGAGAGACCAAAGTCCTTTCCTGAACCAAGATGGTCCATGATACTTCTATATATATGTGGTGTAATTAGTCCGACCTGTGTTATTCCACTATTCACCATATTTGAAAGTGGAAAATCTATCATTCTATAACGGCTTCCAAATGGTATTGCCGCAATTGGTCTATGTGCAGTAAGTTTTCCAAACTTTGCATTATTATAATTTGTTGAAATTAATCCTGCTAATTTTCCCATTTTTTCCTCCTTTAATCCGTAGGGGCGAGCTACGCGAGCCCTCTATTTATATACCTCGTTGTCTCCGATAAGAGCAATCTCTGCATTCTTTGCACTCGAGCCCAACTTCGCCTTCTCTGAAATGACACTGCTTTCACCAACTATTGCTCTCACAACTTTTGCTCCTGCTTTTACAACTACATTTGGAAGTAGAATTGAGTCGATGACCTCTGCACCCTTTTCAACTATCACATGAGTTGAAAGGATTGACCTTGTAACCTGTCCATCTATTAAGCAACCATTACTTACTAAACTCTGATCTACCTTTCCACTTTCTCCAACATATTGAGGTGGGGAAATATTTGAATTTGAATAAACTCTTAAATCTCTATCAAAAATATCTATACTTGGATTCTCTTTAAGTAAATCCATGTTTGCTTCGTAATAACTATCAAGTGTTCCGATATCTTTCCAATAACCTTTGAACTCATATGCGAGAAGTCTCTTCTCTTCTGCCAAAAGATTTGGAATTATATTTTTTCCAAAATCGTGTTCGCTCTTTTTATCATTGCTATCTTCAATGAGTGCTTTTCTAAGTACGCTCCAAGTGAAAATGTAGATACCCATAGAAGCAAGAGTGCTGTCTGGTTTTTTTGGTTTCTCTGTAAACTTTGTAATCTTTAAATCCTTATCTACAGACATTATTCCAAAACGGCTTGCCTCTTCAAGTGTGACATTTATAACTGACACAGTTAAATCTGCCTTAGTGCTCTTGTGATACTGAAGCATGTCATTGTAATCCATCTTATATAAGTGGTCACCTGAAAGTATCAAAACATATTCAGGATTTTGCTCATCTATAAAATCCATATTTTTAAATATGGCATCAGCTGTTCCGTTATACCAAGAACCACCCTCTTCAGTGAAGTAAGGAGGTAATAAACTCACTTGCCCATTAAGCCCATCTAAATCCCAACCTTCACCATTTCCGATGTAGGAATTTAAAAGGTATGGCTTATACTGGGTGAGGATTCCGACGGTATTTATATCACTGTTGATACAGTTTGATAAGGCAAAGTCGATAATACGATATTTGCCACCAAAAGATACTGCTGGTTTTGCAATTCTCTTGGTAAGTGCCTTAAGTCTACTTCCTTGACCACCGGCGAGCAACATTGCTATACATTCTTTCTTTTGCATATTTCCTCCCTGGGCTCGCACAGCTCGCCCATACATGCGGGCGGATGATATCCGCCCTATTGGCTCGTAGGGGCGGACATTCTGTCCGCCCATGGACGACAAAATGTCGTCCCCTACATTCTACTTCCAGATTTCATCGTAGTATTCCTTAATAGTTCTATCAGATGAGAAGTAACCAGCCTTTGCAATATTTACAAGTGATACCTGGTTAAATCTTCTTCTATCTCTATACATATCTATCATCTCATTTGACTTCTTAATATAATCATCAAAATCTTTTACTACCATATACTGGTCGCCAAATTTAAATAACTCATCATAGATGTCAAAGAAATCTACTGTGTTGTCTTCTGCAACTTTTCCAAGCAATTGATTTCTTATCGCACCAATTCTATGGTCCTCATCTGCAATCTTTGATGGGAAATATCCAGCTTGGCGAACCTTTTGAACTTCATCTTCTCTAAGTCCAAATATTTTTATATTGTCCTCACCAACTAAATTATAAATCTCTACATTCGCACCATCCATCGTGCCAAGTGTCACTGCACCATTGAACATGAATTTCATATTTCCAGTTCCTGATGCCTCTTTGCCTGCAAGAGAAATTTGTTCACTTATGTCAGCTGCAGGATAAATTATCTCGCCATTTGTTACACAGAAGTTTTCTATAAACACTACCTTCAATATTTTATTTACTGCCTCATCTTTGTTGATTAGGTCTGCGATAGTGTTGTAGAGTTTGATAGTCTTCTTTGCAAATGCATAACTACCAGCTGCCTTACCTGACATAACAAAAGTCTGCGGATGAACATCTTTTAAACTTCCGTTCTTTATGCCATTATAAGTATTTAAGATTTTAAACATAAATAAGAGTTGTCTCTTATATGCATGTATTCTCTTAACCTGCACATCAAATATAGAATTTGGGTCTACATCGATGTCGTTATGTTCTTTTATATATTTTGCGAGATTAACTTTATTTTGATATTTGATTTTTGAAAGTTGCTCAACGAAACCACTGTCATCTTTAAAGTCAAGCAGGTTTTCCATGAGCGACGCATCTTTCTTAAAATCTTTTCCTATAGTATCAGTTATTAACTTTGTGAGTCCTTCATTTGCAGATAACAAAAATCTTCTGAAACTCACACCATTTGTCTTGTTGCAAAATTTCTCAGGCATCAATTTATATAACTCATGAAGTGTTTCTTTCTTTATTATTTCTGAGTGAATTGCTGCAACTCCATTTACATGATGACTGCAAATTACTGAGAGCACTGGCATATTGACATGACCTTCAAAGAGTATAGAATTTTTTGCAGTTCTTGGCACAGCATATCCTGCTTCTTTATCAAGCTTCTCAAAAAATCTTCGATTGATTTCTTCTATAATCATATAAATTCTTGGCACAACTTTTATCATAAGATCAATAGGCCATTTCTCGAGTGCCTCTGGCATAACAGTGTGATTGGTGTATGCTATGGTGTGAATAGTTATATCATAAGCTTGATCCCAACTTAAATTATGGTCATCCATAAGAACTCTTATGAGTTCAGGAATACACATAGTTGGGTGAGTATCATTTATATGTATAGCAACTTGCTCTGGGAATTTATCCCAAGCATTGAGTCCGTGACCTTTTATAAATCTTCTAACTATGTCTTGAACTCCTGCCGATACGAGCAAATACTCCTGCTCGAGTCTTAACCTCTTACCTACTGCATTTCTATCATCAGGATAGAGAATTGCAGTGATTGCCTCTATCTCATTTCTATGTTTTACTGCTGTTGAGTAGTCGCCATTGTTAAATGCATCGAGGTCAAATTTCTCATCCTTTGGACTTGCATACCAGAGGCGAAGTGTATTTACAAAATCACAACCATAGCCAACGATTGGTATGTCATATGGAATTGCACGAACTTCTCTATAATCTCTGTAGTGGAATTTGAAACCACCGTCCACCCACTCTCTATCAACTACTCCACCGAGTTTTACCATCTGAACTCTGTCGTTTCTTCTATCTTCAAATTGATATGCGTCGAGCAACCAGTTGTCAGGTAACTCAATCTGCTCGCCATTTTCAATCTTCTGTCTAAATAATCCAAATCTATATCTTAAGCCCATACCCATGGCATTTATGCCTAGTGATGCAAGTGAATCCATAAAACAAGCTGCAAGACGTCCTAAACCACCATTACCAAGTCCTGGGTCTGCCTCTTGATTAAATATTTCTTCAAGGTCAAAACCAAGTTTTTTCATTCCATCGCGAACCTTGTCAAGTATTCCAAAGTTTACAAGATACTCTTTGAGAAGTCTTCCAATTAAAAACTCCATTGAGAAATAATAAATCTCTTTTTTCTTTTGCTCAAAACACTCTTTTGCAACTTCAGATTTTTTTTGCTTTGCCACTGATGTAATCATATGGCAGAGGGTTTCATATGCTTCTCTAACTGAAAGGTTTTCGGCGTCCTTGCCATGAACTCTCTTAGCATATTCTTTAAAGTCCTCTACAAAATTCTTCTTACTAAAATCCATTGGTATATTCCTCACTTACTTAAACTAACTTATATGAATATTTTTTAATTTTACTCTTCTAAATTTATACAAATCACTGGTCTTATCCCACTTGATTTGTAATTTGGTGGTACAAAACCATCTTTAAGTCTACCAGATACATCAATCACACATGCTTCTTTTTTAGCCAAACCCTCACCGCCATCTTGTCTTACCCAATACTCACAAAAAGTATATGAAACATCATAATCATCTCCGAATATACTTTTTAAATTTTGATCATAAGCATTTAAGTGCGAATTATAATTGTCAACTTTTACTGCATATTCTGTTGCTTGTGCCATTAAACTACCATTCGGGTAATTAAGTTCTCCACCTAATAACTGCTCTGTTTCTTCTCTATCAAGAATTGTAACATAATCATTATAGTATTTATGCATCATCATCTTTTCATTGTCATTAAAAGCTTCATTAAAAAACTCTTCGTTCAACCACTTTCTTAAACTACAACTTTCCCATGTAAGATAATTATAATCTTCACTATTTTCATCATAACACTTACAATCTAAAACATACTTTGAAATAAGCAATACTTTATTATCGACTCTGCGAATTAATATCCATTCAATATTTTCTTTACCATTTTTATTATTATTATCTTGTTCATACCTACCAAATTGAAATGTTGGGCTCTTCATAATTTCATCATGTGGATATCCACCATAGCGTCCTATAAGCACTTTACCTTTCTTTAAATCATCTTTCAGTATTTTATAATTGATATCTCTATCATCCTGCTTGATATCCTCACCCGATACAAGTTCTGTCTCTTTTTTTGAAACCAATTTTTCAACACTTATTTCCTTTTTATCACTGTATCTTATGTAACCCTTTCGGTCACCCTTCTCATAATAACCCGCATATACAGACTGATAATCTAATCTATCATATTCACTAAGAACCACTTCTCCAGTTTTGTCAATTGCGCCCCATTTATCATTTTGTTTCACAAATATTAAGTCTCCACATTTATAATCAGTTCTTATGCTATTACCCCATGCATTAAAATTGCTAACATCTTTCAAAATTAATTCTTTTGATTTAAAATCTTTTGAATATCTATA
Source organism: Lachnospiraceae bacterium (assembly GCA_017523785.1). Taxonomy (GTDB): domain Bacteria; phylum Bacillota; class Clostridia; order Lachnospirales; family Lachnospiraceae; genus UBA3633. The sequence continues at coordinate 17,526 of JAFWVX010000003.1, forward strand.
AATATTACCATTAATACAAACTAACACCCCATTTTTCAAAAAACTAGCATCTATGTAACTAATTCCACTAAGTATAATATTAAATTCATCATCATACAAATCAGATAATCCGCCATCTATGATAGTTAAATAGTACTTTTTGCGATTAATATCTAATAATGCTATATCATTGGCATAATACTTACTATCAAACTTTTTTACAACATTATAATCAAAATCGTAGATTACCAAATCATTGAAATTATATTTTGGCAAATTTGCATCATTCTGACCAACGACAAACATACCATAATTCATTAAATCCCAATCATCTCTATATCTACTAGTAACATTATTAAGTAGTACACCATACACTTCAACCACATTCAAATCAGTATCAAGAAACTTAAATGCTTGTCGATAAGTATATTGAGATTGCCGAACTGAATATGTACCAGTAATTAACATTTGACCATTGTATATATTGCTTTCGAGCTCATTATAGTCTTCATCTAAACTTTTAATTATATTATAATTATCATCAATGACTACAGTTTCTTTATTGTTTGATGAAAATTTCTTACCATTTAATTCAAAATATTTTATCTTTCCCACATCTTCAAATAACAGTTTTAAATCTCTGTTATAAATATTATATGTGCGATCCTCTAGTCTTGCAATGATTAAATCTTTATTATTCTCAGCAAAGTTGATTTCTACAATTTTAATATTGTTCTTTTTCTCTATCTCATCAATAATTCTTCTTTCTTCTTCTTTTATATTGATAATTTCATCTTTGTTTATAATTTGTCTTTTATTTATATCAAATAATACTTTGTATTTTCCATCTTTTAATTCTATAGTGCTTCTATTGTAATTATCATTAATTACCTCGTATGGCTCGTCAAACAATAAGTTGCCATTTGTATCAAGTAAATTGTTTCCATCTTTCTTTAATGTATAACCATCAGTAAATAGTTTTAAATATTTATTTCCGCATATTTTTACAATCTGATGAGTAAAACATGAATAATCTAAATATCCCTCTAATCTTTTTATAAAATTTAGATTTTCATCACATAAAACTGATACACCCCACACGCTTCCTTCACCCACTTTAGAAAAAACGGAAAACTCACCAAACTTTGTCAAATAGTTGTATTCGTTTAATTCTTTAATTTGTTCTATTTCGTTAGTTAATTTGTTAACACGAACAAATCCCTTTTTGTTTCTAAAAATATGATAGTCCGAAGTTGAATACTCATATACTGCATCTTCCATTTCAAATTCAAAGCCCAACTTATTACCTTTCATATCATAAAAAACAAATCTTGACATGCCATATTCTATTAATTTATGTTTTATACATATAGTTGGTACTTTATCGGCTACCCCTACATCATAACTCTCTGATTCAGTGTCATATGTCATTATTTCATTGAAATCTTTATCATATATATGGCTCCTACCATATTTATCATCTAACACAAATGGATATGATACATTTGCATTAGTATCAAAATTATTTGACTTAAAAGCACTACAAGAGCAAAGAATATTTATAATTAATACGTATATTAAAACTTGTATTTTGAACTTGTTTATCATAAATTACCAAATGCTTTTATCTCATTTATTCTCTGCAATTATATTGTCAGCAAGATATATATCACTTCTACAATGCATATCTGCTATCTTTTCTCTCATGTAATCATAAGTATCAGATGTGTAAAACATTTTAAGTGCCTCATCCAAACTTTTTCCTGCTCTTTCAGCAAGAACTTCTATAACCTTTGCATATTTTCTTTGCATCAATATCTTATTAGCCATTTACAACATCTGCCCCTACATATTTTAAATACTTATCTATCGCCTCTTGTTTCCTTATACAAATTTGACTATTCACGGTTTCATACTTAAGTCTTCCTATAGCCTCATCTGCACTAATTAAATTGTCAAAATATAATTCTATCGTGTCAAACACTTTATCATTAGCTATGCCACCAACAACTACATCAAAATCCGTATTATCTTTACCACTTCTACATATTGATATAAAGTCTAACCATTCTTTAGAATACGAATTAAATCGTAGCACTTTTAACTCTGAGAAAATCTTATCATCCAAATCAAGCTTTAGCACATAACTTTTTGCAGTTTTTTCTATATTCTTTTTTCTCTCACTCCACTTTTTGGCTTGCTCATAAATCTCTGTCAAATAAAAACCTTTTGAAAAATCTAATTCTTTTCTTGAATATTTTAGATTTGGGTTTTCAAACGATGTATTTGAACCATGATATACTATCATATAATTATTCCTTCTTTATCAACTATTTCTTTTAAATCACTGACTATATATTCTTTTCCTTGTGTATGTAACACATCAAAATTTTTAACAATATAATTTTCTATAATATTATCGTTACCTTTAAATGCACTATAAACTTTCTTTGCATCTAAATTGTACTTATCTGCAAAGTTTTCAATACAAAAAACTACAAATTCTAATTGCTCTTTACTCATATTCTAATATCTCTTCTTTAAGTTTATCGGGCTCGCAATGCTCGCCCCTACGAGTATGTAGGGGCGGACATTTTGTCCGCCCTTGGACGACAGAATGTCGTCCACTACATTTATTGTTTTTTACGTCTAGATCTAACTACCTTATCTACAGTTTCTTTGACAGTAGTTGCAGCTTTCTCAATTACTTTTGGTTTATCTTGTGCTCTGCTTTTTAGTTTCAAAATCACCGCCGAAAGTTTTGGTATCTTTACTTCTATATAATTATCTCTGCCGTGAACTTTCTTTATACACTCATCCTTCTTGCCATCATTTGAATTGCAAGTACATCCTTCTTTTCCGCCACAACTGCATTCATCTTTACTATCACCGCAACTGCATTCTCCACAGTCATCAACTGGCACACTCTCAATCACTTTATCATTGATGCAAGTACCTGTGCCACCCCACTTTGATTCATTTGAATTAACTATCTCTTCATATTTGCCGGGCACATTTACACCAAATTTAAAATTATCTATCTCATCCTTTCCAAAGTTGAGTATAACTATACATCTGTCATCTGGGTCAAGGGCACATCTTTCATATATGAAAATATGTTGTTTAGCATTTCCAGCATCTATCCAGTCAAAGCCTTCCCAAACCACTTGATCTTTTTCATAAAAAGCTTTCTCTTTCAAATATAAATGGTTCATCATCTTTACAAACTCGTGATGCTTTTTATGTTTATCTATATCAAGCAAGAACCATTCAAGCCCTTCATAATATCTCCACTCAATAAACTCAGGCAACTCATTTCCCATAAAATTAAGAGCTGCACCTGTTCTTGTAATTTGATACACAAGCAAAGTCTTAATTTGTGCAAATTTCTCATCGTAGTCGCCAGGCATCTTATTTATTATAGATGCTTTCCCATGCACGACTTCATCGTGGCTTAAAGATAACACATAATTCTCTGCATCAGCATATGACATTGAAAAAGTTAACATATTATGATTTTGTTCTCTATATGGGAAGTCTGATTTTAGATAGTTAAGTGTATCATGCATCCAGCCCATATCCCATTTATAATGAAAACCGAGTCCTCCTATCTCAGCAGGCTTTGTGACATTTGGCCAAGCAGTTGACTCCTCTGCGATAGTTATGACTCCTTTAAATTTTTCACCGATTATTTTATTTAAATTTTGAATAAATGAAATTGCTTCAAGATTTCCTTCATCACCATATTTATTAAATACTCGTTCACTTGGATTATCAACACCATAATTTAGATACAGCATACTTGACACGCCATCAAATCTTATGCCGTCAATGTGATATTTATCAAGAAGAAAAATTGCAGATGAATTTAAGAAAGATAAAACTTCTTTTTTATTGTAATTGAATGTCATTGTTCCCCAGTGCTTATGTTCTTTTCCGTCATAGACTCTGCCACCATCAAAAAATCTTAGTCCATGCTCGTCCATACAAAAATGCCCAGGTACCCAATCAAGTATTACTGAAATATTATTCTTGTGACATTCATTTACAAAATACATAAAATCTTTTGGATTTCCATAACGAGATGTTATCGCAAAATAACCAGTCGCTTGATATCCCCAAGAACCATCATAAGGATGCTCATTTAATGGCATCACTTCTATGTGAGTGTATCCCATATCTTTTATGTATTTCACAAGTGCTTCAGCAAGTTCTCTATAAGTTAAAAAATCTTCTATCGGCACATCATCAGGCTTATCTCTCCAGATGCCAGTGTTGTGTTGCATGAATGAACCGAAATGCATCTCATAAATATTTTTTGGTTTGTTGAAATGTAAATCTTTATTTCTCTCATCGATGAATTTTTTGTCGCTCCATTTAAATCCTTCGATGTCAAAAATCTTTGATGCAGTATTTGGTCTAACCTCTGCAAAAAATGCATAGGGGTCAGCCTTGTAAATGTCTCTATACTCAGATGTTGTTATCAAATATTTGTAAATGTCATTTTCTTTAAGTCCCTCAGCAAAAAGAATCCAGCAACCAGTGTTATCTATTTTTTGCATCTCATACGCTTCGTGCTTTTTCCAGTCGTTGAAATTTCCAACCACAAAAACTTTTACAGCATTTGGTGCATATACTAAAAATCTAAAGCCATCTTTCCCCTCATGTTTATAAGGGTGAGCACCAAAAATGTTGTAAGACTCATAGTCCTCACCATTATTAAATAGGAAAATCTGGTCTTTTGAAATACCATATAATTCCATATTCCCTCCAAATGCTTTTTTTAGATACAAAAAACAATTTGTCGCTTAGACAAACTTAGTATATACATATTTTATCATTTAGAGGGCTAAATTACAAGGCATAAAAAGGGACGCCAGGATGTCGTCCCCTACGGTTGACTCAGTCTCTTCAGTTGACTCGCTCTCTTCTTCCGGGCTCGCAGTGCTCGCCCCTACGGGTTTCTTCGCTAGTTTCCTCAACATACTATGTTGCTTCTTTGCTCGCATCATTTGTAGATGCCAAACTTGGCAATGTGCTACACATCACCATTGCAATACTTAAAAAGATTGCTAAAAGTTTTTTGAGGTTTTTCATAATTGGTCCTCCGTATCAATTACTATCTATAATTATATTTTTACATACCATGCGCCATTAGTGACGCCATGCTTTTTAATCAATCCCTTGTCTTGCATGAGTTTTAAAGCTCTTTTTATTTTTCCTTCGTGCTCATCTACATTTGCATGTATATATTTTAAGTCTACTCTATCTACCTCTTCAAATAATTTATATATTTTCACAGCCGCAATTGGCAAGTCCTCGATAATTTCCTCTTCATTTTTCGCCGCATGATTTTTAAATTTATTTTCTTCGAAATGATTTTCTGCATTACTCATTTCAATTTGGCTTATTTTGTATTCAAGTCTTACTTTTTGCTTTTCTAATATCTTTATAAAAAAATCTATCCACGCACTGTAATCAGTTTCATTACTCTTCAATGTCTCTTGGGTTTTTCTAAGTTCTAAATAATATTCAGACTTATTGTCCTCTACAACCGCTTCTAGTGATGAATAAGCAACATATCCATATCCTGCTTTCAGAAGAAGTAAGTTTGTAAGAACTCTACTCAACCTTCCATTGCCGTCTTGAAATGGATGTATCGCCAAAAAGTGAACTACAAAAACTGCTATTAAAATCAGCGGGTGATAAATTCTTTTTTCCAAATTGTAATTTGTCCAGTCGATAAGTTCTTTCATAAGATTCGGTGTATCAAACGGTGTCGCTGTCTCAAATATCACACCTATCTCTTTACCATTTTCATCAAATGCTGATACAGAATTTGATAGCGTTTTATACTCACCCCTATGTCTCTCATCTTTTGAAGAATATTTTAATAAAATTGAATGAAGTTGTTTAATATAATTCTCTGTGAAAGGAACTATCTCATAATCATTAAAAATCAAATTTGAAACTTCTGCATATCCTGCGACCTCTTCTTCATCTCGTGATTTAAATGAAGTCATTTTTACATTTGAAAGAATTTTTTCAACTTCTTTATCTGATAATTTATTTCCCTCTATACGATTTGATGAGCCCACGCTTTCTATAGTCGCAACTTTTTTCAAGTAATTTAAAATCTCAGGACTCATTTGCTTTATCGCCTTCCACTCACCTCTAAATTCTTCGATGACGGAAATCCTGTTGAGTATTTCATTATTAATTTTTGCCTTAAAATTAATCATTTAGCGTAATGCCCCCTGATTGAAAATGCTTTAATTTTTACAATATGTGCTAATATAACTTAATATGTTCTAATGTGTTCTAATTTGTACTAATATAATGTCATTTTTTTGCTCTCTTGTCAAGTAATACATGCATTAATATTTTTAAAAAAATCAATTGGATTTTTGCGATATTGGGCAATTTTCCAACATAAAACCAATAAAAAAGAACGGCCTTAGCCGCCCTTTTACATTGTCATTTGAGTGTTATTGTATGCTAGAAAGTGCCTTAAAATCTATCTTTTCGTGCTTTGAGAACCTATCCTGGAACTCGTCGAATTGTTTTTCATCTGCAGGCTGATAATTCCAGTCATCGCCATTTTTATCATAGGCTATGAACCAAGGATTTTTTTCATCTGTGTATCCATCGTATTTGAATGCTAGTTGTGGGAACAACTCGGTTGAGTTAGAAGTGAGTGCATATACAGCAACACCACTTGAGTCCGCACCATCTGAATACTCATTAACTATGAGTCCACTCTCATACGAATAATATCTATTTCTATCCCAGCCACTTAGGACATGCTCTGCCTTACCATTTACCATAGTGTATACATCATACATCTCGCTATCTGTGTCATCGCTTACTTCACCTATAATCAATTCATCAATGCCATCGATGTTTAAATCTTTATATGCATAGCCAACCTTATCAAAAATGTCGCCATCGCCATCTGCCATAAGTGCATACATAGTGCTCATGTTTTCACTCTCAAGTTTTGATGAATCCCAATTTTCTTTTAATGCTTTGATGTGCTTATCTAATTCTTCATTGTAGAGGTTTTCACCCTTCGCTCCAGAACCCATGCCAACCTTTTCGCCATTTAAGCCATAGACATTTTCAGCAATCTCAAATCTTGCATCATAGAAACTCTTATACTTCTCTGGCATCTCTTTATCAACACCATACTGTGTCTCTGTTGGATAACTTATAATCACATCAAACTTCTTACCATCTTTAGTTTTGAGTTCGCCAACTTTCTCAACAGGTCCACCTGCCCACTCATCAGGCTCCTCGTAGGCACAAATTCCAAAGAGCCAGCCATTGTAACCTGCCTTCACACACTCTTTGTCATAAAAATCAATTACATTCTCCTTAACCTTTGTAAGATACTGTCCATCAAATCTTGAAGGAACCTTAACTTCAAAAATATCATTTGAAAGAACTGGTGCTGCATTCATATCAAACTCAGCATCGCCTTGTCCTTTCTTTCCACAAGAAACTAATAAACTAAAAGTTGCAACTACTGTCGCTAAAATAATTAAAAACTTTTTCATAATTTTACTCCTAACATTACAAATTTCATCTATGTAAGTATAATTTTCTAGACATCATCATTTTTAAGTATCAACTCAACTCTGTTTACATAGTTTTCATCATTACTTAGTTCAACATAGCTGATACTCTTACTTGCACTCTCCAAGACATAGTATGAGAGTCCATTCTCTGTATCCTTAGGATCAAATTTGTCACCATTATATCTTACAGTCATCTTGAGTGTATCTGACTTTCTCGAATACTCTACCACAACATTTACTCTCGGTTCATCGAGCCTACTGAGTATTATCTCTCTTACAAGTTCGTCAAACACAAGTGTAAGTCGAGTCTTTACCTTTGGGGAAATGTGATTCTTTATAGCATATCGATTTATCTCTGCACCAATCTCCCAGAAGTCTTTATCTTTACTATCTATATTGATTGTGAGCAATCTCAGATTATGAATAAATGTTCTCGTCTTAGCTTTCTTAGGATGCTCAAATATTTCTTCAGGAGTTCCATCTTCATATATAGTGTGCTCGTCCATATATAAAACTCTATTTGAAATCTTTTTCGCAAACTCCATCTCGTGAGTCACCACTACCATCGTCTTACCCATATGCGACAACTCATCAATTACAACCTCAACCTCTTCAACCATATTTGGGTCGAGTGCACTTGTTGGCTCATCAAATAAAATTATCTTTGGGTCCATCGCGAGTGCTCTCGCAATTGCAACTCTTTGCTTCTGTCCGCCAGACAACTCTCTTGGGTAACTATATGCCTTCTCGCGAAGTGAAACTATGTCAAGCAGTCTCACACTCTCTTTATATGCCTCAGACAATGTCTTATTCATAATGTCTATCTGAGGTCTCATTATATTTTCTATCACAGTTAGATGTTTAAACAAATGAAAATCTTGGAACACCATTCCAATTTTCTTTCTTGCGACAGCGATGTCATAACCCTTTGCAGTAACTTCTTCGCCATCCACAAAAATCTTACCCTCAGTCGGCACTTCAAGCAAATTTATCATTCTCATGAACGTTGATTTGCCCGCGCCCGAGGGCCCGATTATGGAAATAATGTCGCCATCATTTATAGTTACATTTAAATCTTTGACGATAACTTCATCTCCAAATGCTTTTGTCACATTCTCAAATCTAATCATCTGTCTTTATTCCCTTTAATTGATCCTTGTTGAATCTCAATTTTTTAAGCATTATATCGCAAATGAATTTAACTATCACAGTTATAACTTTCGCCATGACGATATAGATGATTGCAACTGCGACGAGTGGGAAAAAGGCACCGAAGGTTCTGCTTCTCACTATGTCGCCCGCCTTTGTCAAATCATACACCATTACATAACCAACAATTGCAGTTGAATTTACAAGTCCCAATATCTCTGACTGATATAGTGGCAACACACCTGGTAAGATTTGCGGAATAATTATTTTGAAAAATGTTTTCATCTTGTTGTAGCCAAGTGCTGATGCTGCTTCTATCTGACCGTAATCAATTCCCTGCACACCACCATCTATCAATGAAAATACTGTCGTCGCAAACACAATTGTAAAACTTATAATCGCAACAATGATACCATCTATATCCACCTTTGCAAATACCACATACAATATAAACATGAGGAACACAACCAGCGGCAGCCTCTTAAATAGCCATGATAAGAAATTGAAAATTCGTGCTATAAATGTGTATCCAATGTAATTAGCAAGATACAATAAAAATCCTATCACTGTTCCGAGTATAAGTGTCATAACAGATATAATTATAGTAGTGATTGCACCTTCGATGAAAAGTTTATATCTATTCTCACTTATAAATGTTCCAACAAATCCCACTTTCAACTCATTGATGATTCCTATGTTCTCCACAAGTGATGAATCACTTATAACTATCACATCATCAGTCACATAAGTTGGCTCGGAAAACAAAATAGACTTTTCTCTCTCGTCTGTAATCTCTAATCCACTACCAACCAAATCACATTTTCCTGAAGTAAGTGCAGGTATAGCAGAAGAAGTTTCCACAATACTTAATGCATAACCCTTTTCTTTGCAGAATGCTCTAGCCAAATCCAAGTCTAGTCCTACACTTCTAGTAAAATGTGAAAATGAAAATGGTCTAACTTGAGGGTCTGTGTACATAGTCAATTCGCCATTTATATTTTCCAAATCACTCAAATCTACTTTCAAGTCTTCTGGTAAATCTACAGGAAACCAAATGTCCATCATTTTTTGCATTGTGCCATCTAACTTTATTCTTTGCAAGAACTCATTAAAATCGGAACACAGTTTCTCACCCTTTTCTGTTTTAGGAAATCCCAATGCATATTTAGTTTCTCCTACAACTATATTGTCAACTACTTTTATATTTTTGTTGTCATCATATAAATAATCAAGTGCATACCTCTCTTGTATAGTTGCATCTATTTTCCCAAGTTTTAAGGCATTAAATAAATCCGCCCCACCACTAAAATATTCTATCTTTGCATTTTTAAAAACCTTTTCAGTTATTACTGAAATATTTGTTCCAATTATTACACCTATCTTCACATCTTTATTGTCAAACTCTTCAATTGATTTGTAATTGCTCAAATCAACTTTTCTTCTTGAACAAGAAAAAATCATAGGCAATGCTAACATTGAAACCAGTAGTATAAATATTATTTTCTTTATGACTTTTCTCATATTGATATATTATCACATTTAGAGGTATAACTCAAATGTCGTTCCTTTATCAATCTCACTTTTTACATCAATTTTTGCTCCCAGATAATCAACTGAACTTTTTACAACCGCAAGACCTATACCAAAGTGACCATCATCACCTTTATAATAACGAGTAAAAATATTTTGTAATTTGCTGTTATCTATGCCCTTTCCATCATCAGTAATTGAAACCACAAATTCATGGCGTAGGGGCGAGCACTGCGAGCCCGCACCTTCAACTTTAATTACAACTTGCGAATTTGCATACTTTATAGCATTGCTTAGCAAGTTTTGTATTATTCTCACCACCAACTTCCTATCACTCTTTATTACGCCCTCATCATCCAATCTATTTTCAAACACCACCGCCTTACTCTCATCAATCACTTTCACTGTCTCTACCTGCTCATTTATTAAGTCCACGAGACTCAACTCTTCCTCATTTCCCTTATATGTATCATTGTCAAAACGGCTGAGTATCAAAATATTTTCAATCATCTCTTTCAACTGATTTCCAGTTCTCAAAATTACATCGCAGGCTTTGTTCTTATCCTTTATAATTCCAGACTTAAGTCCATCCGCATATCCAAGAATAGACACAAGCGGTGTCCTCAAATCATGTGCGACATTTTCATAAATGGTATTCTTTCTATTTGACTCCTCGTCAATTTTTTCTTGCATATTGATGAGTGACTGTCTAAGCGACTCAAGTTCAGTTGTAGAAATGTTTTTATCTCCAATCGTCACACCTTTACCAATCACATATTCCTCCGACTCTTTTGAAAGTTTGATTATTGGCTTTGACAAATCTCTTGCAACCATAAACACTGTGAGGATTACTAAGACAAGTATGGCGAGTTGAATTAATAGCAACTGTCTCGAACTCTCTCTAAGTAAGTTTGACTTGCCGGTTAATTCTTGAATTACTACAAAATATTTCCCATTTATATTAAGTGAATCACTCGTCACATAAGTATTTGCAATATACTCTTTATTATTGAAAGTAATATTAGTAAGAGTCTCTTCTTCAAGCTCGTAGTCAGCAAGAAGTGATGACAAAAATGAGAGCATTTCTCTATCTATGTATATGTTGTTGTCAAAAAGTGAAACTTCATTATAATTTTTATCAAACACATAAACTTGAGTGTTATTACTCTGATTCACAAGATGTTCAGAAGGCTTCAACACAAAAACATTTTCACTTGACTCCTTGAAACTATTCACCTGCTCAACCACATCATTGTATGCTTCAGAAAGTTTTTCCTTCGCATTATCTTTTACAAATCTATCTATAGAAAAATAGTTAATTAAAAAAGTGGCAACTGCAAAAATCACCACTATCTGCACAATGGGCCAAAATATCTTACTAAAAATTTTTTTAGTTTTTTTATTTGCTACTCTTTCCATCAGAAAGTCTATATCCAACTCCCCAAATCGTGTCTATACTAATTTTAGCTTTGTTCTCTTCAAGTTTCTTTCTAAGTCTCTTAAGTAAATCATCTATAACTCTATTGTCGTCCTCTTCATATCCCCATACATCTGCAAGTATATCCTTCTTAGTCACTGCCTCTTTCTTTTTCTCAAACATATAAGTCAAAAACTTATACTCTATATTTGTAAATGACACTGGTTTCTTATTGATAGTTACCTGCATCGCACCTGTGTCTATGACCATATTAGAAAATTCCAAAATCTCTTTTGGCTTCTCAACTTTCTTCACCGGTCCTCTCTCACTTCTTCTCAAGACATTTTTAACTCTCGCCACAAGTTCGAGCGGCATAAAAGGTTTAACTATATAGTCATCACTTCCCTCATTGAAACCTCTGACCTTGTCCACCTCTTGATCCTTCGCAGAAACCAAAATCACCGGCACCTCGCTCTTATCTCTTATCTTTGCGAGTGCATCAAAGCCATCCATTCCTGGAAGCATTATGTCAAGAGTTATGAGATTTGGCTCCTTCTTCTTCACTGCATTTAAAAGTTTCTCAGCAGTGTCAAATGTCTCTGCCTCAAAGTTGTCATTCTCAAGATACATCTTTATGAGCTCAGAAATATTTTTATCGTCATCACAGACATATATTATTTTTTTTGCTTGCTTATCTGCCATATTCGCACCTCTATTTTACCATATCTTCTAAACTAACTAAGCGAAGATTTTTACTTTTTAGTTTCTCAACTTCTTTTGAAAAACCACTCTTACTTACAATATAGTAATATTTGTTTGTCAAGTTTGTAAAGTTTTCCGATGCAAGAATCAAATCTTGATACTCGCTCATAGAAACTTTTTCATTTTTAAATTTACACTCGCAAAATATTCCCTGTTTTTTGTCCTTGCTAATCATTAAAATGTCTATGTCGTCCTGTTTCTTTATTTTTTTGTTATTGCCCCACCATTTGCCAAAACTCTGTGGCACAAAAGGAAGTTTACCATTCTTAGCAAGTCTAAGCATATATTGAAGTGAAATCTTTTCAAATACCTTGCCCATATAGTTTGACAATTCATCATATATTTCTTTCGCTGCTTTTTCAGGCGGTAGCAACTCGTAATAACTTTTATTTTTAAATATGAACTTGTACCAGAAATAAATGAAATTATCACTTATCTCATACAAGCTTTTTTTAGTATCATTCTTTTCTCCTGCAGGACTTTGCTTTTCAACAATTCTTATGTTCTTCAAAGTATTGATATATTTTAGACATTTGTTACTCTCTTCATGTATGCAGTTTGAAATCTCATTCAAACGGTTTCGACTTGAACTTATTGCCTCAAGAATTGAATTATATGTCGCTGGCTCTCTAAGTTCCATTCTAAGTAAGGTCTGTGGCTCATCTCTTAAGATTGAGTTATTTTTCAAAATGCTATTTCCTATATTTTTAATTATATCTTTTTTATAGTCAAATTGCAAAAGATAATGTGGTATCCCACCCAAGATACCATAGGTCAAGAACTTGTCCACAAGCGAGTACTGACCCATAAATTTAAATGCATCCAAGTAGTCGAGCGGTTTAATTTCCATCTTTGAAGTGGCTCTGCCATATAGCGGACTCTTAGAACCAAGCACCCCCTCTTCCATAGAACTTACACTTGAACCACACAAAACCAACATTACATTCTCATTTTTTAAATCATGATCTATTATATGTTGAATGACACTTTTGATTGTAGCATTTTCATTTGCTATATATGGAAACTCGTCTATTATAAGAATTTCTCTCTTACCTTTTTTAACCTTTTCTGCAAAGTATCTAAATGCATTTTCCCAATTATTGAATGTAGGTAAATAGTTCTCTTTGAAATGTTTCCTGAGTATCTCTGAAAAGTCACTCAAGTTGAGTAAATCATTTTTCTCTTGTGCAGAAAAAAATATAGTGTTAAACTCTTTTGATATTTCCTTCAATATCTCAGTCTTTCCAACTCGCCTTCTTCCATACATAACAAGAAACTCAAATTTCTTTGAGTTGCAAAGTTCCTTAATTTCTTTCAATTCTCTTTCCCTTGCTATAAGCATAAAATATCTCCATTTATCTACTTACGAGTATTATACTCTAAAGTTGATTAATTGTCAATCTGCACCATATTTTACCACATTTCTGCCACTCACTTATTTTTCTATTTGTGGTATATTAGACTCGTAAGGGAAAGCCTTACATATAACTCAACAAGGTAGGAGGAAACTCCTACTAAAAATAAAATCCCATAGGGATAAAAAATATAAAGGTGAAAATTATGAAAAACTTTTTGAAAATTTTGACAGTTATGGCAGTGACATTTACAGTAGGCGGTATGCAGGTCTTCGCTCTCGGTGTGAACACTCCAAACCCAGCAACATTTGCAACTAGTACCAACTCCAATGCCCTTAATCACGCCTATCTCGAAAAGGCAAATGCCATAAGAGCGGAAATCGACATTTACACAGGACAGATTAAAGAGATGAACGAGTATAACAAAGCCGTTAATCAGAAGTTAAAGACATTGAATGAAAAATATAAGGCAGATAAGAACTCATTCTCAAGCGACAAGATGAAGCAAATTAAGGAACTCAGAAAGTCAATCGAGAAAAGAGAAAAGAAAGAGAAATCTGTGACAGAGGACAACTCAATCAAGTCGCTGGTTCAAAATCAGGAATACGACAAGGCATTAGAGAGATTGAACGAGATACTTGAGGCAAAAAAAGAGCAACTAAAGGTCGTTCAAGAGAGAAATGCTATCTGGCGTCAAATAGACGCATTAATCGGATAGAACATATAACCCCTCCAAAGAGAAACCGGAAATTAAGTTTTCCGGTTTTTTCTTGCTAAAATTTTCTAATTATTCTATAATAGTAGCAATGTAAGGGCACAGCCCGGAGGAGTTATTATGATAATGTTAGAAATGAGTGCACGTCACGTTCACGTTTCAAAAGAAGACTTAGAGACCTTATTTGGAAAAGGTTATGAATTAAAAAAGAAAAAAGACCTCTCTCAGCCAGGACAATTTGCCTGTGAAGAGAAGGTTGAGGTAATAGGAGAAAGAGGTTCTGCAATGCTCTCTATCTTAGGTCCAGAGAGGAAAGAGACTCAAGTCGAGATATCTCTCACTGACGGAAGATCTCTTGGTCTTAAAGCGCCTGTTCGCGAATCAGGCGACCTTCACGATGCTGGTCCAGTAACTTTAAAAGGTCCTGCAGGCGAAGTAAAAAAAGATCATGCTGTCATCTGTGCTAAGAGACATATACATATGACTGAGGCAGATGCAAAAACTCACAATGTAACTAACGGTGAGATAGTAAAAGTTGAAGTTAACTCACCTGTGAGAAAATTAATTTTTGATGATGTAGTAATCAGAGTAAGTAACTCATATGCACTCGCTATGCACATCGACACCGATGAGGCAAATGCCTGTGTAGGAGCAACTGAAGCTAAAATTATAAAATAGTAACATCGTAGGGGCTTTTCCCTGCGAGCCCAATTTTAAAGGAGAAAATTATGAATGTATTAGTAGTTAACTGCGGTTCTTCATCACTCAAGTATCAATTGATCAACATGGAAAATGAATCAGTTATTGCAAAAGGACTTGTAGAAAGAATTGGCATCGATGGTTCTAACATCGTGCAAAAAGTTCCTGGCAAAGATGATTACAAGATTGAGAAGCCATTGAAAGACCATGTTGAGGCAGCAACTCTTATGTTTTCTACATTGACAGATTCAACTCATGGAGCTGTAAAATCACTTGATGAAATCTCTGCCATAGGTCACAGAGTTCTCCATGGCGGTATGAAATTTACTGAATCAGTATTAGTTGATGATAAGGTTAAAGATGTTATAAAGGAATGTTTTGACCTTGGACCTCTTCACAACCCTGCAAACTTAATGGGTATAGAGGCTTGCGAGAAAAATGCTCCAGGAAAGAAAAATGTTGCAGTATTTGACACTACTTTCGGTATGAGTATGGAGGAGAAGGCTTATCTCTATGCCATCCCTTATGAATACTTTGAGAAATATTCAATTCGTCGCTATGGTTTCCACGGAACAAGCCACATGTTTGTATCAAGAGAGACAATCAAATTTGGAAATCTTAAACCAGATGCAAAAGTTATAGTTTGCCACCTTGGAAATGGTGCTTCTATCTCAGCTTCTATCGGCGGTAAATGTGTAGACACTTCTATGGGACTCACACCGCTTGAAGGTCTCGTAATGGGTACTCGTAGTGGTGACCTTGACCCTGCTATCGTTCAATACATTAGCCACAAAGAAAATAAAAATGTTGATGAAGTTTTAAATATCTTAAATAAAAAGTCTGGCTTACTCGGACTTAGTGGAATCTCATCAGATTGCAGAGACATAAGTAAGAAATTGGCTGAGAAAGATCCAGGGGCAGTTAGAACATATAATGTAATGCTCTATAGAATTGCAAAATACATTGGTGCATACATGGTTGCTCTCGCCGGATGTGATGCAATATCATTTACAGCAGGTATTGGTGAAAATGACATCGCGATAAGAAAAGCAGTTTGTGATTACCTTTCATTCTTAGGTGTAAAGATTGATGATGAAAGAAATAATATAAGAGGCGAAGCAAGACTTATATCAACAGATGATTCAAAAATAAAAGTATTCTTAATGCCAACAAATGAAGAATTAATGATAGCAAGAGAAACTTTAAGACTTGCAAAATAAAAAATGTAAAATAAAAAGGGTGCGGAATGAACCGCACCTTTTTTATTCTTAGTTCTAATTATAACTCTTTTGCTATCTCTTCTGTCCTACTTACACCAAATCTTCTTGCTCCAGCCGCATAAAGTGCTTCTACATCAGATTTAGTCTTTATACCACCTGCTGCTTTAATCTTACACTTATCTCCTACAACTTCTTTCATAAGTTTTACATCAGCTACAGTTGCACCAGTAGGTGCGAAGCCTGTTGAAGTTTTTACAAAGTCTACCCCCACTTCTCTACATATCTCACAAACTTTTCTCTTTTCTTCATCTGTGAGGTAGGCATTTTCAATTATTACTTTTAAAAGTTTATTGCTCCAACTAACTGCTACAAAGATTTCTTTTATCTCTTCCTTAACATAATCATATTTTTTATCTTTAAGTGCAGCGACATTTATAACCATGTCTATCTCATCTGCTCCATTCTTTATAGCATCCTTAGTCTCTAAAACTTTTACCTCTTTAGTATTCTGTCCAAGCGGGAATCCTATAACTGTGCAAACTTTTACTCCACTACCCTTCAAAAAGTCGCTTGCATACTTCACATAATAAGGATTTATACAAACAGATGCAGTGTGATATCTCTTCGCAAACTCAAGTACCTTTAGGACATCTGCCTCTGTAGCATTTGCCTTGAGGACGGTGTGGTCTGCCATTGTTAAAAAACTATGTTTATCCATTTATGCTCCTATCTCTTCATCTTATCAAATGGTATACCTGATGCTCTTGGTGCTGCAGACTTCTTTGAAGTGAATATGAGAACTAATATTGTAGCAATATATGGAATCATCTTATATATATTACTTTGGATATTGAGTGCAAATAAGAATGGTATACTTGCATAACTATTTGACAATGCCTTCATAAATCCAAAGAAGAATGATGCAAAGAGTATGTATTTAGGTTTCCATTGACCGAAGATAAGAACTGCTACTGCAAGGAATCCGTAACCAGAAACTGTAGCATTGAAATTAGTTGATGTAGGAACTACGAATACGAGTCCGCCAATTCCTGCAAGTGCTCCTGAGATTAAAACTCCAGCATATTGAATTAACTCTACTTTTATACCTGCTGTATTTGCAGCATGTGGATTTTCACCACAGGCACGAAGTCTCAAACCGAATTTTGTCTTGTAGAGAACTAAACTTGATAAAATAAGTATCAATATTCCTATGTAAGTTGTGATATAAGAATTCTTAAATAACATCTCGCCGATTATTGGAATCTTTGAAAGTATAGGAACCTCTACTATTCTAAATGTATTCTTGAACTCAATCTGTTGCACTGTCTGAATAATTCTTGCGATGAAGATTGCAAATGCAGGTGCAAACATATTAAGTGCTGTTCCAGATATAGTTTGATCTGCTTTTAAATTAACTGATGCAATTGCATGAAATAAACTAAATACTATGCCTGTTGCTGCTGCAATTAATATTGCTATTAAGAGCTGTCCATTTCCTGACATAAATCCCTGTGTTAAATTTATAAAGAAAATGCTTGTGAATGCGCCCATTACCATGATACCTTCAAGTGCAATGTTTACTACGCCTGCTCTCTCACTAAACATTCCTCCGAGAGCAACTATAAGTAATGGTATCATAAAGAGTAATGTCTGCTGTATCAAAAAATATAATAAATCCATACTATGCCCCCTTATTTCCTATCAAATTATATTCTTTGTCTTTCTTCTTCTCATTATATCTTTCAAGAAATTTCTTTATTATGAGTGCAAATGCTGAGAAGTAAATTATAACTGCAACTATGATATCTATAATTTCTTTTGAGAAATGGAACAATTGAAGATAAAATCCTCCAGCAGTAAGGTATGCTATAAAGAGACCACTAAATATAACTCCAATAGGATTACTTACACCTAGAAGTGCTACTGATATACCGTTAAATCCTTCACTTGGTATTACGTCTTTTATCTCTATATGTCTACCAGTTCCTGATAGAAGCATTATGCCTCCTGCAAGACCTGCTATAGCACCTGCTATAACCATTGAGTAGACAATAGATCTATTTTCATTGATACCTGCATACTTACTTGCATTTTTATTAAGTCCACAAGCTTTTAATTCATAACCGAAAGTGGTCTTCTCTAAAATTATATATAATAGTATCGCAACAAGTATTGCAATTATTATTCCGCTATTTACTGATGAGCCATCAAATATCACATCAAAACCAAGTTTAGGAAGTGTGGCTACTTTTGGAATGTCCTTTGACTCATTTCTCAATGCATTAAATAAAACTTTACTTCCCTTTACAGTCATATTTACCCAGAAAAGAGAAACATAGTTTAACATGATACAAGTTATAACTTCATTGACATTAAAATAAGCTTTTAGTATTCCTGGTATAGCACCCCAAATTGCTCCAAGAAGTATAGCAAAAAGAAGACCGACCACCCATTGGAAAGGTCCAAGTTGAGGGCAGGTTAGACCGATTACAACTGCACCGAATGCGCCCATTAAAAATTGTCCTGAGCCTCCGATATTGAAAAGTCCTGTCTTGAAAGCAAATCCTACAGAAAGACCGCAAAGTATAAGCGGGGTTGCATAATATAGAACTTGTCCTACACCTTTAGTTCCATGTGTTAAAGATCCAGTAAGTATAGTTACAAATCCAGCAACTGCCTCAGTTGGATTTGACAAAATCAATATTATAAATCCAATTATAAGACCACACACTATTGCAGCAAGTGATGAAATAAAAGGTGCAAAATCCTTTTTTCTTTTCATATTATGCCACCTCCTTCATATTCATTCTTTTGCCGCCTGCCATATAAAGTCCTAACTCATTTAAATCAAGATTTTGGATATCTGTGAACTCTGCAACAATCTCACCTTCAAACATAACTAAAATTCTATCTGCGAGATTCATAACTTCTTCAAGTTCAAATGACACAAGTAAAACTCCTATTCCCATATCTCTTTGTTTTACTATGCTCTTATGAATATACTCTATCGCACCTACATCAAGACCACGAGTAGGTTGAACTGCTATCATAAGCTTATGTTCTTTTGTCATTTCTCTTGCGATAATTATTTTTTGTTGATTTCCACCTGACATATTTCGAACTATGCTTGTTCCACCCGCCATACTTCTTATATCATACTCGTCTATCAATTCATCAGTGTATTCAGCAATTTCTTTTTCCTTTAAGAAACCTGAGTGTGAAAATCTTTTTTCAAAATACTCCTGAAGCACCATATTCTTTTCCATGTCATAGTCAAGTATAAGTCCATCTCTATGTCTATCTTCTGGAATATGTGATATACCATGAGTATTTTTATATCTTATAGACTTATGTGTGAAATCCTGTCCATCTATTTTAATTGTTCCAGATTTAAGCGGTTTAGTTCCTGTAATTCCTTTTATAAGTTCTGATTGACCATTTCCATCAATTCCAGCTATACAAACTATCTCACCAGCTCTAACATCAAAACTTACATCACGAACTTTATCTTTATGTCCTCTCTCACCTGCAACTGATAAATGTCTAACTTCAAGCACTACATTTCCTGGTTTTGCTGGAGCCTTATCAACTTTAAGATTAACTTTTCTTCCGACCATCATCTCTGACAATTCTTCTTTAGAAACTTTGTCAACATCTACTGTCGCTATACATTTTCCTTTTCTTAAAATTGTGCATCTATCAGCAACTTCTTTAATCTCATCAAGTTTATGAGATATGAATAATATAGATTTCCCCTCTGCTTTTAAATTCTTAACAATAGTCATAAACTCTCTTATCTCTTGAGGTGTTAAAACTGCAGTTGGCTCATCAAAAATCATAATGTCATTGTTTCTAAACAACATCTTCAATATTTCTGTTCTCTGCTGCATACCTACAGTTATATCTTCTATCTTCGCATCTGGATCTAAGTCAAAATGATATTTATTACATAACTCCACAACTCTCTTTCTTGCATCAGCAAGTTTTAACAGTCCAAGATGTGTTTCTTCAACACCAAGAACTATGTTTTCAAGTATTGTAAAATTATGAACAAGCTTAAAATGCTGATGAACCATACCGATACCAAGTTTATTGGCTGTAACGGCATTATCAATAACCTCTTTTTTTCCATTTACATATATTTCTCCGCTGTCAGCCTTGTAGAGTCCAAACAACACATTCATAAGTGTTGATTTTCCTGCTCCATTTTCACCAAGAAGAGCATGCACTTCACCTTTTCTTAACCGCAAAGTGACATTGTCATTTGCAATCTTTTTATTGAATGACAATGTGATGTTCTTCATTTCTATCGCATAATTTTCATTTGCATTGTTTCCCATAATCATCCTTTCACTTCTCTTTTGCTTTTAACTTATATAAAAAATAGGACTCAAAATTTTTTGAGTCCTACTTTCATATGATATAAATTATTCAATAAAAGTCACTTTTGTATTTGATAAATTAGTTAATGCTGTTGCTGGATTACTTTCTGTAACATCATTAAAGATGTTAAATTTACCTGCTTTTAAGTCATTATAAACAACATCATAATCAGCTTTAGTAAATGTATTAAATCTTGCATTGTCCATAGCAGCACCAACACCATTATTCTTTGCATTAAATACTGTTGTCTTTCCACCTGGGAATTTGCCATCATAGAACATTGTGATTCCGTCGTAAACTGAATTTGAAAGAAGCTTTATAGCAGATGTAATAACTGTATCACTTTCTGAATATTGATCAACATCTACACCAATAACCTTTGCAACAAACTTTCCTTCTTGTTGATTCTTTCCTTCAGCTGCACTCATTGCTGAGTTACCAACAGCACCGCCACAACCGAATACTACTTCTGTACCGGCATTATACCAAGAAGAAGCAAGTGCTTGAGCTTCTGGAGTAGCTGCAAATGCTCCTGTGTAGTTGTAAACTACTTCACAATTTACACCGAGTTCTTTTGCTGCTGCATCTATTCCTTGAATATATCCAAATCCGAAACGAACAACTGCTGGAACTGCCATACCACCTAAGAAACCAAGTTTAGTGTTGCCGTCTTTTACTGCTGCATAACCAGCAAGGAACCCTGCTTCGTCCTCTTGATATAGGATAGGCATAGTATTGCTTCCTGTCTTATATGTGCTGTAATCTGCAGTATGTGGCTCACCATCAAGAAGAATGAAGTGAGTATCTGGATACTTTTCTTGAGCAAGATATACTGGCTCTTCAAATAAGTAACCTGGGCATACAACTAACTTTGCTCCACCTTCGATAGCAAGTTCAATTGTCTCAAAATAAGCATTAGTCTCTGCTGCTTGTGGTTGATAGTACTTGTGAGAAATGCCTTTTTCATTTGCATACTTTACAAGACCTTCCCATGCACCTTGGTTAAATGACTTATCGTCAATAGTTCCAAGATCAGTTACAAGTGCCAATTCAAATGTCTCCTTGTTTGATGAAGCAGAAGCACCTGAAGTAGCTGCTTGCTTTTGACCACATGCTACAAGTGTCAACACCATAGCAAGAGCCAATAAAGTAGATAATAATTTTTTCATGATAATTTCCCTCCGAAATTTTATTTTATTATAGAAACCTTGTTCACCAGTTTCTTAAAATACTCTTAATATATTACCACATTTTTCATAAATTTTATAGTGCTTTTTTTACCTAGTTCCGCCCCCTGAGCCTCCGCCCGAGAAGCCTCCGCCACCGCCAAGAGATGCCATTCCGCCAAAGCCTTCTGCCGCCATTGTTGCAGCCTTTGCCATCTCTGCGGCTCTCCTTGCATTGTAGGTGCTATAATATAAGTTTCTAAAATAGATATCTGATACATAGTAAGTATTTGAAATCTTCTCTATCTCAACTAACTTATCAGGATATACTTCTTTAAGTTCAGATAGCACCTTCTTAGCTATCCCAAAGAGTGTGGCATATACCATCAGGTCTTCCCAAATTATGCCTTCCATTACACCTCTTTCATTTATAAGTGTAAACTCGTCTAAGAACTTTCTAAGCCCATAAACTTCAGACAACTCTTTTTTGCCTTTTTCATTTAAATCGTTTAATCTTTTACCGCCTACTCTATTGTAGCAGTCCTCTTGATTAAGTGCATTATGTCCTTTTGTATCAAGTGATTTTATATAATCAGTAAGTGCTTCGTAATTTTTCTGTGCATACTTTTTAAGTTCATTTTCTTGAAGCACCCCATCATCACCAGCCGCTTTTATTATAATGTCATACAATTCTCTTAAAAGCGGTTCAGTCGGTGCCTCGCCCACTCTAAGACTTGTGCTGATTTTTTCATTTCCAAAAAAGCCATATGACTTTTCTTGTATAGGTTCAAGATTGCCACTGTTAATTAATTTCATAATGATGGCACCTATGACATTTGTTTCTTTATTTTTCCAAATGTCAAAATCTTTATATAGCATATGTGTCATCACCAAGTTTCCACCATTTGGATTATCTCTAAAATAATTTACTTCTTTATAAAAATTTTTTAATTCGGCTTTTCTTTTTATTTTAGCAACTATTGATGCAATTAAGGCAATGAAAAATATAACATATATTCCCGCAAAAAGAATGTCAGATAGTGATGGTCCTCGTCTCTTATTTCTCTCTAAGGTTTCTGCATAACTACTATTCTCAAGTGCCTTATTCAATACCGCATTTTCAAAAGTCTCACCTACTTCTACATTTGGAGTTAGTAATCCTTTAAAAATCTTAAGAGTTATATTCATGTAGTTGCTTCCTCTTAGTGCTTGATTGCTGTATGCAACTGCATATCCCTCTTCTGAAAATGTTGCCATTCCACTATATCCAAAGCCCCAAATCCTCGCGATGTCAGATGTTAACTTCCTATCGCCATCAACTCCTATCCTTAAAACAACATCACTTGGAAATGTAATCATATTTGGATTTACAAATTGAAAATTGAAACCGTCTGCATCTGTGTAGGATTTCACAAGTGGGTCTATATCGTAGCTAAAAGTATATATATTATTGCCATACTCTGATATTCCAAAACAAAGTTCCACACCCTTAGCCGTGCGGTAAATGCCGTATCTCCATTTTTTACTTTCGAAACTCCAGTCTGGGTTCCAAGTATCTGCTTCTAAATATTCTCTACCATCTTTCCATACTTTCAAGTTATTGACAATTAAACTCTTGTCCTCTATAGGTAGGTATACTTCTGTCCCCTCATTAAATGTGCCTGCCCACCTCTGTGTTATAGTTGCACTACCATTATTATGTATTGCAACATCAATGTCCATTTTGTCTATATGGTTTTTGGCAAGACATAATGAGCAAGTGAAAATTGATATGAGAATGGTGCTCACAAGTAGCAATAATATTTTATTCATTTTTCTTATTATACTTTTCATATATATGAATCGGGCTCGCAGTGCGAGCCCCAACCAAACTTCACGGGCTCGTATAACACGCCCCAACAACACATCACTGGGACGTATAA
>JAFWVX010000004.1 GCA_017523785.1 Lachnospiraceae bacterium
AGAGTATCTATGATTAAGTTTAAAGTTCCAGCCACATCAGCAAATGTCGGACCAGGTTTTGACTGTTTTGGTCTTGCGTATTCATTTTGCAATGAATATAAAATAGAAAAATCAGAAAAAATGATTATTGAAGGTTGTGACCCTGCATTTACTGGAAAAGATAATATTTTTAATGTCGCATTTCTTGAGACTATGAAAAAACTTAAGAAGAAAGGCTCTTTTCATGTATATTATAAGCCAACCATACCTACAAGCAGAGGACTAGGTTCATCAGCAAGTGTAATTGTGGCAGGATGTAAAACCGCTAACCTACTTTATGGTGGCTTAAAAAAACTAAGTGATGACGAGATATTTCAAATCGCATCAAAAATAGAAGGTCACCCAGATAATGTTGCCCCTGCAATCTTTGGGGGGCTCACAGCATCTACAAAACTTGACTCTGGAATTTTTTATCATAAAAAATATACTGTTTCCAAAAAACTATACTTCACTGTTTTGATTCCAAATTTTAAAACTTCTACTGAGATGGCCAGAAAACTTTTGCCTAAGAATTACAAAAAAAATGAAGCAGTCACAATGTTATCTCATAGTACTCTTATGATTGAAGCACTTCAAAGCGGTGATTTTAACTTGCTTAAGACAGTTTGCAAGGATTATATTCATGAACCATATCGAAAAAAACTTATCAAAGATTATGATCTCATAAAGAAAACTGTAGAAAAAAATGGTGACGCAGTGCTTCTAATATCCGGTTCGGGACCTACACTTCTTACCATATCAAATAATAAAAACTTCGCAAAAAACTTAAAGCTAAAAGGTACAAAAGCACTTTGGATTATAAAACCTATGAAAGTTGCAAAATAAAAAGGGGTATATCCCCTTTTTTTATTATCAATTTTGCTATGTTCTTACAGCAACTCTCCCAACTATCACACAGATTATATATGCGATAATTTCTACTCCAACTATAGTCGATCCTACTGGTGTCCCCACAACTATTGAAGTCAACATTCCTATTACCGCACATAAGACCGAAAGAACTGCAGATCCTATTACGACTGCCTTAAAGCTCTTGTAAAGTCTCATTGTCGAAAGTGTTGGGAATATAATGAGTGCCGATGTGAGAAGTGAACCTACAAGATTCATCGCAAGAACTATAATCACAGCAATTATAACTGCTATTGCAAGATTGTAAAATCCCACATTTACTCCTATTGCTCTTGAAAAATCTTCATCAAATGTCAAAGCAAACAACCTATTATAAAATAATATGTAGATAATTACTACTGCTATTGATAGTACTGATGACAAAATTACCTGCTCAGGTAAAAGTGTCAATATTGATGTAGAACCAAACAGTGTGGTGCAGACATCACCTGATAAATTTGATGACGTAGAAAAAATATTCATAAATAAATATCCAAGTGCAAGTGAAGTGACTGATATCATCGCTATTGCAGCATCTCCTTTCATAAGTGTGGTCTCGCCCACACAGAGTATTGCAATTGCTGCAGCTATCGTGACAGCCAAAATAAGTGGCATATTATTTGTCCACTGAAAGATGGCAGCTATAGCCATCGCAAAAAATGCCACATGCGATAGTCCGTCACCTATAAAAGAAAATCTTCTAAGCACTAGCGTCACACCGAGTAGTGATGAGCAAAGTGCCACAAGCACTCCAACAGGCATGGCATATCGCACAAATGGATATTGAAAATATAATTGTAAAGTCTCTATCATAAGCCTCCTATGAAACGAACTGCTTTCCTAATTCACTATTTAAATAATCGTTCTTTGTGCCAAAAAACACTACACTTCCTACATGTAATATATGTGTCGCGTATTTAAGTGCATCATTTAAATCGTGGGAAATCATAATAATTGTTATGTTGTCGTTTTGATTTAATTCTTTTACTAATTCATACATCTCAGCAGTCACCTTAGGGTCAAGACCAGATACAGGTTCATCAAGTAATAATACTTTTTGTGTAGCGCAAAGTGCTCTCGCAAGTAAAACTCTTTGTTGTTGTCCCCCAGATAATTCTCTAAAACATCTATCCTTAAACTGATCCACATGAAGTCTCTTCATGGCTTTTAGTGCCAATTCTTTATCATCTTTGCTATAGAAAAAACCACTGTGCCCTAAGTTTCCAGATAATACTATCTCGAAATTAGTTGCTGGGAAATCCCTTTTTATAGTTGACTGTTGTGGTAAGTAACCTATCTCATTGGCATTTAAACCATCTCCAAATATTATTTCGCCCCCCATTGGCTTTTGCAGCGACAAAAGTGTCTTCATCAAAGTAGTTTTACCCGATCCATTTTCTCCAACTATACATAGATAATCTCCTTTGTTGACAACAAAATTGATGTTATCACGGACAACTTGACCTTCATAGCCTACTATTAGATTTTTACATATTATCTGTGCCATATTACTCCACATAATCATATATGATTTCATCGAACATGTCTTTATTGTTTTCGATTTGCTCTCTGCTACCCGCAGTTATAAATTTGCCTTTGTCAATTAGTTCATCGACTAGTTTATACATTTCATCTAAATCATTTGTCGTAAGAGCTTTTATATCTCTCATATAGCCTACATACCTGTCAGGTCTCTTAACTTTAGTTTTTGTGAGAGCCTCTTCAATCGCTATAGTTGCTGCACTAAACTTTGTAAGTGGGTAAGCCACCTTTGAATAAGCATTTAATTTATAATTGTCAAGTTCTTCATCTGAAATCTTTATATTTCTCAATAGTGAAGGTATTGTCTTAAATACACTATAAGTTTCTTTCAAATTAGGATCTCTGTATGTATATATAAATGCTCTTTGCTTGTTGAAATCACTATAAGAACCATAGACAGATCTCTTAGCTCTAAACTCATTGAAAAGTATATTGATATCTAAAATACCTTTAAGTACGGAGTGTTTGCCATTATATTCTATATCATTTTTCATCATTGGCATAGACACATTATTATATTGCATTGTCCCATTGCAGACCAAAGCAATTCTATTTTTTAGCGGTGTTAATTGTTC
>JAFWVX010000035.1 GCA_017523785.1 Lachnospiraceae bacterium
CTTAGATTGGTGCCACCTATATAATGTATATCATAATAATACATATAATTCAAAAAACATTGAAGAAGAATTAAAAAAGATTTTTTTAAATGAAAATGATGAATTTGTAAGTTTTAAAGGTGTATATGAATATGTTCTTTGCAAAGAATTCGATCCATTCGCAGAGAGGCTTTTAAACATAAGAGAATTTAGTAAAAAGGATAAAGCTATGGCATATGAGAAACAAGGTGGCAATTGTGCCATATGTAAAAAGCATTTCGGTATTGAAGAAATGGAATGTGATCATATAATTCCTTGGTCAAAAGGTGGACTTACAAATAGTGAAAATTGTCAAATGCTTTGTCAAAGTTGTAATAGGCATAAGTCAAATAAGTAAGCTGTTAAGATGGTCTAAAAATCGGCATTTTTTAAAAAAATGATAGCCTAAAAATCGGCATTTTAATTCAAATATTTTGATTTTTAGGCTTTTTTATTGCTTGAATCTATATTTATAGTTTATAATTATTGACAATAATCATAAAATAGTTTAATATTATAGACAAATACATTAAAAATAGCAAAAAAAGGGTAGCAAAATGGGTAAAAAATCAGTAGTAATAATGCCAGATACTATGAAAATTCTTAGTATTTTGGGTGAGCAACTTCAATTCGCAAGACTTCGCAGAGGCTTGTCTATTAAGCTTGTGTCTGAAAGGGCTGGAATAAGTAGAGCTACATTGTGGCAAGTTGAAAAGGGCTCACCAAATGTTGCTATGGGTATATATGCAGCAGTCCTACATGCTTTAAATGGCATGGATAAGGATTTGCTTTTAGTTGCTAAAGATGATGAACTAGGGCGGACACTTCAAGATTTAAAACTTAAGAGGAGAACTAGAAGGGCAAAACAATAAAGAGATAAATTATAAAGGGGAAGTTATGAAATCAAACATCGACGAAGTAGTAAAAATAATTAAAGAGTCAAACAACATAGTATTTTTTGGAGGGGCAGGGGTTTCGACTGAGTCAGGGATTCCTGACTTTCGTTCGGTTGACGGACTCTACAATCAGAAGTATAAATATCCGCCAGAGACAATTTTGAGCCACACATTTTTTATGAATAACCCAGAAGAATTTTATCGCTTTTATAAAGACAAATGTCTTGAACCAATGCTAAAAGCTGAGCCAAATTCAGTTCACCTTGCGCTTGCAAAACTTGAGAGGGAAGGAAAATTGAAAGCGATAGTTACTCAAAATATTGATGATTTACATCATAGGGCTGGAAATAAAAATATTTATGAGTTGCACGGAACTTCATTTAAAAACCATTGTATGGAATGTGGGAAGAGCTGTACTATAGAAGACATTTTGAAAGCTGATGGAGTGCCACATTGCAGTTGTGGTGGCATAATAAAACCTGATGTAGTTTTGTATGAAGAGGGGCTTGACCAAAATACTATTGCAAAAAGTATAGATGCAATAAGTAAAGCTGATGTGCTTATAATTTCAGGGACTACACTCGTGGTACAACCTGCAGCATCATTTATAAATTATTATAGAGGAAATAAAATGATTCTAATAAATCTCTCCGAAGTACCAAATGAAGATAGGATTGACTATGTGGTTCATTGTAAGGCAGGGGAAGTGTTTAGCAAGATTTTAATTTAGATATAAGTAAGTTGCTTATTTGTGCGAAAATAAATTGTGCATTTATGAGATGTTTTTGGAGGTTTTTATGAATAATATTGAAACAATAATTGCACTAATATCTGCTATAATAGCTGTTTTGTCAGTTATTTTTTCAGTAATATTATCACTTAGTGATAGAGGGAAAGATGATTATTTAGCAATTGATGAACAGTATAAAGATATATTAAAAGAAGGAATGAAAAATCCTGCTTTAAGGGACCCAAAGATGTGTTGTAAATATGATAGTTATAAAGAAACGGACAGAGAGTTTTATTTGAAATATAACACATATGCCTATATTGTTTGGAACTTTTTAGAGACTATATTTGATTTTTCACACGACAAAAAAGAAAAGCATCGTAGGCTTTATGAAATTTTTCTCCCTGCAATAATTCAAGAGAATAAATTGCATTATCATTGGTTCAGATTAAACAATTATTTGTTTGAAGCAAGCTTTCAAGACTTTGTGTTCAACATAGTTAATCAATTAGAAATTAATGAATGTAATCTTGCTGAATTTAAAACCGTATATGATATGATGCTTAAGGAATTTCCGCCTGAAGAAGTTAAGAATAGAAAGCAAATGATTTCACTTCTAGTTCATGGAAAGTATAAGGCATATTTAGCTAGACTCAAAAATAGAATTGCTGGTGATAACACTTTTGTTGGTTATGCATTAGGATATCTTGATAACGATTGCAATGCTTTTTTCTTAGATTATATTCAAATTAGTTCAGATTTTCAAAATTGTGGATTTGGTAGCCAATTCCTGCATTTATTACAAGAGAATGTTGTAAAAGGGGAAAATCCTATCGGTATTTTGTTTGAAATAGAGAAACCAGATGATGGTGGAACTGGCACTAAAAGCAAAAGATTGAAATTTTATATGAGCAATGGTGCACATAAATTAAACTTTGATTATTATCTTCCAGTGCCAGTGGAGCAGGGTACAAAATATCCTTTAGACCTTATGTTTATTCCAAAACCAAATGTTGAAAAAGTATCAAAAGAAACATTAAAGGAACTTATTATACAGGCTGAGACAACTATACATAGTGATTATTCACACACTAAAGATGTAATTGCATCATACATTGATTCTGTGCCTGATTTTGAAAAAAGCTCTAATATTCATGTGATCAAAGGAAGTAAGGTTGATTTAGACTATGTGTATGATTTTTTAGACGAGCATTTTGATAGTTCTTTTATAATACCGAAAAGTGTATTTGAAAAAAGGATAAGTGAGAGTGGCTACGAATTGGTATTAGCAAAGAATAATTATAATGTGCTTGTGGGATATGCATTTGTTTATCGCTCTAAAGATAAAAAATTTTTATATCTAGATTATTTTGCAATACTGCCATTTTTTAGGCAACAAGGATATGGAACTCTGTTTTTAAATGAATTATTAAAGAATGGAAATAGGATAGCAGAATACGGAATATTTTCTGAGGTGCCTTGCATAATAGAGCCTTATGTTGAAAAACTTATAAAAAAATGCGGAGGAAAATTATATGATATAAAGTATTCGCTTCCGGTTGGAAAAGGCAAAGTGGAATTGAGGTCGGTTGTCTACCCAAAACCAAATTTTGAAGAACTAAATAGTAATGATATTAAATATATATATAAAGAAGTTTTATTAAATTTGCATGGTGATACTATTAATGAAAATAATTTAAAGGATTGTATATCTTAAAGTGGAAAACAACTTACAAAACTTAATAAAAACACATATTTTATATTGTTGAAATGCCCCTATAAATGTGTTAAAATGTATAGACGCGAATTATTAAGCAACATTTGTGAATATTAAAATTATAAAAATAGAGAGGGCAAGTTTATGGCTAAAAAATTAGTTAAAAGAAAAATGAAAACTATGGATGGAAATGAGGCAGCTGCTCATGCATCGTATGCGTATACTGAAGTAGCAGCCATTTATCCTATCACACCATCATCAGTTATGGCAGAACACACTGATGAGTGGGCAACTGAGGGTAGAAAAAATATTTTCGGTGAGACAGTGCAAGTTAAGGAAATGCAATCCGAGGCAGGTGCAGCAGGTGCAGTTCACGGTTCTCTTGCAGCAGGTGCACTCACTACTACTTACACAGCATCACAAGGTTTACTTCTTATGATTCCAAATTTATATAAGATTGCGGGTGAAGGACTTCCAGGAGTATTTAATGTATCAGCAAGAGCACTTGCATCTCACGCGCTTTCAATTTTTGGAGATCACAGCGATGTATATGCATGTCGTCAAACTGGTGTTTGTATGCTTGCATCTGGTTCAGTTCAAGAAGTTATGGACTTAACTCCAGTGGCACATCTTTCTGCAATCAAGGGAAAGATTCCATTTATAAATTTCTTTGATGGATTTAGAACATCACATGAGATTCAAAAAGTTGAAACTTGGGATTACAAAGATTTGAAAGGACTTCTTGATAACAAAGCATTAAAAGATTTCAGAGATAATGCAATGAATCCAAATCATCCAAATCAAAGAGGTTCAGCACAAAACCCAGATATATTCTTCCAAGCAAGAGAGGCAAGCAACACAAATTACAACAAGATGCCTAAGATTGTTGAAGAGTATATGAATGCCATAAACAGCATGATAGGAACTAACTATAAATTATTTAGTTACTACGGCGACAAAACTGCAAACCATGTAATCGTTGCAATGGGTTCTGTTTGCCAAACTATTGAAGAATACATTGACTTCATGAATAAAAAGAAGAAGGCTAAGATTGGTCTTGTAGAAGTTCATCTCTATAGACCATTCTCTAAGGAGCATTTACTTAAAGCTCTTCCAAGCACTGTTAAGACTATTTCTGTTCTTGATAGAACTAAGGAGCCTGGTGCATTTGGTGAGCCACTCTACCTTGATGTTGTTGCAGCACTTAAGGGAACTAAGTTTGAGAAATGCAAAATCCTCGGTGGAAGATATGGTCTTGGTTCAAAGAACACTACACCAGAGCAGGTTGCAGCAGTTTATGCAAATAAGACATTAAATGGTTTTACTATCGGTATAAAAGATGATGTTACAAAACTTTCTCTTAAAGAGGGAGCAGCATTCAACTCAACTCCAGAAGGAACTACTTGCTGTAAGTTCTGGGGACTTGGTTCAGATGGAACTGTTGGTGCAAATAAGAACTCAATCAAGATTATCGGTGACAACACTGACATGTATGTTCAAGCATACTTCGACTATGATTCAAAGAAGTCAGGTGGTGTAACTACATCACATTTAAGATTTGGTAAGAAGCCAATCAAGTCAACTTACTTAATCTCTAAGGCAAATTTCGTAGCCTGCCATAAGTCATCTTACCTTGAGCACTACAACATGGTAGAGGATTTAGTAGATGGTGGAACATTCCTCTTAAACTGCGATTGGGATCAAAAGGCACTTGAGAAACATTTGCCTGACCACGTAAAGAAGTATATCGCAACTCACAAAATCAATTTCTATATTATAGATGGTGTTAAGATTGGTATAGAGACTGGTATGGGTCCAACTCGTATCAACACTATACTTCAATCTGCATTCTTCAAACTCGCAAACATCATTCCAGAGAAGCAAGCAATTGAGTACATGAAGGCAGCTGCTAAGGCAACTTATGGAAGAAAGGGCGAAGACGTAGTTAAGAAGAACTGCGACGCCATTGATGCAGGTGCTACAGGAATGGTTAAGGTAGAAGTTCCTGCTGCTTGGAAGACTATAAAAGTTAAAGAGACTAAGGCAACAGCATCAAAGGGACCTAAGGATGTAGTTAAGTTTGTAGATTTAATTCAAAGACAGGTTAATAATAAAAATGGAGACAATCTTCCAGTTTCAGCATTTAAAGATTATGTATATGGAAATACTCCATCAGGAACATCAGCATATGAGAAGAGAGGCATAGCAGTTAAAGTTCCAACTTGGAATAAAGATAACTGTATCGAATGTAATTTCTGTTCACTCGTTTGTCCTCACGCAGCAATTCGTCCAGTAGCTTTAAATGCTAAAGAGGCAAAAGACATACCAAAGGGAATGAGCATAAAAGATTTAAATGGTATGGAAGGATACAAGTTCTCTATCGTAACAAGTGTTATGGATTGTACTGGCTGTGGAGTTTGTGCTGACACTTGCCCAGGTATGAGAGGCGAGAAGGCGCTCGTTATGAAAGACCTTGAGCAAGCAATGGATGAGCAAAAGTATTTTGACTACGCTGCAGGATTTGACCAAAAAGAAGATGTAATAGAGCACTACGGCGAGCAGACAGTTAAGGGATCACAATTTAAGAAACCTTATCTTGAGTTCTCAGGTGCTTGTGCAGGTTGTGGAGAGACACCATATGCGAAACTTGTAACTCAACTCTTCGGTGATAGAATGTATATTGCAAATGCTACAGGTTGCTCATCAATCTGGGGCAACTCATCACCATCTACTCCTTACACTAAGGATAGCAAGGGTAGAGGACCAGCTTGGAACAACTCACTCTTTGAGGACAATGCAGAGTTTGGTTATGGAATGTTCCTTGCACAAAAGGCTATAAGAGGTGCGCTCCTTAAGAAAGCAGAAGAGTTAATGCTTGAGTCAAGTGGAGCACTTAAAGATGCACTTAAAGAATATTTAGATACAAAAGATTCTTCAAAGGATAATGGAAAGGCAACTGACAAGTTACTTCCATTACTTGAGAAGTCAACTAATGCTCTTGCAAAGGAAATGGTATCAAAGAAAGATTATCTCGCTAAGAAGAGTCAATGGATCTTCGGTGGAGACGGTTGGGGATACGATATCGGATTTGGTGGTGTTGACCACGTACTCGCATCAAATGAAGATGTAAATATCATGATATTTGATACTGAAGTTTATTCAAATACTGGTGGACAGTCATCAAAGGCAACTCCAACTGGTGCAGTTGCACAATTTGCAGCAGGCGGAAAAGAAGTTAAGAAGAAAGACATCGCATCAATCGCTATGTCATATGGTTATGTATATGTAGCACAGATTTGTATGGGTGCTGATAGAAATCAAGCAGTTAAGGCAATCAAGGAAGCTGAGAATTACAATGGACCATCACTTATCATCGCATATGCACCATGTATAAATCACGGAATTAAGAAAGGTATGGGTAAGGCAGAGGTTGAAGAGAAACTTGCAGTTGAGTGTGGATATTGGAACAACTTCAGATTCCGTCCAAATGCAACTGGCGAAGAGAAGAAGTTCTGTCTCGATAGTCCAGAACCAAACTTCGACAAGTATCAAGAGTTCTTAGATGGCGAAGTTCGTTACTCATCACTTGCACTTAAAGATAAAGAGAAAGCACTTAAACTCTTTGAGAAGAATCAAAATGAAGCTAAGGCAAGATACACATACTTGAAAGCACTTGGAAATCTCTACGCAACTCCAGTGCAATAAAATTTAAATGTAGGGGCGGATAACATCCGCCCTATTTTATTTATCAATAATATGTTATAATACTTAAAATGGAAAATAAGATTATAAAAGCAGTCCTATTTGACTTAGATGGGACTATCATAGATACTGAAAAGTATTATCGTATGCATTGGCCGAAGGCTTTTGCGAAATTTGGTTACACAATAACGGACGAGCAGGGACTTGGCATGAGGTCGCTTGGCAATCCATATGTTGAAGAGTATCTACAAAATATTTTTGGTAAAAAGATTGAGACGACCGAGATAAAAAATTATGCTAGAAGTCTTGTGGATGAAAGTGTAAAGACTAATGGACTTGAGTTAAAAGATGGGGTTATAGATTGTCTAAAGTTTCTAAAAACTAAAAATGTAAAAATTGCAATTGTCACAGCGACTGCGATAGAGAGAACTGAGATGTATGTGAATCTTGCAAATTTAAATAATTATTTCGACGATATAATAAGTGCTAAAAATGTTCCATTTGGAAAGCCAGCACCTGATGTTTATCTTACAGCTTGCGAAAAACTTAATGTAAAACCTGAGGAGACAATTGCGGTTGAGGATTCACCAAATGGTGTTATGAGTGCAAGTCGTGCGGGCTGCAATGTAGTGATGGTACCAGATCAAACTGAGGCGGATGATGGGCTCGCAGGGAGATTGTTTGGGAATATTAAATCGCTGAGGGACTTTGAAAGTTTTGTTAATGATAAAAATATAATTTTTAAAAAATAAAGAGAAGATAATATCTTCTCTTTTTTTCGGGCTCGCAGTGCTCGCCCCTACAGCATGCGGGCGGATAATATTCGCCCCCTACTACCTTATATGTGTTGTAAAAATCTACAAATAATAGTATAATTAAATGTTATGAATCAGGACCTAAAAAACCTGCAGCAAAAGTATGCTATAAATCTCTTTGATTGGTATGATTTTAAGTCAAAATCTACCGGTATTGAGAAGGACAGCAAGATTTTGGTTATCGGCGATGTCGACGATAACTTTATTTTCCCACTCTCAAAAAGGGTGAAACACCTTTCAATAGTTCTTGAGTCTACGGAAATGGAGAAGGTCATAAGTTATCTGAGTCTTCCTCAAAATGTGAGTATATACAAAGAATTGATTGATGATGATATAAGAGAACTTGGTGGCAAGTTAAACGGCATAGTTTTTGACTATGTCCTTGTGCCATCTATGACAAAAAAGATTTCGCAGTTGGTTGGCGAAAACTTAAGTGACATAGTTGAATATCTTTCAGCGACCTACACCGATGACAATGGCTCTGTCCTCATGGCATTTGACAATAAAAATAGTTTCAATGTAATTGGTGGGTCAAAGATTGATGATGAGATATTGTCATTTACTCATGATGACATAGAGAAATTTAGACATCGTTCAAAAGAAAAATTTGCCTACTCAAATATAAACATTTACTACCCAATGCCAGAGTATAAGTTCCCACTAAGAGTCTATAGTGATAGATATTTGCCAAAACTGGAAGACGAGAGCGAGATGACAAGAAACTTAGTTGCTATAGGAAAGTTTAGTGAGTACTGCAGTTCATATATTTTAATTTTTGATGCGAAGAAAGTTAATACAAATGAAAATGAGTTCGAGACAATTTATGTAAAATATAATTTAAATCGTGCGAAGAGATTTGCACTTAGGACAAGCATACTTGAAGATAGCGCCGGTAAAAAAATAGTTGTAAAAAAAGCTGTATATGTTGAGGCTAATAGGCAAGTCAAAGACATGGTTGACAATGTCTCTGTGATAAAAAATCATAACATTGAGATATTGAAACCAACTAAATATGTGAGTGAAAATGAAGCGAGTGATGACAAGTCATATGTAGTCTATCCATTTATAGAAGGTGATATGCTCACTGATGTCATACTTGATAGAATAAAAAAAGGCGAGAAAGAAAAAGAAGTCATAGCGGAGTACATGTATAAAATCATTGGCAAGTTCAATGGCATTATACAAAATTATAATCTTGACTGCACATTCCAAAATGTAATTGTTAAAGATAATAAACTTTATATTATAGACAGCGAATGGGTTTCAAAGGACACCACTGAAGTTGACTTCTTGAGATATAGAATTCTTAAATATTTCTGGAAATCTTGCAGGCAGAATCTGTCATACAGCACATTTAAAGATTTGGTGCGAGATTTCGGCATTGGATATATGGATGCGGAGCGTTATGAGAATGCTGAAAATGAATTTCAGTCAAAAGTTCATGAGAACATCAACAACTTGGATGTCACAAAGTATGAGGAGTTGAATCCTGGCTTTGCAAAACTCTACTACATAAAAGCAGAACTTGATAGAGTTAGGGAGCAACTCGATAGAATCACTGGTGAGAATAATGCAGTCGACTATCAGGCAAATAAACAAAATGAACTTTTGAGACTTACGAATGTCCATGTAAATAACTTAGAAAATTTAATTCATAACTTGCAGGACCAAGTTGGTGCGCTCACTGAGCAAAATCAAATTCTCTTTAAGAGAGAAGGAATACTCTACAAGATTTCGAGAAAGCTAAAAAGTATTGTAAAGAAATTATTGCCACCTGAGACTGCAAGAAATAAAATTTGTAAATATATATATAGAACTATTAGGCATCCATTCAAGATGCTAAAAACTTACTTCACTAAGAGTGGAAGAAATAGAATTGTAGGCGACTTTATGATTGGCGACGCATATTTTGAATGTGGGAAAGTTGCACTTCCAAAATGTGAGGTGCCAAAAGTTTCTATAATAATTCCTTGCTACAATCAGATACGATACACTTACAAATGTCTCTACTCTATAATGACAAATACAGACCCAGTAGAGACTCCTTATGAAGTTATAATTGCAGATGATGTGTCAACTGATACTACAAGAAATATAAGTAAATATGTTGACAATGTAGTTGTAAATAGAAACACTGAGAATCTTGGCTTCTTAAAAAATTGTAATGCTGCAGCAAAACTTGCTCGCGGTGAATATATTTATTTCTTGAATAATGACACAGAAGTTCATCCAGGATATTTGTCATCGCTTGTGCAACTTCTTGACAACAATTCTTCAATCGGTATGACTGGATCAAAACTTTTATTTGCTGATGGAACTTTGCAAGAGGCGGGCGGAATCATTTGGAGCGATGGTGAAGGTGCTAATTATGGAAGAAGTGATAATCCTGATGATTTCAAATATAATTATGTAAAAGAGGTTGACTACATTTCAGGTGCTGCAATTATGATAAGAAAAAATCTTTGGAATGTGATAGGTGGTTTTGACGAGAGATATACTCCTGCATATTGCGAAGATTCTGATTTGGCATTTGAAGTTAGAAAGTATGGATATAAAGTTGTCTACCAACCACTTTCTGTCATCACCCACTTTGAGGGCATAAGCAATGGAACTGACGAAAATAGTGAAGGCAGTATCAAGTCTTACCAAGTTGTAAATAAGGAGAAATTGAAAGAGAAGTGGAAAGATGAGTTGGTTAATCAATTCCCACACAGTGAGACTCTCGACTTCTTTAGAGCGAGAGAGAGGGCGATGGGCAAGAAGACAATTCTCTTCATCGACCACTATGTACCAACTTGGGATAAGGATGCAGGTTCAAAGACAGTTTATTCATATATGATGATGTTTAAGAAGATGGGTTACGCAGTGAAATTTATGGGTGACAACTTCCTAATCAATACGCCCTATGGGGAAATGCTTCAGCAGGCGGGAATCGAAATCATTTATGGCGATAATGTGCAGTCAAATTTGTGGGGGTATTTAAAAGATAATAAAAGAAGTTTTGATTTCATTTTCTTAAATCGTCCACACATAGCTATTAAGTATATTGACTTCATTCGTCAAAATATGTATACAAAGATTATTTATTATGGTCATGATCTTCATTATATGAGATTACAAAGAGAATATGATTTGATGGGTGACGAGTCTGCACTTTACGAGTTTAAGTATTATAGAAATCTTGAGTATTCACTTTTATATAAGGCGGATATTAGTTATTATCCATCATATAAAGAAATTGAAGAGATAAAAAAAGTGGATGACTCTTTGAGAGTAAAAGCGATAAATGCATATATGTTTGACGAAAAACCTATAGTGCATAGAGACTTTTTAAACACAAAAGATATTTTATTTGTAGGTGGATTTAGTCACGACCCAAATAAAGATGCAATTAGATGGCTACACGAAAGTATTATGCCAAGAATTAAAGCGAGAAACAGTAACATCAATCTTGTGGTAGTTGGTTCTAATCCTACTGATGAGATAAAAAAGATTTGCGAAGAGGGCGGATATGTTTTGAAGGGCTTCGTGCCTGACGATGAACTTTTGAAACTCTACAATGACACAAGGATAGTTATAGCACCACTTAGATACGGAGCTGGTATAAAAGGAAAGATCATAGAGGCGATGGCAAATGGTGCTGCTATAGTCACGACAAATTGTGGAGCAGAAGGAATAGTTGACGCACCATATTTTATGAAGATACAGGATGACGCGCTTGGATTTGCAAATGAAGTAATTAAACTCTACGACAACATAGAAGAACTTAAAGATTTATCTATTGAAACTCAGAAAGTTATAAATAATAGATTCACCATGGATGCGGCATGGAATATTGTAAAGGATGATTTTGAATAATGCAGGCGATAATACTTTGTGGTGGACAGGGAACAAGGCTAAGGTCAGTTATTGGAGAAAAACAGAAAACAATGACTGAAGTTAATAATGAGCCATTCCTTGTAAATGTAATTAAATATTTAAAAAGTTACAAGATTAGAAATGTAATATTTGCAACTGGATATAAGAGTCAAGAAGTTAGAAACTATTTTGGTGAAAAATATTTTTTTGGCGTAGAAGTAAATTATGCTGAGGAAAAAATTGCTCTTGGGACAGGTGGTGCCATAAGAAACTGTCTTGACAAAATGAAGTATGACTATGCACTTGTATTAAATGGTGACACACTATTTGAAGCAAATCTAAAAAAACTTGAAGAAAATTTTTTAACATTAAATGCTGATATGAGTATCGCTTGTAAAGAAGTTAATGATAGAGCAAGATTCGGAACTATAAAAATTGATTATAGTGGAGCAAAATCAGGTGGCGATAAGTCGCATGGTGTGATTGTGTCATTTGATGAGAAAGTTACTGATACTGAAGATGAAAGTAAAGATTTATTTATAAATGGTGGAATATATATAATAAAGAAGTCGCTCATTGAGACAATACCAAGTGGAGTAAAGTCTTCGCTTGAAAAAGATTTGATACCTAAGTGGCTTAGTGAAGGGAAATTGATAGGTGGCGAGGTCAGCAGAGCAGAGTTTGTCGATATCGGAACACCGGATAGTTTGAAAGAGTATAAAGAGAAGAGAGAAGAAGAGAGATAATCGTAGGGGCGAGCATCGCGAGCCCGAATAGATATGATTAGAAGTAATAATTTAGGAATAAAAAAAATAGTATCAATAGCACTGATGACAGCAGTAATCTGCGTCCTCTCACCATTTGCAATTGCGATTCCAATGAGCCCAGTACCAATTACGCTTACGACATTTGCAATTTATCTTACTGCAATTATTCTCGGCGGTGTAGACGGATTAATCAGTGTGATAGTGTATGTGCTACTTGGTTTTGCTGGAGCACCAGTTTTCATAGGATTTACTGGTGGCGCGTTGAAAGTTCTAGGACCGACGGGCGGATACATTATAGGATATATATTTTTAGCGATTGTAGAAGGAGCATTTGTCGAAAGGGCTCGTGGGAGCGCTATGATATTTGTAGGAATGTTACTTGGAACTATAGTCTTATATATATTTGGAACAATTTGGCTTATGAGACAATCTGTTAGCACTATTGTTGCCGCATTTATTGCTGGTGTTGTTCCTTTTGTAATTGGTGACATAGTTAAAATGATTGTAGCACTATTTGTTGGAGTAAAAATTAGAAAAATTTTAATAAGAAACAATCTTATATAGTTTAAAAATATGGAGTTAAAAAAACGAAAAATTTTATTCTTAGATAGAGATGGAACCATTTGTTATGATGATGGTGCTTTTGGTAGTGAGAAGTTTTCATATAAAGAAGTGATAGAGAAGACTAGACCGCTTGAGGGTGTAAAAGAGAGTTTAAAGATTGCAAAAGATAAAGGCTATCTGCTTGTTGTGATATCAAATCAAGCAGGGATTGCGAAGGGAAGATTTGATGAGTGTGATACTCATTATAGTAACAAACTTCTACAAGAGAAACTTGGTGGCATAATTGATGGTTTTTATTACTGCCCACATCATACGAGCGGGAAAAATAATAGTGGCGTAATAGCAGATAACGCAAAACGTGATTTGATTTTTCACTGCGACTGTAGGAAACCAGAGATTGGAATGTTTTTGCAATGCGAGAATGATTTGAGAAATGGAAAACTTCAATACATTGACGAAGAACTGATTGCAAATAAAACTACATATGAGAATGATAGAACAAAAATATTTAGAAAAGATGTGGAACCTGCTACTGTTGATAAAGAAAATTCTTATATGATAGGAGATAAGTGGCTTGATATACTTGCTGGTGAGAGGTATGGCGTTAATCCAATTTTTGTGATGAGTGGCGAAGGTTCAGTAGAGTATAATCATAAAAAAGATAAACAAAAAGAATTGCCAACTAAGTATGAAATATTTAACGACATAAATGAGTTTATAAAGGAGAGACTATGAAATATATAGACAGTTTGTGTGAGAGAAGAAAAAACTTAGAGCCAATTAAATATGAAATTGTGAAAGCATTTGAAGCGATTAGAGATTGCTATGTTGCACACAATAAAGTTTTGATTTGCGGAAATGGCGGAAGCGCAGCTGATTCTGCTCACATCACTGGCGAGTTGATGAAGGGATTTAAAAAGAAGAGAACCATAGATGAAAAGATAGAAAAGAACTTGCTTAAATCAATTGAGGATTACTTTGAAAAAAATAATGATTATACTTCAAGTGTGAAATTGAAAGATATGAAAGAAAATCTTGAGCAGGGACTTCCAACTATAGATTTGACTAGTCAGGTTGGACTCAACACTGCCTATGCAAATGATAAGAAAGCAGATTATGTTTATGCGAATGCAGTTTTGGGATTGGGAAATCTTAATGACGTGCTAATTGCAATCTCAACATCTGGCAATTCTAAAAATGTTGTGAATGCTGCACTCGTTGCAAAAGCAAAAAATATGAAGGTGATTGCAATGTCTGGCAAAGACGGTGGGGCACTTAAGGACATCGCAGATATAAATATTGTGGTGCCTGCGAATGAGACATATTTGATACAGGAGGAACACATCGCAATTTACCATGCGATATGTCTGGATGTAGAGGAGGAATTTTTTTAAATGAAAATTAATTTTAAAAAAGTTATCATCTCGGCGGTACTTGCACTCGCTGTGACAGCTGCGACTGTGTCATTTGCCTATGCTTATTATGATGACGACTATCCAGAAATTTATAATGCCTACTGGGATAATCGCACTGCGAGATGGGATGTAAGCGGATATGCAACACAGTTTGAGATTAGGCTATACAAAGAAGGACGTCACATTACAACTAGAACGAC
The DNA here is from genome assembly GCA_017523785.1 of Lachnospiraceae bacterium. Classification (GTDB taxonomy): domain Bacteria; phylum Bacillota; class Clostridia; order Lachnospirales; family Lachnospiraceae; genus UBA3633. The sequence continues at coordinate 14,683 of JAFWVX010000035.1, forward strand.
TGCGCAAGAGAGTATGAATATGAGTCAGTATTTTAATCGTGGTAGTGGTGATTATTATTTTGATGTGCGACCATATAATCGTTATACCGGTTGGGGAAATTGGGCTGCGTCAGACAGCATTTACATGGACGGATATTATTACGATGATTACTATGATAGATATTACGATGACTGGTATTATGACGATAGATATTATTATGATAGAGATTATAGAAGCAATAATTTATGGAACCAAGACATTTCCTATGCTCGAAATGATGGACCGCCAATCAACCAATCACAAAGTAAATCAAATGTAATAATGCCAAAGGGCAATAATTCAAATATTATGCCAGGAAGTTTGCAACAGCAAAATCAAGCTGCGGGAATTTCTGCTTACAATAAACAGGTGCTCACTGTTCCAACTTCGCAAGTTCTATATCAGCAGGCAAATGGTGAGAGTTCGCTTGGGAAATTTGTAGAGGTTTACGGGCTGTGGCATTTCATATATGATAACGGTGCGCCTGCGACAAATGCTTGGGTTCAATATAAAAATAAATGGTATTACATAGATATGAATGGAGTTATGGCGACAGGGCTTTACACAATTAATGGCACAACGTATTATCTAAATACTGATGGAAGTATGGCAGTAGGAACACTGGTGCTTGATGGCGTAACACATTTCTTTGATAATAATGGGGCAATGATTTATTAAATTATCATATAAGTTTGAGGAGGTTAGTATGAAAAAGTTTTTAGTTATTTTGATGGGATTACTCATGGTCGTTGGTGGAGTATATTGTTTATTCACACCTGTGACAACTTTTTTAACTACAGGATATATCGTAGGTGTAATTATATTCTGTGATGCAATTGGTAACATAGTTGCATGGGTAAATGCTAAAAAATATGTAGAGGTAAGTGGATGGTATCTTGCAAATGCAATTATCTCTCTCATATTTGGCATTGTGGTTATGGTAAGTTTAAGAATGCAATTTGCAGTTGATATGTTTATCGTTTATGTCATTGCTTTCTGGGTAATAATGCTTGGTATAAGCAGAATATCAATGGCAATCAAAATGAAACAACTTTTTGATAAGTTGCCAAAGATATTTAAAAATAAAAAATGGATTGGTGTATTGTTATTTGGAATTTTAATGATAGTATTTGGAATTCTCTGTATGATTAAACCAATTTTACTTTCAAGTATGCTCGGAGTGTTCATAGCACTTGTAATGATTTTCGCTGGAGCAAGTTTAATCACTATTGGTTCTTATGTATATGTTGAATAAGATACTGATTAAAAATTTAGCATTATTGTAGGGAAAATATGATATATTCAGCATTGACAAAAAAAGATTTAGCAAATTGCAATTTTGATAATATTTGGGCATATTCGCATACATAATTTATTTTGATGGGCGATGGAAACATCGTCCAAATTTGTGTCAATTTTAGGCAAAACATCGTCCAAATTTGTGTCAATTTGAGGCAAAACATCGTCCAAATTTGTGTCAAAAGACAATAGATATGGGTAAAATTAAGTAAATCGGAAGAAATTAGGAATTATTCGTTGTGGGCGGAGGCGAGTTTTGAATAATGAAGAATAAAGTTGACTTTATATTGAATTATTAATTATTTAAGTTCATAGTATTATATGCTACAAATATATAATAACAAAGAAATGAAATTATAATTATCTTGCAAAGTTATACTAGCTATTAAATAATAAATAATTATTATTTGATTAAATTTATAATGTAGTGATTTTTTATAAATATATAAATATTTATGTTATAGGGAAATACTAGTTTTGTTATAAATAATAATATTACTTGGAGGGCCAAACATGGTAAATGGTAATTATGTAAATGGAGATGTAGAGATATTTTATGCTAAAAGCACACAGCCTAATCATAAAGTGTGCATGCATATTACAAGTAAGCACATTGAGTTATTGAATAACTCTATTAGGAATTTAGTAAACTTAAAAATGGAGTATTGGATTGGTAGCACGATGGATATGGATGCTTTCTTATGTTGTGCGGAGAAAAATTTAAGTGAATTAGAAGGCATTGTTTTTGTTGATGATCCTGCAATGGAGGAAAGAGAAACTTCAAAACTTGGAATGTTTTTTGAAGTTGATCATAATAATATATCACATTATAATCAAAGATGGGGAATAAATATTACTAGTGAAGGGAAATATATAGCACTATCACCTAACGAAATCAATAACTTTTATGATACAAATAAAATGAGTTTTAAACCTTATAGAGGAACTTTAAATATCATTTCAGAATTAGTATTTTTACATGAAATAGGGCATTTAGCAACATCGGTTACAGATAATATATATAGACAACATCGTACAGAATGCGAGAGTCAGGCCAATTGGTTTGCATCTCTAAATTTAGATTTTACAAAAAAATATTTGTTGGGTGAAAAAACTAAGTTTCAACCACCAGAGTACCAAGATTATTTTACAAACCCAAGGTTAATGCCTGGACAAGTTTTTGTTAATCCGTGTAATGGAACGATTATAGATGTAAAACTGTATGATAAAAAAGTATATGATATGATTCAAAAATTGCGACGATAAATGTTCGTGGAATATTTGTAAATAGTAAAAAGAGTGTTAGATTATTTAATAATGAAATTTTACTGTTAATAAATCATGTTGTAAAAGTTTAAATAAAACAAAGGAATATTAGGGGGTGAATATAGTGGCATACGATATATTTAGTCAAACAGATGATAAGGCATATGTTGTTGATATTTTTACAGAACCTATAGAGTTCAATGTGCCAGCATATCAAAGAGGCTATAGATGGGGAAAAGAAGAGGTAAATAAGCTTCTTGCTGATTTGGATGAAGTGATAATTAGTGATAAAGAGTATTGCTTGAACCCAATTTCATTGTCTCCGCCTAATGGAGTGGGAAGAATAGATGTAATTGATGGACAGCAAAGATTAACAACACTCTATATTTTATATGATTACTTGAATGTTATTAACATAAGAGCCAAAATTTATTATGAAGCTAGAAATAGTTCCGTAGATATTAAAAGTATTTTGACTAATATTAAAAATGGGGCAATTGGAAATAATGTTGATGAATATTTTTTTAATGAAACATATAAAGCTATTGAAGAATATTTTAAAGTACCGTCTCAGAAAAATAATGAATTTAAAAATTATTTAAAAAATAATAAATTACACTATTTGGTTTATAAAGTCGATAAGAATGATGTTCATGGCGTATTTATAAGGATGAATAAAGAAAAAATTCCTTTGACTGATGCTGAAAAAGTAAAGAGTTTATTTGTAAGTTATGATGAAGATAAAAAAATGATTTTAAATTGAATATTGCATATTCTTGGGATAATATAGAAAATGAATTACAAAATGATGAATTCTGGTATTATATATATAATGAAAAACTTAATAAAATTACTAACACTGAAGATATAAATGATAGCAGAATACAGTTTATATTAGAAATTGTATTAGAACAATCAGGCGTTAGCTCTGGGTTAGTTGATTTTTATTATAAGAAGTATAAAGAATATATGAATAATAGCCAACAGAATAAAGAATTGGACAATTTATGGATTAAAATTGAGCACTGCTTTGGAGTACTGAAAGATTGGTATAATGATATTGAAATTTATCATTATATGGGATTTATGTTATATAGAGAAGAAAATATTGCAAAAAAGATTAAAGATTACTATAAGTTCTATGAAAGTAACACAAAAGATAGCTTTATAAAGCAATTAAAAAAAGATACAAAGAAAAAAATATGCAAGTCTCTTAATAATGTAAATCTTAATAATGTAAAGTGCATAAATGAAAATGATAATGAGATTGACTTCAGAATATTAGAATCATATAAATTCGATGAAAATAAGAATTGCCCAAAAAGGGATTTATATGATTTGTTGTTATTCTTTAACGTTGCTTATTATATTAATAAATCTATTAATGTTAGTAAGAAAGAAGAGTATAATGATTTGAAATTGTTTGAGCATTTTTCGTTTTATCATTTTAAGAAAGATAATTGGCAAATCGAGCATATTAGTCCAGTAAATGATAAAGATGTATATGCAAACAAGGATTCACAATTGAAAATAATTGTAGAATTGCTTTATTATTTACAGTTAAATAAAAATAGTGGTGATAAAACTTATGAAGCAATAAAGGACAAACTACTTAAATTTTATAATAAATATAAAGATGATAAAGATACAAAAGAATCAGAAATTAAAAATGAATTCGTTAAATTAAAGATTGAAGATATAATCAATGACAATTTAAAAAACAGAATAGATGATGATTGTAAAAATACAATAAAAAATTTTTGCTTATTAGATGCGGCTACAAATGAAGGATATGGAGATTCATTGTTTTTTGAAAAGAGGCGATGGATTTTAGGAAAAACATTAGGATATAAATTAGAATTGGTGGTAAATGAGAAAGGGTATGTTGAAGAAAGAGAAATAGAGCAGGACGGCAACAACCCTTTTTCATCTTACATTTTACCATGTACTGAAAAGGTTTTTACAAAAAGTTTTTCAAATGGTTTAACTGATTTATATTCATGGACAAACGATGATGGAGATAATTATATAAATGCAATAAAGAAAATATTTGAAAAAACTTTAAATGATGGAGGTTAATATGAATACGATTACGATTAAAGATTTGTTTGAAAAATATAGAGTTATAGTTCCAGCAATTCAAAGAGACTATGCACAAGGGAGAGAAGATAAGAAGCACAACAATATAAAAGGGAAGGGGTTTTTTGACTATATATTAAATAATAATGATATATCTATTGATTTGATTTATGCTTATAAAAATAATTTAACTGATGAATTGTATCCAATAGATGGACAACAAAGATTAACATCGATTTGGCTAACTATAATGTTTTTTTATTCTAAACTTGATAATACTAATAAATTAACAATACCGTCAAAATTTAAAGACTTCACATATGAGACACGAGTTTCTTCTACTAGATTTTTTAAGAAGTTGTTAGATGAGTTTGCCCCTCAAACGAAGAATTTATCGCAAACAAAAACTTTATCAAATTCTATAGTTTTTTTGAAAACTATTTTAGATAAAGATAGCAAAAAAGAAATTAGAAATGGTAAAACAATAACAAATGAAAACTGGTTTTTAAATTCCTGGAAACAGGATCCCACAATCAAAGGAATAATTAATGCATATGATTATTTAGGTGAATGCTACGAAAAAAATAAAAATAATATAGATTGTAATCAAATAATTAGTAACTTACTTAGTATTAAATTAAATTTAATTGGACAAAGCAACAATACTGTTGAGTTCGTGGATGCATATATTAAAATGAATGATAGAGGTAAACTTCTTTCTAATTTTGACAATTTGAAAGCTGACATCATTGAATTTTTAAGTAATAATCAATACCCAAATTATAAAAATTTTGAAAAGGGTATAAATAATAATTGGAATGATTTATTTTTTAATAATTGTATAGACAAAAAAACTTTTGAAGAAGAGTTTTTTACATTTTTAAATTTGCTGCTTTTGGTTGAGGAAATTAAAAAAACAAGTGGGAAAATAAAAGGTATAAATGCATATAAGCTTTTTAGAATTGTTGATTATAAAGAAGAGTTTAAAGAAATCAGTAACTACATAGATGATAGTTTTATTGGACGTCTATCAATTTTTTTTAAAAATATTCAGAGTAGTGTAAATAATATTAATTTTTTAATACATCAAAAAATACCAACTTGGGCACATAACCAATCAAACATCAAAGATTTTAAATTCATTGCTAAAAGTACTAAAGATTATGATCCATTTAAGTTTTACAATATAATTCTTTTTTATGGTATATATATCTTTTTTTCAGCAACAGTAAGAAATATTACAGAAGAAGATTGGTATCGAATAGTTTGTAATATTGTAGAAGATGAAGATATAAGTGATGTAAATAGATTGCGACCAATTATTAATAAGATTGACACGTTGTTTAGTTCGTTAAATGGAGGATCTAGCCAATCATTAGATGGGGTATATAAATCAGAGTACGATAAATATAATTATAAAATAAATAACAAATGTAAAAAAGATATTGAGGACGAAGAAAATAATAATTTTTATTCGGGGTATATTGATTTTGTATTTTTGTATGACCGACAAAATAATAATTACGATATAGATAAAACAAATCCAAAGGTTTTTAAAAAAAGGATAAAAATAGTTGATAACAATGTTTTTTTACAAAATGGATTTGCTAATAAAAAAATTTTGCAAAACTATTTTAAGTATTTGGTTTTGAACGGTATTAGCAATGATGAATTTCTAAAACATACTAGGTATTCTATAGAAAAAATAGATGTTAACAGTGGAAAGAATGATCCGTTTGAAAATGATGCACGTAGAAAAATGTTTAAAAACATGTTAAAGGATGATAAATTTAAGTTATATTTCGAAGATATTATTATTAATAGTGGTCAACAAAAACCTCAAAATAAAATTAATATCCATGATTTTGAAGGCTTGTACAATAATGATGAGTTCTATAAATATTATATTGCAGAAAAATTTAGTACAAATGATAATTTGAAATGGACGATGGATGAAGGAAAATATATTAGATTGGCAGGCAAATCTACAAATGATAGAGTAGTATGCTTAGATTATGAAAAAAACAAAAAGATTATTGATCTTGGAAACTTTTGTAATGTTAATATTAAAACTATACCAGATGAAGATTCATCAGTGGCTAATGATAATAAAAATAAAACAAGTACACATCCGATTATTGTCTTAGATCACAATAAACAAATATTTTTTAATAATAATAGCATTGCAAACATAGAAGATGTCTTAAAAATAAAAACAATTAAGATTAAAAATAAGAATATAAAAAATCAATTACAAAATTGCGGTGGTATTAAAAACGATAAAATTAATTTCATATCTAATAGCGATATAGATATAGATAAGAATAATACTAGTAATGATGAAATATGTTTTTTTACTGATTGTATAGTTGATGATGGAAGTTTTAAAAAGGCAATTGAAAATAAACTAAAAAATGAACTAAAAAATATGAACATAAAAAATGTTGAAATTACAATTGAAAATGAGCCGTAGAAACATTCATATTGTGCGTCAGTTTGAAAGTAAATCGTAAAATTTTTGTATTAGAAATAACATAATAGCACTTAATGTTAAAGTATTAAATAAAAAAAACTATTCAATATCGAATCATAGGAGCAAACCATGTGGGTACAGTCTGTTTACATTTGTTGTAAAGGTATTGGCAAGAAAGAAAAATATAAAGAGCTGTTAAAAGGTTTTGAGCCTAATTATTTTACGCCAGTTTATGCAAGTGGCAATGCATTAGTGTTGGAAAACTATGAGAATATTAGAATTGATTATGACTGTGCAATTAAGGAGTTCTCAAAGAATCACCCAAACGATATGTTATGTGTTAATGATAGGTATACACATTTCGAGGATAAGGTGCATAATAGTAAGATAAACCAAGACAGGTTTGAGTACTATAAGGCGGGTAAAAAAATAGCCCATTCTATATATAAGTATAAAAAAGCTGGCAAAAATGATTTTGTATCTGTGCCACTAGATGATGGCGGATATGACTACATGGAGCTTTATTATAAAAAGCCAAATGCTAAGTTTTATGTTGATGATAAATTGGTTGATGAGAAAAAGTTTTTGTCTGTGTTCAGCAGTGGTGAGCGGAAAATATTTGATGAGGTTTTAGGCGTATTGAATAGCAAAAGTTATGAGCTCGGTACTTTAAATACTTATTTGAATGTTGATAAAACTTGTCAAGAAGAAATAAAGAGTCTAGAGAATAAGATATTGAAAACAAGTGGGGATATTGTAAGCGAACTCAATAAGGCAAGTAAATCAAAAACTAAAGATAAGGTGCCAGTAGTATACGATACTGATGGAAAGACAGCAAAAATAATTAGTAAGGAATTAAGAAAAAACATTTTTGAAAGTCTTGAAGAAGTATTTGGTGATTTTTATCCTAATGGTGATTTAGATGACATATATTATGATAATTACTATGATATGGTTGATGCTGATGTCGATGTGAGCCCAGAAGAAGTTGATGAGTGCAAATTATTTATGAGATGTTTATTGCACTTTTTCTTCAAGATGGTTGAGGTAAATCTTGATTTTAAACATTATAAAGAAATGATAGAGGCGCTGATTTCTTATACAAAATCGCATGGCAAAAATGATTTAATCTTAGAGCATCTTGAAATGGTTAAAGATGGCATGAAAGAGTTGCCAAAAGAAATTATCAAAGAGTATAAACTTGATAAAATAGTTAAAAAGATTTCATTTGACAAACTAATAAAGATGCTTAGAAATGTAGAAAAGTATTATTCATATTATAAACCACATTTTGTAGGTAGCATTGACAGAAAAGATTTGAAGAATCTGGATGTGGAGTATATAGCATTTTCAGCAAATGAAGATGGAAAAGAAAGTGGCTTTGATGATGTATATGTATGTATAAAGAATAGTGACAGAAGTGCAGTAAAAAAATATATTAAAAAGTCAGTTGCTGAAGTAGAGTATATGGGTAGTAAAGATAAGTACATCTCTATTTACACAATGGAATATAAAAAAAGTGAATTGAGTGATTACATTTACGAATAAAAAAAAAGATGATCATTTGATAAGAGTAGTAGCGAAAATAGTTAATTAATAAATCAGTGTGCTAATGTAAAATAATAAATGTGATGAGGATTTATGGGCTGGGATGGAGTAGAAGTAAATAAAATTTTAACTAAAAAAGAGATAAAAGCGAAATTGGATGACTTTTATGGACCGCTAGATAGTGAACTAGTTTCAAATTTGGAAAATATTTTCAAGATTCAAAGAGTAAGAAAACTCCTATTGAATGGTTGATATTAGATATTGATAATAAAAAAATGAAGCATTGCTAATTTCTGAAATATAACAAGCGAGCCAATTAGAAGTCAAAGAAAGGACACTTAATATGAACAATGTAGATTTGAAAAGAATGAATGTAAATCGTTTTTGTAAATGCATTATAGTAACTATATTACTTGCACTATTAGTCTCTTGCTCTAAAGAAAAATTAGATGGAGTAAGCACTGATTTTGATAAAAAGACAAGTAGTTACAAACATATTAATAATGGGGGTATCAAGGACAATGAAAATCTCCCATATAATATTGATGCAATTACAGGCGCCACTATGACGATTGAGGGTGCAGGAGTATATACTAGCATCCCGCTTTCAGTTAGAGAAATCGAAAATACGACTAATGGTCAAGTTAAAGGTAAATATAGAGATAAGAATGGTGTATTCTATTATGAAGGACTAGATTTATATTATTTACTATATGATATGAAAGATGGTGATAACGGAATTAAACTTACTGACAAATCATATAAAGTAATATTAAAAAATAGTAATCGAGAAAGTATTTCTGAATTTACATTAGAGGAAGTAAAAAAAGCACACGATGATAAAAGACCTATACTTCTTGCATATGGTGTAGGGGACAATGATGAAGAAGTGATAGCACCTTTTGTATATGATGGCAAAGAAAAAGGTAGTCACTCGCTTGGATATGTTGATAAATTAAAAAATGAAGATGGATGTATAAAACTTGTATATGATGTAGATACATATGGAAAGAATAATTATAAAGAATTTGCAAATGTGGCTTATGTGTATGTTGCGGAAGAAAAAGAACCTGGATTTAAGCATGTAAATAACACTGTCAATCCTTTATACAATGATTCTAAATATACGGATTACATCATCACATTTAGAGGCAGCGAATTGAAAAATGAAATCACTATGACTGTGAAGGACATAGAGAATGTAGTTAAGTATGATAATAAAAATCAAGTTGTAAAAAATGGAATGGGTGTCCGTGACGAATATAGCCTTGCAAATAATGCATATTGGTATGTAAACACTTATGAAGGTGTAGATTTATATAAATATCTTATGTATCTTGGAATGGAAGATGCAAAAACTATGGGATTAAAAAAAGCACGAACAACTCTTGTTAAATTTATAGCCGCTGATGGTGCAGAGTCAAATGAGACTTTTTCTATAGATACACTGTCTTATCCTGATGCTTTTGGTTTTTACAAAAAAAATAGTAATGATAAAAATGATGGAACATATATATCTACCAATGAAGATCTAGTAAAACTTGGCTATCCAGTACTTCTTGCGTACGGTGTAAATTATTATCCATACACTATAACTAAGGCAGATGAAGCATATGTGTCTGGTCTTTCTAATAGTGGTGGACCTATGCATGTAGTATTTGGTAAAACTCAGTACAATCACCCAAATGGTTCTAATCAAATACAATATCTTGATACTGTGGTTGTAGGTGAAGATATACTTTATAATACTCATACATATACAGATGATGAAAACATAAAGAAGTATAAAGATGATACATTAAAAATTGTTATAAAAAATGAAAAAGATGAAATAATAAATGAAAAAGTTGTAAGTGTAGAAGAAATTGAAAATTTAGTATATGGCGAAAATGTAAGTAAACAAGATAAGAAGTTGTATAAGCTTAAAGACCATTATGAAACAAGCGCTAATGGGAATGTAGAATCACATATTTACGAAGGGGTGGATTTAAATAATTTCTTACTTGAGTATATAAAGCTTACTGGACTTAACGGCAGTATAGAATTCAAAAGCCAAAATGAAGAAGTCAAGGTTAGTTTAGATTCATTATTTAAAGAAGGATATAACAATGTATTAAAAAGATGAAACATTAGACCTATAATTGCATTTGCTAAGAATGGAAAAGCATTGGTGAAGAATGAAAACTCAGACGGATATGTAGATTATATTGGTTTGAAAGCTGAAACAAATGAGAATAGTAAATATGAAGTGAAAAATTTTGGTGGGCCACTTACTATAATACTACCAAGTGCTGATAAAGAAAATTATAATGGAAAACATTTATATAATGTCGATACCATAGTTATAAAACTAGATGTTGACAAGTATTCTCATATATATAATGATGAAGATAATCTAAAAAACAATAAAATATTATTTACTGGACCTGGTCTTGAAAAAGAAGTATATCTTACTGTAACTGATATAGAAGAAATGCAAACTAAAATTAAAACTATGATTTTAAATATTCAAGAAAATGATAATGGTGGTAGTAAAACTTACGCAGATAGATATAGAGGTATGCCGCTTTATGACTTATTTAAGATAATAGGTATAAAGAATAATGCCGCAGATGTAACTATAGAAGGTGCGAGTGGTAAAAGTATAACTGTTCCATTAAATAGAATAAAAAATAAATATGAGTTTATTAAAGGCGAGATAGAAGTAGCAATGCTTGCATTTGGTAAAAGACCTGATGATGAAGAGGGTGATATGACAAGCAATGAATTTGCATCTAATGGCAAAGCACTTACACTAAAGGATGGCGGACCTATTAAATTCATAATTCCATTTGAAGATGTAGATAGTACAAATGCAGTTTTTTTTGTAGAAAATGTAACAAAGGTGTATGTAGCGGCCAATGAAATAGACACTTGGAGTCATAGTATGTCCGATGTATACAGTGAGTTTTTGGATGATACATTCACTATGGTTATAAAGAATGACACTGATGAGATAGAAAAGGTATGGACATTAAAAGAACTTGAAGAAATGAAAGACTTGATTGTTAGAGATAAATATTTTGTGTTAAATATTGGTGATGCTGAAGGAATAGACATATGGAAACTCGTAAAGAAAAATTACGATATCAAAAATGAAAATCTTGTATCAGTTACATTCTATGCTGAAGATGGATATAAAAATGATGTCCTTAGTGTAGTTGGTATAAATGCACTTGAAAATGGAGTTGAATTTGATGGAGAAGATAAGAAAGTTTTATTGAGCTATGCCATAAATGGCTATCCACTTGTAAATGATGAGAATCACGAAGGATATACTGGGCTTGCTAAAAACACTGATGGACCGATGAGATTAATAGTTGAAAATGTGCAAGGCGCTTCAGTAAAAAAATGTAATAAAGTCGTAGTTACTGTATCTGATGAGACATTAAAAAAGTAAATTCTGAGTTTTAATAATTTGTGAGGACATAAGTATAGATGAATATAAGAATAGAGTTAAAAAGAATAGTTTCTTTACTATTAGTATCAAGTATAGCCTTAACATCGTGTCATAGTGTTAGTGTGAATCAAGCATCTGATAGTAATGTGATTATTGATGCAGCTAATAATAAACTCAGTATAAAAGAAAATGCAGAAACTTTGATGGCTGCTTCAGTTTATGCCGTGGCTGTACCATTTTTCTCGGCATTAAAAATGACAGATAGGGTTAAGGCAGTAAATACAAAGTCAAAATTTTGGAAAGAAGTAGATGAACACCTAGAAAAAGCAGATACCGTCGGTAAGGGAACGGTAGATTTAGAAAAATTAGCAAAGATTAATCCTAGTTGTCTTGTTCATAGGTCAAATGATAAAAAGACTGTAGATGCTGTTAAAAAACTTGGAATAGATGTTTTGTGTATAAGAGTTGAGAGTGTTGAAGATGTAATTTATACACTTGATATTATGGGGAAATACTTTGGAAGAGAAAAGGAAGCACAGGAAGTAATAGAGTACATAAGAAATAAGTTTGATAAAATCGATAACATAGTTAAGAATATTAAAGAAGAAGAGAAAAAAACTGCGATTGTCATGGGCGGAACACTTGGTAGAGTTGCGGGCAGTGATATGCTCCAAAGTTTTATGATAAATAAAGCTGGTGGAGTTTGTAAAGTTTTAGAGAAGAAAGATAGTAATTGGGTTGACATAGGTGTAGAAAAGATATTTGAATATAATCCTGATTATATATTTTTGACTAGTTCGACATCATTAGACTATGATGAAGAAGAGTTATTAAATAGTTCTACCTGGTCAGCGATGAAAGCTGTAAAGGATAATAAAATATTTAAAATACCTTCGAAGATGGATTCTTGGGATATGCCAGGAATTTCATGTGTTATAGGAACTATGTATATGTTATATAAAATGTATCCTGAATATTTTAGCAAAGAAGAATTGCAAGAAGAAATTGACGAATATTACAATTTGATGTTTGGCAAAACTTTTGATAAAAATTATCTTGGATATACATTGGAATAATTATAAAAAAGATCAACTACAAATTAATAATTTTATTGCTTATAGTAGTATTATTTATAACTGCTATGTTTTCTATGCTACTTGGAAAATATGAGGTATCAGTATCTGATATTTTTCTAATAATCAGAGATTTGGTTTTTAAAACTAAGTCAAATGTAGATGAAATGTCGAGGAATGTAATCTTAGGACTAAGACTTCCAAGAGTAATAGCTGCTTTAATAGTTGGTATGTCACTTTCAATATCAGGAGTAGCATTTCAAGGGATATTCAATAATCCTCTTGTCTCTCCGGACTTTCTCGGAGTCTCTCAAGGTGCATGCATCGGTGCATCCATCGCAATTCTATTATCTATGAATGCAATTTTTGTAAATGTTTTTGCTTTCGTAGGAGGTATAATTTCTGTCATTATTACTATGATGATAACAAGAGTAATTAAATTCAAGTCTCAAATTAATTTAGTTCTTGCAGGTATAATTGTAGGAACACTTATGTCTAGTATACTTGGATTTATAAAATTTATAGCCGATCCTGATACGGAACTTGCGTCTATTACATATTGGACTATGGGAAGTTTTTCTTATGTAGATATAAACGTAGTAATAGTTTCGGTTATACTAGTAATTGCATTTGGCATTATTTTATATAAATTATCTTGGAAGATAGATATACTTGCTACTGGCGATGCTGAAGCAAAAATATTGGGACTTGATGTAATGTTAGTTAGAAGAATAGTTATTATATCATCAACGATACTTACTGCCACATCTATATGTATAGCGGGAACAATTGGTTGGGTTGGATTAATCATTCCACATTTCGCAAGGATTATAGTTGGTTCAAGCAATAAAAAATTATTTCCTATAGCAGCATTAAGCGGTGGAATTTTTATGATATTGGTTGATACATTAACTAGATCTATTGGAAATATTGAGATGCCGGTGAGTATACTAACAGGATTTATTGGGGCACCTGTGTTTCTACTATTGTTATATGTAAAGAGGTCTAGATAGTGAATATATACGAGATAAAAAATTTATCATTTAAATATGATGATAATAATGTTATATTTAAAGATGTAAATATTTCTATAGAAGAGGGAAAGATTTATTCACTTCTTGGCAAAAATGGAGTTGGGAAGTCGACTTTGTTTTCTATTTTACTTCATGTTATTGATGACTATGATGGTGAAGTAAAATTTATGGGTAAGAATATAAAATACTATAGTAGAAAAGAACTTGCTAAAATAATTGGATTTGTTCCTCAAACTCCTAAACTTTCATTCGATTATTCTGCGAAAGAATATGTCAGGATGGGGCTAGTATCTAGCACAAATTTATTTTCGGAATTAAAAAAAGAAGATGGCATATTAGTAGAAAAAGCCTTTGAGACTCTTTCAATAAAACATCTTATGGAAAAAAGTTTTTTTGATATGTCTGGAGGCGAGAAGCAATTAGTAGTTATAGCAAGAAGTATTGTATCAAATCCTAAAATAGTTCTTTTTGATGAGCCGACTTCACACCTTGACATTTCAAATCAATACAATGTTTTAAAAATTATAAAGTCACTTAAAAACAGAGGATATACAATTATTATATCCACTCATGACCCGAATCAGGCTGCATTGCTTGATGAGCATATAATAGTTTTAGATGGTAGTGGTAAAATATCATCCGGTGAGACAAAAAATATCATTAGTAAAAAAACATTGAAAGATATTTATAAAATTGATATGATAGTAGAGAATTTAGATAAGTATAATCGTAAGATTTGCTTATTTGAAAACATATAAATAAAACAAAAGGGGTTAATATGAAAAAGATTTTAAGTATTTTAATGGTAATGGCATGTTCATTAATGTTGTTATCTTGTGGTAGCAAGGCACAAAACAGCAATTCAAATGAAAGTGTTTTAGAAGAAGTTAAAGGTGTAACTATACCTAAGTTTACAGTTAGCATCAATGGTAACGCAGTAACAAATGAAGATTTAGCAGAGTATCCAATTTATAAGTCACAGGTTACTTCTGTAAATAGTTCTGGAACTGAGACAACTGTCAATTATATTGGTTTCAGATTTGTAGATGCATTGGAAAAGGCTGGGCTTAGTGGTTACACAAGCTATATAGAAGCTGTTGCTGATGATGGTTATTCAGTAGTATATGAAGCAAAAAGAAATCCAGAAAATATGCTTATAGCAATTTCAAAAGATGGTTCTCAATTTAAAAAATCACCATGGTTTTGTCCATGTGACTCTGATACAACTGGTGAGTTTTTACAAGGACTTACAACTATACTTGTAAATAATAAAAATGAAAAACCAAGTGCTACAGCAAGTAAAAATGAAGAGAAGTCAAGCGGAGATGCTACATTGAATGCACCAGAAAAGCTTGATAGAACTGATAAAGTTACATTTGAAGCATTTTCATTTAAGGTGGCAGGAAATGAAGTTAAAAATGCAGATTTAGAAGGTGTTAAAATTTACAAAATTACTTGTGATGCTCTTAATAGTAAAGATGCAGTTATTACATCTACATATACAGGCTATGTATTAAAAGATGTTTTAGATAAACTTGGTGTTGGCTCAAACAAGAAAATCACTGCTGTTGCAAATGATGGATATAAAGTTGAACTTACTAATGAGCAAGTTAACAGTGAATTTACATTGATTGCAATTGAGAAAGATAAAGAACTTGGAAAAGACGGAACAGTTTGGCTTGCTCCATGCGAAGAAGACAGAACTAAAAAGTATGCAAGCAATGTAGTTGAAATAATGGTTGAATAATATGAAAAGACTATTCTTTATTTTAACATTAGTTTTGCTAGTTGGGTGTAATAATAAAACTCTGCCTAAACCTGAAAGTTTAGTAGATGATGCTTTTAGTATTGATAAAAACATAAATATGAATACTATAGATAATTATTTAAATCTTCCTGATGTAGCGTATAGAGATGTGAGAATGCTTTTTGATCCGGCGAATTTTGCGGATATCGGTGGAGATGCAGACCTCAGTTCAACTATAGAAGGATTTAAAATAGTTCCTTATCCTTATATTGCATCATTACAGGCACTTCCTGTTTCTAATGCATATAAAGGAAATACTTTATTTGAAGTAAAATGGAATGGTGATGGAAAAATTGATAGTTTAAAACCTTTATATGAAGAATCTTACATAGTAATAGAAGAGTTATTTCCAAAGGACAAGAAAATTTTTCTTATGTGTGGTGGTGGTGGTTATGCAAACATGATGAAAGAGGTCCTTATACACATAGGTTATGATAAAGATAAAATATATAACATAGGTGCAAATTGGACTTATAAAGGTAAACATAAAAAGGAACTAATTATTTATCCTGAGGATATAAATGGTAATAAAATCTACGCAAGTTGGAGAGCTGATTATGCATATATACCATTTGAAAAGATGCACAAACTAAATTAAGTATATTAGATTATAATTATGGCTAAAAAATTAGAAATTATATTAGTGATTTTTATAGTATCAATGGCATTATTATCGTGCAACAATACCGAAATAAAAGAAGGGAATAGTACAGATAATAAAGTAAAATTCACTCACTATGCATCTGGTGGAACAATGGAAGAGTATGACATAGATATAATTTTCGAAGAGAGTAATTCTACTTTTACAGCTTATCAAGTTGCGTATTCTTCTTGTACTTGTAGAGATAGTTTGGTTAATTATAAATCAGTTTGCTACGTTGAGATACTAAATACAAGAGAGAGCGGAGATGATGCGGCTATAAGATATATCACCTTAGGCGAGAACAGAGGTCTTTTTGGAGACAGTGATCCAAATTATAATATTTCAGATTATACCTATGAGTATTATAATGATAATTTAGTGAAACCACTCATCGGTATTACAAAAAGAGAGATTGACGAATTCAGCGGTTATGGTTGTTTTATAGAAGGACTTGATGTAGATGCGCTTACTGGTGCCACAGTTACCAGTAGCAATCTTCAATCAATGCTCAAATCATTATTTGAATATCACAAGGAGAAGTATTATCATGGCAAATAATTATTTCTTTACAGGAGAGAAAGGAATAGGCAAATCAACACTAATAGATTTATATCTAAAGAAACATTTTTGTGGCAAAGTTGGAGGATTTAAAACAGTAAAAAAGGTCCATGAAGGAAGAAGGGTATCATTTCACTTAGTTAGTCCAAACTTTGTTGGTGATTTGAATGATGATAATGTATTATTTTATTGTCACGATGCGAGCTTAAATGAGGGGTTGGATATAAATGAGAGATTTAATACTTTATCAAATATTTTAGATGATTATAATGAATATGACATTATAATAATGGATGAAATCGGCCCGCATGAAGAAAGCGCTGAAGTTTTTAAAGATAAAATTAGGAAAGTACTAGATTCTGATAAATATGTATTGGGAGTAATACAAAAGAGTGAGTCGAAATTTCTTGATGAACTAAAAAAGCGAAAAGATGTGAAATTGCTTAATGTAACCAAAGAAAATAGAGATAGAATTTTTTCAAAATAGGCGGGTAACCGCCCTTTTATTTGCATTTTAGAAAATATGCTGTATAATAAAATGTAGAAATGATTTATGTATACATAAAAAAAGAATTAAGACCCTTTGAGACGGACATAAGGGATTTGTGTCTGGCATTTTTTACTTTGCAAAAAATCACCTATGTATTTGAAGGTGAAGACGCAAATAATGATGTAGGGGAGAAGGGGAAAATTGTAGGGGACGACATTCTGTCGTCCCACGTAGGGGCGAGCAGTGCGAGCCCGGACATTGTAGTTCGAGATTATTATAGTGGAAGTTTTGATGGTGATAGGCTCACAATAAAAAGTGAAGTTAAGAGGCAATTATATAATTATCTAAGTAAGCTGACTGGAAAAGAATTGCTGTGGGGGACACTTACAGGTATAAGACCGGTTAATATTGTGACGAGTATGTTGGAGCGGGCTCGCAGTGCTCGCCCCTACGATAGCGATGGGGCTCGCGTAGCTCGCCCCTACGATGTTATGGGATTGAGTCCGATAACTGAAATTAATAATCCGATTTATAAAGAGAATGAAGAGATAATAAAATACTTGAAAGAAGAGTATTATATAAGTGATGAGAAGGCGTTTGAACTTATAAAGATTGCGAGAAACGAAATTAAAATTCTTGATAGACCTGAGATAAAGAATTATAAAGATAGTTACTCTGTGTATGTGGGAGTGCCATTTTGTAAGAGTACCTGTCTTTATTGTTCCTTTACCTCTTTTAATATTGAAAAGTTTGGGAAGTATGTGGATAGATATTTGGAGACATTGGAGAGGGATTTTGAAAATAGAATTGGGAAAATATTGGATTCAAATAACGTGAAAGTAGAAAGCGGGCGGATGGTATCCGCCCCTACGGATAATAAGTTATATCCTCTTACGTTGTATATAGGTGGTGGGACACCGACTTCGCTTGATGAGGATGCGTTTGAAAGATTACTTACCATAATTGATAAATATGTGGATAGGACAAACTGTGTTGAATATACTGTTGAGGCAGGTCGTCCCGATACTATTACGAGAGAGAAACTTTTGATTATGAAGAGGCATGGTGTCAGCCGCATTTCCATAAATCCACAGAGTTTTAATCAGAAGACTTTGGATTTGATTGGCAGAAAGCACACGGTTAAAGATGTGGTCGAAAAGTTTAAACTCGCGAGAGAGTTGGGATTTGACAATATCAATATGGATATAATTTTGGGATTGCCAAATGAACATTTATTTGATGTTTTGAAAACATTAAATGGAATTAGGAAGTTGAAGCCAGATTCATTTACAGTTCACTCGCTTGCACTTAAGAGGGCGGCGAGGTTGAATTTTGAGTTGGAGTCGTGGACGAAAAATTATTATCTTGCAGGAGTTGGCAAGCGGGCGAGCGAAGTTGAAGGCAAGAGAGAGATTGATAAAATGTTTAGGTGGAGCGAGAGACTTGCGGAGCATTTGAAACTGAAAGCATATTATTTGTATAGGCAAAAGAATATCGCTGGCAATCTTGAGAATGTTGGCTATGCAAAAGAAGGGAAAGAGTGTGTCTATAACATTATGATGATGAGTGAGAGACATTCGGTGTATGGTTTTGGAACTGCAACGACTAAAGAAGTTTTCTATGAAAATGATGGAAAAAGAATTGAAAGTGAGGAAGGATATAAGTCAGTAATTGATTATTGCGAGAGAGTAGGGCTCTAAAAAGACCTTAACAATTACAGATTACTATGATATAATGATATTTGTATTATTTTAGTATATTAACGAGCATTTTCTTCGATGGGGAATGCTAAGTTTTGTTATGAAAATATAAGTGGAGGTAAATATGTTAGTAACAACAAAAGAAATGTTTAAAAAGGCCTACGATGGTGGCTATGCGATTGGAGCTTTCAATGTAAATAACATGGAAATAATTCAAGGCATCACTGAGGCAGCATCAGAGCTCAAAAGTCCTGTGATACTTCAAGTTTCAAAAGGAGCAAGAGAGTATGCAAATCACACTTATCTTGTAAAACTTGTCGAGGCTGCAGTGAAACTTTATCCAGATATGCCGATAGCACTTCATCTTGACCACGGCGACAGTTTTGAACTTTGTAAGAGTTGTATCGATGGCGGATTTACTTCTGTAATGATAGATTTGTCTTCAAAGAGTTTTGAGGAAAATGTTGAAGGCACAAAAAAAGTTGTTGAGTATGCACATGCACACGGAGTAGTGGTTGAGGCTGAACTTGGAACACTCGCAGGAATTGAAGACGAGGTTGTAGTTGAAGAGGGAAAGCAATCTTACACTGATCCAAGTATGGTAGAAGAGTTCGTGCAAAAGACAAATTGCGACTCACTTGCAATTGCGATTGGCACATCACATGGTGCATACAAATTTAAACCAGGAACAAAACCTCAACTTAGATTTGACATACTTGAAGAAGTTTCAAAAAGAATTCCAGGCTTCCCTATAGTGCTTCATGGTGCATCAAGTGTGCCTCAAGATTTTGTGAAGATGGTAAATGAATTTGGTGGTCACATGCCAGATGCTATCGGAGTGCCTGAGGATCAACTTCGTCATGCGGCAGAGTTGTCAGTTTGCAAAATAAATATTGATAGCGACATAAGACTTGCAATGACAGGTAATATAAGAAAATATTTTGCAGAGCACCCAGATCACTTTGACCCAAGACAGTATTTGAAACCAGCGCGAGCAGCTGTGAAGGAAATGGTGGCTCACAAGATAAAAGATGTGTTGGGATCTGCGAATAAGATTTAGTTAATATTATATGTGCCTATAAAAATGTAGGGGCGAGCATTGCGAGCCCGTATAAAAGAGCGTAGGGGCGGATATCATCCGCCCGTGAGGATATATATGTATAGTTTGGAATTTAATGTAATATTGATGTTATTAATTGGCTACCTATTTGGTTCAATTCCTGTGGGCTTTCTTTACTGTAAGGCACACGGTGTAAATATTTTTGAAACTGGTTCAGGAAATCCAGGTAGTACCAATGTCGGAAGAATACTTGGTAAGAATCACGGTAGAGCAGTTTTTGTACTTGACATTTTGAAAACGCTTATACCAATACTTATTGCTCACCTTGTAATTATTAAGTTAAATGTTGCAAGAAACGGTGTAGGATTTTCATCAGTCTTGGTTAAAAATTTTTCATTAAACTTGCAAGTGTTACATAAGAATTCACTCAGAGACCCATTTGTAATATTCGTGACCGGTCTTGGTGCAATCTTAGGACATAACTTTCCATTCACTACTAAGTTTAGAGGAGGCAAAGGCATAACTTGCACAGTTGCAGTGGTTGCATATTTCAATGTAATTTTTGCCGTGATATTATTTCTAACCCATAAAATGATTGGAAAAATTACTGGTTATGTAAGTCTTGCATCTATTATCGCTTTGTTATTGATGTTTTTATCATCACTTGTAATGTCAATTTTTAAAATTTATCCATTTAATTTTGATTATGCATATGCTGTGTTACCAGGAATATTTTGCATGATGTTGCTCGGAATTATTCGACACAAGGAAAATATTCTAAGGCTCGAGCATGGCACAGAAAACCGAATATAATGCCGCTCACGTAGCTTGCGGCAACGATTAAGATAAAAAATTGTATGGGCGAGATGTGCGAGCCCGAAAGAAGGATAATGAAGAAAGAAGAAATATTAAAATTAGTTCGCGAGTATGCGAAAGAAAATTTATCAAATGCTGTTGCGAAACCTTTTAAAGAGGGCGACCGTATTCCTTACAGTGCTAAAGTATGTGATGAGGAAGATGTAGTTAATCTTGTTGATTCTGCGCTTGAGTTTTGGTTGACCCAAGGTCATTATTATGATGAGTTTGAAAAAAAACTTGCGAAGTACTTAGGAGTTAAGTTTGTCTCTTATGTAAACTCAGGTTCGTCAGCAAATCTTTTAGCATTTGAAACTTTGACTTCGCCACTTCTTAAAGAGAAAAGAATAAAAAAAGGTGACGAAGTTATAACAGTTGCCTGTGGTTTTCCTACGACTGTTGCGCCAATAATTCAATTTGGAGCGGTGCCAGTTTTTCTTGATGTTGACATTCCTACATATAACATAAAAGTAGCGGATTTGGAAAAGGCAAGAACTGAAAAGACTAAAGCAGTTTTCATTGCTCATACTTTGGGAAATGCTTTTGACATAGTGAAGGTAAAAGAATTTTGTGACAAATATAATTTGTGGTTGATAGAAGATAACTGCGATGCCTTGGGCTGCGAAGTAAAGATTGATGGTCACTATAAAAAAACTGGAACGATTGGTCACATAGGAACTTCATCATTCTACCCACCACATCATATGACAACTGGTGAAGGTGGTGCAGTTTATACTGATGACTCACTACTTCATAAAATTATAAACTCACTTCGTGACTGGGGACGCGATTGCATTTGCCCAAGCGGAGTTGATAATACTTGCAATCATAGATATGACGGACAGTATGGCGAACTTCCAAAGGGCTACGACCACAAATATGTCTACAGTCACTTCGGTTATAATTTGAAGGCGACTGATTTGCAGGCGGCGATTGGTGTAACTCAACTTGATAAGATTGAAGGCTTCGTTGAAAAGAGAAGAAAGAATTTCGATTTATTGTATAAACTTTTGGAAGAAGCAGGGATGGAAGAATATTTTGTGTTGCCAAAGGCGACTGCTGATACGAAACCTTCTTGGTTTGCATTTATACTCACTGTGAAAGATGGAGTTGATAGAGAGAAGGTTGTTCGTTACATTGAGAGTAAGAATGTGCAGACAAGAATGCTTTTTGCTGGGAATATTTTGAAGCAGCCATGTTTTGATGATATAAGAAATGATAGTAGTAAATATCGCGTGGTTGGAGATTTGAAAAATACTGATAGAGTTATGAATGATACGTTTTTGGTTGGAGTTTATCCTAGATTAGATGAAGAAAGAATAAAGTATATGGCGAAAGTAATTATTGAGGCAGTTGAATGAAAAAAAAGGTTGATATAATTGCATCATGTTATAATGAAGAAGATAATATCTTCGCTTTTTATAATGAGGCAAAAAAGTATCTAAAAGATAAAAAATATGATTACAACATTTACTATATAAATGATGGAAGTGTTGATAAGACATACGAAAAGGTTTTGGAATTAAAAAAGAAAGTTAGTAAAGAGAAAAACGCTGTCGCTAAAATTTCTTGCTTGAGTTTTGTTCATAACTTTGGCCACGAGTCGGCTATGTGCGCGGGACTTGATACTTCAAAGGCTGACTATATGATTTTTATAGATGTGGATTTGCAGAATCCGCCAAAAAAAATTCCGGAGATTATGAAGAAGTTTGAAGAGGGTGCGGACTGTGTGTTGCTTAGAAGAGTTAAATATATAACAACAAGTATTTTAAAGAAAATCACGTCTAGTGGATATTATTGGTTTTCGAAATACATTTTACGAAATAAAAATGCAAGAGATGTATCAGACTTTTTTGCGATAGATAAGACGGTTGCAAAAAAAGTTAGTAATAATTACAAGACGACACTTAGATTTATAAGAAGTTTTGTGCAAAAAGAAGCTAAGAATATAATGTTTGTAAATTATTCAAATGGAGCGAGACATAGTGGTGAGTCGAGATACAACTATGTAATATTAACAAAACTCGCAATTACTTCAGAACTTTCTCGCTCAAAGTTTTTGAGAGATAGATATAAGGCGACGAAAGAGAATCCAATTTATATAATAGATAAGAAAAAAAGTTTTTATAAGTAAGAAGGTGTGTAATGTTATTTTTATTGTTAATTAGTTGGGCATTGTTTGCTGGTCTTTTGATGACTAGAGTAACAAATATTTTTAAGCTACCAGATGTAACAGCTTATCTCATTGTGGGGGTCATCATAGGACCGTCTATTTTAGGAAAGTTAGGCATACAAGGAATAGGGTTTACTAGTTTCGAAGAGGTTGATAGTTTATCAATTATCTCTGATGTAGCACTCGGATTTATTGCATTTGCTATAGGAAATGAATTTAAGCTAAGTGAAATAAAACATATTGGCAAGCAGGCTTTTGTAATCGGTGTGTTTCAAGCAGTTGTAGCAACTTTGTGTGTGGATGTTGTGCTTATAATGATGCACTATATAATGCCAGATATAGTTACAATTCCAATGGCTATAACTCTTGGTGCTATAGCAGCAGCCACTGCACCAGCAGCAACACTTATGGTTGTAAAACAATATAAGGCTAAGGGTCCAGTTACCGATATTTTGCTTCCTATAGTTGCTCTCGATGATGCAGTTGGTCTTGTCATATTTGCAGCATCATTTGGAACAGCTTCAGCTATGATAAGCGGAAGTGCAAATGTGTTAAATCTAATTGTTGAACCAATTTTGGAGATAACAGCATCGCTACTGCTTGGAAGTGTAGTGGCATTAATACTTACATATTTGGAAAGTAAGTTTTATTCAAATACAAATCGTCTTATATTGATAATTGCTTCTATAGTAATAACAGTTGCAATTGCTAAAGCTAGTTTTTGTGTTGGAAGTTTTGGTGGTTCATTTTCGCCATTACTTGTATGTATGATGCTTGGAACAGTATTTTGCAATATTTGCCCATTGTCGGGTGAACTTATGGATATAGCTGATAAATGGTCACAGCCAATTCTTGTTTTGTTTTTTGTTTTAAGCGGAGCGGAATTAGATCTATCTGTTTTCAGAAATCCGATAGTTATAGTTGTCGGCATAATTTATGTCTTAACAAGGTCGTTTGGAAAATATATTGGTGCAAGAATTAGCGCCGATATGGTTGGAAGTAAGGAAGTAATAAAAAAATATCTAGGAATTACTCTTTTACCACAAGCTGGTGTAGCATTGGGAATGAGTGCGATAGTTGCGAGGTCACTTGGCACAAACGGATTACTTATTAGGAATATAACACTTTTTGGTGTATTAATATATGAATTAATCGGACCAACTTTTACAAAGATTGCATTGGAAAAAGCAGGGGAAATAACTGAAAAACCAAAAGAAGATGTAAATAGCCGAAATAAAAAAATCAAAGCTGTAAAGCGTAAGGAATTTATTGATAAGATATTGAAGAAGAGGTAACAATTATTTTTGCTAGGAAGGGGGACAAAATTATGAAAAATAATAAATGCATCAAATTAATAATATTGTTGGTTGTGTTTCTGTTTGCTTGTAACATAAGTAACTATGCTACAGGGTATAATAATTTTTATAGTCCTCCAAATAATTATCAGTATTATAACCCAAATTACAATCCGAATTTCAACCCAAATTACAACCCGAATTACAATCCTAATTTTAACCCAAACTACAATCCGTATTATTATCCATACAATCAAGGAAATTTAAATGTGATTCCATCAAATAGTTATTATTTTATCTCAGGATATGATAGAGCAGCAACTAACTATTATAATGGTCAAGCAATGGTTTCAAGAGTTCCAATAATCTCAGGAAACAATTATTTTCCAACAAGAATTGCCAATGGAATTATTTATAATGCCTATGTTTCAATTTCTAACTGGTGCAATGCAAATATCTTAACTAAGGAAGGCATACAAGATTATTTTTTAAATAATGCAACTATAATTAACCAAACGGCTTCAAGTATAGTATTACATGTAAACTGTGCACATAAGAGAAGTGGAATTTTGAGTGGATATACAGAATTTAGGGTAAATGTGGATATATCAAGAAATAAATTCACTTGGAAAAAATTAGGTAAAAATGTAGTTGATAATTCAGATGACTTAGATGATATAGACGATTATAAAGTTTATGAGTATGATTCAGATAGTGGTCAAATAATTATAATAAGATAGTGAATAGACAATGAAAAAAGTTTTAAGAAAAATATTTAAATCAATTTATTTATTAGTAATTGTTGCGAGTGTTACTTTTTGTTTTACATCTTGCAATAAAAATAATAATTTAAGAATAGATGAAAATGCATCATATACGACTAAAGAAGAAGTGGCACTTTATATTTATACTTATAAGAAACTTCCAAATAATTTTATAACAAAAAAAGATGCAGAAAAACTTGGGTGGAATAAAAGTAAAAATAATTTATATGAAGTAACAGGTGGGAAGAGTATAGGTGGTGACAAGTTTTCTAATTATGAAAAATTGCTACCAGATGTCAAAGGAAGAACTTATTATGAATGCGACATAGACTACAGCGGCGGTGCTAGAAATAGTAAAAGAATAGTTTATGCGGATGACTTTGATGAGAATTACGGATTTATATTTTATACGGGCGACCATTATAAAAGTTTTGAAAAACTGTATTGATTATGACAAGGTATATAGTTGATTTTAGAAAAGTTAATAATAGAGAAGAGGCACAGGATGAATTAAAGAATGCATTGAATTTCCCTGACTACTATGGAAAAAATCTTGATGCCTTAAATGACTGTCTGTCTGAGATTGAGAATGAACATTTGGTTTATATATTAGTTTGCGAAGAGACATTTGAAGGCTTTGATGACATTATAAAAGTTTTTGATGTCAACAATATTAACTATGAGAAAATTATAGAATTAAAAGTTAAGGAGTATTAGTGAAATGTTTGAGAAAGTAAACCCAAGCCATCCTGATAAGTTGGCTGATAGAATTGGTGGAGCGATTGTAGACCTCGGATACAAGTTGCAAAAGAATCCGCGAATTGCAGGAGAGTGTCTTATAGGACATGGTGTTTGCCATATCATAATAGAAACTTCTGTTGACTACAATGAAAAGGATATAAAGGAAATTGTTGATAGAATTTCTGATAGTAAGGTTGAACTTGATTTGAAAATTGTCCCACAAGACATTTATCTCGCCACTAATCAGAGTGAGGAAATTAAATGCGGCGACAATGGAATTTTCAAAGCCTGCAAAATCAGTGATGAGGAAGTTAAACTCACAAAGATTGTTAGAAAACTCTACGACGAAAACCCAACTGACGGTAAATATATTTTTGATGAGCAAACTGATACATTTATAGCATGTCAAAGCAACATTAAAACTGAAAAACTTAGAGATGAACTTGCAAAAACTGGAATTAAAAATATAGTTGTAAACCCACTTGGTGATTGGACTGGAGGTATAAATGTTGACACTGGTGCAACAAATAGGAAACTTGGTTCAGACATGGGACGCGCTGTGACTGGTGGTGGACTTCACTTTAAAGATATAAGTAAATCTGATGTGTCTGTAAATGTTTATTTGCACAAAATTGCAAATGAAGAAAATTTGAGCGAGGTGACTTGTAAATGTGCAATTGGCGATAAGACACTTAGAATAAATGGAAAAGAAATTAGTTATAAACAGATCACTGATGAAGCATTTGACTATATAATGAATAAAATTGGAGGCTTCGAAAAGCTTGCAGAGTGGGGATTGATTTAGTAATAAGATGCAGGGGCTTTTCTTTGAGAGCCTACAGAGAAAAATATGAGTAAAATTTTAGCGATTGAAAATGAAAAAATTGTTGTGAAGCTTTTGACGACTGGTGCGACACTCATGTCTTTTTATATAAAGTCAAAGGATGTGGACATTGCACTCGGTTTTGATGAGCCTGAGAAGTATCTCGCTAAGGGAAATGCTTCTATGGGAAAGTCTGTAGGAAGATGTGCAAATAGAATTGGTAATGCGAAATTTAATTTGAATGATAAAGAATATAATTTGCTCGTGAACAATGGACCAAACTGTCTTCACGGTGGTGCTGTGAGATTTGGTGATGTTGAGTGGGATGTGAAGGAGTCGGCGATTGATAGAGTTGTATTTTCATATGACAGTGCTGATATGGAGTCGGGCTTCCCTGGAAATCTTCATGTCGAGGCGATTTATGAGATGCATGGAAATGAATTGACACTCACTTACACTGGGCTTTCGGACAAAGATACCATTTTCAATATGACTAATCATGCGTATTTTAATTTGAATAAAAATAAAACTGATATACTCGGTCACGAACTTAGAATACCTGCTGAAAGAATTAATTTAAATGATGAAAATGGAATGGCGATGGATAAAGTGATAGAGGTAAATGGAACGCCATTTGATTTTAGAGAGTTTAAAGTTATCGGCGATGCAGTTTCTGCAAATGGTGTTGTGCTTAATCAGTATTGCAGAGGAATAATAGACGGTGTTGTGGCGACTGATGGAAGTGACAAGAGGCTGATTGATAATCTTGATACAAATTATCTATACGAAAATAGTGTAGAAAAAACTTTGTGCGTACTTAAAAATAATTCTATTAAACTTGAAATAAAAAGTGATTTACCAGGAGTGCAGGTGTATACCGGAAAGTCGCTTGATATAGATGGCAGAGATGGACATTATGGTATGTATGCGGGAATTGCGATGGAGCCGCAGTTCTGTCCGAACGCTATTAATTATGATGATTTTATGAAGCCAATTTTGAGAGCGAAGGAGAAGGTGGCTCACATTATAAGATATATTGTAAGTGAAGTGTAATTATGAAGAGTGACGAACTGAAAAAATTTATACTATCGAGTGAGTTTGAGAATGTTGTTAGGGACATTTACTGCAGCACGCGAGAAGAAGTTATCGACGACCAACGTCAGAGATATTTAAATACTTTGGATGAGGCTGTGAAACTTTATGGCGATGGTGACTATCACATCATTTCATCACCTGGAAGAGTTGAGATTGGTGGAAATCATACTGACCATCAGAGAGGATCTGTAGTTGCGGCTAGTATCAACATCGACAATCTTTGCTTTGTAAAGAAGAGTGATGATATGGTCGTGACATTTGCAGATAAGGTTTTTGGTGTAAATGAGATTGACATAAGTGATTTGAAAGTTCACGAAGATGAGAAGAGCAACACTAAATCGATTTTACGAGGAACGGCTGCGAGATATAAGGAACTCGGATACGGAATCGGTGGTTTCAAGGCATTTCAAGATATGAGAGTGCTTGTGGGCTCAGGGCTTTCATCAAGTGCCTGCTTTGAAATTTTGATAACTGAAATTTATAATTATTTTTATAATGAAGATAAAATAACTGCGGTTGAGAGAGCGATGATTTCGCAGTGGGTTGAAAATAATTATTTTGGAAAGCCATGCGGACTTATGGATCAGATGGCGATATCGGTTGGAAGTTTTGTAAGTATAGATTTTCACGATGAGAAGAAACCGAAGATAGAGAAGCACAGTTTTTCATTTGCGGACTACGACTATCAGTTACTGGTTATAAATACTAGAGCGGACCACGCGGATTTGACTGATGAGTATGCTGCGATACCTGCTGAGATGAAAGAGGTTGCGAAGTATTATGGTGTTGATGTGTTGTCACAGGTTGATGAAAATGAATTTTTCAAAGACATAAATAAACTTAGAGAGACAATAAAAAATGACAGGGCGATTTTGAGAGCGTATCATTATTTCAATGAAAACAATCGTGTCAAGGAATTAAATCAGGCACTTAAGGATAATGACATCGCGCACATATTGACTGTGATGACTAAGTCTGGAAATTCAAGTTATAAATATTTGCAAAATGTCTATGCTGCAAGCGACACAAAAAATCAGGCGGTAGCAATTGCACTTGCGATGAGTAAGAAATATGTTGGAGATGATGGCATTTGCAGAGTGCAGGGAGGAGGCTTCGCTGGCACCATCCAAGTTGTTATAGAGAGATATATGGTGAATGAGTTTATAGACAAGATGGGCGAACTTTTCGGCAAAGATGCAATAATGCCGGTCGAAATAAGGAGCTCAGGTACGAGGGTGATAGTATAAATTTTGTATTGCGATTTTTGAGTTTATTTGATAAGATAGAGATTACCAAATATAAAGGAGGCGAGTTATGAGATTTTTTAAATGTGAAAAGTGTGGAAAGATCGTTGCTTTAGTTAACGAGAAGCCAGTCCCAACAATCTGCTGTGGCGAGGAAATGAAGGAATTAGTGGCAAATACCACTGACGCAGCTCAGGAGAAGCACGTGCCAGTTTACAAGGTAAATGGAAATGTAGTAGAGGTAGTTGTAGGCGATGTTGCTCACCCAATGACTGAGGAGCACTTAATCGAGTGGGTTTCTTTACAGACAGAGCAGGGAAATCAAAGAAAGGTATTGAAGGCTGGTCAGGAGCCAAAAGTAAGTTTTGCATTCTGCGACGGAGATAAGGTAAAAGCCGTTTACGCATACTGCAATTTACACGGTCTCTGGAAGGCATAATCATCGATAAAGAAGTAGGTCTTAGGCCTACTTTTTTATTGCAAAAATCATGACCCATATAAGTCGCATCCCTTGTGGTATATTTACGATGAAAAATTTTGACAAAGGGAGGCAGTCATGAAAAGTGTGTTAAATGAAAATGAGGGCATTTTCGATGAAAATGAGGCAGAACTCAATTTGACAGCGCTAGATAATTTTGATGCCGAGTCTGCAAAAGAATTTGAAAAAGAAATTGAGGACGATATTAAAAATGACGACGGGAAGGAACTTGAGGAATTTGAGAAAGGTGCAGAAGTTGGAAGTGCCTTGCAGCAAATGCTTATGAGTTTGAGGAACAACCCGATGCTTGAGGCTGAGCAAGAATCCAAACTTATAAAAATTGCAAAGACAGCAAAAAGAAAATGCGAAAGAGACAAGGCAATTGAGAGGCTCGCGCTCTGCAACATGAGGCTCGTTGTTTACGTGGCGAAAAAATTTAGAAATCAAGGTGTGCCATTTGAAGATTTGATACAGGAGGGATATCTCGGACTCATGCGAGGCATCGAGCGCTTTGATGTAAATGCAAAGACGAGACTCTCTACCTATGTCGTTTGGTGGATTAAGCAGGCAGTTGCAAGAAATATCGCTGATCAAGGTAGAGCGATCAGGTTGCCAGTTCATGTAAATGACAAATTGAGCAAAATCCGAAAGGCACAAAAGGAGTTGGTGGAAAAGAACGGCAAGGAGCCTAGCACAAAGCAGATTGCCAGAAAGCTGAAAATGAAGGAGAAAGATGTTGAGGAGCTGATAATGCATAGCGGAAGCATCATGTCTCTAGAAAAGCCGATGGGCGAGGATGAGGACATGGTTCTCGGTGACACCATCGCGGATGAAAATACAAACAATCAAGAGAAGGAAGTCGGTAGGATTTTACTCTCGGAAAAAATCGGCAAGGTTCTTGATACACTGAAAGAAAAAGAGAGAGAAGTGATTATTTTGAGGTTCGGCTTAAATGACGGTGTCGAAATGACACTCGAGCAGGTAGGCAATAGAATGAACATCACTAGAGAGAGGGCCCGCCAGATTGAAAATAACGCGCTCATAAGAATCAAAAAGAGGGCACCAGAGCTGGAGGACTACGTGGCCTAGCTGAAAATGCCTAAAAAGTGAATATTGTCAGTTGCCAATATTTATGCTATATTATAAAATAGGTAAATTTTATTTATTGGTAGGAGGGGACTATGAGAAAAGTTCTTAGAAATTTTAAAAGGGCGGTAAGCATAGTACTAATTTTGTGTTTGATTTTTACATCTCAAGCATTCGTAACTTTTGCTGAGAATGTTGAAAACAATGAGGAGACTACAGAGTTTGTAGAGTCTACAAATGAGGAGACTGAACTCGTAGAGACAAGCGAAGATCTCGTAGGGCGAGCACTGCGAGCCCTGAAGAAAAGACTGATGAGGGTGAGATTGAAGAACCAGAAGATGACACTGACGAGTCTCTTGAAACAGATTACCCAGAAGAACCTGAAGAAGATGAGACTGACTACATAGAAGAACCAGAAGAAGATCCAACTATAGCGGAAATCACTGAGAGCACTGAAGATGAAAGTTTAGCTGAGTCTTTTGATGAGCAAGAGACAATAGAAAATGAGCAAAATTCTAGTGGGGGGCAGCGAAACAGAAGAGACTAATATAGAAGATGAGAGTGAAGAAACTCTTGCGATAGAAGATATTAATGATGAGAAGAAAGATAAGCTATATGGGGCTACTCCTTACATAGTAACATATAATCAAAACTTACCAAGTGGATACTCTTTATCAGGTGGTAAAACTTGGTATACTGATTCTACAAGTACTGATTTAAGTGGAAGTCCTATTGTATTAAGTGGTAGTGCTGAAATGACTTGTGAAGACACAAGTGGAAATGTTCGCACATTACAAGGTTGGAATACATATTCAAGTGGGGCAGGCAGTTCATATAGTTTTGGTGCCAGTATTAACACCGATGCAGGATTTATAGGAGACACTCTTACTTTATATGCGATGTGGAGTGATCCTGTAGCGCCAACTACTGGATTTATGTATTGGAAAGTAGATGGAGACGATAATAATAAAACTATTCATTATTATGCAAGTCCAGGAGAAGGACGCGCAGCGGTAGTTATTGGAACGAATGGTGTAGAACATACTAGCTTAGGAAGTTCGGATAGGGAAAAAATTAAATATGCTGTATTTGAAGATAATATTGCTGCAACAAATTTGGAAAGTTGTTTTGAAAACTTTAAAGGTTTAGAGTCAATTACTAATCTTGGAAAACTTGACACAAGTAATGTTACAAGTATGAGACAAATGTTTATGAGCGCAGGAGTGAAAGAATTAGATTTAACTAACTTTGAAACGAGTAATGTCACTGATATGTATGGAATGTTTTCTTCATGTGAAAATTTAGAAACAATTAGAGTATCAGATAAGTTTGTTGTAGGCCAAGTACCAAATAACTTTGGCAAGTTTATGTTTGCTAATTGTGATAAACTTGAAGGCGAAAAAGGAACAAAAATTTCTGATCTTTCAAGTCCATTTGGTGTAGCATATGCTCACATAGATGAAGGCTCAAGTAACCCAGGTCTTTTCTCAGGTGCATCAACCCCACCAACCCCACCAACCCCAGCTAAAACGGTTGCCAACATATCTGTAAAGAGCTTTAATGCCACTACAGTAGCTACATCAGATGACTTTTCAAGTTTTAGCCTTCCATATATGTCAAATAGTGAAAGTTTTGATCCAAATGGTATGGTTATAACAGTTACTTATGATGATAGTTCTACGGCTGAAGTGACTTATAATAATACTACAGCAAGTCAATTTACAATTACTTACAACGCACCAAGAGTAGATATAGAATATGGTGGAAAAAGTGTAATATATAACTTTTCAATAGTATCAGAACCTAATTTATATATATATTTTAATGACAACACAAGTGTAAAAAGAGCAATGAGAGTATATGATAGTTCGCGCGTTTCAAAAATAGAAGACCTATATAATTATGTTTCAAGTGGCAGAGAACTTGGTTTTTATGTTATTAATGCAACTGGTCTTCAAGATGCATGCAATAAATATAATGCTAATTCTACAGCAACTATGACTTTAGCAGAAGCAATGGCAGAAGCACAAAATATAACAAGTGTTTCACCAATGACACAAAATACATTTTGGGGAGTTACAAATAGATCTAAATCACAAGGTGGAGGAACTATAACTCCGGGTAGCATATACTTTAGTGGTGGAGGAGATGGTGGCGGAAGTTCAAGTGGTGCAAGTGACCCTACAAAGGGACCTATGGGTGATTTAACAAAAAATTTAGATGCGATAAGAACTTGGCTAAACGAACAAATCAATACATCAAATGACATACCACAGTCATCACTTTCAAAAGATGATAGTCTTGCTAGTTTTCTTAAATCTTCACCTGAAAATATTAATAGACCATATACTAATGCACAAGATGAAAATGGAAACAGAGGATATGGACAATGGCTTAGAGTTCCAAACACAACTACTTGGTATTTCTTTTCTGGAGATTTAAGTCAACTAAATGGACAATCTTCAGGTTTCCTTGCTAATGGTTGGTATAATCTTGGATGGGACGGACAAGAGAAATGGTATTACTTTGATGCAAATGGAGTTATGAAAATTGGTTGGCAGGTAATAGGTGGTAAAATGTATTATTTAGATAGTAATTTGTCATACAACTGGTATGGTAGCCGAACAACGGGAACCAAGGTAATAGATGGAATATCTTATAGCTTCACTGATAAAGGTGAATTGGATACGACAAATTATAATAGTGCAGCAGGTGGCTTGCCACCTTTCAACACACCTGGTACATTGCCAAACCAAAATGAAGTACATTTTTATGGTGGGGACTTATCAGGACCAGACATGATTGCTCCTAAAATAGTGATTTATTAGAAAGGGATAAATATGAAAAGAAATCAAAAACTATTGTCACTCTTTGTTTTGCTTAGTTTAACTTTATCAGCTTGTACTGTGTCATCAACTAAAGAAGTAAATGTCAATGTAAACGGAAAAAACATAATTGATGCAAAGGCTGGATTTGACACATCAGACCCAAATTTATTTGATTTTGATTTAAATACTTCTGATTATAAAAAAATGAATTTTGGAAAGCAGGGGAATACTCCAGTTTCTTGGTTTGTAGTTTATGATGATGGTGACCATTATGTTTTATTTAGTGAAAAGGTTCTTGATGTAAAACTTTATAATTCCACAAACAAAAAAACAGAATGGGGTGACACCACTCTCTATGAATATCTAAATACAGATTTTATAAATGAATATTTTTCTAAAGAAGAAAGAGAGAGAATGATATTTACAAATGATAAAGATGACTGTATGGTTACTATGGCATCCACTGATAATCTCATAGATTTATATGGCGACATTTACTATGCAATAGAAGGTTATTATGGAAGCGAGGACTACTTCCAGCCAAATGAAAAGATAATTGCTAAACCTATGGAAGCTGCCATCAACAATGACATTTACCCATTTAACAATGATGACTTTGCTGAGATAATACAAGCGGAAAGTGTCGATAGAAGATATGATTTTGCAAATGGTGCAGTTCCGTATTGGCTACTAAATCAAGATGAGGAAGGCAATCCATATACTGTTACTGGCACTGGCTACATTTCTATGGAGGAGCCAACTCAAGGCTATATAGGAATTAGACCGATAATTAGGATAAAAAAGCCATAGACTTGACAAAAATCAAATAAAGATGTAAAATATTAGCACTCGTAGATAGCGAGTGCTATTTTATTGTATGGGCTAATATAAGAACGGCATTGTAGGTGCGAATTATATAGCCACATCGTCGGGGCGAGCACTGCGAGCCCGAAAAGAGGAAGTATGGCAGAAAAAAGAGATTATTATGAAGTGCTTGGAGTTTCAAAATCTGCAAGCGCGGATGAAATCAAAAAAGCATATAGAGCCTTAGCAAAAAAATATCACCCAGATGCAAATCCAGGTGACAAGACTGCTGAGGCAAAATTTAAAGAGGCATCAGAGGCGTATGCCGTTCTTTCTGATCCAGATAAAAAGAAAGCATATGACACTTATGGTCACGCTGCATTTGATCCAAATTCAGCAGCAGGTGCAGCATCAGGCTTTGGAGGTTTTGACTTTGGTTCAATGGATTTCTCAGATATATTTTCTGATTTATTTGGTAGTGCCTTTGGTGGAGGCTTTGGTGGCTTCTCTTCATTTGGAGGTGGCAGAAGAACTAATAGACCGATACAAGGTGAAAGTTTAAGAACTCGTATGTCGATAACATTTGACGAGGCGATGAAGGGAGTTAAAAAGCAAGTTACTATTCCGTATCAAGAAGAGTGTAAATCATGTCATGGAAGTGGAGCTAAGGCAGGAACAAGTCCAGTCACTTGTAGTAGGTGTGGAGGAAGAGGTCAAGTAACGACACAACAAAGAACTCCATTTGGGGTAATGCAGACAGTCAACACTTGCCCAGAATGTAATGGTACAGGAAAGGTAATAAAAGATAAATGTCCAGATTGTAATGGCACAGGATATAATAGAGTTCAAAAAACTTTTGAAGTAAATATTCCTGCAGGAATTGACAATGGTCAGTCAGTGAAATTAACTGGTGCAGGAAATCCTGGAGAGAATGGTGGACCAAGAGGAGACCTACTTGTAACTGTCACAGTGGCTCAACATCCAATTTTAAAGAGACAGGGTGTAAATATTTTCTCGACAGTATCAATAGATTATCCGACTGCTGTTCTTGGTGGCGAGACAAAAGTAAAAACTGCTGATGGTGATGTTATGCTCACTATAAAACCAGGAACTCAGAGTGATACTAAGATGAGATTAAAAGGAAAAGGTGTCCCACTTCTTAGAAGTCCTAAGACTAGAGGAGACCAGTATGTGACTATAGTTGTAAATGTCCCAACCAATCTCACTAAGGAACAAAAAGAAGCACTTGAAAATTTCAGAAGTGCTATGAATAAATAATTTTAGAATCTTTCAAATCGTGCAACATCAGTTACGATGATGGTTGCTCCGCCAACTTCTATAGTAGTTGGAATGGTGGTGTAGTTGATGGCGGTTGATGGGAGGTTTATAGGCATTTCAACTTGGATTTTTTGACTTTGGCCGCACTCGTTTTTGATGATTTCGATAGCCTTGTCGACTTGGTTATCTTCTACGCAACTAAAAAGAGTGGTATTTCCCTTTCTGAGAAATCCGCCTGAAGTGGCGAGCTTAGTAATTCTAAAGTCCTCTGCGATGAGGGCATTTACAACATCTGATTCGTTGTCTTGCCTAACGATAATGTACATTAATTTCATAAACTACCTCCGTTTTTTTAATTATACACCAATAATTTTAATATTTCAATATTTGTTAGCGAGCCGCTCACATAGCTCGCGGCAACAGTGTAGGGGCGAGCATTGCGAGCCCTTTTTTTATAAATAATGTTTGAGATATATTTCTATTTATGATAGAATATAATAAGGTATTACGCGAACAAAAAGAGGTGAGCGATGAAAAGAATTATAATTTGCCTTTGCATGCTTTTAGTGATGACTGCTTCATTTTCCTGCAAAAAGAAAAATACTGAGCAGGCAGCGGCAACTAATAAAACTGTAAATGAAACTAATGGCGAAAATAGTGTCGACACAGGACTTGTTGAGGAAATTGATGACAGCAAGATATACGATTTGGCACAGGGAATGAAGATGCCAAATGTAAAGGTCGAGACTAATAAGGGAACGACATTTGAATTAAACAAAACTAATAAGCCGGTGTTTATAAATTTCTGGGCAACTTGGTGTCCCCCTTGCAGAATGGAAATGCCAGGACTGCAGTCGCTCTACGAAGAGTATAGAGATAAGGTTGACTTTGTGATGATAAATCTCGGTGAGACGAGAGAGACTATTGAAGATTTTCTCGTTGAGAATGAACTCTATACATTTCCAATTGGCTATGATGTAAATGATACTTTTGGGGCAAGATTTGGAATAATCGGTATTCCTACCACTTATATAATTGATAAAAATAAAGTAATTAGTAATTATGTTGTAGGTGCAAGAGACGAGAGCCAATTTAGAGAATATTTAGAAGAGGTTATAAAAAAATAATTATATAAACTTCAAGGGGGTTATATGAAAAAAATATTTAGTAGTTTACCTTTTAGATTACTAATTGCTATAGTAATCGGTGGTGCTATAGGTATATGGGCATGGAGCAACCACAATACTAAATTTGCAGAGGACTTAATGCAAGTAATTGTTTGTGCACATAGACTTATGGGACAATTTGTATCTTTCTGCGTTCCACTTATTGTGCTTGGATTTATCTGTCCATCAATCACTAAGATGGGACAAAACGCTGGAAGATTATTGGGAGTAGCACTTGTGATTGCTTATCTTTCATCTATACTTGCAGCTACAATGTCAGCAGCAGCTGGCTATGTATTAGTTCCAGCACTTGGAATTCATACTGCAGATGCATTTGAGAGAGAACTTCCAAAGGCAATATTTACACTTGATATTCCCCAAGTAATGCCAGTAATCACAGCTCTTGTTCTTTCTATTGTTATCGGACTCGCAGCTATTTGGACTAAGGCAAAAACAACTATTGATTTACTTGCTGAATTTCAAAACATCGTTCTTGATATCGTAAATAAGGTAGTTATTCCTATACTCCCAATCTATATCGGAACTACATTTGCAACACTTGGATACAACGGAACACTTGAGCAGTTCCCAGTATTCATTAAGGCAATACTTATCGTAATGATTGGACATTATATCTGGTTACTTGTTCTCTATCTCATCGCTGGAGCATATAGTGGAAAGAATCCATTTGAAGTTGTTCGTCACTATGGTCCTGCATACATCACTGCAGTAGGAACTATGTCATCAGCAGCAACACTATCTGTAGCACTTGAGTGTGCTAACAAGAGCAAGGTGCTTAGAAAAGATTTAGTTGGATTTGGTATTCCACTTTTCGCAAACATTCACCTTTGCGGCTCAGTTTTAACTGAGACATTCTTCTGCTTCATCATTCACTTGATTATATTCAATAGTCTTCCATCAGTTGGAACTATGGTATTATTCATAATTTTATTTGGTATATTTGCAGTTGGAGCACCTGGTGTTCCTGGTGGAACAGTTGTTGCTTCACTTGGTATCGTTGAGTCAGTAATGTGTGCAGCAGCTGGTGCATCACCTGAGCAAACAGCACTCTTCACTGGAACACTTCTTGCAATATTTGCTCTCCAAGATTCATTCGGAACGGCATGTAATGTAACTGGTGACGGTGCACTCACTTTATTCTTAACAGGATACGCAGAGAAGACTGGTATCAGCCGTGCAACTGAAAAAGTTAAAGGAGTTGGCAAGGCAGTTAAGAAGGCTGTGAAGAGACGTAAATAATTTTCAATTAAATTATTGAAATAAAAAAACCGCCACACGAGTGGCGGTTTTCCTTTTATACAATTATAAACTATGCTTTGCGTGTAGCCACATGCCACACAAGCCCAATCACAAGTCCTACGAGTGTTGGCACTATCCAGCCAAGACCGAGCCCATAGAATGGAAGCACCTTGCCAGCTAATGTAGCAACATTTTCAATGAAACTTGCTGGAATGATACTATCTTTAGGGAAATTAACTATAAAATCAAATATAGCAGCAACTAAAGCAAATGTACTTGTAGTTGCGAAAACTTTCTTATCAAAGTTAAATGCCTTTCCAAATAATGCAAGTAATATTATAGAAATAGTTAATGGATACAAGAACATAAGTACTGGAATTGCATAAGTGATGATTGCATCGAGACCAAAGTTAGAAACGATGAATGAGAATATAGTAAATATCAAAGTCCAAGCAACAACTGTTACCTTAGGGAACATCTTGTTGAACATCTCTGAACAACTCACTATGAGTGCAACAGAAGTTTTAAAGCAGGCAAGAGTAACAGTGATTAACAAAATATAGATTCCAAAATTTCCAAAATAGTGTGAACTGATTTGAGAGAGTGCAACAGTTCCATTTGTAGAAGTCTCAAAGACACCTCTACTCATAGTTCCCATAAATGTGGTCAACAAATAAATTACTGCCATAAATCCGCAACCGATTGCACCGGCCTTAATTGTATTCATTGCAACGTCTGTCTCATTTGTAACTCCGAGATTTCTTATGACAGTGATTACAGTTATACCGAAGGCGAGACTTGCGATTGCATCCATAGTGTTATAACCCTCGATGAAACCTCTAAAGAATGGTTGAGTCGCATATGCCTCTTCAGGTGCGATAGGAGCACCGCTCAACATTGGTTTTGCAAATGACACAATGATAAGTAAGAAGAGGAAAACTAAAAATATTGGATTGATTATCTTTCCGATGTAATTCATTATTCCACTTGGTCTAAGTGCGAGAACAAGTGCGAGTGCGAAAAAGATTAGAGTAAAAATAAATCTTGGACCAACGACACTTCTATCACCTAAGAGTGAAGTCATTATTCCAAATGAAGTTGTAGCACATCTTGGAATTGCAAAAAATGGTCCGATAGTTAGATACAATAATATAGTAAAAAAGTATTTGTATTTTTCTCCAACAAGTGAAGCGAGATCAAACAAGCTATCTTTTTTACTTGTACCGAGACAGGCAACACCGAGTAGTGGTAAGCCAACACCTGTGATTATGAATCCGATTGCAGCAGGAAATGAATTTGAACCTGCGAGCTGACCCATATGAACAGGGAAGATAAGATTACCTGCTCCGAAGAACATACCAAAGAGCATGCTTCCGATTATAATGCTTTCTTTAAATGATAATGATTTTTTCATATGACACCTCTTTATA
Source organism: Lachnospiraceae bacterium (assembly GCA_017523785.1). Taxonomy (GTDB): domain Bacteria; phylum Bacillota; class Clostridia; order Lachnospirales; family Lachnospiraceae; genus UBA3633. Next base: position 54,491 of record JAFWVX010000035.1, read on the forward strand.
TAAGGTTTTTTGTTATTTTAATATATATTATGCATTTTTTCAATAAAATGTGCAGGCTGCGAGTGCATTATTCGTGGAAAAAATGTTATTAAATATTACTTACGAATCCTTACTTTTTTCTTAAAAAATGCTTGACTATTTTGCAATTTGGGGTTATGATATTTATAACCTAAATCAATAATGTTCGTGAATCGGACTAAAGTATCCTTGGGAGGGATTTTATTATGAAAAAAATTTTATCTGTTTTACTTGCAGCTATGATGGTAGTATCACTTGCTGCATGTGGACAAAAAGCAGCTACTGGCGCACAAGGCGGCGCAGCAGGAGCTAAGACTGTAAAGGTTGGTGTATGTATCTATAAGTTCGACGATGCATTCATGACTCTTTATAGAAATGAGTTAGACAAATATTTCAAGTCTAAGAGCAACGCAGATGTAACTTATGAAGTTACTATAATGGACGGAAAGAATGACCAAGCAGAGCAAACAAATCAAATTGACAACTTCATCGTTCAAAACTATGACGTTCTCATTTTGAACCTTGTTCAATCATCAGGTGCAGCAACTATCATGCAAAAATGTAAAGATGCTAACATCCCTGTAGTATTCATCAACAGAGAGCCATCTGAGGCTGATATGAGTGCAAACAACACTGGTGACTATGCTGGTAAGTTTACATATGTAGGAGCTGATGCTCGTCAATCAGGAAAATTCCAAGGTGAGTTAATCGCTGACCTTGCTAATAAGGGAGATTTAAACGGCGACGGAAAACTTCAATACGTTATGATCGAAGGTGATCCAGAGAACGTTGACGCTAAATATAGAACTCAATTCTCTATTTCTCAATACAAAGACAAAGCTGGTCTTGAAGTTGATCAATTACTTGACCAAGTTGGTATGTGGGATAGAGCAAAGGGACAACAAATTGCTCAAGATGCTCTTACTCAATTCGGAGATCAAATCGAAGTTATCTTCTGTAACAACGATGACATGGCACTTGGTGCTAAGGCATCTATCGAAGCAGCTGGAAGAAAAGTTGGAGAGAACATCTATCTTGTAGGTGTTGACGCTCTTGCTGAGGCTGTTCAAGCTGTTATGGACGGAGCTATGACTGGAACTGTATTAAATGACCATGTTGGTCAATCACATACAGCAGTTGATTGTGCTATTGACGCAGTAAATGGAAAGAGTTTATCTCTTTACAACTGGGTTGATTATGTAAAGGTAACTCCAGAAAATGCTAGTCAATACAAATAATCTAAAATGACATAATTAAATAAAAAGACTGAGCATATTAAGTTGCTCAGTTTTTTTATCTGTAAGAGAAAACTACTAAGGAGGGTAAAGCATGAGTGAGTATTTATTGCAGATGAAGGACATCTACAAGAGCTTCAATCACATCTACGTGCTTAAAGGAGTGTCATTAAATATTCGTCCAGGTACAGTTCATGCACTTATGGGTGAAAATGGTGCTGGTAAGTCAACACTTATGAAATGTCTATTCGGAATCTACACTAGAGATTCAGGAGAGATAATATATAATGATGAGCATGTCGAGATAAAGAATGCTAGAGATGCCCTTGAGAAAGGTATTGCGATGGTTCACCAAGAACTTCAGCCAATACCTGAGAGAGATATCGCTGAAAATATTTTCTGCGGCAGATATCCATTAAAACAAGCTGGTCCGATAAAAATTATTGATCATAAAGTGATGCATGAAGAGGCTGATAAGTATCTTAAGGAAGTTGGACTTTTATTTAGTTCAACTAAGAAACTTGGAGAGTTATCTGTTTCGCAAATGCAGTCAGTTGAAATTGCGAAGGCAGTATCTGCCGATGCAAAACTTATAATTTTAGACGAGCCGACATCTTCTCTAACTGAAAATGAAGTTGAGTTGTTATTCAACATCATCAATAAGTTAAAGAAAAAAGGCGTAGCATTTGTCTACATTTCTCATAAGATGGAAGAGATATTAAAAATCTCTGATGAAGTTACTATCATGAGAGATGGAACTTATGTAGGAACTTGGAACTCATCAGAACTTACTACTGATTTGATTATTAAACACATGGTAGGTCGTGAGCTTACAAATCGTTTCCCTAAGAGAGAAAATGTTCCTGGCGAAGTTGTATTTAAAGTTGAGCATTACACATCACCAAATAAGAGAAGTTTCCAAGATGTAAGTTTCGAACTTAGGAAGGGAGAAATTCTCGGAATTGGTGGACTCGTAGGTGCTCAGAGAACAGAACTTATGGAAGGCATCTTTGGTATAAGAGATAAGATTGAGGGGACGATGAAATTTGAAGGTGCGGAACTCGTAGTTAAGAGACCACGCGATGCCATAGTTAAGGGACTTGCACTTCTCACAGAGGATAGAAGAGCAACTGGAATATTCGGAGTGCTCTCAGTATCTGACAATGTAGGAATTGCATCTCTCGATAAATATCTTGATTACGGAATTGTTTTAAATCATAAAAAACTTAAAGTCGTTGTTGATGACAATATAAAAAAGATGAATATTAAGACTCCAAATAATGAAACCCCTATTCAATATTTGTCTGGTGGAAATCAACAAAAGGTTATAATAGGAAGATGGCTTGCAAATGCTCCAGATGTTCTCATTCTTGATGAGCCGACTCGTGGTATCGACGTAGGTGCTAAATATGAGATATACTGTATCATTGCAGACCTTGCTAAACAGGGCAAATCAATAATTATGATTAGTAGCGAAATGCCAGAGCTTCTCGGTATGTCAGACAGAGTAATGGTAATGTGTGAAGGACGACTCACTGGTATACTTGATGGTAAAGAGGCAACTCAAGAAAAAGTCATGGAACTTGCTACTAAGTTTATGTAATAGGAGGTAAGTATGAAATTTTTCAATATGACAGCAAAAGAAGGAAAGAAGATGATGCAAGAGCAATCTCCTATGAACCCTTCTTTCGTTAGAAAGAGACAAATCATTCATTTATTTAAAGATAATATAATAGCATTCTTGCTAGTTGCACTTGTGCTATTTGTAGGATTTACAAGAGATAATTTTTTCACTTGGGCAAACTTTGCCAACATAGTTTCAAATGTAACACCAAGATTTATTATCGCACTCGGCGTCAGTGGCTGTCTTATCATAAGAGGAACCGACCTTTCAGCTGGTCGTGCCGTTGGTCTAGCAGGTGTTATAGCATGTACACTTTTACAGAGAAATGACTATGCAGATAAATTCTTTGGTTCAACTTTCTCTGCACCAGAGACATGGTGGTATGTACTTGGCATTGCACTTTTTGTAGTATTCTTATCAATGTGCTTTGGACTTGCAGATGGAATTATCATTTCACAACTTAAAGTTCCACCATTCCTTGCAACACTTGGTATGCAGACAGTTATCTACGGTATCGCTTGTATCTATTCTGATGCAAAACCTATCGGGGGACTTCGTCCAGATTACACAAGTATCGCAACATCACAGATGTTTAAGATAGGAACATTTAGTTTCAAATGGCTCTTCCTCTTTGCGATTATCGGTGGTGCAGTGTTCTGGTTCTTATACAACATGACTCGCTATGGTAAGTATATGTATGCCATCGGTGGAAATGAAAATGCAGCAGAAGTATCAGGTGTAAATGTTAAGAAATCAATTATTAAAATATATGCACTCGCTGGTTGTATGTATGGTCTTGCAGGATTTATACTTGCAGCTAAGTCAGCAGGTGCATCAGTAAACCTTGGACAAGGTTATGAGCTTGAAGCTATCGCAGCTTGTACTATCGGTGGTGTATCTACCGGTGGTGGTGTAGGTAGAGTTTCAGGAATCCTTCTCGGTGTCCTCGTGTTCGAACTTTTGAAATCATCAATGCAGTTCCTTGGTATCAACCCATACATACAGCAGGTTGTGCAAGGTGTCGTAATCATCGTAGCCGTAGCATTTGATGTAAGAAAATATTTAAAGAGAACATAGTGAATATGAAAAAAGTATTATTAATTTTAATCATAAGCCTTATGGCATTTTCATCTTGCGCCAAAAAAGACCCCGTAGTCTTAAACGGCTCTGTCATGCTCTACACTACAGTAGACGAGACAGTTGCGCAGGCACTTAAGCAGGGTTTTGAAAAAGAATATCCAGGAATTGTGCTCGACTATTATTATGGCGACTCAGATAGAGTTGATAGAAAAATTGATATGGAGTTTGAGTCAGGGCAGGCAAATGCTGATGTAGTATTTTTGTCAAATGTTTTGAGTCTTGAAGATATGAAATCAAAATCAAGACTAGAGGCATATGAGTCAAAAGAGTCTAAAAAAATAAATAAAGATTTCAAAGACTCTGAAAATTTTTACTGTGCAGGTGCTGTGACAACTATGGGTATAGCATTTAACAAAAATCCAGAACTCGGCATAGAAGAAAAGACTGCACCAAAAACTTGGAATGGCTTTTTAAATAATGACTATAGAGGTAAGATGGCGATTGCAAATCCAAAGAATGATAACTTCGTAAAGTATTGGGTTATGGCAATGATGCAACATAAAGATTACGGCGATGCATTTTTTAGAAGACTTAGAGACTACGGAGTTGTCATTAAATCAACTGAGAGAGATGTGCTTGACAATGTGGTGTCTGGAACATTTAATGTAGGAATCTGCTATGACGAGACTGCAGCAGGCTTCACAAAAGAGTATGAGGATTTTGGATTTAAGTATTCAAATTCAGATAACATATCTATGATGACAGGTGTCGGACTCGTCAAGGATGCAGTAAATGCTGAAAATGGAAAACTGTTCATCGACTATCTACTATCTAAGAAGGGCCAAGAGATATTGGTTGCAAATGGCTTGGTTTCTGCAAGACATGATGTCAAAAACATTTTAAATACTAAGGCAGTTATCGAAAAGAGTATTAAAGTAGATATGGAAGACATAAAAAAGAATGGCAATCAGTATTTAAGCATTTTTAGCGATATATTTGGCGATTAATCAAGGAAATCGCTGTTTAGCCCTTTTGCTTGACAAAATAGACATTTTAAGATATTATAAATAGGCTATGTTAAGGCGATGTAGCCAAGTGGTAAGGCGTGGGTCTGCAACACCCTGATCATCGGTTCAAATCCGATCGTCGCCTTTTAGCTTTATGGCGCCATGGTCAAGCGGTTAAGACATCACCCTTTCACGGTGGTATCACGGGTTCGATTCCCGTTGGCGTCAATATGATGAATCCAAAGCAGACAAAGAAAGTTGCAGCAGTCATTGCTATAATATTGGTTGTAGCAATGGTTCTCGGTGCATTCCTTTCATATTTTAATTTTAGTTAAAATGATTAAATTATATGTTAGTGGTTATGTAGGAAATCTTGGCACTAAAGTTTTGATTGATGAAAAGCAAGATGAGTTAGTAAAGCAATTTAATCATGAGTTTATTACTCATATAAAAAATCAAATAGAAGTATCTTTATCTGAAGGCGGATTTAATCCGTCTTTAATTATGTCATCTCGAGGGGATGAAGTAAGTATTTGTAGGGGCGAGCAGTGCGAGCCCAATAATTTGAAAATCGTAGATAGTGAACCAATAGGCAAGGGCGGAATTCTAACTGCACTTTGGAAACTCTGCGACAGAAACAAATGGGGACTTAGATACAGTTTGAGAGAGATTCCAATTTTGCAAGGAACAGTTGAAATTGCAAATCACTTTGATTTAAATCCGTATCGATTACTGACAAAGAATTCTTATATAATTGCTTGTAGCGATGATAAAAAAAAATGTAGGGGCGAGCACTGCGAGCCCGAAAAGAGTACGAGAGAGCTAAGTGAGCCTTCACTAATTTACTTCGGTTACATCACCAACACAAAAAAACGTGTCCGCATCGACGGCGAAGCAGAAGCCTTTCTCACCAAAGACTACAAAGATGAGATAGATAAAATCATCAAAGGATATACAAAATGGTTAGAGCTCTAAGCAAAAAAATGGATATAGTAAATGGTCCGATAATACAAAATATTATCTTTTTTGCCATACCAATTTTCCTCACAAGTTCACTGCAACAACTTTTTAATGCTGCGGACATAATTGTCTGTGGTAAGTTCGTAGGTAGTGTCGCACTTGCAGCAGTAGGTGCCAATACTCAGATAATAAATCTATTCATCAACTCATTTACAGGGCTTGCCATCGGTGCAAATGTTATGATTGCAAATTACATCGGTGCAGGCAAAACTCAAAAAATCCACAATGTCGTTCACACCTCTATGACATTTGCATATATTTTTGGAATAATACTTATGATAGTTGGTCTTTTATTTTCAAGAAATGTTTTAGTCTTTCTCGGTACACCTGAGGAAATACTTAGACCTGCGACTACATATCTACAGATAATTTTTATGGCGATTCCATTTATAGTTGTCTACAATTTCGGAGCAGCGATACTTAGAAGTATTGGCGATACGAAGAGACCACTTATAGTTTTAACTGCAACAGGTATTTTGAATGTCATATTGAATGTCATTTTCGTAGTATTTTTTGAACTTGGTGTCACAGGAGTTGCGATAGCCACAGCAATTTCAAATGTTGTAAATGCAATAGTTGTAACTTACCTTTTGATAAAAGAGAATAGCGAAGTTAAATATAATATAAAAGAATGGATAATTGTTCCAGACTCATTATTTAAAATAATGAGAATAGGAGTGCCAAGTGCGATATCAGGAATGGTATTTTCAACTTCCAATCTCTGTGTGCAGTCAGCCATCAATTCACTCGGAACAAAAACCATAGCAGCCAATACTGCAGCACTAAATATTGAATCATTTACATACTATATTACAACTTCCTTTAGCCAAGCCTGCCTAACCATACTCAGTCAAAACTATGGTGCGGAAAAGTTTGATAGATGTAAAAAGATTGTCAAGGCATGCATACTTATCGCGATGCTTTTTGTAGGAATAATAATTCTTATAATAAAACTCTTTACAAATCAATTCTTGCTGATATTTACAAATGACACAGAGGTAATTAATATCGCAGTGACAAGACTTAGCATCGTTACTGCACTATCATTTATACAACCAATCTATGAGATATATGGTTCGGCACTCAGAGTTTTAAGGCATCCATATATTCAGACTGTCGCAGTAATTTTTGGAATAATCATTTTCAGAGTTATTTGGGTTTTCACAGTATTCCCAATATACCCAAGTTATGTGACAATCTGTGCAGTTTACCCAATCTCTTGGTCAATTCTTATAGTATTTATGTTTACCGCATATATGCTGATTGGGAGGAAAATGCTTAAGACAGGAGTTGTGTAATATATTTTTAAGTTAGAAATGAGTAAACTATTTAAAAAGATAACATCAATCGCGCTGATACTAGTATCGGTAATCATTTGTAGTGTGAGTACTATCGCAAATGATAATACTGGCAAGAAATTATATCTTATAAAGAATCCTGAAAATGGTGTGCTTAGAGTTGTAGATGACAATGGTAAAACTTTAGTAAAAACAGAGACGGGTTTAAGAAATGAGGATTTTGACGAGCGGGAAAGGCAAGAGAATATACATATAAGAAATATTGATGGTTATAATGTAATAGTTAAAGAAACTGATGTAAACAAAATGGGACATGAATTTGAGATGTATGATAGCGATGGTAATTTTATATCATATATTGATAATATATTTAGTCCCAAAAAATTTAGTAATGGAAAACTTATATATACTACAAATTCAAAAACATTTGAGTACGACATAAACAAGAAGTCAAGCAAAATATATGAAGGAACAATTGATAGTCCTCTTGATAACATAAGTCAGTATAATAGTTTACTGCCAAGCAGAAACAAAACTACTACAGAAGAAATTAATACTGAAAATATTTCTATTTTGAAAAATTTAGATGGAAGTCTTACTTTAATTTCAAAAAAATATGGTTTCGTAATGGATGGGGTTAAAGAATATAGAGAGTATGAAAATTGCATAAATGTTAAAGTATATGAAATTACATCAAAGAACTTTATAAGTTATGTTGATGCTGATGGTAGACTTATAGCAGAAGTGCATAAGAGTTTTGATTTTAATCCTAACGATTATCCTAACAAAAAACTATATTTTATAGATGACAAGTATATAGTTGTATCAACTGATGGGAAAGATGAAGATTCATATTTGCTTAAGTATTCCGATGAACCTATTGTGATAGAGGATGTTTACGATGATTATGATGAAAGGGTATGGAAAGAATGGCGAATAGTAGTTTTTGGAGAAGTATTACTTAAAGAGAAAGATACAGTTAATTATAAAGTAAGAGATATAGATGGCACAAAATATCTACTATTGTATGGAAAAGAAAAGAAGGCATATAGCACGGATGGCACTTTGCTTAATAATATTTTATTTAACTATAATTACACACTCATAAAAAAAGGTGGCAAGTGCTATTTATATAATGCTAAAAACGAACTTATTAAAGATGACATAGATACTTTCGCACTGATTGATATAAAAGCAGAGCGAGAATATACTGAATTATCGCATAGTATAATAGTAAAGGTAAAGGACAAATTTCAAATTATAAATCAAGATGGTTCGGTTTTTGTTTCAAATCTTGATGAAAACATAGTTAACAAAGGTGTAAAATATGATAGTTATGTAAAGAAAAAAGAACAGTTTATAACGGCAAAGTCTGATGGGAAAATAAATCTATATGATAGAGATGGAAAGATAATTCTGTCAAATCTTGACAATCATAATGTAATAAGGTCAGGTAATTACTTTGTTACACTTGTTGATGGGAAGAACTATATTTATAATGTAAATGGGGATAAGATGTTAGAAATGATCAATGGAAATGAATATAGCTATGACATATTAGATATTTATGGCAGAGCATACAGAATTGTCACAAATGAAAATGGAGAAGTATACGGATACTATAGTGACTTTTCTAAAAAAGTTAATACTAAATATTGTTGCTTTTGTGACATAAATGGAGATTTATGTGTAGAGCAAAACGGCATTTATAATTTATATGATATAAACAATAATATCCTACTTAAGGACTATAAGTTTTTGATGAGATATGACGATAAATATCTTATATATCAAAAAGGATTTAATTATGGTCTTATAGATAGAGATGGAAATGTAAAATTCAAATTTTCTATTTTTGATAGCGCGAGTGATGATGAGTAAAATTCAAAAGAGTATAATTCTGTTTATGGCAATCATTGTTTTATCAACAATGAATTCTTTTAATTCGTATTGTTATAGTAGTGCGGAGGCAGTACTGGATGCATATAATGTAGTGAGCAATGAACAAAAAGAATTATTATATAAGAATTTGAAGCAAATCATAGAAGAAGAATGGGCGGCATGCATAAAGGATCACTTTGAGAGTGAGAAACGCATAAGTATTCTAAAGAATTCAAAATATGAAAATGGCAAGCTTGTTTCAAAAAACTATAACTATCATATTGGAAAGGTGGCGACACCAAGTACTATACCTGCATTTGTATATTGCCTTGATATTGAGTGCGATATGAGAGATTATTGGGATAGCGAGTCAACAGAGGATGGAAAAAAGCAGTGGCTGCAAAACAATACTATGTCTTTAGTTGCCAAAATCATAAATAAAGATGAAAATGTTACAAATAGAATAAAGCAGTTCGTTTCCTATGTAGACATGATTAAAAAGACTGTTGGACAAACCATAGTTGGAGATAATGCATATATTAACTTTACTTACGATTCACAATATAGTTCAGATTATGATAGAGAAATAGTCGGATTGAGTGTACTTTATAGGGGCGATTTATACTATTACAGAGATTTGCCTTATTCACGCCACGATATATTAGAATTCATTACAAAAGAAGGCATATTAAAATAAATTTAGAGTTTTAGGAGTTATTATGAAAAGATTATTATTATTTGCGATACTGATAATGCTTACAGTTTCTTGCAACAAAAAAGAAGTAAATGAAATCGTGGAAGAAATAGAAATTCTTGAGACGACAGAAGAAAGATATGAAAGTTTAGAAACTGAAGAATCTGAAGATGCAGAAAAACGAGTTAATATTAAAGATGAGGACATGGACATTCCAGGAGTTGCAGTACTTGACAAGAGTAAACCAAAGGATTTAACGGAACCTTATCTATTTGGAAAGGATAAAGAACTATATCCAAAAGTTGATGGTTCAACTGCACTCTTGCCACTTATGGCACACATAAGAAAAAATGCTTTAGGCGAAGAATTGGAAGATGCAGAAAATGCCACAAGTTGCACCAAGACAAATGAGGCTTGGTATAATCTTTCAAATGGCAATGCTGATGTTCTCATAGTTGGCGAGATGCCAGGAGAAGTAAAAAGCGATTTAAAAAATTATATTTCAAAAAATAGTAAGTATCATAAGATGAAATACGCTCCTATAAGAAGAGAAGGTTTGGTGTTTATCGTAAATAAAAATAATCCTGTCGAAAGTTTGACAAAGCAGCAGTTAATAGATATTTATACTGGAAAAATCACAAATTGGAAAGAAGTTGGTGGGGAAGATGTTGTGATTGAAGCATTCCAGAGAGAAGAAAAATCAGGGTCACAGACAATTTTCAGAAAAGTTTTGATGAAAGATATTGAACCAATGAAAAGGGAAGTTTATTATTATCCTGGTGAAATGGACGGTCTTATAGATGTTCTCGCAAGCTACGATAATTCAAATAATGCAATCGGATATTCAGTATACTATTATGTGACACAGATGTATAAAAATGACAATTTGAAACTATTAAAAGTTGATGGCGTTCTTCCTGGTAATGATACTATTGCAAATTTCACTTATCCTCTCTTAAATGAGAGCTATGTGGCTATAAAACTTGATGAGAAGGAAGATTCAAATGCCCACAAACTCTACGACTATATAAGAAGCAACAAGGGTAGAGATGCTATTATTGAAGCGGGATATGTGCCAGTTAATTAGCGAAAATCTGCTATTTGATTAATGCTGTTTATTGTGGTAAAATAAATAGTTAGATTATACTTAAGTATTTACTGGATTTTAGAGGAGGTATTATGGCTAACAAAGCTCAAGATGGTCATCACGAGACAAAATATGGCGAGATTTTTATAAGCCCTAAGGTAATCGCAAAGACAGCTGGACTTGCTGCTTGCGAGAGTTTTGGTGTCGTTGGAATGGCCGCTGTAAATATAGCAAATGGTCTCACAACTTTACTTACTGGCGAGGATTTGGCAAAGGGTGTAGTTGTAGAGATTATCGACAATGAGATTAAGATAGACCTACATGTAATAATAGCATTTTCAGTAAATGTCAAAGCTTGCTCTGATAATGTAATTGAGAATGTAAAATACAAAGTTGAAGAACTTACAGAATTAAAAGTAAAAGAGATTAATATTTTTGTTGAAGGTGTGAGGGTAATCGATTAAGATGGTAAATGCAGCCAAAATTAAAGGTGCATTTCTAGCGGGTGCATCTTTACTTTATAAAAATAGAGATTATGTAAATGAGTTAAATGTCTTCCCTGTGCCAGATGGTGACACAGGAACTAATATGTCTATGACACTTAAGTCAGCCTGCGAAGCTGTAAATGCAGTATCAGATGACAGCATAGAAGAAGTTTGCAAAGCTATAGCAAGTGGTTCTCTTCGTGGTGCACGTGGTAACTCTGGAGTTATCATGTCGCAAATACTTAGAGGTTTTACTAATCACTTAAAAGATGCAAAAGACATTGACACTGATTTACTTCTTGAAGCAATTCAAAAGTCAAAGGACACAGCATATAAGGCAGTTGTAAAACCTAAAGAGGGAACAATTCTAACTGTCATAAAGGCACTTGCTGAAAAGGCTGAAGAGTTGTCAGGAAGTTCTGCAGATGGTATAGAAAAACTTGAGCAGGTTATCGCATACGGCGATGAGATGCTTCAAAAGACTCCTGACATGCTTCCTATACTTAAAGAGGCTGGAGTTGTAGATAGTGGCGGACAAGGACTTATGTATTTTGCTCACGGAGTTCTATCATATCTAAAAGGTGAAGAGATTGAAATTACTTTTGATGAGAAATCATCAAGTAAGTCATCTAATATAAATTTAAAAGTTGTAGAAGACCAAGACATAAAATTTGGCTACTGTACTGAGTGCATAGTCAACACGGCTACAAGTTTTAAGGCAAATGCAACTGATGAAATCATAAAATATCTTGAGAGTATCGGTGATTCACTTGTAGTTGTAGGCGATGAGCAGTATATAAAGATTCATGTCCACACAAATCATCCTGGAAAAGTTTTTGAGAAAGGACTTGAATATGGATTTTTAACTAATCTTAAAGTTGATAATCTAAGACTTGAGCACCAAGAAAAAGTTATAAAGGATGCAGAGAAGAAGGCAAAACAATTTGCAGAGCAGCATGAAGAGAAGAAGCCACCTGTAAAACTTAAGGAGATTGGTTTTGTGGCAGTTTCAAATGGCGAAGGCATCACAACATTCTTCAATGACTTAGGCTGTGATAAGGTTATAACTGGTGGACAGACCATGAATCCATCAACTGAGGATTTCTTAAATGCTATTGCTGAAGTTCATGCAAAAAAAGTTTTTGTATTCCCAAATAACTCCAATATAATAATGGCGGCTAAGCAGGCAAAGGATATCATAAAAGATAAAGAAGTATATGTTATAGAAACTAAGAATGTGCTTCAGGGAATCAACTGTATGATTTACTTTACAGAGAGAGAAAGTGTTGATGAGATGCTTGAACAATTTAAAGAGAGCATTAGCAATGTGAAGACCATACAGACAACTTACTCTATAAGAAACACAGTGATTGATGGCATCGACATAAAAGAAAACGACTACATATCACTCGGCGACAAAGGACTTCTCTATACAAATGCAGATATTATGAAAAGTATCTTTGGAGCATATGAGAAGATAAAAGAGGACAAGGATTCGGTAGTATCAATTTACTTCGGCGACTCAGTCACAGAGAAAGATGCAAATAAGATTAAAGATGAGTTTTCAAAGCAGTATAGTAATCTTGAAGTAAATGTATATGAGGGAGACCAACCAGTCTACTATTACTACATATCAATAGAATAAAATTAGAGCGGACGAAAGTCCGCTCATTTAATATTATGTCAGAACTTACAAAACTAAAAGGGATAGGACCCAAAATAGAAAAATATTTTATGAATCTTGGTATCAATGATATCAAGGATTTATTATATTTTTTCCCAAGAGACTATGAAGAGTTTGAAGAACCGATAGACATAATAAAACTTGAGGCGGGGAGAGTTTCTACTATAAATGCAATGCCTGTCACGAAGCCAACTATGTTTAGAAAGGGCAGAACTTCCATCACATCTATTTGGCTTGATGATGGAACTGGTAGGATAAGAGCATTTTGGTTTAATATTCCATTTATATCTAAGTCACTTAAAATCGGAGCTGACAAAATATTTAGAGGTAGAGTTGGTAGACTCAAAGACGGCATAGGACTTTCGCAGTGTAAAATTTTTAATAAAGCTGACTATGCAGACTTAAAAGGAAACTTAAGTCCTGTATACCCACTCACTAAGGGCTTAAAAAATAATACTATCAAAAAAGCAATAAAGAATTTACTTGATGATAAAAGTTTAAGTAAGAATTATTTTAATGAATATCTACCTAAAAAAATTATAGATGATAGAAAACTCTGTGAACTTGAATATGCATTTAATCATATTCATTTCCCAAATAATATGGAAGATATGCAGGAGGCAAGAAAGAGACTAGTTTATGATGAATTCTTTTTATTTTCGCTTGCTATGTTTTTAAATAAGGATAAGAAGGTCAATGACGGCAGGATGGAATTAAAGGGAGAGCAGGAGACTAGCCTCAATTCATTTATAAAAAAACTTCCATTTAAGTTGACTGCAGGGCAAAAGACTGCAATCGATGATATCTTTAATGATTTCAAAAATGGAAAAAGAATGAATAGACTTTTGGAAGGTGATGTTGGTTCTGGAAAGACTGTGGTCGCTATTCTCGCAGCACTTATGGTAGCAGATAAAAGAATTCAGACAGCCTTCATGGCCCCGACTGAGGTGCTCGCCGAGCAACATTTTAATACTATAATAAATTTATTGAGTGTGAAGACTAATACAAAAAATGTAGGGGCGAGCATTGCGAGCCCTAATAGTATGGGAGAGCTATGCGAGCCCGCTAACTTGTTTTCGGCAAATGGAATAACTATAGCATTATTAACTGGTAGTACGAAAGCTAAAGACAGAAAATTAATTCTCGAAAAATTAAAATCTGGAGATATTGATATCATTATCGGCACACATGCACTATTTTCAAAAGATGTGATATATAAAGACTTGGGACTTTGCATAATAGATGAGCAGCATAGATTTGGTGTTAGTCAAAGAAAACAACTTGAAGAAAAGTCCAACAATGCAAATGTCCTAATTATGTCGGCGACTCCTATACCTAGAACACTTGCGATGCTTTTTTATGCTGATATGGACATAAGTAGAATCACTGATAAACCAAAAAATCGTTTGCCAATAAAAAACTATGTCGCAAATATCAATGAGAGAGAGAAGGCATTTCGCTCTATGAAAAAGCAAATTGATTTAGGTCACCAAGCCTATGTCATTTGCCCTGCGATAGATAGAAGTGATGACGAGGATGTGGGAAGTTTTGCAAACTATCAAAATGTCACAGAATATGCCGAAAGACTAAAAAGTTTCTATGGAAATGATATGAGGATAGGAATCTTGCACGGCAAGATGAAGTCTAGCGAAAAATACGACATAATGAAAAAATTTAAGGACGGCGAAGTTGATATCTTGGTTTCTACTACAGTTGTAGAAGTTGGTGTGGATGTCCCTAATGCCACATTTATGATGGTGGAAGATGCAGGCTCATTTGGACTCGCAGAACTTCATCAGTTGAGAGGAAGAGTTGGAAGAGGCGACAGTCAAAGTTATGCTCTCTTCGTAGATACGACTCCGACTGAAAAATCAGCGAAGCGACTTCAAGTTTTATCAGATTCTAATGATGGTTTTTATATCGCAGAAGAAGATTTGAAACTTAGAGGGCCCGGAGATATATTTGGAGTAAAGCAGTCAGGGGAGATGGATTTTAAACTTGCAGATATGTATACTGATATAAATTTATTTAGAGAAGCAAGTGCTGATGCAAAAGAATTCGTAGATAAAAAAATTGAGTTCGCTAAGGAACTCAATGAAAAATTAAATGATTATATAGAGATGGGATTAGTTATATAGTGATTTCATCCACTCAATAACTGATTTTTCTTGCTTAGCCCAGAGATACTGTCTAAATGTGTCGTATGATAATTTTTCAATCAACTTATGACCCTGATTGTAAATGTAGATAGTTTCAACCTGCCAGTCATCAGGTAGATATCCTTTAGTAGATTTACCAGTAATCACATCATCTGATGCAAGGTCGGAAATAGTTAAATCATATGGATTTAATTTTTTATCTACATTTAATAAATAAATCTTAGCATCCTCTGTGCCTGCGACACTAGTTGCGCCATTTGTAAGATAAGCAACAAAGACATTTCCATATAAATCTTTGATACTGTAACTCTTGATTTGCTTTAACTGGTCTGATATCTTGTCCGCTTCAATTTTGTAAGTTGCTAAAATTTTATTTAACTCTGCACTGTCAATCTTTTTATCCTTATAGTAAAAACCATTTGGATATTTTTCGTATTTAGAATAAGGACCGCCAGTTATGAGCTTGCCCTTTTCGTTATCATCCTTAAGTAGTGCATGTGATTCATTATTATAAGCATTTTTAGGTAGATGAACAAGTATAGGATTCTTATCGTGAAGATTGTTTTCAACATCAGAATTCTTAATGTCTTTTAACAAGGTATCATAGTCGTATTTGCCGTCAGTAAGTTTTGTAAAGATGTAAATGTTACTTGAACCCTTGTCACCCATTAAATCCTTCTTGCTTACATCATTGATATTACCAAGATAATTATCAATATAGATAATGAATTCATTTTTCCAATAACTGTAATATGGATTCACTGAATGCACATAGTCTTGAGTAGAACTAGTGGCATTTTCAGAATACGAAATATTACACTGCAAAATGCAAAGTGCTACTACTAATAAAATATTGAATTTTTTAAATATTTTCTGCAAGGCACACCTCCGAAAAACACTATAATTATAGCACAAAATTAAAAAAATCGCTATTCTTGACTATATAAGTTTCATTTAATATAATTAGATGTTATGAGAGTTATAGCGGGAGAAAAAAGGCATTTATTGCTTAAAACACTTGAAGATTTGTCTATAAGACCTACGACAGACAAGATTAAAGAGACTTTATTTAACATGATTCAATTTGATATCGCTGGAAAAAGTTTTCTTGATTTATTTGCTGGTTCTGGTGCCATAGGGATTGAGGCACTTAGCCGTGGTGCTAGCAATGCAACATTTATAGACAACAATGATAGAGCGATAAAAGTTATAAAAGAAAATCTTGAGCACACAGGACTTACCGATAGAGCAAAAGTGATAAAAGGTGATGCGAGTTTGTCTCTTGAAAACCTATCAAGGGAGAATGAAGTTTTTGGAATTGTATTTATGGATCCGCCTTACGATAAAGGACTTTATAGACCAGTATCTGAAAGACTTGCAAAAACTAATCTGATAGATAAAGACACTAGAATTATATTGGAAGTAAGTTTAAAAGATGATGCTGAAGGAATAGAAGATTTAGGATTTGTAATAACTAAAATAAAAAAATATAAAAGCAATAAACATATATTTTTCAAAAAGGCATAGGTGAAAAATGAAAATTTGTATTTATCCAGGGTCGTTTGATCCAATTACATATGGACATATAGATATAATTGATAGGGCATCTAAGATTGCCGATAAACTTATCGTGGCAGTGTTAAATAATCACGACAAGAAATCATTATTCACTGTTGATGAGAGAGTGGAAATGATTAAGGAGTCGATAAAGGAATATGGAAATGTGGAGGTAGAAAGTTTTGATGGACTTCTTGTTGACTATGCTAAAAGTAAAAATGCAAAAATAGTAATAAGGGGTCTTAGAGCCGTGACTGATTTTGAATATGAGTTGCAAATGGCACAGACCAATAGGGAATTAGAGAATGACATTGATACAGTATTCCTACTCACAAACCTCAAGTATTCATATCTATCATCAAGTATAGTTAAGCAGGTGGCTTCATTTGATGGGGATGTGAGTAAGTTTGTGACACCACAAGTCGCTGATAGACTTAAAAAGAAATATAATAAGTATTTTGTGTAAGATTTTCTATAGACTAATAGAATTATTTTTGAAAAAGTGCTATAATAAATAGTTGCATTTAAATATATAAAAGCAATGTAAGGAGAAAAGATGGCTATAAGTAATTTAGAGACAATTATTGATAATATCGAACAGATGATTGAGAATGTGCGACCTGACACAAGGGGCAGAGTCATGCTCCCAAAGGACACACTTAGACAACTAATCGGAGAACTCAAGACATCTATTCCTGATGAGATAAAAAAATATAACGAAAAGACAAGAGAACTTGAGCAGTCAAAGAATAGAGAGTTAGAACTCGCTCGTAAAAATGCTGAGAGAATTATGCTTGAGGCGAATGACATGAAGGATAGAATGCTCAATGAGAGTGAGCAGATAAAACTCGCAGAGCAGAGGTCAAAAGAAATAATGGATGAGGCAATGAGAAAGGCAAATGAACTTGTAGCAAATGCTGAAGCAAATGCGAGACAACTCCACGATAGGTCTCTAAAAGAATATGACGATTCACTGGTATTTATGATGAATTTTATTCAGACACTTGGAAATGATGTATCAAGTATTATGAACAACCAACTTCAAAATCTTAGCAACAAGTTAAATGAAGTTGTGAATATGAGAAACGAATTGCAAAAGAGTATAGCACTTTCAAATGTGCAAGATAATAGTTTTAGCCGTCCTGCTTGGGGATAGATGAGAAGTATCAAAATTAATAAAACTGAAGAAGGTATAACTCTAATTAAGTATTTGAAAAAAGTGTTTAAGAGTATGCCAAGTAGTCTCCTTCAAAAACTACTTAGAAAAAAATATTTTGAAGTAAATGGTAAAAAGGCGAGTCGTAGTGAAGTCTTAAATGCAAATGATGAGATATTAGTTTTCCTAGCAGACGAAACCTTTGATAAGTTTTATGAGAAAGAGAATACTAAAAATGTTAGCAAGATAAAGAGTGACAAGGTAGATTATAAGGATAGAATTATTTATGAGGATGAAAACATAATCATTTTCAATAAGCCAGTTGGAATGCTCTCGCAGGGCGATAAGAGTGGAGATGAATCAGTTAATTCAGTTTTAAATGAATATATCGGAACTAGAAATTCTAGTTTTAAAGCATCTACAGTTAATAGACTTGATAGAAACACAGAAGGCCTGATAATATTTGCAAAAACTTATATAGCAGCTAAAGAACTCTCTAAGATGATTAAAGATGATGAGATAGAAAAGAGATACAAGGCTACTATAAATGGAATACTTGAAAAAGATGAGGGTGAATTAGTCCATCTTTTTAAAAAGAATGAAAAGGATAATAAGGCGATTATTAAAGAGTATAAGGGCAAGATGATTGATGGTTACACTTTAATAAAACTCAAATATAAAGTTATCAAAAAATATAAAAACTTTGAAGATGTGGACATAGAATTAATAACAGGAAAGTCACATCAGATCAGAGCACAGTTTTCTTACATAGGACACTCACTTATATCAGATAAAAAGTATATGGACATGGGACTTTATAAGAAAAATGTGGAAGAGTTCGGTATTAAAACTCAAAAACTTATTTGCTATAAGATAAAGTTTGGCACATTTGAAAATGCGGCATTAAAAGAGTTATCAAACAAAACATTTAAAATATAAATTGGAGCATGGAAATGGGTATTTTGAAAAACAAAAGAATAATAGCAGGGGCGATTTTAGTAAGTACACTTATAGTGGCTTGCGCACCATCTCAAAAAGTTATAGACAATATTTTGCCTGACTACACGAAGAGAGTCTATAGCTTGGCAGATTTAATCCCTTATACTTATAAGGAACTTAGAAATGCACAGGCACTATACGGAACGGAACTCACAAAATTCTTTTATGATAACACATCAACTGCTGCTGAAGCAAAGAGAGTTACTAAGAGGCAGAAAGACGACTTTTATAAAGAACTAAGATTTAGGAATGCCAACTATAAACTTATGAGAAAGAGACTTGCCATGTACAATGAGGACGAGAAAGTAAGTCGAGAGGTGAATGAAAAGGCAAGGCAGAAAGAGTATGACGACTACTATAAATTGCCTAATGCAAGAGGTGGAAATACAATTAAGAAGTATAATAACGGCAAACTCCAAGGCATGCCACTTATGAGTATAAGAGTTGATATGGCTACAGCGACAATGTCGGAGTTAGACAGCATTTACTGCGAGGCAGAGTGTGAGATATATAGGCCGGTTACTATTGATGAAAAGAAGTATGAGTCGCTTAAGTTTGGCGATGAGATAGAGTTGGTAGTACCAGTTGAAAATAGAACATTTGAAAAGAGCGAGACTAAAAAAGTAAAATGTACTTATGTCGCAACTGACTCGCTATTATATAAAGATGAAGATGGAAAAGATAATTATTATTTCATAGCTGATATAGATGGAACAAATGATTTCTGTAGAAGAATTACCGACTACTATGGATACTCTCTTGAAACTTATGTAGAGAAGAGGCCACTCCAGTTTATGAAATATGCAGAAGTTGCAAGAGCAAATGAGTCACAGAGATTACTCACTTCTATAGCAAATGACGAACTCGTATATTATGATTTTGATAAACTTGTAGTTAGATCACTTAGTGGTGGATATTATACATTTGAATATAAAGATCATATATATGCAAACTCAATTACTACTAATCTAAAAGGATATATCACAGCACTTCACGAATATGATAATTTGAGAATTGACAATGAATATTATGAAGAATTAAATAAAGAATAAAAAAATGCCACACTTATGTGTGGCTTTTTTTAATAATTCATATCTATGACATCTTGTTCTACTGATAGATAATTGAATTTCCCTTGAATTTCATTTGACTTCATAACATTTATAAATGCTTCAGGGTCACATTTTCTAATTATATTTGTAATCTGTCTAACCTCTGGCTGAGTTACAACTGTATATAACATGGACTTAGAATTTTTTGTATAACTTCCTATGCCGTCAAATTGAGTTGACGAGTGACCAGATTTTTCTATCATTGCAGAAGCAACTTCGTTTGGCTTTGTGGTGATGATAAAAATAGTTCTTGCTTCATAGTGTCTATAAAAAAGGTTAATTGCTTGAGTGCTAACATATTGATATATTATAGAATAAAAAGCGAGTTCCCAACCAAAAATCATTCCTTGAATCATTATGAGAAGTATGTTAAATGCCATAATGTAACCAAAAGTTGAAATGTGGAATTTCGCAGAGACACTCATTGCTACAAAGTCAGTTCCGCCTCCAGATACTCCACATCTAAACCAGAGCGATGCACCAAAACCACAAAGGATGCCACCAAAAATTGATGCAACGAATGGGTCGTTAGTTAAATTTATTGATGGGAATGAGTCGGCAACGAAGTTAAATAGGAAGAGAACAATGAATGACAGAATCGTGAATTTCTTTCCAACAAGTCTATATGAAAAACTTGCAGGAACTATATTCCAAGCAAGGTTATATATAGTTATCGGAATTAGGACTCCACTTGATTTGTAAACTAATTTTTGCATAAGGGAACTTAAACCAGTAAAACCAGCAGGTAAGATGCCAGCTTGATATATAAAGCATTTAAGTCCAAATGAATAGCAAAGCACTCCAAAGAAAATTAGGACAACCTTTATTGCCAACTTTCTGTAGTTAATTGGTTTTTTAATTGCTTCTACCATGATTATTAACCTCTTTTATATTTTATAAATTTATAATTAATACCTTCATAAGTCTTATTTTCGGATTCACTTTCTATGACAAAGCCGTGTTCTTCTAAATCTGGAAAAAATGTATCGGCATCAAATGCCTTATCGAGTTTTGTGATTAGACAGGTGTCGCATTTACCTATCAAATTATTATATATTTTTGCACCACCGATAAGAAATGCTTTTTTGTCTTTATACTTTTCAAGTAGAGAATCAAGTTCAGCCTCATTCTTTATAAAGAAAATATTGTCAAAATCTTTGTACTCATTTTTTAACTCATCATTATTAGTGAAGACAATATTGATTCTATTTTTAAGCGGCTTTCTATCTTTGAAACTAAAAAGTGTCTTCCTTCCCATAACCACTACCGAGTCCCTAGTATTTTCCACAAAGAACTGCATATCTTCGGGTATAGAGATAAGAAGTTTGCCATTTTTGCCTATTCCATTTTTAGTGTCTATACAGGCTATAGCAATCATATAAGACATTTTACACTATGTTGCGATAAATTGCAAAGTTTTGTATAATATATCGGTATGAGTATAATAATAGCAATTTTAGTCTTAGGGCTAATTATAACAGTTCACGAGCTTGGCCACTTTATCATGGCTAAGACATTTAAGGTGCCAGTAAGGGAGTTTTCGCTTGGGATGGGGCCAAGACTCATTTCAAAGGTAGTAAATAATACGAGATACAGCCTTAAAGCTCTGCCATTCGGTGGAAGCTGCGCTATGATAGGTGAGGACGCAGCGGGTAGTGGCGACTTGATGGAATATGACAATGTCAAGATAGATGAAGATGGACTCTATGATTTTGAGGGAGTCAAGTTTAAAAAAGAGGACTTGGACAAATATAATTTCCAAGCCATATCGCCAGTAAAAAAGTTTTTCATCTGTCTCTCAGGACCTTTTATGAATTTCCTGCTTGCATTTATTATGGCATTCATCTTGGTTTCAAAAGTTGGATTTGATGTGCCAGTTATTTCAAATGTCTCAAGCGAAGGTGCAGCAGCGAAGGCGACACCTATAGTTCTTGAAAGTGGTGATGAGATAGTTGAGTTTGAAATTCCTGGTGAGAAAGAGTCAATCATTAGTTATAGAGACCTCTTAGTATTCATGCAGTTAAATAATGATGACATCATAAATAAAAAATATCCACTTGTAATTTCATTTAAAAGGGATGGAAAAATTTTAAAAACTGTGGTATACCCTACTTACGATGAAACTTACAACAAGGCGATGATTGGCATATCATTTGAAAACATGTATAAGCTTCCAACTAATTTCATCGACAACTGTAAGTTTGCTGCAAAAGAATTTTATTTCTATATAAAAACTACTATAATGAGTTTGAGAATGCTTGTGAGAGGTAAACTTGGAGCGAAAGATATCTCTGGACCAGTTGGAACAGTTGCAGTTATGGGAAGTGCAATAAGCGAAGCACAGGCTGTAAGTTTTGCATCAATGATTTATACATTACTCACTATGATAGTTTTAATCTCGGCAAATCTTGGTGTAATGAATCTTCTTCCAATTCCTGCACTAGATGGTGGTCGTATAGTATTCGCAGCTATTGAGATGATTACTGGAAAGCCAATCAATAAGGATGTAGAGGGATTTGCAAATACTGTGACTATGTTATTACTGCTAATGTTTATGATTTGGATTTTCGGAATGGATATATATAAGTTATTATCAGGAAACTTGTTTAATTAAAATGGATAGGTTATTGGATGTTTTGAAAATTGATTTCGACGAAAATATTGAGAAGTATTTTCGTGATGTGGAAGTTGAGAGTATTAAAAAGAGCAAAACTCATAATACTCTCAATTTTTATCTTGTTTCGTATAACATCATTCCTTATAACTATATAAAAGCTATTAGAGAGATAATGGCTAATAAGTTGCTTAATATTAATGTAGAAAAGGAAAGAGAAAATAATAAGGACTTTATCAATCCAATTAAACTCACATTGAAGTATAAACTCTCAGATAATTACACAACTAAACTTATTTATGAAGATATTAGAAGAGATTTATTTGAGGAACTTAAAGAAACTAAACTAATGTATGCGGCACTTTTCAGAACTGACAATGTCAATTTCGTAGATGACAATACTATGGAAGTGACCTTTGTTAAGTCAAAAGAAATGGACGAAGTACAAAAAGAATTAATTAACATAATCAAAAATATATTCGTCAATAGATATGGAAAAGATATTGAAATAAAAGTTAACTTAGTTGAGTTTAGTGATGAATTAAAAGATAAAAAAGTGCCTCGCTTTGAGAGATTGATTAAGAATCCCGAAAACTCTAATTCGCAAGAGTCTGGCGAGAGCGAGGACAGTAACTCAACTGTATCATATAGAAAGAAGAAGAACGGCATCTATGCTGATGGAAATATATTATATGGAAGAAAGACAAAGGGCAGATTTAAATTTGTTACCATACCAAACATTCTCTATGATATGGACAACATTGAGGCTCAGGGTGTCATTTATAATCTTAGGTATAGAAAGCCAGCCGGTAAAGACTTTATAATTTATTCTGTATTTATATATGATGGTGAGGGCTGTATAGAGATAAAGTTTTTTGGAAATGTTGAGGACGAGGAATTATTCAAACTTAGATTTAAAATAGGAACTGAGATAAAAGTATGTGGCAATGCTAAGAATGATACATTTTCAGGTGGCATGACCATAGGTCCAAATGGACTTTCGCTCATTGAGATAGTTTCGTCAAGAGAGGTTATAGAGTTTGGACATGTTGGAGATGATGACTATCATAATATTATTATTACAGATAGAGAAGATGAAGAGCCAGTAAAGAGAGTTGAACTTCACTTGCATACTAAATCAAGTGCGCAGGATGGTGTGGGTGAAGTAAAGGCATATATTGATACTGCGACAAAATTTGGAATGCCAGCGATGGCGATAACCGACCACGGCTGTGTGAATGCTTTGGCGGATGCCTTTGACTATCTTGGCGATAAGAAGAGACCAAGAAAGGATCAAAAGTTCAAACTTATCTACGGTGTTGAAGGATATCTTGTTGATGATTTTGAAAATTATTACATCGACGAGAACAATAATTATTCTACAAGGGAGCATCTAGTGAATGGTGACTTTGTAGTATTTGAATTGGCAACCACAGGATTAAATAGAAAAAATGATGACATTATAAAAATTGAAGCAGTGAAGGTGAGTGATTTTGCAGTCACTGATAATTTTCAAAAGTTTGTTCATAGCAATAAGCCTATAAATGTGGCAGTGAGAGATAATACTGGAGTTAAGGAAAGTGACTTGATAGGGGCAAGTAGTTTGAAAGATGCACTTAGAGAATTTTTAGATTTTGCGAAGGGCTCTGTGCTAGTCACATCAAGTTTTAATTCAAATTGGATGCTTACAGATATTATTAAAGAGAATTGTTTTGATGATAGCATTGATGTCCTTGATTTGATGACAATCGCAAGGTTGCTATTGCCAAAACTCAAAAGAAATGATTTGATTTCGATTGCGAAGGAATTGAAGATTAAGGTTGAAGGTCTTACTGATAGAAAAAAGAATGACATGAGGAAAAATCTTATTCCTAAAGAAAAGTTGCAGCTCGATGGTTTGATTTTATGTTCACTTCTTAGAATGCTTCAGATAGACTATGACATTAAAAATTTAGCGGAATTAAAAGATAAATTGAAGATTACAGATGAGTTTATAAGAAGACAGCCATATTACCATATAATTTTGCTCGCTAAAAATGACGTTGGAAGAGTAAATCTCTACAAATTGGTTTCAGACTCAAGTATAAGATATATGTATAACAAGAGACCAAGAATGCCAAGGTCGCTCATCAACAAATATAGAGAGGGACTTATAGTGGGTTCGGCTTGTATTATCGGCGAGTTCATGAATGCGATAAGAAATGGCGCGAGCGATGAGCATTTGAAGAATATGGCAATGTATTATGACTATCTTGAGATACAGCCAGTGCTCAATAACTCATTTTTGCTTATAGAGGATAAGGATAATTTTAAAAATTTAACTGACTTAGAGAATTTAAATAAAAAGGTTATAGAGATTGCAGATGAGTTAGGTAAGCCTGTAGTTGCCACCTGTGACTGTCACTATGTAAATAAGGGTGATAAAGTTTATAGAACTATTTTAAGAATAGGAACTACTTATAAAAAGACAAACACTGATGCAGAGGGAAAACTTAAATCTGAAGTTGCTGAAGGACTTGAGAGCACAAATGAAGAAGAGTTATATTTTAGAACTACGAAGGAGATGCTTGATGAGTTTGCCTATCTCGGAATTGACAAAGCGAAAGAAGTGGTTATAATAAATACAAATAAGATTAACGATATGATAGAAGAGATATTACCACTTAGACTTGATAAATGTCCGCCTCACATAGAGGGAAGTGATGATGAACTTAGAGATGTCTGCCATGAAAACTATGTAAAAATATTTGGCGACAATGATGTGCCTGAGGTTAAGGAACGTCTTGACAACGAACTTGAATATATAGTTGATAATGGTTATTCAGTTATGTATATAGCTGCAAAGAAACTCATAGATTATTCAGTTGAAAATGGATACCCAGTTGGTTCAAGAGGTTCAGTTGGTTCAAGTCTTGCTGCAACTCTACTTGGAGTTTCGGAAGTTAATCCACTTAGACCTTACTACATTTGCCCAAAGTGCCATCATGTGGAGTATGATACAGAAGAGACAAGAAAGTACGACAACGACACTGGCTTTGATATGCCAGATAAAAATTGTCCTGAATGCAATACTAAGATGCTTAAAGATGGAGTGAATATCCCATTTGAAACCTTCCTTGGTATACCGGGCGATATGGCAGCACAGAAGGAGCCAGATATAGATTTAAATTTCTGCTCAGTCTTCCAGTCAAATATTCATAAAGAGACTATCGAACTCTTTGGTAAAGAGAATACTTTCAAGGCGGGCACAGTAGGAACAGTTGCGCCAAAGACTGCTTATGGCTTTGTGAATAAGTATGCAGAGAAAGAGATGAAGACTCTCGCAAGAGAGCAGGTCAATTATTATGTTACACAAATTCTAGACTGCAAAAATAATACTGGTCAGCACCCTGGCGGAATGGTTGTGCTTCCAAAGGGCGAGGAGATATATACATTTACACCTATACAACTTGCAGCAGATAAAATTGGAAATGGTATAACAACTCACTATGACTACCATAAGATAGATAAGAATCTGCTTAAGCTTGACATACTAGGACATGATGCTCCTCTCATATTAAAAAAACTTGGTGAGATTACTGGAACTAATTTCTTAGAAGTGCCATTTTATGAAGAGGAAGTCTTGCGACTTTTTAAAGACCCTACTAGTCTTGGTCTAACACCGGAAGACATAAGTGGAACTAAACTTGGTTGTCTTTCTATACCAGAGTTTGGTACTGACTTCGCGATGAATATGTGCGAAGAGGCAAAACCAAAAACAGTTGCAGACTTAATTAGAATTGCGGGTCTCGCACACGGAACAGATGTGTGGCAGGGAAATGTTCAAGAGTTAATTAAAAATGGAGACTGCACTTTGAGTTCTGCCATCTGTTGTAGAGATGATATAATGATTTATCTCATCGACAAGGGACTTGATAAGGGACTTGCATTTAACATAATGGAAAGTGTTAGAAAGGGCAAAGGATTAAAAGGTGAGTGGGTGGATGAAATGAAAGCTCACGAAGTGCCTGATTGGTATATTGAGTGTTGTAAAAAAATCCAGTATATGTTCCCTAAAGCCCATGCAGCAGCATATGTACTTGCATCACTTAGAATTGCTTATTATAAAGTTCACTATCCAAAAGAATATTACGCAACTTATTTCTCAGTTAGAAAAGATGGAATCGACTATAGACTCATAATGCAGGATAAAGAGGACATCACTTATCACATTGCCAAAATAAAAAGAATTATAAATGAAAAAAGTAACGATAAAGATTTTAAATCAAAACTTAGTGAGCAAGAAAAAAGTGAAGGTGCGAAAGTTTTAAATTCTATATCGGATGGCGATGATGTAGATGAGAATGAAAATGCTGATAGTGATTTGAGTGTAAAATACGAAAGCATGTCTGCTACCAATTTATATGATCTATATATGGTCTATAGAATTGTGGAAGAGATGAAGGCACGTGGTATAGATTTCTGCCCTATAGACATTTACAAGGCGAAGAGAAGTGACTTCCAAGTAATAGATGGAAAGATTATGCCATCATTTGACTCTATACCAGGTGTAGGAACTAAGGACATGGATATCGACTATAGTGATGAGGTCCCTGAGGCTGAAAAGAGTACTGCCATGAAATGCGAGATTGAAGGCAGAAAGGGCGAATATAGCTCTATTGAGAACTTCAGCAAGAGAACTGGTGTAAATAAGACCATATTGGAAATAATGAAAAAGCTTGATTTCTTCAAGGATATGAAGGAAAAGGAGCAAAATACAGTATTTGACTATTTATAATTGACAAAATACGCCATTTTTGATATTATTAATAGGCTCTCTCTCAAAAGGGGAGAGCCGTTTTTGTCGCATATAAACGACAAGTGTTTTATTGTGTGCGGCAGTTTGAGGCGACACATTGTGAACCCATTGTAGGGGCGGATATCATCCGCCCGTAGGGGCGAGCATTGCGAGCCCGCAAATTTTAGAGAAAGGAGGATAAAGATGCCTACATTTAACCAATTAGTGCGTAAGGGCAGAAAGAAAACAACTTACAAATCTACTGCTCCAGCATTAAACAGAGGTTTTAATTCGCTTACTAAGCGTGCGACTGACACTAGTTCACCTCAAAAGCGTGGTGTGTGTACTGCAGTTAAAACTGCAACTCCAAAGAAACCGAATTCAGCTTTAAGAAAAATTGCCAGAGTTCGTCTTTCAAATGGAATGGAAGTTACTTCATACATACCAGGTGAAGGTCACAATCTTCAAGAACACAGCGTTGTTATGATTCGTGGCGGCAGAGTTAAAGATTTGCCAGGTACTCGTTATCATATCATTCGTGGAACACTTGATACTGCAGGTGTTGCAGATAGAAAACAAGCACGTTCAAAGTATGGTGCTAAGAGACCAAAAGCTAAAAAGTAGAATTAACAGACTCAATTAAAAATGTTGCATACTTTATCTAACGTAAGGGCGAGTTACACGAGCCCCAAACCGTAGGGGCGAGCACTGCGAGCCTTCATAAATATAAAGCTATGTGACACAGTAGCAATTGGCTCTTACATGAACCATATGCAGTACTGATGATTTAAAGAGATTATTTTTAAGGAGGGAAGGAACGTGCCACGTAAAGGACATACAGTAAAAAGAGATGTGCTAACTGATCCAATCTACAATGAAAAAGTAGTTACCAAGCTTATTAATTCCATTATGCTTGATGGTAAGAAAGGTGTAGCACAAAAAATTGTTTATAAAGCATTTGAACAAGTAAATACTGAGACAGGAAAAAATGCTATTGATGTATTTAGAGATGCTATGAACAATGTAATGCCTACTTTAGAA
>JAFWVX010000005.1 GCA_017523785.1 Lachnospiraceae bacterium
ACCCCCTATAAAGACACAAGCTTTCCAAGCACTATAAAGTTACCTTTATTTATGCGATATACTGCTACTTTATCCCCTGCTTTTAACTTCTTGATATAAGTACTTGTATCTTGGAACGACCAACCGTGAGTATGAGCAGCATCTCCTGCTCCACCTACGGCATTTGTGCCTACAATACCAAGTTTTATGTTTATATCCACAGTGCAAGTTTCAATAAAATAAAGTTGTGTCTTATCAATTTCTAAATCTTTAATCTTTATAGTTGAGTCCGACACCATCTCGCCTATTTGTATCTCTTCTTGTCTTTCTCTTTTTATAACTTTTCTAATAACTGATATTAGTTTTTCTTTTCCATCCATTTATGACCTCTGAAATAATATTTTTTGTTCTGTTGGTGCAAGCCCCATAAACTTTAAGTTGAGTGTTGTAATGTATTCACCCTTTTGCCAAATGTGTGAGTCATTAACAATTAAGAACTCTCCATCAAGTCCTGTTGCTGTATCGTGAACCATTACTGACCTTCCACTTATATAGTTTACTTCGCCAATCACTTCAAACTTTATAATAGTTTCTATCGGTTTTAATTGTTTATTCGCACCAGCATTTATATCAACATCTTTTTCTACAGTATAATTAACTTCAAATAGTCCATATTTAGCAATGCTCTCAGCATCTTCAACTCTTGTCACAAACTTCCCATCACTATCATAAACATTTACACGATTAACTAAATCACTCATTGATTCTTCAAATGAAGATGATAGTATGTTTCCTTTACCCTTATTCTCATCAGTTCCATCGGATATTTTAATAGGGAGCATTGTTTTGCCTTCTTCTTGTGTATAGAACCCTATACCATCCATTGCCATATAATAGTTTTTGCCTGTTGATAATCCTGCTTTTTTATATGCTTCGCTTATAATGTCAAAGTATGTCTTATCTTCAAATACCGTCTTTCCAATACTAACTCCAGTTGGAACTATGTACATCGGTGTTAATCCAAACTCTGTGCATATACTCATTGCTATAGCTTCAGCTGTTTCATTATATGTTCTATTTGTTTCTGACCTCGTTAAGTGAATGAGCATATCGTGGCAAGTATAACTTATAGTTCCTTTATTACTTTTCTTTCCCATATTCTCAACTTGACCATAAAAAAGTAGATAGTTTGGCACTGCATAGTCAGGGTCAGTATAAAATGAAATTAAATCCCCAGTTGCTATTGGTGGAATTAACTCCATTATGTTTTTATCGTATGGCGCATTTATTACATCAAAACTAAAAGAGCGGACACCTTTTTCAACTGATCCGACCCACTCATATTTAGTTAATAAATGTGTTATATCATAATCTTTGCCATTTGATATCTTTTTAAGTAATATTCTCATTAACTACCTCTTATCCATAAGCTCATACCTACTTGAACATTTGTTGGATTGTTCCCTATTGTTGATTGATTGTCATTGTAAAGGTCTGCAACTGTCATATTAAACTTTCGTGCTATAGTGACTATGGTGTCACCT
>JAFWVX010000036.1 GCA_017523785.1 Lachnospiraceae bacterium
AAATTTTATATAATCCTCTTTTCCGTAGAAACCAAAACTATTTGCATCAGAACCTGAAGCAACTGAAGTAAATAATGTTCCAGTTGATTGAGCATTATTCTTATACTCAATCTTTCCTGGTGTATGTTGACAATCTGTGATATAGCAGTCGCCGCAAAGTGCAAATAAATCGTTTTCTGTATTGGCAATTAATTTATGGCCATTTAAGCAAAGCTTCAATCCATTGACTGGACTATTTAAATCATTTAATATACCATCAGTTTCAAGATCATAATCAGTTATGGCATCCTTTATCTCTATATCATTACCAAGAACATACATATACTCAGGATGCTCTGCAGCATACATAAGTTGTGATGCAGTAGTTATATATACTGCTGTTCTCTTTATATCCTCACCTGTTAAGTTTCCACCGTAATCTTCGTGAATTGTAGAATCATTTACGTGTGTACAATCAACACCAAGTGCAGTTCCACAAGGTTTGTGAATATGATCTACTACAGCATAGATACAAATCAATTCTGCATTCCACTTATCATTAATCTGATCAAGTGTAACCTTAGTATCCCAATCCCAAGAATGGAATCTCTTCTTTGGATCATCTTTTCCTTCTTTTA
Source organism: Lachnospiraceae bacterium (assembly GCA_017523785.1). GTDB lineage: Bacteria > Bacillota > Clostridia > Lachnospirales > Lachnospiraceae > UBA3633. The sequence goes on from JAFWVX010000036.1 coordinate 618, forward strand.
TATTTAAGTTTCCGATGATATCGATAATCTTATATCTTCCAGAACTTGTATAAATAGCTGCTGACTCATCAGAACGAGCATAGCTCTTTATAGGTTGGATAACTGTAGAACCTTGACGAACTCTTTGGCTATCTATTTCTTGAACCCACTCATGAGAACCTGGTATAGTGCTAAATACCATGTTGAACTTAAATTCTATAAGTAATGCTGTATCAGTAGCATATACTCTAAATGGATCTGTCTCAGTTGTCTTATCTCTATCAAAATAAATTACACGGTTTTCATATACACCATTTCCAGCCCAATCTCTTGGCATTAAGTGGTCGCTATAGCTATATGCAAATGTATCAAGGAAGAACATAGCAGATGCAACTGCACCACCTGTACCATTTTCATATCCTTGTATAAATCTATTGTCAAAGCGAACATAGTTATTGCTATCGCCTTTCATCTTAAAGAGTGGCGCCTCTTTAGCTCTTTCTCGTGGAGTTCCTTCTCTAAAAGTATCATTACCAGTATTGATAGGGCTAAAGAATACTCTTGCAAGTTTACCTATACGAACATCTTCTACACCTGGGTTAAGTTTTAAAAGATCCTTATCCTTATCAGCAAAACTTTCAGTTGCTATGCCGTTGAGTAAGACATTGAAATGTCTATACTCTGGATTATCATAATTATTTTCATCATCAACATTTTCAAAAGGCATATTTGCACCCTTTGGATCTGTTGCCGCTGTATAACCTGTTCTATAATTATCTTTTACATGGATATTTCCACCAAGATAAATGTATGATTGCTTCATATCTGCTGGAACATTTGTAGCAAATATATATCCCATCATACCATCGTGTTGGATATCACCGACATTTCCTGTAGTTCCGCTTCCATATCTATTTTGTCCAACAAGCCTTGTGTTGTTGTAAATCATACCTTGCTTGAGCGACACATAACTTGTTGCATCATTTTCAACACCGATTACATAATCACCCTCGTTATTCCATAGAAGTATGTCATCAGCAACTGGCACACCACTTACGACTCCATCCGCCATATGGTTTCTAAAGTCATATGAAACCATAGAAAGAGTTGCACTCTTAAGTCTTATTGGGTTTGAGTTTGTAGCAATATGAGTGCCTATATCAAATAATACTTTTGCATTTCTTGCATACATTACTGAGAATTTCTTAGTATCAGCTCCAGTGTATTTGAGATTTCCCAAGTTAGTATTTGAGAATGTTATGTCACCCTTAGTATCGAGGAATGCAATTACATTTTTTGTATTTCCAAGTGGTGCATCTCCTAAACTATTAGATGAATATATATCTATGTATTTAGCCATAGATTTTCCTGAAAGATGTCTAAAGTATAATGCCTCTCCATCTTTTCCTGATTTATTACGAACAAATGTATTGGTCTTAGTTGGGCTTAAGAAGTATGAAGAATAATATGTATGAGTGTATTGCTCTTTTTCATCTCCCTCATAATAGATAGCCGCACCATAGCCTATTTTGTCGTTTGATTGAACAATTAAGTCTTCCCCATTTATTTCATTTTTTATAAAATGTGATCCATAAACATTTATGGCAGTATTTCTATTTTCACCTTTTACATATACTGCTGCACCATTTTCTTTTGCTCTCATATTAGTAAATGTAGCATCTGATATCTCAAGCAAAGTCACATCATAAGCATAGATACCGCCACCTGCATTTATATTTCTATCATCGTCATCAGAAGGATTTTCAACATCAGTGAACTCCATCTTCTCAGGATATTCTACATTTGGATTTCCGATATATACAGTAGAGCAAGTGCTTATATATATATTTCCACCAAGTCCACCAACTGTTGATGAACCGTTATATTCAAATGCTGTCTTATAAATATATGAAGTATTTACACCAGTGAGTTTTACTGCACCAGTTCCGATACCTTTATTATTATAAATTCTTTGTTGATTAGTAACTATAGTTTTTGAGTTTATAAGAACTGTTCCTACTGTCTCAAAGTCAAGAACTGCAAGTCTATCTGGCTTACTTGTAGTTGCATAGTTTGCATTATATAATTCATTTTGCTGAACTTCATTGTTATCAAAATAAATTGTTCCTTCACTCTTATCAGTTATAGATTTGCCATGGAGCTCATTGTAAATATTTTCTACATATAATGCACCACCTACATTTTGAATGAAATCATTTCCTACTATATTAGTAGTGTTAGCACCTACAGAATCTAAAGTAAGATAAATCACATATGCTTGTGAATCTACTTTGTCATTTCCTTCACTATCTTTATATGGGTTACCAATATTATTATATGAAAAATCATTACCTTTGATTAAACGATAGGTCTCAAGTGTAGAACCACCATCATAATTTTCAAGAAGGAAAAGTCCATTTACGTCAGGTCTATATATTACATCATCTCCAAATGGAATTGCTTCACTACTTGTAGCTTTAGTTCCATTGTTATATCTTCCAAGGCTACCCCAAGTCTCATTATCTCTTCTTCCTCTCTCAGTCAATGAATAAGTTGCAGCATATATTCTCTTCCAAACTTCTCTTGTCTGCTCTTCACCCTCATCATCTATATAAGTTTCACTTACTGAAGCCATATAACTATAAGGATGGGCAACTGCAGCTATAAACTCTTTACCAAGTCCACAATTCCTTATGCTGTTATGTCCTATATCAATATAGTCATTCATAACTGAAGTTCCTGAAGTGGTTAAAAATCTTCTTACATTATAGTCTGCTGATATGATACCACCTCTAAATGCAGCTACCTCTGTAAACTTAGAGTGTTCTACTGCCAAAGAGTTTACATAGTAAAGATTAGCAAAACCGCCATCGTTTGATGAGATATTCTCTACATCCAAACCATAGAAGAATGCTTGTCTTGTAGTTTGAGTAGCAGCTTGATCTTTATCATTTATAGACATAGTAAGGAATGATGATGAATAATCATCATAATTTGCTCTTGGTTCTATATACTGATTATATAAGTAGTTACTAGGGTAACTATAATACTTTATTGTATTCTTGATATCTTTATACTTTTGAGCTTTTCTTGGCACATATGCAGTTATAGATGCAGTTGCTATGAAATTTTTAATCTTAAGTCTTGTCTCGTTTTCTACATATTTTTCATTTGCATCTACTGTGCTGTTGTTTCCAAGTCCGTATAGATATACACCTTTAGATTTTGTATAGAATATAGCTGGTGCTGTTCTTCCTTCATTTAATCCATCCATATATCCACAGAAAGTATCAGTTCCAGCTTTTCCATCCTCTGTTCTTGTATCATTACATCCACATATACATATAGCATAAGGATATGTTCCAACTGTCTCAAGAGTTGGGTCTTCTTCATCATAATATGTACATAATTGACCTTCAGCTTTAAATGACATCTTATAGTCATTTAAGCAAAGATAAAGTGGTCTAGTAAGTTTTATCATCTCAGTTACAGAGATACTTGCAGTCAAATAGATATAGTCATTATCTGACTTACCGCTTGCTATAGCATCTTTAAACTCTTCAAATGAGTTTACTGCTTGATAAGTTACCTTTCCATTCTCTGGGTGGAGTGTAGCCATATTTTCATTGAAGTGATTTCTTGCTGTATCACTACATACTTCTCTACCACATACCCAGTGACTATGAGGAGTAGCACCAAAGAGACCTAACTTAAATCCCTTCTTTCCTTCCAACTCAACATCGCTTCCTAAAAGCTTTCCAAGTTCTGAAGCAAGTTCTTCCAAATCAAGTGCTGCCACACCTTCTTCAGCTGCTGTGTTTTCATTCACTACACCATTTTTTGCATTTCCTTGTAGTAAATCTTTTTTATTTAATTCATCCTCATCTGGGATTATTGGGCTATTGTCTTTTATTTCTTCATATTCATAAATTACTTCTTCGTCTTCGATAGCTGAATCAAAATCGTCTCCAGTGATTTTTGCCTCTTCTTCAGGGCTCTCAGTGCTCGCCTCTACATTGTCTTCGCTCGCCTCTACATTTGTGTCACTAGCATCTTCAGTTGTTTCGCTTTTCTCTTCAGTTGTCTCTTCTTCCTCTGTGTTGTTGAAGCCTGCTACTGTTTCTTCTGAAGTTTCCACCTCAGGGCTCTCCTCATCGTGTGTTTCACGAGCCCCGCTCTCATCTTCTTCTATCTCTTCATTATCTACACTCACTTCTGCAAAGTCACTAACTTCGTCAACTACTTTAACATTTCCATCTGCATCTGCTTTATAATTATTTTCGTCAGGCACATACTCTGGACGATAAATCTTAGATAAAATTTGCACATTCCATTTTGCAGGAACAGTTACTACCTTTTGATCTCCATACTGGTTTTCAATAAGAACTTTTACTTCCTTAGCAAGATATTTTTCTTTTATCTCTTCTATAGAAGGAATTTGCATAAATGATGCTTGTGTGTCATTAGCTAAAATTTCTTTAAGTTTCCACACACTGTCTTCAGGAATTGATCTTGTAGCAACTATATATTTTTTAATTACTTTTACTTCTTTTTCGACTTCAGACTTTGTAGCTTCTACAAATTCTACTTCACTATCTACTTTTACATCTTCTATATTATCAACATTGGTTTCAGTTGTTTGGTCAATCAAATCTTCTTGAGACTTCTCAGTTGTCTCAGTTTCAGTTTCTTCTATAATACTCTCTTCTGTCTCTACAGTTGTCTCTTCAACCTCAGTAGTTTCTTCCACTGTTGTTTCAGTTGTTTCTTCTTCGGTTGTTTCTTCTAAAGTTTCAACATCAACTGATTCTGTCTCAATTGTTTCCTCTTGAGACTCATCATCAGTCGTTTCTTCCACTGAAGTTTCTTCAACCAAAGTTTCTTCTATAGAAGTTTCTAAATTTTCAGTTTCATTAGTCTCTTCCATAGTAGTTTCAACTTCAGAAGTTTCTTCATCAAAAACTTCTTCAGAAGTTTCCTCTTCTGTAGTCTCTACTTCATCCTCTTCTGGTTCTTCTTCATAATAAGAATCATCTTCTTCGTTTTCTTCATCAGGATTTTCTAAGTCTTCTAAATTTTCATTAGAAATATTTTCATTTGGATCGTCATCAAAAGATTCTTTACTAGAAGTTATTTCATCCTGATTAACTTCTCCATCAGTTTTACTTGTCTTAAGTAAAACTTTTTCCTCTTTGAATTCTTTGTACTCAAGATAATAGTTAGGAGTTTCTTTCTCACTTGACTCAAGCAAGTTCTCCTGAACTACATCATCAACACTTGTAGCAAGGACTGAGACTCCATTGCTACACAAAGTCATGCATACAATTAAAATTATGCTTATGACTCTTTTCATTTTTTGACTCAACATAACTGAACCTCTTCTTTTTTTATTTTTTCAACTAAAATGTATTGCGTTTTCACGCAAAAACACTCAATGGGTGAGATAACCCATTTTTAAATATTATACAAAAATATGCCCATTTTTTCAACAAATTTTCACAATTTTTAAAAATCTTAATAATTTTTTAATAAAAAAAAGAGCCCATATAGGCTCTTTTGTGCTGGTGGCCGGAATCGAACCGGCACGGATGTCACCATCCACAGGATTTTAAGTCCTGGGCGTCTACCAGTTCCGCCACACCAGCAACTCCCATATTATACATAAATATCTAAGAAATTGCAAGCAATTATTTTTTATTTTCATTACAATAGCGCCATCACTGGCGCTATAATAGTGTCTCTTTTATTGAAATTCTAATCAATCGTCGTTCGCTTAAAAGTGCTTGGCAAAGTTATTTTTCTTCTCTTCTTATTTCCCATATCAGATATATGTAATCCCGCCTTAAAATAGATAGCTTTCTTACCATCACCTTGATACTCTACTTTAACAGTATGTTTTCCAATTGCTAAATCCCAATATCCTTCTTTTACTTCTTCGGTTTTGCCATTATGTGTAACAGTTATTTTTAAATTATTGTCTTTAGTATGTTGTTGCAAAGTCTTTCCTGTTTGAAAAGGTGATGTATCCATTGCTATTGTTAGAGAAGCAGTTGCCACAAGATCAAATGTAGCAGATTCTCCTGATTTAAACTCTGATATTGGCACTCCTTCTGAGATTGACCCACTCCAGCCATATGGTTTATATTTTGCTCGGAGTGCTTTCGTTGCCGATGCATTTACCACAGCCGAAGAATAAAACTTTGTGTTATTAAAATATGGCTCAACCCAGTTTCGACAACGGACTGTAGTATCGGTAGCATCATAAGACCCTGTCCTAGTCCAAGTGCAATTACCTAGCGCTTTTCTATTATTAGCACCTGTTCTATCCCACCATGCATAACCACTACCTGTTGTAACTATACCTGCAAGTGTAGGAGTATTATATTGATATGTCTTATCTCTTGCATATTTTGGTGCAAAATCAACACCTCCAATTTTTTCATTTCTGGCAAATATATTTGTTGGATTTACAAAGTTTTGCCCTTCAGCATCTTTTGGTGTGAATAATTGATTTTGTTTCTCACCTATATCGAAAACTGTTTTTATCTTAGTTGCTTCTACTTCTTCTGTCTGAACTTTATATTGATAATTATCTCCACCACCACTTCTATTGTCCATAAATCCTAGATTGAATTTTGTTCCATAACAAGCTACATAGTTAGGTTGCCCCACTATATCACTATAATAATCATGTGTTTGTCTATTTTTACTTTCTCTTCGTATACATTTGCCTGCATCTCCCTCGTAACTAGCTCCACAACCATGCCATCTTATTGCAGGATTGTTGCTTGGTTCAGGAGTTCCACCCCAGCCACCATTTGATTCTGAAAGTGAATTAATAGTGATTTTATATTTTAAATCATCTGCATAATATAGCATTTGATTAATTTTTTCTTTTTTATCGTATTCATAATAAAATATTTCATAAGGCCTTACATCTGCCTTTGCTGTAACTACCCCGCTTGCATTTGTAGTGTCAAGTCTCTTCATTTCCATCTGATAATGAGCTTGTGATCCTACAGCTGTATTATTACTTTGAAAGTATATAGCCGCCATTGTGTAGTGTAGATATGGCTTACCCCATTTAAGATCATCTATCTCATCAGTATTACACACTAAGGATACTCCGCCATCACCATCGTAAAATGTATCCGTAGTTTCTTTTGATACTCTTATACCTGCAAGATATGCAGCAATAGCACCATCAATCTTACTATCTATACTCGAATTGTAATGGTTAATTTGTGCTTGGAAATCGTTTTTAAGCGAATCAAACTCTGCTTTTGTGATAAAAGCTGAACCGTCATTATCGCTTACTATTGCTGCAAAACTATTAAGTGGCAAAATTAAAATCAACAGTACAGATATTCGTTTATAAAGTGTTTTCAATGCTTTGTTCATATGGGAAGTCCTCCTTTAAACAACAAAAAAGCCCAAGTTCTTACCGAACTTTGGCTTTTAAATTTAAATTATTATAAAATTTTACTTGATTAAAATTTCTACAAAAAGAATTATCTCTTATAGAGAGATGTATGTATGTATGTATGT
>JAFWVX010000037.1 GCA_017523785.1 Lachnospiraceae bacterium
TACAAAAGTTGCATTAAATACATTTGCAGGATATGAAGAGCCAACAAAAGAAGAATATGTATTTAAGAATTGGACAAGTGAAGGTGTAGAAGTAGCATCTAATTCTATAATCACATCTGATATGACACTTGTAGCTAATTTCGAAAAAGCAAAATCACAAGATGAGACACAAGAAGTAGAAACTAAATATACTATAACTGTTGTAAATGATGATAATTTAGGAAGATATGTAGGACCATCAAGCTTTAAGTTAGACTTTGGAAGTAATATACTTGCATCTATGAGTGAGCTTGGAGTGCTAGATCCAGTTGCTAATAAAGACTGGACATTCCTTGGTTGGTCTTGGACAGGTGAAAAAGATAATTTAGTTAAGAGCGGTGATAAATATATAGATATAAGCCTTGCAACAATCAGTACTGTATATTCACAAGATACATACAAAGTTACTTTGAGTGCAGGTGATGGCGAGTTTGCTAAAGGTGAGAAAATCAAAGAAATAAAAAGCCATAGCAAAATTGCTTTAAATGAATTTGAAGGATACGAAGAGCCAACAAAAGAAGATTATGAATTCATTCGTTGGGTAGACGTAAATGAAGTTGAAGTTGCATCTACATCTATAATTACTAAAGATACAGTTCTTTATGCATCATTTAAGAGAATAGCTCAAGATATAACTGACACAAGATACACTGTAACCATATCTAATGACAGCGAAAAAGGTGTAATTAAAGTTAAGGAAGAAATTAAAGAACAAGTTACATTCAAAATAGATATTGGAAAAGATATATTGGTGACTCTTGCAAGTGCAAGTATAACAGCAGAAGCAAAGCCTGGTTATGTATTTAAGGGCTGGTCATGGAATGGAGATATAGCAAGTTTGATTAAGCCTGGCGATCTTTATGATGATCCAAAAAATACAGACTTAAAAGCAGTATATACAAGAGAAAACGAGAGAACAGTTGTGCTTAAAGCAAATACTGGTATATTCAAGTCTTTTGGTGGAAGAACTTTAACTATAGTAAGTGATACTTATAGACAATTAGCAGATTTTAATAAATACGAAGAGCCATTAAAAGAGAAGGCAACATTTAATAGATGGATAAAAGAAGATGGAACAACATTTACTAAAGATACATATGTTGATGCTGATATGGTTCTTACCGCTATCTATAAAGATGAAAATGGAAATGACATAGGCTTAGATGACGATACAAAAGAAGATGGAGCAAATGCTTCTTACACAGTACTTGTAAAGAATGATATAGCAAAGGGAACTATGAGTAATGCAGAAAGAGCAATCATTTCTGGACAAGAATTCGAAGTAGCATTAATTGATATAAAGATTAATGACAAAATCATAGATAAGATAAACGAAAAAGGTTTAACTGTAACTGCAGATGCTGATAGATGGATTTATGAAGGTTGGTCAACAACTGATAGTTTAAATGACTTGATAGGTGCAGAAGATGTCTATGACAGCAAAGATTTAGCAGAGATTAATGCAGCATATTATAAGATTATCCATATAAAAGTTGTATTAAATGCTAACACTGGTGTATTTATGAGTTCTGGCGAAAGAATTAAGGAGATGAACAACAACAAGAAGATTGAACTCGGAAGCTTTAGAGGTTATGAAGAACCAGTTAAGTCAGAAGGATATACATTTGTTCGTTGGGAAGATGCTTCGTATAAAAAATATGAGACCACTCATGAGTTCGGAGAGGAATCAGATAATAAGACTATTGAGTTATTTGCAATCTATAAAGATTCAAATGGAAATATAGTAGGTAGAGGCGAAACTAAAGACGGTGGAGCAAAGGCATATTACACAGTATTTACAAAATATGATCCAAATAAAGCATCACATGTTTCTTCAAGCTTTGAAGTTCAAAAAGATGCATTGGTAAAACAAGCAATGATAGATTATAATGCATACGAAGCAGTAGAAGTAGAAGGATGGTGGGAAAAAGGTTGGTCATTTGACAATACTATTACTAACTTAATTGATGACACAACTTTATATAATGACATAAGTCAAACTATGATTTATGCTCAATACGTGGACACTAATAAGTGGACTATAGTATTAAGCGCTAACACTGGTTTATTTAGCGATAACACAAGAGAGAAGGTATTGGTAAATACTAGAAAGGTAGCAATAAATAAATTTAGTAATTATGAAGTGCCAGAAAAGGCAGACGGTTATAGATTTGACCACTGGGAAGATGCAACAGGAAAAGTATATAAGCCAACAGATTACCCACCAAACCCATTTGATTTAATTCTTTATGCTATTTATAAAGATAACAAGGGAAATGAAATTGGTAAGGATGAGACAAAAGATGGTAGATCAAATGCTACATATACTATAAGATTGTCAACAGATACATCTAAGGGAACACTTGGCCCAGTTAAAAAGTTTGAGATAGCAAAAGGTTCTTATATACTTGCTACTATGAGTGAAGCAGGTGTAAAAGATCCAACACCAAAGAACAATAACTACTTTGTAGGCTGGACTTGGGATAAAGATTTTTATGAGTATGTAGTTACTAAAGAAAATATCTATAAGGGAAATGAAGGAACGGTTCTTCATGCACTTTATTCAGATGAAATATTTGATGTCACACTTAGAGCTAACACAGGTTTATTTAACAGCGACAATAGTAGAGAGAAAACTTTCCAAGTGCCAAAATATCAATTACTTAAATCTGGAGTAGGATACGAAGAACCAGTAAAGACAAATGCGACATTTAATAGATGGTTAAAGAATGGGGCACCAATAGGTGACTTAAAATCTTATATGATTACAGAATCACAGACTCTTGATGCAACTTATAGTGCAAATGATGGAAGTAACGACAATATAGGTAAAGATGATGATACTGAAGATGGCGGAGAAAATGCCACATACACTATAAGAATAGTTAACAATAGAAACTTTGGAGACTATAGAGGTGCAGAATATTTCGAGATAAAAGTAGGAGATGTAATCTATACTACTATGAAAGAGGCTGGAGTTACTGAAGGTGTGCCAAAGCCTGGATATGCATTTAGGGGTTGGAAATTTGGAGATAAATTAATCTCAGCTTTAACTAGATATGAAGATACAAATATCACAACACTTGATTTAGAGTATGGAAATCAGACGATACAATTAACTTTGGATGCATCATTTGGAAGATTTAAAGATAAGTCTCGAGTTAAGGTATATAATGTAGCAAGAGGAAGAGTAATAAATACTATAGAAGACTACGAAGAACCAACAAAACAAAACTGGACATTTAGTAAATGGGTTGACGAGTATGGAACTGAAGTAGCTTCATCATCTGAATTACCTCTTTTTGAACAAAGATTAAAACTTAAAGCAAAATATAAAAATGCAAATGGTGAAGAAGTAGACGAAAATGGTCACAGTCACTTAATTTGTGGTGCAACTGATGAGGTAGCATCTCATGCTGTGGATGTAATATCAGAACACACTGAGAAAAAATCATACTTCCCAGTTACAAATGCTGAAGAATTTATGGACTATATAAATGCAGAGTTAGTAAAAGAAGCAACAGAAAGAAAAGATATAAAGTTATATCTTGAGGATGACATTGTAATAGATGAAAATATAGAGCTTGATGACGGTGTGAATTTATACATCTGCTTAAATGGCCATAAACTTAGTGCAGTAAAACTTGGTAGCAAGGTTGATAGAAGCGGAAACGTTTATGTTACAAACTGTAAAGAGACAGAAGCTACTGTAACAGAAAAGGCAGCAGAGAATAATTTGAAAAATGCATTCTTTGGTGCAAATAGCCTTCACATACTTACATCAAAAGGAAAGATAAATGTAAATCCTACAGGTAGCCTTGTAGACATAATTAGCTCAGACAGTATCATTTCAAGAGAACTTGAGCTTATGAATGTCCGTATTGAAAATACTGAGAACACAACTACAGATGTTCTTATCAAAGCAAAAGGAAATAGCAAAGTTCGCCTTGAAGATGTAGACATAAAGAACATAAAAGTAACTGACACATTATTAGCAGTTTTAGAAGGAGCAAGCTTATTAGTTGGTGGAGAATTAAATATTGAGAATAACACAACCAATAGAGCAATAATGGATATAAGAGAGTCATTTAGATTCTTAGATAATTCAGTTATAAGTATCGTAAGGAACAACATTATCAAAACAAAAAATGGAGACACTGCTATAGTCTTCATAGGAGGAGATCAAAACTATATTGGTGGTAATTTTGTAGTAAAAGGAAATAAATTAAAGCTTTCAGATGACTACAAAGAGTTGGTAAATAAAAAACCACTTAAAGAAGAAACTAATCAAGAAACTGATAACGAAGATGAAACATTGACATACAATAAAAACTTTAGATCATACAATGAAGAAGAAAGTCCAGCAGGAGAAGTGGGATACTCATCTGCAGTTGCATTTACTAAAGAAAATGCAGGATTTGATATAGGAAATGCTAAGATAGAAATTTATGACAACGAATCAGTAGCAAGTAACTCAAATGTAAGAGCGGAATATATGTATCAACTCCGTGCACTTAGTAATACTAGCAATGCACTTATAAGACAAGTAGCAGGAACAGAAATGGATGGAGATTCCATAATCGGAGTAGCATTTGCGACAGAAGATGGAGAAGGTGTTCTTACAGACAGTGCAAAGATAGGTAAAGATGTATTTAGAAATAAGACATTTGGAAAAGAAGAAAAACTTCTAAATATAAAGGAAAACGACAACAATCTTGAATTAATGAGAAAAACTTATTCGGTTGTATATTACGAAGGAACACCAACTACAAATGAGCAAAAAATCGTTGTAGATGCACTTATGCCAGATGGTTCTACTGTATCAGATGCAACAAGAGTAAGAAGTGCAGTTATAAAAGCAGGTTACGATGTCCAACTTGAGGGCGATAAAATATATCGTGCAAAAGGATTTGACTTAGCTACATACTCATTAATTAATAAGAACAACCAAGTGCTTGGTGAATTTGATCCAAGAGCTACTATATCTTATATAGATAGTCTCTTTGGAGATGGAAGCGATATAGAAGATGGCGACATAATTCGTGCTGATTCAAATTATAGAGAAAGAAGCTTAAAATCAGAAGCAAGACCACTTGTAATCACAAAAGAAGAATACGATGAAATGGTTAATGCTGCTATTGTTGAAGCTGCTGTAAAAGTAGCATCAGATTCAGATGCTGAACAAGCTGTAGAAGAAAAAGATGAAGATTATTATACCATTCGTTACTATCTTGAAGGAGGCAGGATAAACAACCTCACTGAGCAAGGTCAAGAGTACTATGAAGTGCCTCGTGTAAGCAAGAAAGTAGACTATACATTAATTACTGACGTAAGCAAGGTAGCATCAGAGTCTGGCGTGAGAAAAGAGTATAACTTTGCTGGCTGGTTCCTTAAAGATGGCGATGGTGAGTATTACACACCTGTAACACAAATAGTCGCTAATTCTATAGATGGCGAATTAATTGAAGTGTATGCACAGTATTTACCTGCAACATATAAGATCACTTATCACCTTGAAGGTGGTTCAGTAGCTGGCTATGAAGGTGACACTATTGAAGAAATTGTAAATAGAATGGCTAACTATACTTTGATTAAAGATGTAACAAAGCCAGATTATGTCTTTGCTCAATGGAGAATTGAAGACGGTGAAGATGTAATGTATGCAGAAGAAATAGAGGCAGAATCAATAACAAACGATATCGACGCATATGCAGAGTATACTACTGCTTTATATGATGTAACATACAATTTAAATGGTGGAACAATAAGAGAACTTACAGAAGATGGAGCAGAAGTTTATGTAGATAGTAAGGCAAGCATCTTAAAGGATTACTACTTGCCACAAGATGTTATAAAAGAAGATTATAAGTTTACTGGCTGGGAGACAGCAAGAGGTGTTAAGGTTGACATGATAGCAGCTGGTGATATGGATGAAAGCAAGAGAAATGTTATAGCAACATTTGTTCCATCAACTTGGAAGATTACTTACAATACTGATGAAGGAACAATCAATGGATTTGAAAAAGGAAATGTGACAGAAAAAGTAGAAGAAGGAAACGAGTATATTCTTTATACTGATGTAAAGAAAGAAGGATTTGAGTTTGCATATTGGTATGATGTAAAGGCACCTACTAAAAAGATAGAAGTAATAAAAGATGCAGTTGGTGGAAGCGAAGTTAAGGTAAAAGCAAAATATAACCCACTTACATATGATTTAAGACTTCACATACATGAGGATTCAAGTCCAATAGTATTAAGAAATTTAAGTAATAAGGCTGATTTTGAACTTCCTAAAGATATTGTTGTAGCAGATAAAGAGTTTGTAAATTGGAGCTATAAAGATGCTAATGGTGCAAATGTATTCATAGATTATATAGAGGCAGGAAACCCAAATAATATCACAGATATATATGCAAACTTTGAAGATTTGATGACTTGGAAAATCATATACCACTTAGGTCCTGATGAATTTATAGATGGGGTAAGTGAATATGATGCAACTTCAAATGCTGAAGAAAAAACAAAGACAGTAGTTGTAAATAGAAGAAAAAATGCAACTCTTTACACTAAAGTAATTAAAAATGCGATCACAGAAGAAGAGAAGGACGAAGGAGACTTAAAACCAATAATAGTTGCTAGCGAAGAATCATCAGAAGATCAGATAAGAACTGCTACAGAAAAGAAATATGAGTTCTATGGCTGGACTTCGAAAAAAGAAACACCAGATTCACTTGATGCAGAAGGTCTTGGTAACACATTTAAACTTGTTGATGGTGTATCAAAAGAAGTAGAGGCAATCCGCTTACAAGATGCAACAAGTGGTTATAGCAAAGAAAAAGAATGGCACTTGTATCCATATTTTGTCTTATCTCATTCTGAACATGCAAACATAGAGTATCATTTTGTAGGTGGCGGTACATTGCCAGATAAAGAAATCATAGATGGAAAATGTATTGAGACAGTACCTGCAGGCATTGACTATAGTCTCAAGAGTTATTATGATGTTGCAGCTGATAGCTTATGTGAAGGATATGTATTTGATGGATTCTACCTACTTGAATCATGCCTCGGAGCTCCGGTAGAAGTTATTCGTAAAGATATACTCCAAGAGGATGCCGATGCAGGAGAAGCTGTTAAAGTATATGTTAAGTTTACCAAGATAACTTATAATTTAAAATACTATGTGAATGGTGGCTCAATGCCAGGCAAGAGACTCACAGATGGAAACACTTTATATAGCACAACTTACGACAATAGAAATGAAGTAATACTTGACACAAATATAACAAGAGATGGATATGTATTTGACGGATGGAGAGTGTCAAATGATGCCGATGCTAAGACTATAACAAAGATAGAAAAAGGCTATGCAGCAGATGTAACAGTATATGCAAGCTGGAAAAAGGATGCTTACACTATAACATATATTCTTAATGACGGAAGAGTAAGTGGTAAGCCAGCTAGAGAGTATAAAGAGACATACAGTAGAAGCGAAAGAAATGTACTTCCAGATGCAACAAAATCTCGTAGCAGGTTTGTAGGTTGGTTCACTCAAAATCTTGGTCGTGGAACTAAGTATGAAGTAATAGAAGCTGGACAAAACACAGAAGATTTAACACTTTATGCATACTTCCAATCTATATCATATACGGTAGCATATGTTCTAAATGGCGGATACATAAAAGGTAAGTGTGCACCTGGAGTTTTGTATTATATAGAAGTCCACGATAAAACAGAAGAGTTTGATTTATACGGTAAGGATGATGTATTATATGATGCTGGTGTCTTTGACAAGTGGGTAGACGAATACGGAAAGGAGTATACACGTGTTGAAAAAGAACAAGAAGGTAGCTTAGTCCTTTTTGCTCAATACACAACCAAAAACACAGATATAACATTCCATATCGGTGAAAATGGTGCCGCAAGAGGTATAAAGACTCAAAATGGAACATTTACAAAGTCATTTAATATTGGAAAAGAAAATGAACTTCCAGCTTCTTACGAGATCACATATACAACACTAAAGAGAAGTAAATTGCAAGGCTTTTATGGACAGGAATACACATTTGGTGGTTGGTATACCAACGAAGAATGCACTGGACGAAAAATAACAACTTTAGCAAAAGGCAACCCAGATAATATCACTGATTTGTATGCTAAATGGGATTTGGCGGTATATAATGTTATTTTCCATTTAAATGGTGGAGAAATTCAATCCCTTGCAAAAAGTGTTAATGACACTTCAGAAGATGTTGCAAGCTTGTTAAGTGAGTACGAGTTGCCAACTAATACTAAAAAGAATAACAATGAATTCCTTGGTTGGTATGACAACGAGAAATTGACTGGTAACCCTATAACAAAACTTACAGTAAAACCAAAACAAATAAAAGACAATACCATTCACTTATATGCAAAATGGAAAAAGATAAAAAATACTATAGAATATCAATATAAGATACAAGATAGATATTACACACGTAGTGCTAGTAGGGTGTTCTATGTAGATAATAATATCCCATATGTATTATATTCTGAAGGAGATTCGTTTGTAGACTCGTTTACAGATGATGAAAATCTTTTCGATGGATGGTACAAGAAGGATAGCAATGGCAACCTTGTTGGAAACGAGATAATATACATAGACGCAAACACAGCGGAAGATGTAGTAGTAGCTGCAAAAATCTTAAAATACAGTGAATTATCTTTTGACCAATATGTATCTTATTTGAACAGAAGAGGAGAAAGAGATTTTGCAATACAGAGAGCAAATTTCCATAGACAAGCAGTAATTAATGAAAATGCAGCAAAAGCTGCAGAAAAAGCTAGAAAAGAATATGAGATCGGAAGTGACTCTTTTGAAGGTTACATAAAAGTTATAATCTTCGGTTCTAATAAAAAAGATGATGACAAACAAGAAGAGAACAAGCTAGAAGAGAAAGAAAACAAAACGAACTTGTTTGGTGAATTAATGAAATCTGTTGGTAAGTTATTTGGAGATGGTCCAGAAGATGGAGAAGGATCAGAAGGCTCAGGAGGAACAACAGATCCAGGAGCAGCAACGGATGAGATAGAAGTTAATACATCAGATTTACTTGCATATGATACAGTTTCAGCTAAGAAACTTGGTATGGAAACACCAAAAGGAACAGTCCTTGATTGTGTAGTAGTTACTTATATAAAAGATTTAACTGGAAGTGAGATAAATGACCAAAAATACATAGGAAGAGTATTTAAGGCAGGTAGCAATTTCTCAGATTTAGCTGAGGACTATGCAGGACACTTACTTGGATTAAGAGCAGTATTTATAGATGAAAAGATACTTGCAAAACCATCTCAGCCAGGTGGAAGTGGAAACGGCGGCAGCTACA
>JAFWVX010000038.1 GCA_017523785.1 Lachnospiraceae bacterium
ACATACATACATACATACATACATGTCTCTTTTTAAGAGATAATTCTTTTGGTAGAAATTTTGATACAGTAAAATTTTATAATTTTGTTAATAATGAAGCTGTCGTCTGATAGGGCGAGAGCTTTTTTATTATAAATATTCTTGAACAATTATTTGATTAAGATATTCTTTACTTCGAAATCATAGATAATCTTAAGGAGGGCTATAATGTTTTGGAAAAAGAAAGCCAATGTAAGTCAAGATACTATTAAATGGAATAATTGTATTCCACTAAAGAAAACGACAGTTTGGTGCTGGCTATATTTACTAATTGAAAAACTGTTGTTTATTTTATTTTTTTGCATTGTGGATAAATTATTGGTCAATTGCGCCTTTGAAAAGAAAGAACAATATGGTAGTGTTTATTATAATATACACGGAGAAACAACAGTTGTATTTGCATACATTTCTATAATAGGGATGATACTAATTTTAATATTGTCAATAGTGTTAGCATTCATAATTATGAAAAAAGTAATAGTTAATCAAGTATTCAGCACTATAAAAAAACAAATTGAAGAAAAAAAGGATTTAAATATTGATAAAGATACAATATATAGAAAAGAGCATACAATTATTACTTTTGTATTATATATTATTAGATTTATATTTTCTTTATTTATTATGGCTTGTTTATTAGAAAGTATAATTATGATTTATCAGCAAGTTATATATTTATTAAGTAAGTATTTTGTTGGAGGTTATTATTTATATGAATCTAAAGAGATTGATCCTTCGCAATACAGCAATCAGATAAAAATGGTATTAGATAATGCTAAAGATATATACTTTAGCCTTCCAATTAAAAATAGTAGTTATTATAATTGGCTTAAGTTATATGGTGAAAGATATTGGTATTTTTCAATTATATATTTTATATTAGTTCCTTTGATGGCTGTTTCAAATTACATTATAAAGTATATTCAAGTTGATATATGTCCGTCTTGCAGAATAATTGATGGTTTTTATACTATTATAGAAAGAGGTTATGATGATGTTAAAGAAAATACAGTATATAGAACTGAAACAAAAGGAGCACATATAGACAATGAAAAATCAGTTTGGAATGGAATGAAAGTCAATATTAATGTAACAAGCAAATATAATGTTGCGACATTTATGGGACATTATATTATTAAATGTAAGCATTGTGGTCAGAGAACATATGTAAAATTTAAACATAAAGAAGAACAAAAAATTGGAGAAGAGATACAATAATATATAATACTGTATTAAAGTGTGATTAGAAAATGATAACAAGATACTTAAACAAAAATGATAAAAATCAATTAGAAGATTTAATTAAAGAAATTGAAGAATATATTGATAATAGTGAATTTTGGATACCAATTACTGATATATCAAGAAAACATTTTTTTGATGAAAAATGGACAAAATTTTTTGGAGCATTTGAAAATGAAAAACTGATAGCAGCATTTGGAATATTTTTTAATGAAAACGAGTATAGTGAAAGTCAAGCGAAATTGGGGATAACACAGTATAGGTGTGCTGAACTTGGTAGAGCAATGGTTCATCCAAAGTATCGAAATAAAGGCTTAATGAAAGAATTAGGGAAGGAGCTTATAGAATGTGCATATGAGAAAAATATTGCTTATCTTATAGCGACAGCACACCCTAAAAACTATGCAAGTAAAAAATCATTAGAAGGATTAGGGTTTATTAAAAAAGACAAAATTGTAAAAAATGGGAATTATAGAAGAAATATTTACATTTATGATGTGAAAGAGAATTATGTACAAAACTGCAATCAAAGATTGGGCACTATGGCGAGATTTGAATATATTATAAAAAGCTGTATAAACGAACATAAGTTTTTATTGATAAATACTATGGTCTTAATATTATTTTGTGTGTTTGTAGGTTTGTGTGAATATTTTTCACATACAAAAATTGATGTAACAATTTTGATTGCTATAATAGGTTTTATCGGTGTGATAACACAAATGTATAGTGCTAAAAATGTAAGTTCGGCAGGGTATGATTTAGAACTTCAAAATTCATTTATTAACAATAGCGGGTTTAATGAACTGTTTCTATATTGTTGGAATAAATATATTGGTGTTAAATATAAAAATTATAAGAATATTAAAGATATAGAAGATTATCAAACTGTTTTATTTGGTTATTTTACATTTTTTGAAAGTGTATATTTAATGTATAAAAAAGGTGTTATAAAAATGAGTTTATTAGATGATTTATTTGGTAGAAGATTTTTTGTTGTGGTTAATTGTAAGGAAGTACAAGAGTTGGATTTAAAGACAAATAAGGATTACTATGAAAATATTTTTAAATTATATAAAGTATGGAAACAATATAGGTTGGCACATAATAAAACGAAATTAATAACAGAATTGAAAAGCAATAAAGAATTTACTGAATTGGATAAATAAAATATTTTATAAGTGCTTGACTAATTTGCACCTTTTTTGCACCTTTGAAAAAGTCGTGCACCTTTTTGCACCTTTATGCACCTTTTAGAAAATCGTGCACCTTTTTGCACCTTTTGCACCTTTTTGAAAAATATGTAAATTCAAACTAATTTATGCAAAATCTTTCAAAAAAGTAGCAGTTAATAAATCAAAATTAAAATCAAAATCGCTAATATGCTTTATATTAGCGATTTTTTTGTTGTATCAAAATCTATGTTGCAGTGAATTAGTGAACTATCAGTCATTCGTCTCCCATTATACTCATTGCATAAAATCTCAATTTTTGGTATAATATCACCAATACATTTATTTCCAGGGCAAGCTCCGCTTGTTCGATTTTGTTGTGGATTAAATGGTATGGGTATAGAAAGGAGAACTATGGCTGAATTAAACATTAAAACAGACATAAAGGTGGCTGACGACACTATCGCTATGATAGCTGGTATAGCGGCTACTAGTGTGCCAGGGGTTGCATCTCTTGGGGAAGGGATGACATTTAAGGCATTACCTTTTATTGGTTCAAACAGCTTAAAAAAAGGCGTAGTGATTGAGAAGGATGAAAAGGGAAATAACATCATCGCAAAACTCACCATCGTCATTGAGCAGGGCAAGGACATCAAAAAAACTTGCACTAACATTCAAGAAAAGGTGAAAGAGTCAATCGAATCTATGCTTGATTTGAATGTCAAAGAAGTTGTTGTAAGGGTTGCAAAGGTAAATGACATTTAGAGAGATAAGAGACCATAAGTTTAAGGTTCTTTTCATGTATTACTGTATGAAGACTGACATTGATCAGCTCTTGTTAAATTACTTTTCGAATTTTCCTTATGAGGAAGAAGAGGATGAAAATGACTACACAAAAAACACTTCTAAGTATCATCAAAATGTTGCGAAGGTAAATTTGAAAGAGGTAGAGAGCGAAGATGGAAGTGTCAGTGATGCAGCAGTTGCAATTACTCTGACTGAAGATGACAACATAAGAGATATAAAAAATAAAGTTAAAGAAGTGATAGAAAAAACTGATGAGATAGATAAGTTAATTGCTGAAAATCTTGAGTCTTGGGACATAAAAAGAGTTGCCAAGGCTGAGATTACGATTATACGACTTGCGATTTACGAGATGTATTATGATGCGTCTATCGACATACCGGTTGCGATAAATGAGGCGGTTGAACTCGCAAAAGTTTATGGCGACGACAAGGCAGATAAATTTGTAAATGGTGTCTTGTCGACTATTTATAGAAAGAAAAGTGAAAAGTAGATGAGAGAGGCAGTTTCTGTTTCACAACTTAATAAGTATATAAAAGAAATGTTTGCCGATGACAATATTTTGAGAAATGTGATCGTCAAAGGGGAGGTTTCAAATTTCAAAGAGTCGCGCGGAAATTATTATTTCTCACTTAAGGATGAACTGGCTGCCGTTCAGTGTATTATTTTTACAAACTACAGTGGCGCAGGAGTTGACCTCACAAATGTAAGTGATGGTGCGCAGATTACTGTTTACGGCAAGGTGGCTGTCTATGAGAAAGGTGGAACCTATGCCATCTATGTAAGTAAAATAGAGAACTTTGGGCTTGGCGAATATTTCATAAAGCTTGAAGAGTTAAAGAAAAAACTTTTTGAACTTGGGATGTTCGACGACTCATACAAGAAAGAAATTCCAAAGTATTCAATAAATATCGGCGTTGTCACAGCTGAAAATGGCGCGGCAATTAGAGACATATATAAGACTATTAAAGATAAAAATCCATATGCAAATGTCACACTATACCCATCACTTGTGCAGGGCGACAATGCATATAAGACAATTATAGATGGGATAATGACACTTGATAAGATGGACTTAGATGTGATTATAGTTGGCCGTGGCGGTGGCTCTATAGAGGACCTGTACTGCTTCAATGACGAGCGAGTTGCTTATGCGATATTTAATGCCAAGACTCCTATAATTTCAGCAGTGGGTCATGAGATAAATGATTCAATATCAGACTTGGTGGCAGATGTCCGAGTTGCGACACCGACTGCGGCTGGAGAACTTGCGACATTTTCATATGAGAATTTTGAAAATGATTTAGAAAACTACAAACTCAGCTTAGATGACATTATAGAAGATAAATTAGATAGATTGAAAGAGGGGCTTGATAGTAGAAAAAGGCAAATTGCGTCACTTGCACCTAAGGCGAAGGTTGAAAGATATAAAGACAATTTAAAACATATAAGAGAAAGACTTAAGACATCTATGGATAGCAAGGTTTCAAATCTGAGACACGATTTAGAAAAGTACATAGAGAAGTTAAAAAGTAGAGATGTGCTTGACAAACTTGGCAAGGGACTTGCATACACCACAGATGCAAAAGGTAAAAAGATTAAAAGTACAAAAGATGTAAAAGTTGGAAAAATTATCCTATCAAGATTAAAAGATGGAGTTATAGAATCAGAAGTTACTAAAATTAGAAAGTAGTTGGAGGGATTATGAAAAAGGAAGAAAAGAAAGATTTAAATATAGAAGATTCATTCAAGACACTAGATAAAATTATTGAGCAGATGGATGATGAGAAATGTTCTATTGAGAAAGGAATAGAACTTTACGAGAAGGGAGTTAAACTTGTGAACGAACTCTCTAAAAAGATTGAAAAAATTGACAAGGACTTGAAGGTTTTAAATAAATAATGAACAACAAAGTTATTGATTTCAAAAAATCTAAAGAAAGACTTATGAATAAAAAGTTTCCAAATGTCAGTCCTATTATACCTGAGGGGAAACAGCCTTTTTATTTGGAAAGTAATAAGGCACTCGATAAGTTTCAAACTATTCTCTGTGACTATCAAGAGTACTTGCTTGACAGAGAGAATAAAAAAGAAATCAAACTTGAAGAAGTTTTAGTTTATTTTAATAGATATTTTGATGCAATATATAAAGAACTCACTGGCTTTGATGACTCAAAGGTTCCAAAGTTTAAAGAGGCTATGGACTATGCTATGCTATCAAATGGTAAGAGACTTAGACCCTTCCTCATGCTCCTTACTTACAATTTCTGCGAGGGTGAGGATTTCTTACTTATATCGCCTCTTATGGTTGCGATGGAATTGATTCACACATTTTCATTAGTACACGATGACTTACCATGTATGGATAATGATGAGTTGAGACGTGGCAAACCAACTGTGTGGAAAAAGTATGGCGAGGATATAGCAGTACTTGTCGGTGACGCCCTATATATGGAAGCAACAAGTATTCTTATGGACATGGTGCTTGAGTTTTTATATACAGAGATAGGTAGTTATGTTGCGACATCGGCAGCTATTATCATAAAACTTGCAGGACTTGATGGAATGATTACTGGCCAAGTATTTGATGTCATGAATACTACAAATGACAAACTCACTATTGATGACATATGTTACATGTATGATAAGAAGACAACTGCACTACTCACAGCGAGTATGATAGTTGGTGCTAATATGTCATCGCTATATAATGGCAAGGCAGAACTCATTGAGAGACTTGGCATTTGCCTTGGTGAATCATATCAGATAAAAGATGACTTACTTGAGATAGAGCAGACAACTGAAAAAATTGGTAAGTCCGTTGACTCAGATAAAAAAAATAATAAGGTTACCTATGTTGGAAAAGTTGGCATAGAAGAATCAAAGCATAGACTTGAGCAATTATTTAAAGCGAGTATGGGAATAATTGATAGCATGACAACTGAAAAAAATAAAAAAGAATCATTGGTATTTAAAGAGTTGATTAAATATCTTATGAGTAGAGAAAAGTAGTTTACGATGTTAGAAAATAGCGAAATATTAAATAAAATAAATTCTATTGATGACATAAAAAAGTTATCCTATGACGAATTAAATGAACTTGCGAAAGAAGTAAGAGAACTAATCATTGATAGAACAAGTAAAAATGGCGGCCACCTTGCCTCAAGTCTTGGAGTGGTGGAACTTACGATAGCACTCATTAGAGCCTTTGACTTCCCAAAGGACAAAGTGATTTGGGATGTTGGCCACCAATCATATGCATATAAGATTCTCACTGATAGAAAAGATGCATTCAATGAGCTTAGAAGTTTTGGCGGCATAAGTGGTTTCCCAAAGAGAAAAGAGAGTCCTTTTGATTCATTTGACACAGGACATAGTTCTACTTCTATATCAGCAGGACTTGGAATGTGTGTCGCTCGCGATTTAAGAAAAGAAGACTACAAAGTTGTGACAGTGATTGGTGATGGAGCACTTACAGGTGGAATGGCATTTGAGGCACTCAATAATTTAAGTAATTTAAATAGTAATTATATAGTTATCTTAAATGACAATGAGATGTCAATTTCAAAAAGTGGTGGCGGACTCAATAAGGCACTGCTCGGTGTTAGATCATCTCATAGTTACAGCGAGATTAAGAGAACCTTAAAGAATGAATTAGAAAAATCAGGCATCGGTAAATTTTTTAAAGGCATATTAGTTACTATTATAAATATTGTTAAACAAATAATTGCATCTGAAGGAATGTTCTTTGAAAATTTAAATATCAACTACGTAGGGCCAATTGACGGACATAATATTAAAGAACTTATTGATGCAATAAATGCTGCTAAGAAATCAAATGAGCCAATAGTTATTCATATAAAGACAGTAAAGGGAAAAGGATATGAGCCTGCAGAAAAAGACCCAACACTTTTCCATGGAGTAGGGCCATTTGAAAAAGAAACTGGAAAACTTATAGATAATTCAACAGGAAAAACTTACACAAAAGTTTTTTCAGATAAGATAATTTCTCTTGCTGAAAAAGATAAAAATATCGTTGCAATAACTGCAGCGATGGCAGATGGAACAGGTCTTGCAGAGTTTAGCAAAAAGTTCCCAGATAGATTTTTTGATGTAGGAATTTGCGAGCAACATGCTGTGACATTTGCAGCTGGAATAGCACTTTCAGGTGTCACACCTATAGTTTGTATCTACTCATCATTTTTACAGAGAGCCTTTGATCAGATAATTCACGATGTGTGTTTGCAAAATCAACATGTGGTATTTGCGATTGATAGAGCAGGACTAGTCGGTGCGGATGGCGAAACACACCAAGGCATATTTGATATTTCATATCTAAGACTGATTCCAAATATGACTATACTTGCGCCAAAGAATGCTAAAGAGTTTGAAAAAATGATTGACTATGCAGTTTATAAGATAGAGGGACCAGTTGCAATTAGATATCCAAGAGGAACTGCATATACTGAGTTAGAAAATAATAATGCTGATGTTGTTTATGGCAGATCTGAATTACTCTATGATGGAAATAATATTGCGATATTTGCACTCGGCTCAATGGTATCAACTGCAATTCACATAAAAGAAAAATTGAAAGAGAAAAACGTAGATCCAATAATTGTTAATGCAAGATTTGCAAAACCAATTGATTTGGATATGATAGATGAACTTTGCAAGAAAGGTATTAAAGAACTTGTAGTAATGGAAGAGGGCGTCTTGAACGGCGGAATTGGTCAAGAGATAGAGGACTATGTGCATGATAAAAATTATAATGTGAAGGTTACTTTAATTACTATTCCAGATGCCTATGTAGAACATGGAAATGTTAGCAAACTTAGAGAGGCACTTGGAATTAACAGTGACAGCATACTTAAAAAAATTTTGTAAGGGTTAGAACTTTTGGAAAACAAGGTTAAAAAAGTTAGATTAGATTTATATCTTTTAGATAGAGGAATGTTCCCAACTAGAGAAAAGGCACGAGTTGCAATTATGGAAGGGAATGTATTTGTCAATAATCAAAAAGAAGACAAGCCTGGCACGATGATTAAAGAAGATGCAAATGTCGAGTATAGAGGCGAGAAATTAAAATATGTAAGTCGTGGCGGCTTGAAACTTGAGAAGGCTGTAGAAGTATTTGGCATTTCGCTTAAAGATAAAACTTGCATAGATATAGGTGCTTCAACTGGTGGATTTACAGATTTGATGTTACAAAATGATGCAAAGAAAGTATTTGCAGTAGAATGTGGCACCAATCAACTTGATTATAAACTTAGAATCAATGAACAAGTTGTAGTTATGGAGAATACAAATGCGAGATATTTGACTAGAGAAAATATTGGTGATGATATAATAGATTTTGTGACAGTCGATGTGAGTTTTATATCACTTACGAAAATTCTGCCAGTTATTAAAGAATTGTTGAAAGATGATGGAGAGGCAGTTCTACTTATAAAGCCACAGTTTGAGGCAGGTAAAGAATTAGTCGAAAAAAATGGAGTAGTACGTGATAAAAAAATACACGAGCAGGTTATAAAACACATCATTGAATATTGTATAGATAATGAGTTTAAAATATTAGGACTTGATTATTCACCGATAAAAGGTCCCGCAGGAAATATAGAATACTTATCATACATTGCAAATAACGCTAGCGCCAAAACTACTATAATAGATAGTAATAACAAAGACAATATAGAAAACTTTATAAGCACAGTAGTTGAAAATTCACACTCAGCACTCAATGGCGAGGAATAATGAAAATATTGGTAGTAACAAAAAAGAATATCAGCAGAGGCAAGGCGACATTGAAATCACTTACTACTTTGCTTGACAAGAAAAAGATTGATTATAATGTTGTTGGCTTTGATGAGGTTGATGATTACTATAATAAAATTCACGACAAGAAATATAAAGAAAAGTTTGATTTGTTACTGTCATTCGGTGGTGACGGAACCATACTCAAGTCGGCGAGGGTTGCAAGAAAACTCGACATACCGATACTCGGTGTAAATGTTGGAACTATAGGATTTTTGACAACAATTAATGACTTTGAAGATTTGGATGCTGCACTTGATAAAGTAAAAAAGAAAAACTTCATATTTGAAGAGCGAAGCATGATAAGTGTCGAAGTCTTGAGAGATGATGAAACAGTCTTTAGAGCCTATGCTGTAAATGAAGCGACAGTTATGACATCCAATCTCAGTAAGATAGGTAAGTACAAAATACTTATTGGAGAAGAAAAGAGTTTATTTACAAAACTTAGTGCAGACGGAGTCATAGTTGCAACACCGACAGGTTCTACAGCACATTCACTATCTGCAGGTGGACCGATAGTAACTCCAAATGTAAACTGCTTATTGATAACTCCATTATATCCGCATACTATCAACCAGAGAAGTTTCGTAATAAGCGACAATAAAGAATTATATGTAGAAATGCTTTCGGATAAACAGGTGGTGGACATAGATGGAAGAGTGGATTTTGAATTAACAAAGGCTGACATAGTTGTAATAAAGAAGTTAAAGAAGACATTAAAGTATATTGTATTTAAAAAGAATAATTTCTTAAATAATATAAGAGAAAAGATAAGGGTATTGTAGTAAGGTGATAAAAATGAAAAAAGGTAGACATGAAGCAATTATTGACCTAGTGAGGTCACATGAAATTGAAAACCAAAGCGAACTTGCGTATAAGTTATCTGAAATGGGATATGAGGTAACTCAAGCCACTGTATCAAGAGACATACAGAAGCTAAATCTTATAAAGGTAAAGAGCAATGGTAAGTTTAAGTATGCTGTAGTTGAGACAGTTGATAATTTTTCTGATAAGTATGTCAGAATCATTAGAGAGACTATAAAATCAATGGACATAGCTAAGAATTTGGTTGTAGTTAAAACTCAGCCAGGTATGGCAATGGCAACAGCTGCAGCACTTGATGGATTGCAACTTGATGAGATAGTTGGCTCACTTGCGGGAGATGACGTGATTTTTGTGGCAACTAAGAGTGATGACAACGCAATGTTACTTATGAATAAAATTGAAGTATTGATGAGAAAGGAAGACTAATGTTAGAGAGTTTATCTGTTAGAAATTTTGCTTTAATTAAAGAAGCTCATATAGACTTTAGGAATAACTTAAATGTCCTTACAGGTGAGACTGGTAGCGGAAAGTCAATTTTGATTGGCTCTATAAATCTTGCACTTGGAATGAGAGCGAGCAAGGATTATATGCGTGATGAAAATGAAGATACAACAGTGTCTATAGCATTTTCCTTGGAAGACCAAAATTTAATTAAAGAGATAAAAGATATGGACATACCTATAGATGATGATGGAAAAGTAATTATCTATAGAAAGATTACTAAAGATAAAAATATTGCAAAGATTAATGATGAGTCAAGTACACTCAATAAAATCAAAGAGTTGACTGACAAATTGATAGACATATATGGACAGCATGATGGAGAGAGTCTTAGAAAAAATGCAAGACATATAGAATTTTTAGATGACTTTATTGGAAAAGAGTCGATTGATAAAAAGGCTGTAATTAGTAAATTATATACTGAACTTAAAGAGAAAAAAGAAAAGCTTGATAGTTTTAATCTTGATGAGAGAATGAGACTTAGAGAGATAGATATTTTGAAATATGAAGTTGATGAATTGGAAAAGGCGAATTTGAAAGAGGGCGAGGAAGAGGAACTTGCAGATAGATTTAAAATTGTTTCAAACTCTAAAAATATAATCGAGTCACTGACTACAGCATTTAATGCACTACAAGAATTAAATCTTTCAGCAGCTGTCAAAGAGGTGAAGTCAGCAACAAAGTATGATGAGTCTTTAAATGATATTTATTCATCACTTATGGACTGTGATTCTATAATTAGTGACAGCATTAAAGAACTTGACAAGAAAATAGACCAATATGACATAGACGAAAAAGAGTTTGCACAGATGGAAAATAGACTTGATTTGATTAGAGGGATACTTGCAAAATATGATAATTCTGTAACTAAGGCATTGTCAGAACTTGACGTTAAAAAGAAAAGACTCATAGAACTTGATGACTATGACAATGAGAAACAGAAGGCTAAAGAGGCAGTTGAAAAAGCTGAAGCAAAACTCGAGCAGGCTGCAACTGAACTAAGTGATTTGAGAAAAAAGTATTCTAAAGATTTCATAGCTAAAATTGTTGAAGAGTTAAAAGATTTAGGATTTCTAGATGTCAAGTTTGATATTAGTATAGAAAGAAAGACAGAGATTACAAGAGATGGATTTGATGAAGTGACTTTTATGATTTCACTTAATACTGGCGAAAAGATGAGAGCACTTAGTGATGTCGCATCAGGAGGTGAGTTGTCAAGAATAATGCTTTCAATTAAAACTATTTTATCTGAAAGTTATGGAACTGAGACTTTGATATTTGATGAAATAGACGCAGGAATAAGTGGAATCACAGCATCAAGAGTTGCGTCAAAGTTAAATAGAATTGCAAAAAACCATCAGGTAATCCTTATAACTCACTTGCCACAGATTGCTGCTATGGCTGACAATCACTTCGTCATAAAGAAAGAGGTGGCGGGCGACAGAACTATTACTACGATTGATCAACTTGACAACAAGGGCATGATAGAAGAAATCGGTAGACTTATTAGTTCTAGCGGTGAGCTTACTAAAAATGTATTGGCAAATGCAGAGGAATTGAAAGAAGCTGCATTGAAGGAAAAGGTGTAATATGCCAGTTTTAAATAGTTTAGTTTTGAATAAACCACTTATTATAGCAGCTACATCTTGGCTTGTGGCAGGTGTGCTTAAGGTGTTTATTGAATTAAGAGTTAATAAAAAATTATCAATATCAAGAATTGTGGGTGCAGGTGGAATGCCATCTTCACATACTTCTACTGTTGTGGCACTAGCTATTTCGATTGGTTTCTATCAAGGACTTGCTAGTGCAGAGTTTGCACTTGCGATGATATTTGCAATTATAGTAATTCATGATGCAGTTGGTGTAAGACTTGAGACAGGAAAGCAGGCTAAAGTTTTAAATACTATGATGTTTGAGTCAGAAGCATTTAAGGATTTAGATTTTGAAAAGCAGTTGAAAGAGTATGTTGGACACACTCCATCGCAGGCTCTTGCAGGTGCAATTGTTGGAATAATTGTTTCGCTAGTCATGGTTTTTGTAATATATAAATAATGAAGAGAACTTTGAAAAAAATTATATTGGTTTTAGTAGCGACATCCCTATTCTCATGTAAGGGAATTGAGTTTGAGAACCAAAAAATTGCAAAGGCAGAAGAGTTTTCACGAGCTGAGGCGATGATTGTTGTCGCTGAAGAAAAGAATAAATATGAAAATAAATTTGGTTATTCACTTTGGAATTTAAAAAGTGGCGACGGTAGTTTGTACTTTAAAGATTATATAGTTTCTATAACTAAAGGATTTATAGAAAAACTAATGGTGCTAAAACTTACTGCTGAAGATTTGAATATTATAATAAGTAATGTGGATAATGAAAAAATTGATAACGCAAGTAAAGAATACTTTAATTCGCTATCGCAAGGAGATTTGGATTACATTGGTTGCTCAGAAGAGGATGTTAAGAAAGCATTTACTGATTATCATACAGCAAGACTAGTTATAGATAATTTATCTAAAAATGCTAGTACTGAACTTAGTATATCGGAAGCAAAAGTTATAAGAGTACAATACATAGTATTTGATGATAGAGAGTCGGCTGTCAAGACTGCAGAAGAATTGACAAAGAGGGGAGCCAACTTTTCTTATTTTGCTAAGTCAAGAAGTAAAGAGACAGAGATTGAGATGATAATCAAAAGAGGTGATGAGACATCTACAAGATTTCCAGAATTATTTTATTTAAGTGATGGTCAGGTGAGTGAGGTAATACAGTTTAAGAATAGATTTTATTTATTTAAATGTGTAGAGGACTATTTGGTTGATGAGACTGAAAAGCGTAGACTTGAAGTTTTAAGGTCTATGAAAAATAGTGAGTTTGATGAAAAGTTTAAGAAATACGAGGAAACTTATAATATCAGGTCTAATTCAAGTTACTGGAGAGAGATAGATTTACAGGAAGGAAGAGACTGCACAATTGATAAATTTGAAGATATTTATTATAAGTTTTTTCCTAAAACTATTAAATGAGAAGTGATAATTTAAAATTCAAAGATATATTTTGGAATACATTGGGAATGCTTTCGTATTCAGCAGTGTCACTTTTAGTATCAATTGTGATTATAAATATTTCTGGAAGTATAGAGGGTGGAATTTTTAGTTTTGGCTTCTCAACTCTTGGAAGGCTTATATATATAGGTGCATATTTCGGCATAAGACCTATGCACATTGTAGATATAAAATATAGATATTCATTCCATGATTATCTGATATTTGGATTAAAGGCAGCGACCTTATCGATATTTGCAGGACTCATATTTATATTATTTAGATATTTGACTGGCAATTATACCTTGATAAAATCAACCTTGCTTATAGTTTTGATAATTCATGCAGCGATAGATGGATTTGCAGATTACTATGAATGCGAATATCAAAGAGTTAATAAACTCTATATGTGTGGGCAAAGTGTATTTTTTAGAATTTTTCTTTTTACCATCACACTTATTATAGTAGTCTATATTACAAAGAACTTGCTTGTTGCTGAACTTGCGGCAATAGGAGTTGAGATTATTGCATTCTATTTTTTAAACATTAAAAGAAGTTCAGGAATTTTTAAGAAGGCCAAACTAGAAAGTAACAAAAGTCATTTATTGATAGAAGCAATGCCACTATTTTTAGTAACCTTCCTCGATATGTTTATATTTTCGGCAGCGAAGTTTGCAATCGATTTAAATTTAGGTGACATCTATAGTGGATTTTATAATTTGATATTTAAGCCAACAAATGTAATATACTTAGTTATGACATTATTTATGAAACCAATTCTTACACCTTTATCAAATGCTTACTACAATGATAAAGAGGAGTACAGTAAAATTTTGAGAAACACATTTTTCTTATCTCTCGGAATTGCATTTTGTTTCGTAGTTGGCACATTGATTTTTGGGAATATTTATTTAGAGATAGTCAAGTTCATAACAGCAGGTGCTTATAATAATATAGCTAAAGACATAGTATTTCATAATTTCACATTGGAATTTGTAGTTTTGTTCATTGCGATTTTAGGTGGCTGTTTTTATACAATCTGTGCTCCTATGTATTTTGCAATTATTATAGAAAATAAACAGAGATATTTGCTTATATCTTATGTATTGATTGCAGTGCTTTCATATTTTTTATCAAGGAGATTTGTAGAAATAGCTGGAATTATGGGGGCTGCAGTATCATTTTTACTTAGTATGTTTTTATTATTTGCAGGTGTATTGATAGTGAAGGGTGTGACTAAATAATGAGTAGTTGGAATAATAAAAAATATGATGTAGTTATTTTGACACACGCTCCTAAGGACGATTTAGTGAATTCTATTAAGCGACTATTAAGTCAAACTATTAAAGCTGAGAAAATAATTATATATAATACTGATGAAAATGTTTTCTACAAAAATATTAGTAACAAAGATGAATTAAAGAATTTATTAGCTAATAATGCAGATTTAATAAAAGTAGTTAATATAGAAGAGAAAGATTTTGACCACGGCAGAGCAAGAAATGCTGCCGCAGACCTATGTAGTTCAGACTATATACTGTTTTTGACAGATGATGCAGTGCCATATGATGATGAACTCTGTGAAAACTTGATGGAAGCCTTTGAGGCATATTCGACTTTCAATGTGGCAGTTAGCTATGCAAGACAGATTGCAAAGGACAAAGCAAAGCTTAAAGAAAAATATGTAAGAGAGTTCAATTATCCTGATCATGACATTATAAAAATGAAATCAATAGAGGAAGAACTTGGCATAAAGAACTATTATTGTTCAAATGTCTGCGCGATGTATGATAGAAAGATATTTTGTGAGTTGGGTAAGTTTGAAGAGGATATAATACTAAATGAGGATACATTCTATGTTTATCTAGCTATAAATAAGGGATGCAGTGTAGTCTACTATGCTGATGCAAAAGTTCTGCATTCACATAACTTAAGTTACAGAGAACAGTTTAGTAGAAATTTTGACATAGGTGTTTCTCAATTTGAAAGAAAAGAAATATTTGAAAAGATACCGTCTGCAAAAGAGGGTAAAAAGATGTTACTAAATGTGTCTATGAGACTTTTATCGGGATTCCATATAATCATGTTTATAGATTTTGTTATTGAGTGCTTTTATAGATATATGGGATTTAAAAAGGGTAAAAATTTTGAGAAACTAACGATAGATGAATGTATAAAATACGCATCAAATAAGAATTATTTTATAAAGAAGAAAAAGGATTTATGATTTTAGAACTAATTAAAAATTGGAAGATGATACTCAGCCTTGCTAAATCTGATTTCAAAAAAAGATTTGTAGGCTCTTACTTTGGAATACTTTGGATGTTTATACAGCCACTTGCAACTATCTTGGTTTATACACTTATATTTCAAGTAGGATTTAAGTCAGTGCCACCTGTTCCTGGTGTGCCATATGTGTTGTGGCTCATACCTGGTATCATTCCTTGGTTTTATTTCCAAGATTCATTGCTTCAGGGAACTGGAGTATTATATGAATATAATTTCTTGGTAAAAAAAGTTGTATTCAATGTTGCAATGCTTCCTGCAGTTAAACTTGTGTCGGTATTACTAAGTCACGCATGTTTCGTAGTGATTATGTTTATAGTATTTTTTGTAGCAAGAGTGCCAATAAGTGTAAAGTGCCTTATGATAATTTATTTTTCATTTGCATTATCTATATTGTCGCTTGGAATAATATATTTTACCAGTGCTATAAATGTATTCTTTAAGGATATGGGGCAGATAGTTGGAATTCTTATGCAGTTTGGCATATGGATGGCACCTATAATGTATGACGAGAGTTTATTTTTAAATAGAGCACCTATAGTATGTAAACTTATAAAACTTAACCCAATATATTATATTGTAAAAGGTTATAGATTTGCGATGATTAATGATAGTTTTACTGATATAAAGTTTTTAACAATTTACTTCTGGGTAGTTACCATAATAGTTTTTGCGATAGGAAGTAAAGTATTTAATAAGTTTAAAGTTCATTTTTCGGATGTATTATAAAACATATGATTAAGACAATAATAATTTTAATTTTCATGCTACTAATTGGTATATATACTATTTTTGATGCGATAGTTTGCTTTTTTGTATCAAAGATAGATGCTGAGGCAGTAAGAAAACATAGTGCAAGAGTAGTAAAGTTTATCTTGAAAGTTGTGATTATGATTTCGGGCTCGAGAGTTTATGTTGCAGGTCTTGAAAATATGAGAGCACTTGATAATGAAAAATCATTTTTCGCAATATCAAACCATAGGGGTTTCTTTGATGCAATAAGTGGATATTTATTATTTGAAAAGAATACTGGAATTATTGCTAAAGATAGTTTGAAGAAAGTTCCAATTATACATTATTGGATGAAGAGAATAGATTGTCTATTTTTAAATAGAAAAGATTTGCGAGATGGTGTAAAGATGGTGATTGATGCCATAAATAATATAAATAATGGTATCACAATGTGGGTGTTCCCTGAGGGAACGCGAAATAAAAATGAAAATCCGTTGGATTTATTAGAATTTAAGCAGGGAACATTTAAGATTCCTGAAAAAACAAATTGTTATATCTTGCCTATATCATTTAGAAATACTGAAAAGGCCTTTGAAAATCATTGGCCAAGTGTCAAGGCAACTGATATATATATTAATATCGGAGTTCCATATAAAATAAGTGAACTCTCAAAAGATGATCAAACAAATATTGCTACATATAGCCAAGAAGTAATGAGGAACTTGTTGGCGGAGGAGAAGAAATGGCAGATGCTGTAGAAAAAAAGAATATTCTTGTAGTTGATGATGAAAAGGAAATTGCTGAGTTAATCGAAATCCACTTGATGAGTCAGGACTACAATGTTACTAAGGCAAAGAATGGTGTGGAGGCATTAAAACTTCTTGATGAGAATCATTTCGATTTGGTGCTTCTCGATGTTATGATGCCTAAGATGGATGGAAAGGAAACTCTTAAGAAGATCCGTGAGAAAAATAACGTGCCAGTTATAATGGTTACTGCTAAGACAAGTGAGAAGGACAAGGTTGAGGGACTCACACTAGGCGCAGATGACTATGTGACTAAGCCTATAAAGCCACTTGAACTTATCGCGAGAGTTAAGGCACAACTTAGAAGATTTACTGTCCTTAATCCAAATAAGGTTGAGGTGGAAGAGCCTGATGAGATTAGAATTAGAAATCTCTATGTAAATAAGGTGACTCACGATGTCCAAGTTGATGACGAGCTTATTAAACTTACAAAGATTGAGTTTGATATATTGTATCTTCTTGCAAAAAATCCAAATAAGGTTTTCTCAACTGAAGAGATTTTTGAAAATGTATGGAAAGAGAAAAACTTTGATGCTACCAATAATGTAATGGTGCATATAAGAAGACTTAGAAATAAGTTGAAAGAAGAGACAAGAGAGGAAAAGATTATCACTACTGTATGGGGAGTAGGATATAAGATTGAGAAATAGACTATTCAAAAACTATTATAGTAGATTTATTTTAAATGTTGTGAGTGCAAGTATAATTTTATTTGCATTCACATCTTTTTTAGTATATAACACAATTATTTTAGAGGATAATAAAGATAACATTAACCTCTATTCATTGATATTATTTTTATTACTTGGCATAGTGGCATTTTCTATTACCTTTATATTCTTAGAGCGAAAGAGGAATAACTATATTGAAGAAATCTATGTGGGTATTGAGAAAATGTCGCAGGGGGATTTGAATAGTAAGCTTGAGTCTAAGGGCGATGATGAACTTTCTATGATGGCATTTAACATCAATGTAATGCAGGACACTATCAATAAACTGATTGTCAGTGAAAAAGAAAGTGAAAAAACTAAAAACGAATTGATTACCAACATAGCCCATGACCTCAGGACTCCGCTTACATCTATCATAGGCTATCTTGATATCTTGGTTAATAATAAAAATCTTACAGAGGAAAAGAAACAAGACTATCTTGGAATTGCATTTGAAAAGTCTAAGAAATTGGAAGTTTTGATAGAAGATCTGTTTTCGTTTACAAAACTTAATTACGGTGATGAACTTGCTGTTAATAAAGAGAGAATAGATATAATTGAGTTGCTTAATCAGTTAGTTTCTGAACTATATCCGCTTTTTGAAAATAATAATCTAGAATGTAGTATGCAGACTAATGTTAACTCGTTATTCTTAAATCTCGACCCAAAACTCATAGTTAGACTTTTTGAAAATCTTATCAATAATGCTATCAAATACGGTAAGGATGGCAAGCACATCATTATAAAAGTTAAAAATAATAAAGAACTTGAGAATGTTGAGATTAGCATTATAAATTTTGGACAATTGATTCCTGAGGATGCACTAAAAAAAATATTTGAGAAGTTCTATAGAGTTGATAATTCAAGAACTAGTACGACTGGTGGAACTGGTCTTGGTCTTGCAATTGCTAAGACTATAGTAGAGTTACACGGTGGTGAGATAACTGTTAAGTCAGACGCAGATGGAACAGAGTTTAAAGTAACTTTTAAAACTAATTAAGATGATAAATATTTCTATAAAAAAGAAAATACGATATTTATTATTAATAGTGGCATTATTCACTATTACTTTTTTTGCCTTTGCAACTTTTGCTGAAAATGTAAATGTCTCATTGAACTATGGTATCAATAAGGTTGCAAAAGGTGGCAACAATCTACCTATAGAACTTTCTATAGAGAACAGAGAC
Organism: Lachnospiraceae bacterium; assembly: GCA_017523785.1. Classification (GTDB taxonomy): domain Bacteria; phylum Bacillota; class Clostridia; order Lachnospirales; family Lachnospiraceae; genus UBA3633. Next base: position 19,156 of record JAFWVX010000038.1, read on the forward strand.
TCGCAGGATTTTAGAGGCTATCTTGACTTAAATGTATATGAAAACAACAATTCCGTATTTGTATATAGGATAGATATGGAGATTGATGCGAGATCAACTAAGACTTATTATAGAAATATTTCAATCACAAATTTATTTAATGCGGTTGTTATAAATCTATATAATCATAAAGAAGAACTTATTGTAAATGAAAGAACTAACATCGATTTGTCATTCTATAATGAGAAATTAATAATCGGTGTCATTTCGTCGGACTATAATTCCCTCTCGTATTTGGACAACTTGATACTTACAGACAGCTCAGTGCAGACGAAGATAGTGCCAATTAATGTAGAAAAAGTTAAAGACAACAAGCACTATCTTGACTCAATAGATATGTTACTTATATCTGACTACGATTTGAGTGATAAGAGTTATATGGACGATGCAATATATTCTCTACTTAATAGTGGAAAGCCTTTGCTTGTGGGGCTTGGTAAATCAAATAGACTTAATAGCCTTCCATCTTTTTTACGACATAATTATATTGATAGTCGCGATGCACAAAATACTGAGCAAAGAATAAATGTTGAGAGTGGTATAGCTGTTTGTATACCTGACAGTTTTACGGATTTCGCAAGACAAAAAGATGCAGATAGAAAGTTTATTGAATTGCTTGAAAGGTCTGTAGACGAATATTGGATTTTAAAATTGAGCAATAGCAATAATTCGTATTTAAATAATGATTATTATAATATAAGCAATCTATTGAATATAGTAGATAAGATGAAACTTCCAGATGTGTTCATCATATCAGTTTTGCTTTTATTCTATGTTACATTTTTGACGATAATTATTTATGTTTTCCTTAGAAATATAAATAGAAGAGAGCAGTATGGAAAATATGCCTTGATATTCTCTATTGCATATACGATTGTAATGGTGTCATTTGGATATTCTATTATGAAGAAGAATACTTTTTTGACATATTTAAGCATTGTAAATATTAAGGATTCAAATACTAAGGAAACTGCATTTTTGAATTTTAGAACTAGTGAGAATGGCAGTTATTCTTTTGACACTGGGATAGACATTAAACTTAATCCAGTTTTGATGAATAATAGACAGCCTATTATAAGTTTGAATTTCATGGACGCTCAGAAAATTAAATCAACAATATTTACAGAAGGAAGCGATAGAAAAACTGTAACTGTTGAGAATGCAAAAGACTTTGATTCAAATGTATTTATCTATGAAAATAGCAGCTACTTAAATGATATATACAACTTGGATACATCATTTCAAAGATATGATAGCATGATTACTGGTAGAATTACCAACAAAATGAGTCTTACAATTAAAAATGCACATATATTGATGTTTGGGAAAATAATTAAAATTGGTGACATTGAGCCAAACCACAGTATATCACTTTCTAGAGCGACAAGCATAGGTGCACCTATTGGAAATAATTTGATGATTTCAGATATCATTTCAGATGAAAGCAACAGAAATCTTGTAAAGTACTACTTGGATGAAAATGTATTTGGCTATTATGATTATGCTTTACTTTTTGGATTTATAGATAATAATGGAACGATAGATATTAATTCGCAGGATGTTGGTGATGTCTATGGTAGGACACTGCTCGTTACTAAAATTAATAGAGACCCAAGTCTAGTACTTGATGACTACTGCGCATTGGAAAACAACGTTGAAAATGTTGAGGGCTACTACGATTATGAAACTAACACAATTAATGGCGACACAGAAGTTATAAATGAATATACTTTTTCAAATTTTGGAAATATAAGTAAAATTTATTTTGAGGGAATAGATAGCTATGACCATGGTTCGTTAGAATCATATGTGCCATTCTATGGAGATATAATGGCATATAATGTGAATACTAATAGTTACGAGGCGGTTGTGAATAATACTATAGACTTTAATAAGTTAAGCAACTATTTGATTTCTGGTAATAAAATTATAGTGAAGTTTAACCCATTAAGTAGAGACCCATTATATAGAAAGACTAGTCTCCCAGTACTTAGAGCCATCGCAGAGAAATGATTGAATTAAAGAATGTAAAACTAAATATTGATAACATTGACATTTTAAATGAATTATCGTTTTCAATTCCAGATAATTCAGTATTTTGTATTTTGGGAAATAGAAAATCTGGTAAGAGCTCTATATTTAAAATATTAACTGGAATATATAAAAATTATTATGGCGAAGTTCTCTATGATGGCAAAGATATAAATGACATAAAGGGATGTAGAATAGATATATTACACGACACGAGAGAAAATGACCCAGATATAACGGTTAATGAATACCTAAAATTTTATGCGGGCATATATAAGACATTTGATGAGAATGAGTTAGATGGTTATATAGACACAATGCTCAAGAAATTTTCACTTATGTCGTATAAGTATACAAGTATTGATTTAATTGATAATGAGAATTATAAATTAGTCGAGTTAATTCGTATATCGATAAATAATCCAAATGTAATCTTGTTTGACAATTTGTTTTCTAGTGACAATGCTGACTTTAATGAAAAATTGCTTGAGTATATAAAGAGTTTGGTTGGACAAAAGACTTTAGTCTTTGCATCAAGAAGTCTAAACCACATTGAGGAGATTGCAACGCACATAGCAGTTTTGGAAACTGGAAATCTGGTTGCAGTAGGTAAAAAAGAAGAGGTATATAAGAAGGCAGAACTCAGCAACAAGATAGAGATAGAGGTTATAGAAAATATTCAGGATGCTGTAGATATTTTAAAAGAGAATGCCGACATAGCAAACATTGTATATAATGATAAGATTATTTCATTTTCAATTGTTTCAGATATAACATATTCGAAAGATAGAAATCAGGTTGAGGCAAATATACTAAAGAAATTAATTGACAATGGAATTAAAGTATATTCATTTAAAAAGCAGAGAGTTAGATTTGAACAATTATTTGGAAGGTTAAAGGGATAGTTTGGAAAACATTTTAAAAATTTTAGACAGGCTAAATGAAGTGTATGTGAAGAGAAGAACGATTCTCATATTTTTGATTATTCAAAACACAATACTCTCGCTTATAATGTTGATATTTGTAAATGTCATAGTTTCAAATGGTGTGATTAATGGTGAACTTGACTATAGCCAGATTAGACTTTTTTATAATACGGCGGTGGTTTTGCTATTTATAATTGTTTTGATCTTGGCACCAATATTTTTAGCACGTTCATTGAATGATTTATACAAGAAGAATATAATAGAGCATTTGCTTGCTGTAAAAATAGATATTAGTGAAATTGTCTATGCTGTATATTTTAGAGGACTTATAACTTTGATAATAGTTTTAGTTTCAGCCTTTCCTATCATAGTAATTTCTTTTTACTTTGGAGGCTTTGGACTTTTGAAGATATTTAAGCTGCTTGGAATGCTTTTAAGTTTTGCAGTTCTCTATTCGGCGGTTTGTATATTCATTTCTACAAGATTTATAGATGGAAATGTGTCGGCTTTAGTGTCTTATCTTGCTGGAGCAGTGCTTACCTTGATTAATATCTATTTTTTAAACTATATTTTAAATGGCTCATTTTTAATCATCGTTTATGTCGTATTTAACATAGTTTTGAGCCTCGTTTTGGTCTCTGTGTCTAGAAAAACTAGCTTATTTTATGCTTGATAAATACGGCGATTTACTATATAATATATTTTCACTAACTTTAATGAAGGAAGGAACTTATGTTCCCTGAGAGGTAAATATGAGTTGGAAAACAAATTAATTGATTTAGTACATATTACTAAGTATTTTGATAACGAAATAGTGCTTGATGACTTAAATCTTTCAATTAAAGAAAATTCTTTTGTTACATTACTTGGACCTTCGGGATGCGGGAAAACTACCACACTTAGAATTATTGGTGGCTTTTTAACTCCTGACAAGGGGCAAGTTTTTTTTGATGGGAAAGATATAACTAATCTTCCACCTGAGAAAAGACAATTGAATACTGTATTTCAAAAGTATGCGTTATTTCCACATATGAATGTTGCGGAGAATATTGCATTTGGTTTGAAAATTAAAAAGAAGAGTAAAGATTATATAAATGACAAGATTAAGTATGCACTTAAACTTGTTAATCTTGAAGGATATGAGAAGAGAGACATTGATGCTCTTTCTGGTGGTCAACAACAGAGAATTGCAATCGCGAGAGCGATAGTTAATGAGCCAAAGTTGTTGCTTTTGGATGAGCCACTTGGTGCACTTGATTTGAAACTCCGTCAAGAGATGCAATACGAACTAATAAGACTTAAGAACGAACTTGGAATTACTTTTATCTATGTAACACACGATCAAGAAGAAGCACTTACTATGTCTGATACAATAGTTGTAATGAACCAAGGTTATATTCAGCAGATGGGAACACCTGAGCAAATTTACAATGAGCCTGAGAATGCCTTCGTCGCAACTTTCATCGGGGATAGTAATATAGTTGATGGAAAGATGATAGAAGACTATGTAGTTGAGATTTCTGGAAAGAAATTCAGATGTATAGATGCAGGTTTTGGAACTAACAAGGCAGTCGACATAGTTATAAGACCTGAGGACGTAGAGATACTTCCACCAAATAGTGAAAAGGCAGTGCTTCACGGTAGAATGACTCATGTCATATTCAAAGGCGAGATGTATGAGATGCTCTGTGTAACTGATGATGGAAAGGAGTGGCTAGTGCACTCTACAATTTTGCACGAGCCAGGAAAAGAAGTTGGAATATATGTAGAAGCACACAATATTCAAATTATGAATAAGCCAACATCAGAAGATGAGGCAGCGATTGATCCAATTGAGGATGAGGCAGAAGATTAATGAATAGTAAACTAAGAAACAAATTAGTTGCAGCACCATATTCTATATGGATGACAGGATTTATAATAATCCCATTAATTTTTGTTGTCTACTACGGTCTCACAAATGATGCAAATGCATTTACACTTGATAATGTCATAAGCTTTTTTAATCCAATACATCTAAAAAGTTTTATGCAGGCATTTAAGCTCGCATTTATAAGTACACTGATATGTATAGTTCTTGCTTTTCCTATAGCACTCATATTTAGAAATAGCAAGACAAAAAAATCATCCTTTGTAGTTTATGTGTTTATACTACCTATGTGGATGAATGGACTTTTAAGAATTTATGCATGGCTTACTTTGATAGAGAAGAAAGGTGTAATCAATTTGCTACTCACAGCACTTGGATTACCAAACATTAATATAGTAAATACTGAGACAGCAATAATACTTGGTATGGTATATGACTTTTTGCCATTTATGATTTTGCCATTATACAATGCTCTTATGAAAATTAAAGATGACACATTAAATGGTGCAAGAGACTTAGGTGCAAATGAGTTGCAAGTATTTACAAGAGTTATATTCCCATTAAGTATTCCAGGAATGGTGTCAGGAATTACAATGGTATTTATACCAGCACTTACAACTGTAGCAATATCTTATATGCTCGGTGGAGGTCTATTCTTACTTATTGGAAATGTCATAGAACAAGAGTTTTTAACTACTGCAAACTGGCATTTGGGTTCTGGACTTTCACTTGTTTTAATTATATTTATATTTATAGTGATGGGAATTACAAATAAGTTTACTGATAAGGATGAGGAAAATAATTTAATATAATGCTTAGAAAAATATTAAAAAATACATATTTGTCATTGATATTACTTTTTACTTATGTACCAATACTTGTGATGGTAGTTTTATCTTTCAATGCTTCAAAGTCACGTGTTAACTTCACTGGTTTTTCATTAAAATGGTATCAACAGATGTTTTCAGATAGAAATATAGTATCTGCACTTCAAAACACTATTGCGATTGCATTATTGTCATCAATTATTGCTGTAATAATCGGCACTATGGCAGCAGTTGCAATCAGCAATATGTCAAGAAGAAAGAGAACTATCTATATGAGTATAACAAATATACCTATGTTAAATGCCGATGTGGCAACTGGTATATCACTTATGCTTTGCTTTATAATCTTAGGTAAGGCGATACCATTTTTCTCAACACTGTCGTTTTGGACGGTACTCATTACTCACATTACATTTAATATTCCATATGTAATACTTTCTGTTTTACCAAAACTTAGAGGTGCATCTCAACTTGAGTATCAGGCTGCAAGAGATTTAGGTGCTACAAGTTCTCAGGCATTTTTTAAAGTTGTATTGCCAGAGATAATGCCAGGTGTGGTTAGTGGATTCATGCTTGCAGTTACGATGAGTTTGGACGACTTTATCATTACTCATTTCACAAGAGGTGCAGGAATCAATACAATATCAACTTTAGTATATGCGCAGGTTAAGAGAGGACTTAATCCTTCACTCTATGCACTATCTACTTTGATGTTTGTGATAGTATTGATAATACTACTTGTTACAAATTTTGTTTCAAATAGAGATGAGGTTGACTAATGTATACTTTAGCTCTTGATTTCGGAAGTACTAACTTTAAATATCTTATACTTAAGGTTAGTGAGAATGAGAAAGAAACAAATATAGAAGTGTTTGGCAAAGGAAGAGATGTTGTGACTGACTTTGCCTTATTTATTTCTAATATATTGAAGCAATATAGTATAGAAGAAAAAGATGTAGATAAAATAATTGCAACTGGTACTGGAAGTTCTTATCTTGAAAATAATTTTCACAATATAGAAATTGTAAAAGTTGATGAGTTTAATGCCATTGCCTATGGTGGACTTATATTATCAAGACTTGAAAAGGCAAATGTCGTATCTATAGGAACTGGAACTACTATAGTTTATAGCGATTTAAAGATTGTGAAGAGAATTGGCGGAACTGGACTTGGTGGAGGAACCTTAGTTGGACTTGGTAGCGCAATTCTTTCAGACATAGGTAATAAAGAAAGAGAAATCACCAACTTTAAGACACTTATAGATATGGCGAAACTTGGCGACAAGTCAAATGTCGATCTGATGATAGGCGATATCAATAAGGGCAGCATTGGCAATATGACTTCAGATATAACTGCAGCCAATTTTGCAGCAACTAATAAAAAAGCAAATAAATATGACCATATATCAGCAGCACTCAATATGATACTTGAAAATATCTCGCTCTTAGTTAAGGCTGTCTGCAATGATGAGCCAGTAGTATATATAGGAACGATGGTATCTGACGAGTATGTGAGAGAATGTCTATATAATATAGCTGATTATACTGGTAGCAAGATAATGTTTGTTGATGACTCAGAGTATGCTATAGTAATCGGTGCATGGGAATATTATCTACTAAATATTAGAAAGAATTATTAATGAAAAAGATAATAAACATAATTGAATATCTTCTAGTTTTTGCACTACTGCTGGTGCTTTGTTTCCATGTGAATAGAGAAATAGTAATTAAAGCACTCTATATGGATGATTTATTTCATTGGTCATGGTTTAGAGGACTTAATATTTTTGAATTTGCATTTAAGTTCTATGGTGTGAGTAGATATAGGCCAGTGTTTGATGCGATACAGTATGTATTTTATATGATAATTGGCACAGAGCCACTTAGATATGCAATCATCAATAAAGTGTATAATGCTATTGTGGCATTATTCATTTATCACTTTATAAAAAAAGTAGATGCGGGCAGATTTGTTGCCTTGCTCTTTTCTGCATTATATTTAATAGCTCACTTTGCATATTATCAGATAGGTCAAGGAATTGGTTCGCTTGAGACTGATTCATTGTTCTTTTCTATAATAATACTATTCTACTGCCTTAAGCTGTCAGGAGCAATTGTTGCAAAAGATGAGTTTGGTAATTTGAAGTTGCCAATACAAAGAGATAATATAAAGAACATAGTAGTTTTATTTATAATGTTTTTTATAGTTTCATTTACTCATGAGAGGTTTATGGGGACAGCAGTTCCAATTACTATAGCAATTCTTATGTCAAGAGATGAAGAGGATATGAAAATCACTAGGACGAAGATAGTATCACTCATAGTATTTGTTTTAGAAATATTGCTCATATGTTTTATAAGATATCTAGCAATTGGAAAAGTGATGCCGGCAGGAACAGGTGGAACCTATGTTGAAGAGACATTTAATATACTTGAGTGTATAGGTTATTGTTTTGCTCAGGTTGCCTGCATTTTCGGTATAAATATTGGACCTGATTATTTGTATGGCTCTGACTTTGCAAATCTTGCTGGACCAAAGGTTAAGTTTCTCGCATTAATTTCAATATTCTTTATAATGGTGACTATAGGCATTTACATTTGGAACAGGATAAAAAATAAAACTAGAAAGAATAGTTTAGCAGGTGATTTGATATTCTTATCTTTTATAGCGATGTGTATAGGCGGATCAAGTGTGACTATAAGAGTGGAGATGAGATTTATCTATGTGAGTTTCACTGCAGCAATTATCTATCTCGCTTATATGTGTGGCTCTATAAAAGAAAATATGGATACCATTTTGACTAAGGCAATACCAATCGTGCTGATTGCGATAGTTTTTGTGACGAGGATTCCTATTGAGTTTAGATATAGAACATACTTCCCTAAAATTCACTGTTTTGTGGATTTAAATAGAGTTAATTCAATTTACGACAACACTATCGGTAAGTATGGTGTGGATGAAATATTACATAAAAAGAAAATCTATATTATAGAAAATGTATATGGCATGACAGAGTTTTATGCAGATTACTTTTTCAAGATTTATGATAAAGAAAATGTCGGAAATAAAATCATACTAGTTCGTGACATTTCCGAAATTCCAGAGAGTGAAATCGGCGAAGATACTATTATACTTTATGAGCACTATGAGGATAATGACTATAAAGCACTATATTAAAGGTGATAAATGATTCTACAACTTTTTACAATGTTTTTTAAAATAGGACTATTTACCTTTGGCGGTGGATATGGAATGATATCCATTGTTAAAGATGAGTGTGTGGACAAAAGAAATTGGGTTGAGAACGAAGAGTTTGTAAACTTAATTGCAATTGCCGAGAGCACCCCGGGACCACTTGCGGTAAATATGGCAACCTATGTTGGATATAAAAAAGCGAAACTTGCCGGTGCTATTGTTGCAACCATCGGTGTTGTGGCTCCATCAGTAATTATTATTTATCTCATCGCAAACTACTTAAATGATTTTCTGAAATATGAGATAGTGGCGAATGCATTTAGAGGTATAAGAATTGCTGTATCAGTTATAGTAATAAGAACTGGTTACAACTTAATCAAGAATGAGTTAAAAGACAGTGACAAAAAACCAGTAGTTATAGTTTTGTTTTTAATTTATACTTTAGTATTTTTATCAATAGAAATATTTAAAATTAATATAAGTTCAATTTATTTTATATTGTCGGCTCTGTTGCTTGGAGTAATTTTTAGTTTAGTGAGGTATCGAAATGATATACATTAAACTAATAATTGATTTTTTTATAGTGGGACTTTTGAGTTTCGGTGGTTCCTATGCATCTATTCCACTTATTAAAGATGTGGCAAGTAATTATGAGCTAATATCAGAAGACATGCTGATGAATTTTATCGCAATCTCGGAGAGTACACCAGGACCGATAGCAGTTAACCTAGCAAGTTTTATAGGAACAAATGTGGGCGGAATTCTTGGTGCGATACTTGTGACATTGGCAGAGATCTTGCCTGCATTTCTAATTATCCTGATATTTACTATATTCTTCAAAAATAAGCTTGAAAATGAAAAAATGTCTTATGGTCTATCAATTATAAGACCTTGTGTTGTAGGAATAATTACTTCAGTTGGCTTATTTATGTTATTTACAGTAATGACAAGTTCTGAGAATAGAGGGCACTCCAATATAGTTATCCTGGTGCTTATAATTGCTGCAATATATATATATCAAAAAATGGCTAAAAAGAAGCTTTCTGCCATAAAAATCATTATTCTTGGGGCGATTTTTGGTATAGCAATTAATTATTTATTATGATATAATTTTAGTATGAATAGAAAAGAAAAAATGGCAATCATATGTGCTAGTGTTATTATATTACTCATTTCAAATGTGATAGCTTCAAATTATATAGTTAAAAAAGAAGCAGGCCCTGGCTATGTAGAGGAGACCAAGGTTGAGGAGCCTATAGTAGGAACTAAGATTATATCGGTGGCTTCTGATAGCAACATTTACATACATGACGGAATTGCATATGTGAAGGGCGAGGACAAGGGCAGATTTTCACTTTCTGGATACTGTGCTTGTACCAAATGCGGAACTGGCACAGGAATTACTGCAAGCGGAAAACCAGTGAGAGAGGAACACACTATAGCATCTGACTGGAAAGTTCTTCCTAAGGGAACTGTTATCATTCTTGAAAATGCTGTTGGAAAAGATGGACAGGTATATGACGGAGTTTATGTAGTTGAGGATAGAGGTGGCGGAGTAAAAAATAATCACATTGATATCTATAGACCTACACATGAACTTGCATCACTTGTAACTCACTACGGTAGGGCATATGGAAATGTATTCATAGCAGAAGAGTACAAACCAGCAACAAACTCAGAAATTGAAAAAAATAAAGAGGAATAACATGGATAGCAATTGCATTTTTTGTAAAATATTAAATAAAGAGATACCATCTAAGACAGTTTATGAGGACAATGACTTTTTAGCATTTCTTGATATTGCACCAGCGACAAAGGGGCATGTACTCATAGTTCCAAAAGAGCATGCAGCAACATTGACTGATCTAAGTGATGACAAGGCATCAAAGATATTGTTGCTTGCAAAAAAGATTGTAGATGCTATGAAAAAAGTTCATGGCTTTACAGATTACAATATTGTACAGAATAATGGTGAGATAGCAGGTCAAACTGTGCATCACTATCATTTACATATAATACCAAGATACAGCAAAGGAGAACTTGGTCTTTGGACACCACATGAAAATGATCCATCTGTGACTGAGGAATCTGCAGAGGCTGTAAGAAAATTATTAAAATAAAATGTAAATACATGGGAGGTATTTATTATGATTCAGAAATTAAATCCAATCCTTGAAGAGGCTACTAGAAAAAATCGTGCGGTAGGAGCATTTACTGCTACTAGTTTTGAAATACTAAGAGCTATCATAGAGGTTGCTGAAAAAAGAGGAGAGGCAGTTATCATTAAACATTCTGCAACTTTTGAAGATGAAGTTCCACTTAAGTACATGGGACCAGTTATTATTGAGTTAGCAAAAAAAGCAAAGATTGATATTTGCCCAATGCTTGATCACTGTAAAGATACTGAATATATTAAGCAGGGTCTAAAAATGGGATTCACTGCAGTAATGTATGACGGAGCTGATTTACCTTATGATGAAAATGTTAAGAAGGGAAAAGAAATTGTAAACCTTGCAAAATCTGCAGATGCTAATATAGAGGCAAGTTTTGGTTTTGTAGGTGGACATAAGAGTGAGAAATCAACAATAACAGATGTTGATCAACTAATGAAATTTATTAAAGAAGTAGATATAGATGCACTTGCACCATCAGTAGGAAACTCTCATAGTGCTACAGAACAAAAAGATTTAAACTACAATTTGCTAAAAGAGATTTCTGAAAAAACTAATCTCCCATTAGTGCTTCATGGTGCTGGAAACCTTCCAAAAGATGCTATAAGAAAAGCAATTGAGTGTGGAGTTAGAAAGATTAATTATTTCTCAAATGCAGGCATAAAGGAAATTCAAGACTATATGGCAACTACAAAGGTATTCTCATTTACTACAATGACTAATCTAGTAGTTAATGCAGTTGCAAAAGATATAGACGAGGCAATGGCAGTTTTCGCAATGAAATAGTTCAAAACGGCACTTAGGTGCCGTTTTTTATTGAAAAATGCCTATTTTTAGAGACTTTTTCGGTATTTTGTTGCTTGACAAAAGTGGGCAAAAGTAGTATCATTTATAAGGTTAATAAAGGGCAGAGAGCCCTTTTTTAAGTCTTGTTTTGAAGAGAAATATTAAAGGAGATTTTTATGGCTAGTAAGCGCACTAAGATAACTTTAGAATGCACAGAGTGCAAACAAAGAAACTACGATACAACAAAGGAAAAGAAAAAACATCCAGATCGTATTGAGACAAGTAAATATTGCAGATTCTGCAAGAAACATACAACTCACAAGGAGACTAAGTAACGATGAGCGATGTTAGAGATAAAAAAGATAGTGTTGTAAGCAAAGTTATTAAGGGTTTAAAATCTGAGTGGATGAAAATTATATTTCCATCAAATGAACAGATATTAAACGACTCTGTTACTGTACTCATTTGCTCTGTTGTGATTGGAGCTATAATATTTGCTCTTGATTCTTTAATTGGATCAGGATTTGGATTTTTATTCAATAGATAATTAGGAGAGGTTTTACGTGGCAGAAGAGAGATCAGGAAAGCCTGAGTGGTATGTTGCGCATACTTATTCTGGCTATGAAAATAAAGTTAAACTTGATATAGAGCAGTCAATCAAAAACCGTGGAATGGAAGAACTCATATTTGAAGTTCGTATTCCTACACAGATGGTTACTGAACTTAAAAACGGAAAAGAGAAAAAATACGAGAAGAAACTTTTCCCTGGTTATGTTCTTGTCAATATGATTATGACTGATGACACTTGGTATGTGATAAGAAATACTAGAGGTGTTACTGGATTTGTAGGACCAGACAGTAAACCAGTGCCTATATCAAAAGCAGAGTTAGAAGCACTACAAGGAAAAGTTGTAAAAGAAGTTGTTATAGAAGTAAATGTGGATGATACAGTTATTATCACAAGTGGTGCATTTAAAGATTCTATAGCAAAAGTGCTTGCAGTAAATCCATCAAAGAAGAGTGTAACAGTAGGAGTTGACTTCATGGGTGGAGAGAGAAAACTCGAGATAGGTTTCGCAGACATAAAGAAAATCTAGATTCGTGAGGGAAGCAACTTGTGCGGGCGGATGATATCCGCCCCTACGATATGACTACCTTTAGAATATAAATTAATGGGAGGGTTAACAACCCGCTAATACCAAAGGAGGAAAATATGGCAAAGAAGATTGAAGGTTACATTAAACTTCAAATCCCAGCTGGAAAGGCAACACCAGCTCCACCAGTAGGACCAGCACTTGGTCAACACGGTGTAAACATTGTTGCATTTACTAAAGAGTTCAATGCTAGAACAGCTAACGAGGGAGATGTTATAATCCCTGTAGTTATCACTGTTTTTGCAGATAAGAGTTTTACTTTTATCACAAAGACACCACCTGCAGCAGTTCTTATCAAGAAGGCTTGCAAGATTAAATCAGGATCAGGCGTTCCAAATAAGACTAAGGTTGCAACTATTAAAAAGGCAGATCTTCAGAAAATTGCTGAGACTAAGATGAAAGACTTAAATGCAGCATCACTTGAAACTGCTATGTCAATGATAGCCGGAACTTGTCGTTCTATGGGCGTAACTGTAGAAGAGTAAGGGAGGATTGAGTGATGAAAAAGTTAGCAAAGAAATATGATGCAAAATTAAAAGCATATGATCCAAAAAAAGCTTATGATGCTAAGGAAGCAATTTCTGTAGTTAAGAAAAATGCAACTGCAAAATTTGATGAGACAATAGAACTTCATATTAGAACAGGATGTGATTCAAAATATGCAGAGCAACAGATAAGAGGATCAGTAGTTCTTCCAGCAGGAACTGGTAAGAA
>JAFWVX010000039.1 GCA_017523785.1 Lachnospiraceae bacterium
TACTATGCAATGTGGGCAAGAAATAAATATAAGATAACACTTGCTAAAAATGAGAACTATAATCCAAGTGTGCAAGACCCTTACTTAGAGACAAATAATGCTAATAAAGAAGTAGAAGTGCTTTATGACCAGAAGTTATCAGATATAAGTTGGTTTGCAGATAAGACAAGAAGTGGATATACATACACTGGTAAGTTCACAATGAAGAAGATACCTGAGCCAATGGATAGAAAATACTATTATGGCACAGATTACTACACAAAGGATACAGTTTATAGAGAGACAAAAGATATGACTCTGTATCCACTCTGGAAGAACAGCGAACAAACAGTAACACTTAACATTCACCCTGAAAATGGCAACAGAATGCCAGACGGATATATTAATATGACATTCATAGCATTCTATGATGCACCATACAATACAAAGGGAACGGTAAGTGAACCTAAGTATGCAAATGGAACTATAGTATCACCTATAGCAACACCACACGAAACAACAATGTTTAACTATTGGAGTACTACAGATGGTGACACAACAGGAGCTAACAAGATAGATCCTAACAGTTTATATACTGACACAAGTGTTCGCAACTTATATGCATACTATAAGACAAGAGGTAAATTCACTATAATTTTCAATGCAGGTGAAGGAGGCGGCTCGATGGCAAATCAAGAAATTATAGAAGGAATGCCAACAGCACTAAGAGAAAATGCATTTAAAAAGAGCAGATACTATTTTGCAGGATGGAAAATAAATAATACTGATAGCTACTATAGTGACGGGCAAGTGATAACACTTATTGATAATGACAATATTGCATCTAATAATACAATTTACCTCACTGCTCAATGGATAAAAGAAGCACCAAGCTACAGAGGCGGAGGCGGTGGCAGTGGCGGTGGTGGTGGTGGAGGAGGTGGTGGAACACTACCTAGGGCAGGTGGATTGCCTGGAGCAATTGACAGTATACTGAACTCTATAATAATTTCTAATGTAGGTGCTTGGGTATACTATCCTGAAGAAAATGCTTGGGGATACAAGATTCCTGTAGATGACACTATTGCTCAAGCTATAATAAAAGATAAAGACTTAAATACAAAGTATGCTTTAGTAGATGATGGTTCTAGCATACAATTGAAGAACGGAGTATATAGAATTTCAGATATGCTTACCGATTACTACTATGCATTTAACGATAAAGCTAGAATGGCTACAGGATTTATGGTTACTACTGAAGATACTAAGATGTATGCTCTTAACCAAGAAACTAATAAAATAGAATTAGTAGGTTATGCTGAACCAGGAAAATATTACTTCATGGAGTCTGGACCATACATGGGAGCAATGTGCACAAGACCAATCACTATCAATAATATCACTTACATATTTGATGGCAGCGGTAGGATTATAATGGAAATAAAGAATATAGTTGATAATGACGGAGCTTGGTATTATATCCCAGAAGTTAATAAGTGGGTCTACATTAGAACCTTCCCAGATGGAACACACGAGGGCTTGAAAGATGGAGTTTATGCTATACCAGCACTAGACGGAATATACTACTACATCTTTGATGAAGAAGGCTACATGAAGACAGGAATGACTGAATACAATGGTCGCACATATTATCTACAAGAAATTGGATTGCTACAAGGAACTGTATATACTGGAGATCTCGTAAGAGATGGAAAAGTATATTCATTTAGTCCTACAACAGGAGAATTAATAAATATTGTAGATGCGGCTGCACAAACAATACCAGTGATACATCAATAAAATAAAAAAAAGAGGTGGATGATCTATATCCACCTCTTTTTTATTTTGAATTAAATATATAAAAATTAATATGGCAAAAAGTTATATCACATAATTACCTACAATTTTTAATCTATCACAAAATGTTTTTAATGCTACAAGCATATTTTTTGCATCATTTGATTCGATGTCGCCTTCAATTTCGCAGAAGAAGTAGTAGGTCCACATTAGTTCTTTCATAGGTCTGCTTCTTAGGTTTCTCATATTAAATCCATGTGCACCTATTATATCAAGACACTTAGCAAGTGCACCCGCAACATTTTTAACAGTGAAGACAAGTATAAAGTTTTTCTTTGATGCTCCAACATCTTTATAGTTAGACATAACTCTTGAAAATGAAGCAAATCTTGTAGTATTAAGGCCTGAATTATTTATTTTTTCTTTTAATATAGTAAGACCATAAGCTTCGGCAGTTTCTTTACTTGCTATGACTGCCATAGTTTTGTCATTAGTTTCCTTAAGTCTTTTAGCTGCAAAAGCAGTATTGACTTCCTCTATAGTTTTAAAATCAAATTCCTCTATAAACTTTGAGCACTGTGCAAGTGCTTGAGGGTGGGAAACTATAATTTTAACATCTGACAAATTAACTCCAGGGTTGACCATAAGGTTGTGCTCTATTTCTAAATCAAAAATTCTATTTATAAAAAGTGAACCAGAAAAAATTAAGTCCATAACTTCGCCAACATCACCAGCAAAAGAGTTTTCTATAGGGAGGACTGCTCTGTCATTTATGCCATCTTCCACAGACTTAAATGTCTTTGCAAAATTGTTATTTGAAATTAATTCGCAGTTAGGATACATTCTTTTTGCTGCGATATATCCATAAGCACCTTCTATGCCACTATAAGCAATCTTAAGACCTGTTAGAAGGCTCCTTTGGTAATCTTTAGATATAGATAGGAAGTTTTTGATATAGGTGACATAGTATGGTTTCAAAGACTCGTCATCTATAAGTTTCAGATTATTGTTTATGACAGCTTCTTCGCGGCTTGAGTCAAGAATTGGTAAAGAGTTGGCCTTTTTAAATTCGGCTATGTCTTTACATAAAGACATTCGCTCTGTAAAGAGTTTGGCCATCTCTACATCAATTTTATTAATTTTTTCTCTTGCTTCATTTAAATTTTCCATTTTTACTCCTTCGGGCTCGCAGTGCTCGCCCCTACGATTAGTGCTCGCATAGTTTACTCATAAACTTGTATGGGCGAGCTACGCGAGCCCCATTGTTATGACTTACATATAATATTTATAAAGCTCCTTAAATTTAGGTATTGAATCTCGCACCTGCTTTTCAGTTACACAACTTGCCACTCTCACATAGCCACTTATGCCGAAACTCTCACTTGGCACTATTAACAAATTATAATCAAGTGCCTTCTTTGAAAATTCATTGTCGTCATCAATAAGTGCCTTCACGAATAAATAAAATGCTCCATCAGGCTTCACAACTTCATAACCGATTTTTGATAACTCTTCATATAAAGTGTATGAATTATTTAGGTAAATGCTTATGTCTGATGTAAGTCCAAGACACTCTGGTATCATGTATTGAAACAAACTATTTGCACACACATATCCAAGAGACCTTCCCGCTCCACAAACTGATGCATATACCTCGTTTGCAGATTCGCAATTAGGATTTACAAGTATGTATCCGATTCTTTCTCCTGGAAGTGACAATGACTTAGAGAAAGAGTAAGTGACTATAGAATTCTTATAAAAATTAGTTATGAAATCATATTTGGTATAAGTATATAATAATTCTCTATATGGCTCGTCAGAAATAATATATATAGGGTGTTCAAATTCATATTGTTTCTCTTCAAGAACTTTACAGATGCTTTCTAAAACTTCTTTTTTGTAGTAGACACCAGTAGGATTATTTGGCGAGTTGATAATTATTGCACTTGTGTTTTTAGTAATTTTATTTTTAAAATCATTTAAATCGGGATAAAAAGTTTTATAATCAGGTTTAACAGCTATAGTTTTTGCATTTGCATTATCTATGAAAACTTTATACTCTGGGAAAAATGGAGCGAAGACTATAACTTCGTCATCGCCACTTCCTGAAGTGATTGCTTTTAGTGTGATACTTAATCCTGCGGCAGCACCAGATGTGAGATAGATTAAATCACCATCAGTATTTACATCATAGGTTTTATTGAGATAAGAAGCAATCGCATCTCTAACTTTTTTATCACCTTGTGCTGAAGTGTAGCCGTGCAATTCTATAGATGAACCATTCAAAAGATTTCTGATGATGTCATTTATCTTCGCAGGGCAAGGAATGCTTGGATTTCCGATTGAGAAATCAAAAACATTATCTTTGCCATATTTTTCCTTTAGTATCTTTCCCTGCTCAAAAAGCTCGCGGATGGCTGAACGTTTTTGACCAAGGGAGAGCATTTTTTCATTAATCATAATAGCTCCAAAATGTTATTATATGAGATTTATTTAAGTATATTAATTATAATTGATTTTTTGCTAAATTTCTATTAAAATAATGGTAGAAGATATATGTCGTATATTCGGGCTAGCCCATACGAATGTATGTGTGGTGTAGGGGCGGACATAATGTCCGCCCGAGGGACGACAGCATGTCGTCCCCTACAGAATAGATGAATTGCGAGTTTCACGAGTGCAAAATCAACTTATTATGAATAATGAAGCAGCAAAAACTAAACATCTTATAATTTTGGCTACTATTGCCGTTTTTGGCATGGCTTTTGCAAGTTTTGCAGACGGCTGGGTTTATGATGGCTATGGTAACTGGCTCTATGAGGAAAATGGAGAGTTCCTTAAGGCAACTTGGAAAAACATAGATGGCATAAATTATTATTTTGACACCAAGGGTTACTGGCTTGAGACGGAATCTCTTGCAGAGGTGAAACTCGCAGGTAGAGAAACTGTGACATTCACTATGGAAGGAAAAGATTATAACGATAGAAGTTATAAAGTAAAGGTGACGATGCCAAGACCAATTGTTGCAGGGACAAATGCCGATGCGATAAATGAATTTATAAAAAGAGATTTTCAAAATGCAATTACAAAATTTTTTGAAGAGACAAGAATGAATGGATTATTTTTACTAACTGAACTTAGGTCCGATGAGATGATGGAAGCGAGAAATCAAAGGGGTGTAATTGAACTTGGCTACTTTGGTGGAGCTATGTTTAACCTCTACATAGATACAAATAAATTGGAAATGTGGGCTACAAGAAATTTTAATTAGAAGCAAGAGCCAATACGGGAGGAATGATGAGTAAGTATATGCTCACCTGTTGTTCAACAGCAGATTTATCAGAAGAACATTTTAAAAATATTGAAGTGCCATTTGCTTCATTCACTTTTGAGTTAGATGGAAAACAATATGTTGATGACTTAGGGAAATCAATTCCTTTTGATGAGTTTTATAAAAAGGTTGGTGAGGGTGCAAATGTAAAAACCTCTCAGGTAAATGAAAAAAGTTTTGAAGAGTTTTTTGAAAAGTATTTAAAAGATGGATATGACATCTTGCATGTATGTCTTTCTTCAGGAATTTCAGGAGTTATGAATTCTGCAAATATGGCGAAAGAAATTTTGTCATCAAAGTATCCTGATAGAAAAATTTTAGTTTTAGATTCTCTCGCTGCATCTAGTGGCTACGGACTTTTAGTTGATGCTATGGCGGAAAAGAAGAAAGAGGGAATGTCAATTGATGAACTCTATAACTGGGGAATGGAAAATAGATTGAATGTTCATCACTGGTTTTTTACAACTGACTTGACTTGTTTTATAAGAGGTGGAAGAGTTTCTAAGACAGCAGGCTTCGTTGGTAAAATGCTTTCTATTTGTCCGCTATTAAACGTAGACTTCGAGGGAAAGTTGCAAGTTAGAGAAAAAATCCGTGGCAAGAAAAATGTTATGGAGAAAACTCTCGAGAAGATGATTGAGCATGCTGCGGATGGAACTAATTATAGCGGCAAATGTTATATTAGCAGCTCGCAGTCATATGAAGATGCAAAGGCACTTGCAACTATGATAGAAGAAAAGTTTACAAACTTGAAAGGTAAGATAGAGATAGATAATATAGGAACAGTAATTGGTTGCCACACAGGTCCTGGAACAGTTGCCTTGTTCTTTTTTGGAGATAAGAGAGTTGATTAAGATTATTGCACTAATTGATAAAATAGAAGCAATAAAACATTTACCAATAAGGAGAGAATATGGAAATAACAATAACAAGTGAAAATTATGAAAGTGAAGTTTTAAAATCAGACAAGCCAGTAATTCTTGATTTTTGGGCATCATGGTGAGGCGCCTGCACAGCACTTGCGCCAAGTGTAAAAGAACTCGCAGAAGAGAACCCAGATATCAAAGTTTGTCTAGCAAATGTGGATGAGAACATGAATTTAGCGAGAGAGCATAAGGTTATGTCTATCCCTACAGTTGTGGCATTTAAGGATGGAAAGGTAGTAAATAAGGTCGTAGGACCTAATTCAAAAGAAGCAATACTTGCCATGCTTAAATAAAATAGCAATATGTGATATAATATCGTTCGTGGCAACACGAGCGATTTTTTGTTAATGAGATGAAGTATGAGACTATAGAAAAAGATAATATTATCCAAAAACTTTTTTGGTATGCAGTTCCACTTATCATAGGAAACATAGTTTTGTTGTCATATGATTTGGTGGATGCACTTGTCATATCTAAGTTTGTAGGTGAGGTTGGACTTGGTGCTGTATCAAATGCAGGACAGATAAGTTCACTTACACTTATGTTTTTTTACGGACTCTGTATGGGTGCATCTGTAATAGTTAGTGAATACTACGGTGCCAAAGATATGATTGGTGTTAAACTAGAAGTCTCTACTGTATTTATCGCTGGATCAATTTTCGCAATATCAGTGAGTCTTCTTATAGCAAGTTTTGCTGATGAATTATTTAGCATTATGCAGGTGCCTCTTGAAATAGTTCCCGATGCAATTTTGTATTTGAGAATTGCCTGCATAGGTCTACCATTTGTGTTTGTGTATAATGTATTTGCAAATGCACTTAAAGCGATGGGCAACAGCAAGGTTCCAACTTTTTTCTTAGCACTCTCTGCAGTCATAAATACAATACTTGATTTGATATTTGTAGTTATATTTAGGTGGGGAGTAGCAGGTGCTTCAATTGCGACAGTGCTTGCTCAGATTACTACCTGTCTCATAACTTACACATATGTGCAGCTTTCAGTTAAAGAACTAAGACTTGGACTTAGTGATATGGTTGTAAAGAGAAGACTTCTTATTAGAACATTTAAAGATGGAATCATAACTGCAATTCAACAGGCAGTGCCACCTCTTGGAAAAACTTTGATACTTGCAAAAGTTAATACCTTAGGTGTTGCGGCAGTTGCAGCAAATGGTATAATAAATAGGATAGATAATTTTGCAATCCTGCCTGCTCAAAACATAGGACTCGGAATCATGACCTATGTTGCACAGTGTAGAGGTGCGAAGAGAGATGATTTAATATATGAGATATTTAAGAAGGGAGCAGTTCTTGAGATGGGATTCGCTGCAATAATTTTCTCAATTCTCTTCTTCTTCAAATATGATATAATGGTAGCACTTAGTCCTAGAGGAAGTTATGAAGTTATAGCACTTGGAAATGGATACCTTCACATCATGGCATTTGGATATTTCTTGGTTGGATTTGTCAACACACTTCAGTGCTTCTTTAGAGGTATGGGAAATATGAGTTTGACTCTCTATAGTTCGCTCATTAATTTAGTGATTAAAATTTGGGTTGTATATCAGTTTATAGATATTTTGAAATTTGACTCAGTTGCATGGGGAACTATCATAGGTTGGGTAATTATGAACTCTTATGGATATACGATGTATAGATATCACAAAAAGTATAAGTGGAAAGATGTGTATATTGCACCAACTCCTGAGCAGGTAGCGGCGTATAAGGCAAAGCAGCAATAGACATATTTTGAACACATTTAGGAAGTATAATATTGTTATGAAAAAGATTTATTGTAAATATTGTGGATTGGAATTAGAGCGAGGTTCGTGTAGTTGCGAGCAGTTTTTGGCTACCAAAGATTTAAATGTCAAAGAGAATAAAGAATGCGACACTTGCGGGAAAATGAATGATGAGGATGCAGTCTACTGTGCCTACTGTGGTATTCCTCTTGATGTTGATGGAAATATAAAATCGTTACAAAAAGTACTAAGAGGTGAGAAGGCTCTTGATGTCCTTGAAGTATATAGAAAAGAAGAAAAGAGAAGAGGGGTCAAGAATAGCAAGATAAATAATTCTAAACTGACCTTAGTTATGTCTTCAATGATAGTCCTCTGTATGTTGTTGATAGTTTTCTTCACATTCTTATTACCTATAATGAAGAAAATGATTTCTGACTATAAGCTTAAAAAAGAGTTAGAGAATTCTGCAATTCATAGTGAACTTATACTCACTCCAACTGAAGAGAGTACGATAGAAGAGACATCACAACCTGTTTTGGATTTGAAAGACAAGTGGATAAAGAGAGATGGGTATTTTTATGCATTTGACGAAGAGGGAGACCCTGTGGTAGATGATTGGGTTACTGAGACAGATGAAAATGGTGAGGAACAAAAATATTATTTTGATATAGATGGAAGACTTGTAGTTAATTCTTGGATAGACGGCGAATACTATGTAGGTTCTGATGGTGCAATGCTAAAGAGTCAAGAGACTCCTGATGGTGCATTTGTAGATGAGGATGGAAGAGTGTTTTTGCAAATGGGCGAAGGAGTGGCAGTTACAAGAGAGACCCATGTGTATTATGAATTTCCTGGTGCGTCAGAAACTATAGCCGCATCTACTATGAAGTCAAATATTTCTGGTGAGATAAAAGGGGTAGACCCTGATAAGAAATATGAACTCTATATAAAAAATCTTAGACAGGAGAAGGCTACTGCGACTAAGGGAGATCTTAAATGTAATATAACTTTTTATATTCCTGTGATGGATGGGGCAGATGAGAGAGAAATAAGGTGGATAAATGAAGCATTTGATGCCTGCACAGAAGATTTTAGAGACTCATTAATAAAGGTTGCACAGGGTAGTAGAGAGTTGCCGAAGTCTATAGTGTTTAATGTAGTGGAGCAGAGAAATCTTAATAGCAATAGAATGGTAATCTTAACACATGGAAAATTAAATCCAAGAAAGGGATTGACAGAAAAGAGAAAGTTCAGATTTGTATATGATAGGAAATCTAAAAAAATTGCGATGATGGACATAAGTGAATAATAAAAAAGAGGTTTAACTATTGTTAGACCTCTTTTTTAATTTATTTTATTTTGTTTTCTTTTAGATATAGATTAAAATCTTTTATCGCTGCAACTATTACTAGAACTATGAGTATGGCTCCCGGGAAACCTGCAATCACTGCTATGTTTTTAATGTTGTTATAACTTGCATTTGAATAAGTGATTGCTATAGGTAGTAAGATGAGTAGTGTTGCCCACAACTGCTTTACACCCTTTCCTGGTGCCTGATTACTTGTAAGATTTTTATATGAATAGTGCGAGCAAGTGTAAGAGAGAGAGTCATAACTTGTAGAGCAGAACACTATCATTGATACAGATATTAAGAATAATGCGATAGGTGCGAGTGGCAATGAACTGATTGCACTTCCAACTACATCGTACATCTTGTGAGTTTGCTGATATTGACCGAGTAAGTCAACTGCACCTGATAACTGTTTTCCTATTGCATGGTTTGGTATTATGAAGAAACTTACAAGGGTGCCAGGAACTGCAAATAGATAGCCTTCAAGTATAGTTTGCTTTATAGTTCTTCCCTTGCTGATGATACCGATGAAGAATGGAACAGTGATAGCCCAAGTAATCCAAAATGCATCGTAGAACACATTATAATCTTGAGCGAAGGTTAGTTTTCTTGTAGGATCTATATAAGTAAATAGTGGAACAATATTATCAACAAATACTCCGAGCTGTTGGAAAGAACTTTCAAGTATGAAGCGAGTTTCGCCACCAAATATTAACACATATCCTAAGAAGATAAAGAATATTGTCACACAGATACTTGATAGTTTTTCTATTCCTTTTAATCCCTTATAAAGAGATAAACTATAAATTACAAATATGATAGCGAGAACTAATATGGTTGTCATATTTGTGTCAGGCACATTAAATAATCTATGAAGACAGTTAGTTATGATAGGCGGTGAGAAGCAGAGCGAACAAGTAACTGCAGATATGATTGCGATGACAGAAAAAATATCTACAACCTTTCCCAAAATTCCATCTATCTTATCTTTAAAGAGTGGACGAAGTGCCTCGCTGAATCTATGCTTTGATTTTTTTCTAACATGCATCATAAACCCGAAACATACTGCAAGCACAAGATAGAGCCAGTAGTTTGACCAGAAGAAAAACGAATGAGCTTGTGCCATATTGTATGAGTTTACAAATAGGTTGTTTGGATTATCAAAACTTTGAATAAAAGGTTCATTTACATAATATATCCATTCTGTGTAAGAATAATAAATTATATCACCTGATACACCAGCACAGAACATCATAGCACCATATTCCCAAAATGAAAATTGAGGCTTTTCGTTCTTTCCGCCAAGCCTTATTTTTCCATATTTTGAGAAGGCGAAATATATTGACATAACGAACACGAATAGATTAACTACAAGGTAGACTATTGACATCTTGTCTCTAAAAAATGGGTTGATAGCAGTAAAAAATGCATTGGTCTCATCTGGAAATGTGAAAAAGAAGAAGCATAGAGATAAGATGATAGCAAAAGGCACTATCATAATAGATAGTTGCAAATTTTTGATGTTTTTACTTAGATTCTTCATAATTTTAAAAATTCTCCTATTGACATATTTGTTCAAATATTTTATAATTGAACTAATTTTGAACATATTAACATATTGTCATATTTTTGTCAATACCCTTATAGGGTTGAAAGGGAGGCTTGGCAAATGAAGAAAATACTAAATGGAAATGAAGCATTTGCATATGGAGCTCTTGCAGCAGGAGTGAATTTTTTTGCTGGATATCCTATAACTCCGTCAACAGATGTATATGAGTTTTTTGAAATGAATGCTGTAGAATATGGTGTAGAGTTTGTAAATGCAAGCTCAGAAATTTCTGCAGTCAACATGCTAATGGGTGCAAGTATCGCAGGAGCAAGAGCACTCACAGCAACTTCTGGTTGCGGTTTTTCTCTTATGCAAGAAGCAATCTCATATATGGCAGCAGATTTTGTACCTTGTGTCATCTTAAATGTCATGAGAGAGGGCGCAGGACTTGGCGACATACCAAGAAGTCAGGGCGACTACAATCAAATGACTAAGGGCGGAGGAAACGGTGACTACAATTCTATAGTTTTATCTTGCAACAGTATAAAAGATTGTATTAAGATGCCAAAGCTTGCATTTGAGTTAGCAGAAAAATATAGAAATCCAGTCATCGTTACATATGATAGCGACATTGCTCATATAAGAGAAAGTGTTGAAGTGCCTGATGCTATAAAAAATGACATAGATAAACAAGACTGGACATTAAAAGGCAACAAAGGTGACAAACCAAAACTAATTCAAAATATTTATTATCACGATAAAAATTATAATGATACACTTGAAAAAAAATATCAAGAGATAGAAGAAAATGAAATGAGATATGAAGAGTATGAGATTAGCGATGCAGAGATAATCTTAGTTGCATACTCTATCTGTAGTCGAGTGTGTAAAGAAGTAGTGAAAGAGGCGAGAGCAGAAGGAATGAAAGTTGGACTTATTACACCAATTACCCTCTATCCATTTCCAAAAAATGCTTTCGAAAATTTAAAGAATTGTAAAAAGATAATTGTAGTTGAGATGAATATTCTTAAGCAGATGAGAAAAGATGTAGAGTATCACACAAGATTTAAATATGAATATCACTCTATAAATAGTATGTCAACCTGTCCTACAGTTATTGATGTATTAAACTATGTAAAGGAAGTAAAATAAAATGTATGATATGCTCTGCCCTGGCTGTGGTCATAGAACAGCTATGATGTTGATTGACGACATTATTAAGCAAAAAAATATAAAAGAAAAAACTATGCTCGCTCTTGATGTTGCCTGCTGCTCACTTCTTATAGACTTTGTAGCATATGATTCAGTGATGTGTGCACACGGTAGAGTACTTGATGTCACTAAGGGCTATAAAACCATGAGAAAAGACAATGTGGTTATCTCTTATATGGGCGATGGCGCTGCTTACTCTATAGGTATGGAAGAGATGGTACATGCAGCGAGAAGAAATGACGATGCCCTAGTTATAGTTATAAATAACGGACTATATTCAATGACTGGTGGGCAGATAACACCGACCTATATAGACACTCAAAACAGCAATGAGTATAAAGGCTTTTTAATCGAAAACTTATTAAATGGTTTTGAAATATCATATCTCGCGAGAGCCGCTTTAACTGATAAGGAAAACATAGACAATGCTAAAAAATGTTTAGATAAGGCATTTACAAAATATATGACAACTGGTGGCTTTAATCTTGTGGAACTCTTGTCACCTTGTCCTACGAATTATAGGGTTACAGCACAAAAGGCGGCAGAAATGATTAATGATAGTATTAGTAAGATTTATAAAATTAAGGAGTTTGTTTCTTAGATGAAGAGAGAGATATTTATAATAGGAATAGGTGGAGAAGGTGCACTCACCATAGGCGAGATACTTTTAATCGCAGCAAATAAAAAACAATATGCAGTATCTTTTTATCCTTTCTATGGTTCGCAGATGAGAGGTGGAGAGTCTGGCTGCATAATAAAAATTGATTCAGAGAGTGATGAAGTATTAAATCCTACAATCAATAGACCTGACGATGTTCTCGTGTTAAATGATAAATTTTTAGACAAGTATGAAAAGTTTATAAGTGATGATGCAAAAATTTATAAATCACAAAGTTCAAATGATAAAAATAAAAATCTGAGATTATTAAAAAAGTATATAGTTGATAGCAAGTTATTTGATGAAGAAACTATAATTGATTCTATAAAAGTTAAATTTAAGATAGAAGAAAAGTACAATCAAAAAATTGAAATTTATAATGAAGGGGAATAAGAAATGGATTTGAATTATTTATTTAATCCTAAGACGATAGCAGTGGTAGGTGCAAATGACTCAGAGAGTTTTGGCGGAGCAGTTTGTAAAAACTTATCTGCATATATGGATGTGAAAAATAGAGTCTACTATGTAAATCCAAAAAGAGATACACTCTTTGGTGAAAAATGCTATGACTGTATATCTAATGTGCCAGTCGATATTGACTTACTTATAATAGCAACTAACAAACATACTGTCATAGATTTACTTAAAGAGGGAAAGAGTAAAGGGGTAAAGGCAGCTATAGTTTTTGCGAGTGGATTTTCTGAGACAGGCATAAAAGAAGATATAGAACTTGAAAAGAAATTCGTAGAAACTGCAAAAGAACTTGACATAGCAATACTTGGTCCAAACTGTGCAGGCTTTTCTAATTTTGCGAATGGCATCAATGCACTAGCATTCTTATCTGAAAAGAGAGATAGAAAAGGCAATATCGGAATTATTTCACAAAGTGGAATGATTGCCCTTTCATTAAACGACAACCAATATACAAAGTTTTCTTACAATATATCATGCGGCAATTCTACTTTAGTTAATATGAGTGATTTAATTTATTATCTTGCTGACGACAAAGATACAAAGACAATAGGACTTTATATTGATGGAATAAAAGATATTGAAGGATTTGAAAAGGCACTCGCATATGCATATGAAAAGAAAAAAAGAGTGACTTTAATCAAGTCAGGCTCTAATGAGATTACTAAAGTTCTTGTTAAGAATCACACGGGCAGTGTTGAGAAGTTTGATGATGCATATTTTAATTCTATGCTAAAAAAATATGATGTAATTAGATGTAAGGACTTGGAGGAATTCATTTATACATTAATAACAATTTCTTATTATGATAAACTTCCAAAGGGTAAAAATGTCGCATCTATCAATCTATCTGGTGGTGAGGCAGCACTTGTTGGTGAAGTTGCAGATGATTTTTGTTTGAATTTCCCTGAGTTTTCAGAAAAGGTTACAGGATACCTAAAAGAAAAATTGCCATCGTATGCAAGTATTTCAAATCCACTTGATATGACAGTGACTCTTTCTTATGACAGTGAAAAATTTGCAGATGCACTTGAGATTATAATGAATGAAGAAAGTATTGATTTAGTTCTTATAGGATATACATTGCTCTATCAGATTGATGACCCATGTATATATTATATGATAAATGCAATTAAGCTAGTGAGAGATAGATTAAAAGATAAAATGAAACCAATATTCTTACTGGCATTCATGTCAAATACTAGAAATCAGGAAGCGATAGAAGAATTAATGAAACTTGGTGTAGTATGTCTACCTACACCACATTATGGATTAAAAGTTATAGAGAATATATGTGGATAAATATTAGATTGTTTCTTCAATTAAGTCGCAGATATTGCTTATAGCATTTATCTCAGTAGAGTTTTTCATAGACGCAATCATTTCGTCTTTTCTAGTTTTCAATTCATTTAACTTTTTGAAAAATAACTCAGGGCTTTTGTCTTGATCTTCTTCGAGCAAAACTACTGAGTAATTTTTTTTCATAAAACTATTTGCATTTAATATTTGGTCGCCTCTTGAAGCCCTTGTTGATAGAGGAATCAAGAGATTTGGCTTTTTGAGAGCAAGCAATTCAAATATTACATTTGCACCGGCACGACTCACAACCAAATCAGATGCAGCAAAGACATCGGGTAAATCAGTAGTTAGCAATTCAAACTGTCTATAGCCCTCAAGTTTTATTTTGTCGTCAAGTTTGCCCTTTCCGCAAGAGTGGACAATATTAAATTCTTTTAATATTTCATCAATATTATTTCTAATCAAGTCATTTATATATTTTGAACCAAGACTTCCGCCAGTAACAAAGAGAATTGGTTTATCATCTTTAAAATCCAAAAATTCTAAACCTTTCTTTTTATTTCCAGCTAATAAT
Organism: Lachnospiraceae bacterium; assembly: GCA_017523785.1. Classification (GTDB taxonomy): domain Bacteria; phylum Bacillota; class Clostridia; order Lachnospirales; family Lachnospiraceae; genus UBA3633. The sequence goes on from JAFWVX010000039.1 coordinate 14,889, forward strand.
TCTTTTCTTATAGGGCAACCAGTGAAGACACCCTTTTTTCCAAGTTGTTTTAAAGTCTCTTCAAAGTTGCAACAGATTTTTTTCGAGAGTGGAGTTGCTATTTTGTTTGCAAGACCTGGAGTAAAGTCTGCCTCGTGAGAGATTACTGGAATTCTAAGTCTTGCTGCCGCTATTACTACAGGCACTGCCACATAGCCGCCTTTTGAAAAAATAATATTTACTTTATTTTCTTTTAATATCTTTATTGCCTCGCCAATTCCCTTCACGACATTTGCAGGCATAAAAAAGTTTTTGAAATCTATATATCTTCTTAATTTGTCGGCAGTTACACCAAAAAAAGGTATGTTTCGTTTTTCAATGATTTCTCTATCCATACCACTTGAACTACCTATGTAAATTATGTCGAAACCTCTTTTTTTGAGCTCGGGGATTAGTGCAAGATTTGGGGTTATATGTCCTGCAGTGCCCCCGCCAGTTAGTGCTATTTTCTTCATATTTTCATTATACAATATAAGATGAAAAAAAACAAACCTTGTGATATAATGTATAATGTAGAATAAATAAGAGGAGCGTATTATGGATAACAAGAAAAGCAATAAAATTTTGCCAATAATATTAGTGGCAGTGATAGTTGTGCTAGTTGCAGTGGCTGGCATTAACTTTTTTTCTTATAAAAAGAAACAGAAACTTCAAGCAGGTCGATTTGAAATTAGAGATGGAGTAGAGACCTATGTCATGTCAGGACAGGTCATAATTAATTCTCTAGTTGAAGTAGGCGATAAACTTTACTATGTGGATGATAAAGGTCACAAGGTAAAAGATAGATGGGCAATCATCGACAATGATGGAAACTATGGCTACTTCGGAAGTCTTGGCGACTTGGTCATAGATAAGATTAGAGAGATAAATGGAAAGAAATATTATTTCGATAGAAATGGCATACTCTATACTGACTCAACAAACAAAGAAATAATTACTATAGAGAGTAAAGAGTATATAGCAAATGGAAATGGCGAGTTAAGACTTGCAACTGAAGTTGAGACAACAGCAAAGCCTGTAGAGACAAAGCAGACTCAGGTTCAGCAAACTCAAGTTCAACAGACAGTGCCGGCAACAGTTGCACCAGCTGCAGCTTTAACTCCTATATATGAGCCACAGACAACTGCAGCAGCAGTGGTAATTTCGACAGACCCACCTTTTGCAAATGCAATTGACATATCAGGAAACAATAATACTGCAGAAGTTATAGGACCAGGAGCAGGAATAGTTACACCAACTACAAAGAATAACACAACTACATTAAAGTCTGGCGAGATAAAAATATATAAAACAGAAAAAGTTGTAGACACTATAGAGGGTGAAGAGTATGACTGTTCAGTAACTCTACTTAAACCAATAATGGTAGGTGAAACTTCTGAAGAGACAGATGCTATGAATGGATGTATTGATGAATTGATGGATGCATGGTTCGATGATGTGAATGGTGTAGTAGATGAATACGTGACATTCCCTAAGGCAGTAACATTTACAAGTGCGACACTTGGAACTGTTAAAAAGAAATCAATACAAATAAATATAAGTGGAACTATCAAGCCAAAGTCAGGTTCAACAAAGACTATAAAATATAGGATAACTTACGACAGAGAAAATGAAAATGCAGATATAGTTAGAACATCAACAAATTAATATAAATATTAGGAGGATAAAAATATGATTATAGTAATAGTATTAATTGCTTTATTAGCACTATTTGTTTTTTGGTTTATCGGCATTCAGAGAATGCTTGTATCGCTTGATGAGAATGTAAACAATGCGATGAGTCAAATCGGTGTAAACTTAACTTCAAGATTTGATGCACTCACTGGACTTCTTGATTTGGTGAAAGGGTATAACGAACACGAGTATAAGACACTTTCTGATGTAATCAAGATGAGAACTAGCATTGGTAGCCACAGTAAGGCTTCAGAGGTAGATGCTCAAGAGAATATAATCACTGAGGCAGTTGGAAAAATTATGGCTGTTGCGGAGGCTTATCCAGACCTTAAGTCAAATACCAATTATCAGAACTTGATGAATTCATTAAATGATTATGAGGCAAAAGTTCGTCAAAGTAGACTTGTATATAATGATACTGTGACAAAACTCAATAGAACTATTAGAATGTTCCCAACTTCACTTATCGCACCAATGTTTGGAATATTCGCAAGAGATTACTTGAAGACAGAAGAGTCAAAATCAGAAATGCCTTCAATGAAGTAATACTGTATGGGCAAGTTATACGAGCCCGCGAAGTGATGTATGGGCGAGTTATACGAGCCAGTGAAGTGATGTAGGGGCGAGTTATACGAGCCCGTGAAGTGA